>CAYGWN010000068.1:0-38400 GCA_964353765.1 uncultured Methanoregula sp. | reverse complement strand
TGCGGTATCAAGCACACAAATTTCTTCATAGGTCGTGATGGATGGTATATCACTTTTTCAGCATAGATTTTCAGAACTCATGGTACGAAATATTTTCCGACGTGATATATGAGAAAGGTTGGTGGTGAAAATAGTACTATACCCATAATTTTCCTGCTTTTTAGGAATGGCAAGGGCAGCAGGGAGGATGACGGCCAGGATACCAAAACGGAGCCATTCCCCGGGGTAAGCAGGAAACCAGTCAACGATGGGCAGAACGATCGCCAGCCTGTGAATCATCCCCGGTACCGGGGTTCTCTGCTCATCAGCCCTGAATTGTCACCCCGCTTTTCCGGGGTCAGGTTGAATGAATAGCAGAACTCTCTATTGGCATATTTAAAAAGTGTCGCTGGAACTGTTTTAAGCCCGGATTCCCTAACCTCCGCATATGTCCGATATGCCTATTGCCAGACTGGGGCAGGCTCTTGCTGCCGCATGTCGCCTCGGGACGAGGCCTCTCGCGGTCTATGGTGCAGAAAACCCCCCGGAAACCGCTGTCCCCCTTCCGGAAATCCATCGCTGCATTGCGGTTGCCATGATCCGGATGGCACAGAATGAAGGGCCGCCGGCAATCTATCTCGGTGGAGATACCAGAACCGGCTGCTGCCCGGGAGGTCTCTCCCATACCGGGTATATTCCCCGCCCGCCGGCTATCAGCTACTTTGTCTCCACCGGCAGACCAGGGATCCCTGATGCACCTGCCGAATATCTGAAGGCTGCCCCGGAGCTGGTGGACCAGTGCTTTTCCGCCATCGGTACGATTACTCCTGCCGGAAAATACCTGGTAATCCAGACCTGCGAATCTGTCCCTCATTCGGCAACCGGGGTCCGGGCCGTCACCTGTTTCGGGAACGCCGAGCAGATCCGGAACCTTGCCGCCCTGGTCCACTTCGACCGGGCAGAACCGTTCTTTCCGGTCCTGGTCCCCTGGGGGCCTGCCTGTGGAACCCTGGTCACCTATCCGGCAGGAATGGCAGCAAAGGCACCGAAGGACTCAGCGTTTATGGGTCCCCAGGACCCGACGGTCAACCATGCCCTGCCGGGAGGACTTCTCGCCATCGGGCTGCCTGTTGCCGTGGCACAGAGGATAGGAGAAAATATCCCGAACTCGTTTATCAGCAGGAAGCCCGGGGTTGCATTCCCAGAACATGGAGAAGAGGAATGAATGGACAGGGTTTTCTCCCCCCCTTTCTCCTGTCAACAGGGGACGCCATTTTTATATATATCAATGATCTGCTCTGCATCACCGAATGAGAGGGTATCAGCAACATACTCAGCAAATTCAACGATATGCTCCGGAGAGACACACCCGATGCTCTCACTCCCGTCCAGGATGAGGCCGACGAGATATTCAAGATCTTCACGGGAAAGGTGACGGAGCCGTCGGGCGAAGTCCTTCTCATCGGCAGCAACGTGGTTTGATACCGGGGGGAGAATAGAGAAGAACTCGTGGCCTGATCCCGGGCAGAGCGGGTCACAAAGCTCAGGAGCAAGTTTCATGAGGATTTCCATGTCACGGCTGGAGAGGGTTCGTGCCATCGCTGATAAACGATAGGTTGCCGGGGATTAAAAGATGTAAGTTGTTCCCATTCCGGTCATGGCGAGTCTGGTATATCGGACCGGACAGAAGAACCAGTACCCGCCTTCCCGTGTCCGTGGAACTCCTCAAGCCTCCTGACAGATGCAGCAAATGCTTCATCAAGAGCCTGCTTGTTCTCCTCAATTTCTTCGCGAGGGAACTTCCGCAGGGCCTGGTATCCCAGGTTCCGGTATCTCTCGAGGCCTTCCATGGCCGACTCGAATGATGACCGGGTACGGATATGGCGATCGATGATCTGGGGAAAAAACTGTTCAATAATAAGGGTAATTTTCGGGTTCAGGGTCCTTCCTCCGGTTCTGCTCCGTTATTCCTAAACGGTTTCACATACAAGATAATAATATCTCTGGATGTACGGTGATCGCACTTGGTGCTGAATTCATCAGGGAACTCATCATCGCGTACCCGGTTATCGGCCTTACCGTAGCGGTTCTACTATCGGAATCCTCTCTCTGCTCTACCTGGTATACCGAAAAAAGATGAAGCAGACAACCGGATCCTAGGCGCAATTACCACGGACGGAATCACTGGCAGGTTTCCCTGTCCCGATCGATAATGTCCCCAAGAGCGGTTCGTTTCCCCGTCTGCAGGAGATGGTAAGACTTGCTCACGGATGCGGTCCGGGACGCGGCAAGATCCATGATGAGAATGATCAACCGGATGGCTTCGGGAAGTCCTCCCCCCCTCCAGTGTTCCCTGATAGCAGAGGAAGCGATCTCTTTGCAGATCTCATTTCCGAGGACGACAAAGCTGCTCCCTTCTGCCCGTTGTCTCAGATTATAGGAGGTCCCCTCAATATCAGCTATGGCATACTGTCCGGCGGAGACATACAATCTCCGTATCCTCCTCCTGCTGCCGTCGGACTCACTGACTTCTCCGGTAAGTATGCCGTCCTTCTCCTGTACCTTGCACTTTGTATCCCGGATGGCGAGAGAGACTCCCAGCTCCGCAGCTCTCTGGTTCAGGTCACCATCCGATATGATCGTACCGGTATACAGTTCCTGTTCAAGTACCCGGGTTGCAGCATCATCTGCGGAAAATAAGATCTCCCGCATATCCCCGGCAATTACTGCGCCCCGGGTTCCGGAAAATGCAATGACTAGGCTCATGGGATGATCCGGAGGATTCAGAGCAGTCTCGTCTCTTCAGAAGGCCGGGGTACTTTCACCACGAGGACCCGGAAGATCGCATTGCTCTCATTGATCCAGCGGTGGGGTATCCGCGCCGGACTCTCAATAACGGTATCCGGTCCCGCCGTTGAGCGCTCCTCGCCAATTTCCACAACCCCCGTTCCTTCGAGAACATAGAAGAAGACATCAACCGGCGTGATATGTCTCTTCAGGGATTCGCCAGGCATGAGGGTGATGACCACGGCAACTGCATGGGGGGATTCGTATGCTTTCCGGGCGTCAACATGATGGGGGTTTTCACTGACCGGAAGAGTATGGATATCAGTGATCTTCATAACCATGCATTTCCGTTCCGATCGCTATCAATTTAGGGGATGATGCCCTTAGCACTAGCACAGGCAGGTGACCGGTATGGTCTATGAACAGGCAAAAGTACTTGGATTTCTCTATGCCCTGGTCTTCTTTCTTGTCCTCTTTGCACTCTGGTACACAAAACGGTGGAAACGCCGGACAGGTGTCGCGCTCCTCCTGGTGACCATTGCGCTCGGTTTTCTCATCTTCTCCCCCGTTATCCCCTGGCAGTTCCAGATGCTGGTCTTGAGGGACGTGAAGGGAATTGGCGGGCCACTGGCCATTGCCGCCATGGGGATTGTCGTCATGCTCACGCTCTCCTTTCTCTTTGGCAGGTTCTATTGCGGATACCTCTGCCCAGTCGGTGCTGTCCAGGAAATCGGGTCCTATGTCCCGGTGCCAAAAATCCACCTGAAAAACAAGATCATGCCCTGCCTCTTCCGCTGGGCATTTTTTTTCGTGTTCATCGGTGCTGCGATCTTCCTCTCGCTTGGCATCCTCCGGCTCTTCGGGATCAGGGACTTTTTTTACCTGGCATTCACCACCGGATTTTTCGTATTCCTGGTGATCATCGGACTTTCGTTCTTCCTGTACCGCCCCTTCTGCCGGCTCTTCTGCCCGTTCGGGGCACTGGTATCTGTTCCCGCCATGGTGAGCCGGTTCAAGATCCAGCGGACAGACCAGTGCATAGAATGCAAAAAATGTGAACAGGCCTGCCCGACAAATGAGGCAAAGCGGGCCGACCTCAAGGGCGAATGTTACCTCTGCCACCGGTGTCTCGATGTCTGCCCGGTTGAGGGAGCCCTGGAATATACCAGGGTGGGTTCTGTGACCCAAAAAACAGAAAAAGAGGAATAATTAAGGCAATATTGGACGACCTACCAGGAGAGACATTCCCATGACCGCAGAAGATCGTGAAGAACTGAAGGGACGGGTTCTTGAACTCAAAGATCTGGTCGCCTACCAGGAAGGGACCATTGCCAGCAGGATGATCATCAACAAGAAGGTGGGAAGTATCACCATCTTCTCGTTTGACAAGGATGAGGGACTTTCAGAGCATACTGCCCCGTACGATGCAGTCGTTACGATCCTTGATGGTGAATGTGAGGTATGGGTGGGGGGGACAACCCACCCGATGACAGCGGGACAGACCATCATCTTCCCGGCAAATGTTCCCCATGCCCTCTCAGCGATCACCAGGTTCAAGATGATGCTCACCATGATCCGGGAGTAGGGGCCCATGGCCGGGGACAAGGAGGGGAAGTATTGCAGTGTCTGTGGCGGAATTGTCCCTGATGAGGGAAAGATCCCGAAGATCTGCATCGATGGGAAAGAGACGGGAATCGATCAGCTTGACCGGATCCTTTCCGATGTAGCCGCGCTCGGACTTCCTGATGAAGATACCATCACGGCAGAGTTGTTGAAAAGAGTCCGGGTGTTTAACTACGTTCCGGCAAAAAAGGAAGAGGTCTACGCCGATGCTATCCTTGCGGAATACCGGGATTATGTTAAAAAACAACAGTGAGGGGGGTGCTCCCTGACCAGATTCCGTGAGGAGGCCGGCCCCGGGAATGCCCTTTGTGCGAGGGATTGACCATGATCTCTTCTGCTTGAACAAACCTTCCTGAGCGCATGCCTCCCCAGAGGGACTGCCTTTATGTGGTCCGGTTCTGAACTGGTCGTATGTTCATCATCGGGCATCGGGGGGCACGGGCAGTTGAACCGGAGAACACGCTTCGTGCCATCAGGGAAGGGATGAAGTGTGCAGATTACACGGAGATTGATGCACGGCTGAGTAAGGACCGGGTCCCGGTTATCATCCACGATGCCACTCTTGATCGCACGACAGACGGCACCGGGCCGGTGGGTTCGTATACCGCCCGGGAGCTCCGGAAATTCGAGGCCGGTAAAGGGGAAAAGATACCCACCCTTGAGGAAGTATGCCTGCTGGTCACCGGGAAGTGTGGACTGTTCTGCGAGATCAAGGAGCAGGGGAGCGAGGAAGAGGTATGCAGCGTACTCAGCCGCACCGGGCCAAAAAATCTCTATATCGTCTCATTTCATCATCAAAGTCTCACGGCAGCAAGGTCCCTCCTCCCTTCAGCCCGGACCGGGCTGATCATCTCCACCACGGTTGATAATCTTCCGGAACTGGCAGCTAATCTGGGAGTGGAGGCGGTTCTCCTGAGATGGAATCTGGTCAACCCGGATCTGGTAATGGCATGCCACGACCGGGGTCTGGAGGTCGTCTCATGGACACTGGACACTCCCGCAGAGTTTGGGGAGGCCGCCGATCTGGGGATTGATGGCCTTGCTTCTGATAATCCCTGTGCCGCACGGCGTTTTTTGTGGGAAAAATACGAAAAGGTTATGGCGTGGCCACGGACCGGGTAATTTCCTCTTTCCGGTGGTGCCGGAACCAGAACACCCCTATGATGGCCACGACCACCGATCCGCCAAGGGTAAATATCATGTCAAGCATGGTATCCTCTAGACCGTTCTGCATAGGCCCCGCGAGATTTCCTCCAAAGACAATATCGACCAGGAACTCGTACATCTCCCAGAATGCCCCCAGCGCTACACCAAAGATGATCGTGAAAAAGATGATGAAAACAGGCGTCAGGTTCATTTTCATGTACTTATCAAGGAAGATGACCCCGAGAAACCCGAGCAGGGCAATAGTCATCCCGCTGACAATGTGGGCAATCTTGTCATAGTACGGGTAGAAGGTAATGTAGTATCCCTGGACGTAACCGGCAGTGTGGAACCAGAGGGCCAGTGCAATCAGGAGGAAGACGAACCAGGGGAGATGGATTTTCAGGCGCTGGGCAGCCACGTAGGGGACAACCGTCAGGCCGAACATGAGGATGGCGGTGAACATTTCATGGTATTCTCCAATGATAAAGGCATACACCGCATTCAGGGCAATGAGTGACTGGAAAAAGTAGGCGAGATATAGTCCATAGCTTTTTCCCATATACCTGTATATCCGGGAAGAAATTATTTGAATATATCCGCATTACGGAAAAAATCATGAATATAGTGGCATTTCAGCCACGAAGTTTTCCACTGGTTTTAGATCACTATCTCGATTAAGACGCTCCTGGGGGTTGCGCCTTCGGCTTACCCCCGCCGCTGTGGCGTCCCCCATTTATGCGATAGGTCGGTGTTAAGGAACAGGTTCTTTTTTGCATCCATACGAATGTTCAGTGACTTTTTTTATATCGATTTCAGAACTGGATACATAACACATTTTCAGTCGTAATTTGATGGTGGATTTGGTGGTCAAATTGTTACTATACCCAAATCATGAACCCGGACCTGATAGCAGGCTCCTGCACGGTGATTCTGAATCTCCTGGAGATAATCACACGAACCTTTTTTTCTCCGGTATGTGCACCATGACAAACCGGTGGCTGCATGAGGATCGGCAGGTCAGGAGAGGATGCTGATTACACCCAGTGCTCCGGCAGCGACCAGAGCTGAGGCCATGAGCCAGCCGGTGACCATGCAGATGATGGCCGGAATCTCCTTCCATTGAAAGATCCAGGCGATAATCGGGCTTCCATAGAGGGCGATGCCGGGGATCCAGATAATCGGGATCAGCATGATGACCCCATAGTGGTGGAGAAAGTCATATCTCTCGGTCCTCTTCGCGATCCGGTCCAGCCATCCGGCTACACGTGAAGAGGACTCTGAGAAAAGGTCACAGATCTGGAGGATGGCAATCATGACGCCGACTGCGACTGAGGTGGTGAGCATGATGGCCACCACCGGATCGATACCGAATCCGATACCGGCAGCAACTGCCAGGGCCTGGAAGATGAGCGTTGCGGAAATCAGGGCAAGTATTGCGGGTTGCGGGATATGGAAGAGAGCACCGATAGCGAGAGGGATCAGGATGACAAACGAGAGCACGACAAGGGCGGCAATACCGAGGTGGAGGTAGCCAAGGTGCATTCTGCATATATTCCTGAATCCTTCACGTCTGTCGTTCATGGAATCGCTTTTTCCTATACTGGGGCCCGAAGCGTCTTGAAAGCTTGCCATGGGGGGATCTCCTGGAGGCAGGTCCCCCTGAATTATTCTCTCTCACTCTCTCTCCAGCTCGTGTCGTGCCTTCTCAAGTCTCGCAGAGACGTCGTCCGGTACTTTCGGGTACCGCAGGTCGAGGGAACTGATGGCAGAGGAGACGATGTCGGCAACCAGTGTCCGGGCCACCCACTTATGATCGGCGGGAATCACGTACCAGGGAGCCCATTCGGTACTGGTGGCATGCAGCATCTCCTCATATGCCCCGATATAATCGTCCCAGAAGTTCCGCTCTGTAAGGTCCGAAAGAGAAAACTTCCAGAGTTTCTCATTTTCTTTTAGCCGGGCAAGGAGCCGCTCTTTCTGCTCCTCCTTTGAGATATGGAGGAAAAATTTCAGGATGACCGTCCCGTTCTGCACCAGGTGACGTTCAAAGGCATTCATATCATCATACCGGGTCTTCCAGAAGTCCCTGTTCCGTTTCCCCAGGGGAAGGCGCTGGCGGTCGATCAGATCCGGATGGACCCTGACTACCAGGACCTCTTCATAGTAGGAACGGTTGAACACTCCGATCTCACCCCGCGCTGGCAGGTGCCGCCAGTATCGCCAGAGAAAATCATGGTCAAGGTCCTCCTCGCTCGGCACTTTAAAACTGGCCACCCGGCAGCCCTGGGGATTGACTCCCGACATGACATGCTTGATGATTCCATCCTTTCCCGATGTGTCCATTCCCTGGAGAATGATGAGTACTGAGTAGGTATCACTCGCCCAGAGGAGTTCCTGTGATACGTCCAGATCCCGGCGGTTCTGCTCAAGGATCTTTCGTGCCTGCTCCCTGATCGTTTCTTTTCCAGCTGCCTTGAGTTCCTCGTCCTGCGCCCAGCCGGTCCCGAAACGCTTCAGGTCAACTTTTTGTCCGGGAATGACCCTGCATTTCCGGATGTAATTCTCCTGAATCATCTTCTCATCCTCTCACGCTGGATCACGCAGCAGCGGGCAGGTCATACAATGGCCTCCGCCGCGGCCACGGCTGAGCTCCGATCCCTCAATCTCCAGCACCTCGATCCCGGCATCCCGGAAGCTCCGGTTGGTGCAGGTGTTCCGGTCATATGCAATAACCACCCCCGGCCGGAGAGCAACTACATTATTTCCCTCGTCCCACTGCTCACGGGCGGCCTGATATTCATCACCACCGGTAGGGAGAACCCGGAGGCGATCAACAGCAAGGGCATCGGCTACGGCTCCAAGAAAACTCTCCTCTTTCGTGACCTGAAACAGAGTCTGGCCTGGTCCAGGCCTGATACTGTAAGCCTGCATCCTGCTGACGACCTCCGGGAATACCGTAACGGTCTCATGGTCGAGCATGGTAAAGACCGTATCAAGGTGCATGTGCCCCCGGTCATGGTTCATCTGGGCGACAATAATCCTGTCAGCAGCATTTCCGCAGAAGAGCGCCCGGGCCAGCTGTTCGATCATGTGGGCGGATGTCCGCTCACCCATGCCGATGAGGACCGTACCGTTCCCAACCGGCATCACATCACCGCCTTCCAGGGGTGCCTGACTGAGATCCTGCAGATGAAATGTTCCGTCGTCACCAATCGGCGGATACCAGAACGGGAACCTGGTATCCCTGAACAACGGGTGGCTCTGGTAGACAGCGGCCAGGTTGAACACTTCAGGCCGCCGTACCGGCCAGAACATCGGGCTCAGGACGACCCCGGTGGAGATCCAGCAGGAGGAATCACGGGTAAAGAGCGTGTTCGGGAGCGGAGGGAGGATGAAAGCATCCGGTCCGGCTGCAGCGGCCGTGAGGGAGAACCGGCCCAGCCCCTCCATGTAGACACACTCGAGTTCATCGACCGTAAGCCCCCCGATAAGATGTTTCGCGAGTTCGGCCGGCTCCATATCCATCAGGCAGATATGCACGGCATCCACCGCAGAGATGCCCACCGCCATCTCATTCACCACCTTCTCAAGCACCAGCCGTCGTATATCCTGCCCCGCTGCAAGTACCTCGGCGAGCAGCTCCTGGAGATAGTATACCTTCACTCCTTCGTCCCGCATGAGCCTGACGAAGGCGTCATGCTCCTGTATTGCCCTGTCAACCCATAAGACATCATCAAAGAGAAAATCATGGTGGTTTGCGGGCGTAAGCCGTCGCAGGCTGAGATCAGGACGGTGTACCAGTACCTTTCGCAGCCTCCCCACTTCAGAAAACACTCCAAACGTTGTCATACTTCAGGGTCCCCCTGCATGGACCTGGGTTCCGGAATCCCCGGCAACGATTGTCCCGATATCGTTTAACGCACCGATTGCCGCCCGCTTCCCGGTCTTCCTGGCAAACTGGCAGGCAGCCTCGACCTTCGGTCCCATGGAACCGGCGGGGAAGGTATGAGCTTCCAGCTCTTCCGGTGTTGTTATCCGGATAAGGCGGGCATCCGGTGTACCCCAGTTGAGATAGACACCCGGTACATCTGTGGCCATCACGAAGAGGTCTGCCCCAATCTCCTGTGCCAGGAGGGCGCTTGCGAAGTCCTTGTCGATGACAGCCTCCACACCCGTAAGTGTCCGTTTCCGCCCGGGCGGGTACATGACCGGGATACCCCCCCCGCCGGCACAGATTACGACAACCCCCCTCTCAAGGAGCCAGCATATCGGCCGGATCTCAAAGATCCGTTGCGGCCGGGGAGAAGGTACCACCCGTCTCCAGGTCCCGCCGTCCTGCCGGAACGTCCATCCTTTTTCCCGGCCGACCCGGTCCGCATCTGCAGGGGAATAGACGGGCCCGACGAATTTGGATGGACTGGTAAATGCGGGGTCAGTCGGATCAACCTCGATCATGGTGAGAATAGTCGCAGACGGAACCTCTCCCGGGAGGAGGTTTCCCAGTTCCTGCTCAATCATGTAACCGATCATACCCTCGGTCTGGGCATCCAGTACGTCCAGGGGATACGGTTCGACTGCCGTATAGCAGGCAGCCTGGAGAGCAAGCAGGCCTACCTGCGGCCCGTTCCCGTGCGAGAGAACGAGCTCGTGATCGGTTGCCAGGGGGGCCAGTGCCCGGGCTGCTGCACGGATATTCTCCCGCTGTACACCTGCCGTCATAGGCTCCCCCCGTTTCAGCAGGGCGTTGCCACCCAGGGCGATGACAATCCTCATGGATAACCCCTCTCACCTCTCCAGTATCTGCATCAGCCTGCAGGGTAAAAAACATGAACCTTGCACTTCTGCCTCACATACCTGATTTACCTGTGGGAAGACCGGGAGGGTCCGGTATCTGTTACAGGAACCTGGATTAGAGGACGCCGGAGTATCCTTTCTGGTTCATCCGTTTGTTTTTCCGGTACAGCCAGCCCCCGAGGATCATCATAAAAATGATCCCAAACACGGCAATGACCAGGACCATAAAGAGGATCTGCGGGTCTTCAAAATTGGCTGCAACCACCACCAGGGCTGCCGATACATTACGGAACCCGGTGCCGAAGGCAAGAACTTCGCGGTTTCGCAGTTCAGGTCCTCCCAGAACATACCCGATGCCAAATGAACCGAGAATGAACAGGACGGCAACGAGCGTCCCTTCAAGACCGAGGAGGGCACCAGCCCTCATAGAGAAGTCACTGGTGAAAAGCCCGGTGGCAAAGATGAGGAGGACGGCAACAATCGAGAGGTCCGAGATCCGGTCCATAACCGGATAGAGTCTCCGTGCAAGGGAAGGAATTCTTGCCCTCAACGCCATGGTGATCACGAGGGGGATGAGCATGAAGACGATGAGGTAGAGGGCAGTGCCGCTCTGGTCGACTGAAACCCCCGGGATCAGGTAGGGAAGCATGAGCGGCATGTAAAAGATGGTCACCAGGACCAGGACGATGGTGAGGCCAACAGCATACGCAACATTTCCGCCGATAATATCCATGGCTTTCGGCAGGGAAGGGGCACCTGCTGCAGCGGCCACGATGATGAGACCTGTGGCCAGATCGATATCAAGGGGGATCAGGTAGAGAACGAAGAGGGCAAACAGCGGGATGACAACGAAGTTGGTAACGAGGGAAATGGTGAGGAGCCACTTCTTTTTCCATGGGTCGAGGATCTCCCGGACCGTGAGGTTGAGCCCCATGGCGGCAATACTGGTAACCACAAAGAAGTAGATAGCCAGGTTGCCGATGGTCATGAGGGTTTCATCCATATTACTTCTCTCCCGTTCTGCTCCTGCAGGATCCGTAGGATATACTCTTTATCATCTCAAGAAATCTCTGGTAGTGCCCTGCGGGGAGGAAATTAAAAAAAAGGTGGAACCGGTTAGTTTTATTCCGGATTTTGGAAAAAAAAGGAAGGAATGCTGAGATAAAGTCTGTCAGAGATCACATTCCGGAACTGAATCAGAAACCATCGGGTTGGTCAGTTCATCGAGGGTCTTTTTCTCGATATACCAGGTCCCCAACAATGCGACAACCAGGGCTCCCACCAGATCAGAAATCATGTCAATCATCGTGTCATCGAGACCATGCTGAAGGGGTTTTGTCAGGTATGACGCAAAGAAGGTGTCCAGCAGGTATTCATAGATCTCCCAGAACGCACCGATGGCCATGGTGAAGATGACGATGAAGAAGAAGATCTGCCACCGGGCCAGCTTCGTGCAGCTGAACCGGTTGATGAGCAGGATGGAGACGAATGCAAGCACAGCTACGGTTATTGAAGAGATAAAATGGGCGATTTTATCATAATACGGATACAGCAGGAGGTACAGCTGCTGAGAGTATCCTGCCACATGCAGGAAGACGGCAAGTGCAATGAGGAAGTTCACCTCCCACGGGAGGGTGACATTGACCTTTCGTTCGATGAGGTAGGGGATGCAGGTTAAAAAGAAACCAATACCGGCGGTCAGGATGATACTTGGGCTCTGGATGATAATCCCGAAGAGTCCTTGAACAAGGATCAGGCACTGCATGGCCCAGGCGAGGTATACTCCCCGGGAAATCGGCATATTAGGGAGGTAGGGGATTCGGGTTGTTATAATTATGCCAGTCAGATACTGCCGGTCTGCTGGTGCCTCACCACTGCTTTTCCCTTCTCTGTCAGGGTGTAGATCAGCCAGTTCTTCTCATGCTGGCGTTCAACGAGCCCAGCTTCACGGAGTATCGCCAGGTGATAGGAGAGTTTCGAGTCTGCCAGATGAAGGCAGTGCTTGATCACGCAGACGCAGAGCGGCTGGGAGGAGAGGAGATGGAGGATCTTCAGGCGGGAAGGGTCGGACAGGGCCTTATGGATCACGACCTGGCCTGCCAGATCACGTTCAGGGGGAAGGAGGCTGCAGAGCCAGGGAATGCCACCGGACTCGGCAAGGCTGATGGCAATTTCTTTTGGGATTTCATTCATGATACCTGATTGTTTCATCCGTTCGGGCCCCTTTCCGGCTGCAGTCATGGGTTTCAACAGAATGTGAAATGGTCGGATATAAATAGATACGGTATCCAAGAGTTCAGACTGGATTTGTGGTCAGAACAGGAAGGGAGGACTTCGCATGCCAAGGTATACAGTTCTATTCGTCTGCACCCAGAATGCCGGCCGGTCCCAGATGGCAGAAGGCTATCTCAGGGCCCGGTACGGTGACCGGTACGAGGTCTTCAGTGCCGGCACTCACCCGTCAGGGGTCAGCAGGAAGGCCGTTGCAGCCATGAAGGAGATCGGAATCGACATATCGGCCCACCGGTCCAAACCGCTGGATGAGTTTGCCGGACAGGAGTTTGACCTCGCCGTAACCCTCTGTGACCATGCCAGCACGGTCTGCCCGGTCGTTCCTTCTGCAAAAGAGACGATTCACCGGAGTTTTCCGGATCCCGGAGGATTGACCGGGACCGAGGAGGAGGTCATGGCCGGGGTCCGGGAGGTCAGGAATGAGATTACCCGCTGGATCGACTCCCGGTTCGGGGCAACCCGCGGTAAAGAGGGGAATTAGGGGAGGGCATCATTTTCACCCGGTTTTCCTGAAGACCAGCAGTCTCGTTGTATCATAATAGGAGAGAACCAGATTATCTCCATCGACATGATACCGGGTTGTCTGCTGCAGGAGGGAGAGGTAGTGCTGCTCAAGATCCATGACCCCTTCAGGAGAGAGGCAGTATTTTTCCGTTGCAGCCAGCGGGCCGATGGTGATCAGCCCCCCGTCAAGGCGGTAGGTGCCAGAGTAGTCATTACAGCCTGCATTTCCATGGACCCGGCCGTCAGGTCCAAAGAAGAGGGTTATCTCTGCAGTGAGGGGTGCCGGAACAAACCTATCCCCCCCGTTATTATACGAGACGAGCACCCAGGTTATTCCCGTGAGATCCGGGCTTTGTGGCCCCAGTCCCGGAATGGAACAGCCGGCAGAAAGGAGACAGGAGAAGAGAATGAGCAGGATCGGGAAAGGCAGCCGGTATATCATGGGGTAGAGAAGGTTCTCCTCTCCCTCATCATATCATTTTCTCTCCCCCGGGGAGGTTTTTTTGCCTTTCCCGATGAGAAGTATGCGAAGGGAGGCAGAGTGCCGTGGTACGGATGCTGCTTGGTATCGGAAATCCTCTTCTCGGGGATGACGGGGCAGGGAACTACGTAGCCGACCGGTTCAGGGCACCGGGCTGGATCACCGTGGATTGCGGCACTATTCCCGAGAACTTTACCGGGACCATCAGGAGGGAGCACCCTGAATTGCTTCTCCTCATCGACGCTGCGGATATGGCCCTTTCCCCCGGGGAGTTCCGGATTGTCCGGCCGGGGGACATCGCTGCGGTCACGTTTGGTACCCATTCCCTCCCCTTAAACCTCCTCATGGAATACCTTGGAGAGAGTGCCGGAGCGGTCATTTTTATCGGCATTCAGCCCGGCCGGACCGTTCCAGGTGAAGGGCTGTCAGGTCCCGTGCGGGAGGGAGCAGACCGGGTGATCTCGATCCTTGCCAGCGGGGCTGTGGATACGATCCCGGTTTATGCTCCTTAGTGCATATCCAGAAAAAAATTCTCTCCGCGTTTTATGGCAGCCCGGGGCAAGGTATCATGGAGGGGGGTGTCTTAGGTTGCTTTTTTGGTGAAAAACGGAGAAATGAATGCTCTTACACATACCGAAAAAAAGAGGGAACCCTATTCGACAATCTGGCTCTCTGCATACCGGTTTTCGGTGGCCAGCAGGAACTCAGGGCTCATGCGGAGCGAATCTTTCGGGCAGATATCGTTGCACTGAGAACAGAAGATGCACTGGGTGATATATATCCGCACCCGCTTGGTTTCCGGCAGGAACTCAATGGCATGAGCCGGGCAGACCTTGATACAGAGCTGGCAGCCGATACAACTTTCACGGTCATAGACGATCTTGCCGCGGTACCGCGGGGGAACGGGAACCGGTGGGTTGATTGCCGCCTCGCCCCGGGAGACTTTTGCAAGGAACCCCGTCACCGACGGGGGGAGATAACGGGAAGGGAAGGGATTGGTTGCCGGCCGGCGGAACAACTGCTTCAGCAGTTCAGGCACAAGAGGAAGGCCGGCCACGTCAGACCACCCCCAGCAGGTGATCGGCCATCACCAGGAGCAGGCCGAACAGCCCTGCGACCGACAGGTAGATCCAGTAGACCGAGACCACCTGGTTGATCCGGAACCGGGCCATGGAGACCCTGACGACGCTCACCGAGATGAAGGCTACGAGAGTTACCAGGAGGATATAGAAGATGATATTCAGAGCCAGGGCCGGGACACCCGATATACCCGCTGCTGCAGCGATGCTGTAGGGGAAGAAGAGGGCAACCACCAGCGAGGTCATCGCCACGGTCTTCACCCCTTGGGTAAGGGAGAAGAGGGCCAGGTTCCTGCCCGAGTATTCGACCAAGATTCCACCGGCAAGCTCGGTCTCTGCTTCAGGGGTATCGAAGGGGATGCGGGACAATTCTGCAGGAGTCACGATCAGCAGGACCACAAGGAGGATCAGGAGGCCGATCACGCCTACCGGCCCGACAAGGCCCCAGACCGGATTGGCCTGGATACTTGCAAGAGTAAATGGCATTGCAATACCGGATAGCGCAAGTTTCCACGCCACGGCAATAATGACGATGGCCAGCGGGAACTCGTACGCGATCATGGTCACCATCTCCCGCTGGGCTCCGATTGTGGCGTAGGGGGAGCCGGAAGCAAATCCCCCGGTAACGAGCGCAAGGGCGGGGATGGTGAGGAGGTACATGACCAGGATGAGGTCACCCTGCCCGGCAAGCACCGGGGAAAAGCCAGCGATTGGCAGGTAGAGGAGGATAGTAAACACCGAAGCGAGTGCCACAACCGGCGCAAAGTTAAACATCCATGCAATGGCGTTTTCCGGCACGACATTCTCCTTGCAGAAGAGCTTCCGCACATCGGTGAAGGGCTGGGTGAGCGGCGGACCTATCCGTGCCTGCATCCGGGCAGCAACGATCCGGTCAAATCCCATCAGGAAGAGGCCGATGATAATACCAAAGACCGCGACAGTGATGATACCTGCAATGGTCACCAGGAACTCCGGGATCATGCCATCAGCCTCCGTGTTTTTTCCCGGGAGAGACGGGTCAGGTCATCCTTCGTGAGCACGTTCTGCTGGTTCCCCCTTACCACAGATACCCGGTCGGTGCAGGAGAGGCAGGGGTCGATGGAGGCCACGATGATCGGGATATCAGCCAGCTGCTCCCCCTCAAGCATCGGCACCCAGGACATCAGGTTGCTGTACGAGGAGGCCTTGACCTTCCAGCTTGCCGGCGCTTCATTGCCGTCCATCCGGACATAGTGCATGCATTCTCCCCGGGGGGCCTCGACCCGCCCGATCGCTTCGCCCTCGGCCTTCCTGCAGGTGGCAAGGAGTTTGGCCATCTTCTGCTCCCAGAGGATCTCGCCGGCCGGGAGATTGTCCACGCACTGCTGGATGATTTCAATGGACTGGCCGACCTCGAGGAGCCGCACGATGATCCGGTCGTATACATCCCCGCGCGCTCCTCCTGGGGGGAGTATCGCTTTCACATCGAGGTCGCCATATGCACAGTAGGGGTAGTCCTGCCGGACATCCATGTTCAGGCCTGAAGCCCGTGCGGTTGGTCCGATGGTGCAGAGGAGCCGTGCCTGATCGGCTGACAACAGTCCATGCTCCCGGCACCGCATGCGGATGGTGCTGTCCTCCAGGAATACTTTCGCCATCTGGTCGAGCAGGCCGCGGTAGTAAGCAAGACCTTTCTCGATCAGGGGACGCTGGTCATCGGAAATATCCCGGCGAACGCCGCCAATCTGGACAATCCCATAGTTCACCCGGTTGCCGGTCAGGTTCTCGATCAGGTCCATGGACTGTTCACGCACCCGCCATGCCAGGTAGAAGAGCGAGTCAAACCCAAGCTCATGGGCTGCCACGCCGGCCCAGAGGAGGTGGGACTGGATCCGCTCAAGTTCATGGAGGATGGTCCTGATATAATCGGCCCGCTCGGGAACCTCGATTCCTGCAATTTTCTCCACGGCACGGGCAAAGGAGAGGGAATGGACGATCCCGCAGATCCCGCAGATGCGGTCGGTGAGATGGACGATCTGGACCGGATTTCTCCGCATCCCCATCCACTCGATTCCGCGGTGCGTCTGCCCCGGCGCAAAGTCCACGGTCTTTACCACCTCTCCTTCCATGCCGAAGGTGAACATGACCGGCTCCTTGAGGGCAGGATGGACCGGCCCGATCGGGACGGTATAGGGGACGGTCTTTTTGGGCTTCCCGTCAGTCATGACGTCTCACCTCCGGGGGTCTTGCCCTCTGGTCCGGGAACTTTCTCAGGGACGGGCGGTACAGGCCTGTTTTGGGGCCGGTCAATTGCCCAGAGATCCTTTACCATCTCCGGTGGTATTCCGGTCTCATCTTTTCTCCATGGATAGACCCCCTGGGGGAAGTCCTCCGGTAAAAAGAGTCTCCTGCCGTCCGGAATTCCGGTCACGGTTATCCCGAAGAACTCCTGTTTCTCCCGTTCCGAAAAGAGAGCTCCCGGGATAAGGTCGGTGATGGTGGGGACCGTCAGGTCACTTTTCGGAAGGCTGATGCCGATGGTGACCATGTACTCACCGAATCTTGCACCATAGAAGACCGAGAAGATGTAGAGGAGTTCTACCTCGGTGCCGAGATCATTTCCGGCTATTACCGCAAAGTGGGGAAAACGAATGGCTATCAGTTTCTGTATTGCGGGCCTGAGAAGGGCTCGGTCGACCCGGAGCCAGATATCATAGCTCGTTCTCTTCCGGGTGCCTTCTCCCCGTTCGGTAATCCTGGCCTCCTTAATGCCGGGGCCAAACTCGGCCGCGTAGAGATCAATGATCTGCTGGGGAGTGAGGTGGGGTGTGTCGCTCATGGTGCCGCCTCCAGACGTTCAAGTTTTTCAAGGGCCTTTACCACGCCGAATATGATCGCTTCCGGCCGCGGTGGGCAGCCCGGGACATAGACATCCACCGGGAGCACCTGGTCGATGGGACCGGCGAGGCTGTAGGAGTCGTAGAAGACTCCCCCCGACTGGCCACAGGTGCCGATGCACATCACCACTTTCGGATCAGGGACCTGCTCATAGACCCGTTTGACCCGTGCAGCCATCTTCTTGGTGACCGGTCCGGTCACCAGCAGGACATCGGCATGCTTCGGGGACCCGACCAGCTTCATGCCGAACCGCTCCGGGTCATACCGGGGAGTAATCGTTGCCACAATCTCGATCTCGCATCCGTTACAGGACCCGGAATTCAGGTGAAAGACCCAGAGGGATCGGTTAAAGGACGGGGTAAGGGGCATGTCAGATCACCACCACGAGGATGAGGAGTATTCCGGTCACCCAGAATATCCAGAGCAGGTAATCGGTCATAATGCCGGTATGCAGCGGAACGATTCGATCATAGTATCCCTTGATTCCTTCAGTAAATCCCCAGTAAAGGTTACCTCCTCTGATATGTACCGCACCTTTCTCGGGCTCGGGATTTCCCGAAAGGTACGGCCGCCCCTGTTCGGTGCCCTTTTTATATGAGGCTGTCCCAAGGCTCCAGATCGCAAAGGCGATAATGAAGGCGATGGTAAACGCAAGGACCCAGAAAAGGGGTCCCCAGAGCCCGAATCCACTGGAAAGGGGTGAAATGACTGCCATTTCAGGCACCTCCCAACACTGTTCCTAAGTAGCCCGCCTGATTGGTGAGGGCATGGACTGCAGGGACAATGAGGTTCTGGATGAAGACCTGCGGGAAGAGACCGGAGATAATGACCAGGATAGCGAGAAATCCCATAGCGGCCAGCATGGGGAATGGTACTTCGCTTACCTTATCATGTTCCGGCAGCGGAGGACCCATGAACACTGAGTGGAATACCTTGACGAATGAAGCCAGGGTAAGAATGCTGACGACCATAGCAATAATCGCGAGAACGGGACTGAACAGGAATACTGACTCGTAAATAAGGAATTTGGAGGCAAAACCATTAAATGGTGGTATCCCGGCAATGGCCAGTGAACCGATCATGAAGAAGACCATCGTGTACTTCATCCGGTGTCCGAGTCCCCCCATCCGGTTGAGATCACTTGTACCAATCCGGTAAATGATAGCACCGGCGGTCAGGAAGAGAAGACCCTTATAGAGGGCATGGTTCATGATGTGGAAGATCCCCCCTTCCATGGCAGTATACCCATAACTGTTCAGCAATGCCTGATCGCCGAGGACCGCGAGTCCGACCCCCACACCAAGGAGCATGTACCCGGTCTGGGACACCGCATGGTAGGCCATGAGCCGTTTGATATCCTTCTGGGGAATGGCCATCGTAACTCCCACCACCATGGAAAGCACCCCGAGGATAATGATTACCCAGCCGATGGTAACATAGGAGAGCGCAACGCCGTAGAGGGTGAAGGAGATGCGGAAGAGTCCGTACAGGCTTGCCTGGCTCGCTACGACCAGCATGGCGGTAACGGCTGCGGGGGCCATGGAATAGGCGTCCGGTGTCCAGAAATGCAGGGGGACTGATCCACATTTTGTGGCAAGAGCAGCAACCATCAGTACCAGAGCAATTTTATCAAGAGGCGTCCACTGGATCCGCTCGGCGAGAATAGCCATATTGAGCGCATTGTACTGCCCGTAGAGGATGCCAATGGCAAAGAGGAAGAAGATACCGGCAATGGTACTCACCATCAGGTACTTGAGGCCTGCCTCGACTGCAACTCCCTTCTCAACGCGATAGGCAATGAGACCTGCCGAGGCAAGGGAGGATATCTCGAGGAAGACAAAGAAGTTGAAGAGATCCCCCGTGGAGACCATCCCGAGAACTGCAGCGATCATCAGAAGGAAGATAGTATAGTAATTTTCGAGGCCTGACCTTCGTTCATCGCTTGAGAGAGAGTAGAGAATTACACCGAGACCAACCGTCACGGCAATAATTACCATGAGTGCACTCATAGCGTCCACGGTGAACATTATTCTGATGGGTATCCCGCCCGAGTCGATTGGCACAGAAAGATCAGGGGTGGTCGCCCCAAACACATAGACGACAGTTCCCTGACTATAGACGATAAAGGCCAGGATATAGGCAATGGCTGCCGTGAGCACCATGGCACCAAAGACCCAGGAAGCCCTCATTCCCGGCGAGATCCGCCCAACCAGGGGGCAGAGGAATGCTGCAAAGAGGGGCACTGCCACGAGCAGGGCAGGGAGATTACTGGTAATTACTTCCCATGTCATTCTTTCAGCTCCCGGATCTTGTCCACATTGACAGTCCCGTAGTAGCGGTAGATCACAACCGCAAAAGAGAGCATAAGTGCAGAAGTAGCTACTCCGATGACAATCGAGGTCAGGCAGAGTGCCTGGGGGGTCGGGAGAACCATGTTCATTGACGGGGCAAAAGTATAAATGGGAGCAATCCCGCTGTCACGATACCCGAGCACGATAAGGAAGAGGTTCACCGCAGATGTGAGGATACTGACACCAAGGAACATCTTGATCAGGTTCTTTTTCAAGAGGATGGTCGCGATCCCGATAATTGTGAGGAGTACCACGGCAATGTAGGGAAGATTCCAGAACATCCTACACACCTTCCTTCGTGATGCCAGAGAGCATGTAGAGAATAACGATGGCAAGCCCCCCCCAGACCTCAACACCCACCGCTATGTTCATTAGCGGGAGCAATCCTCCGGTATTCAGTTCCCCCGGGTTGGGACCGAAGGGGACCGACATACCAAAGAGGAGGCCACTGTTCGCCAGGAAGTTGAAGAAATATGTGGTACCAAGCCCGAGAGCAATCAGGGCCACTCCTCCAAACATGAGCAATCCGCCGGATTCCTGGACCTGGAAGAGAAATTTGGAGAGCATTCCCTGAATCTCTTCATAGGAATACGCCACAATGACGAGTGCTGCGGCAGTTGCAACCACGGCCCCGCCCTGGAATCCTCCCCCCGGGGTAAGATGGCCGTGCATGATCACGTACAGGCCGAAAATGACCACCGCCGGATAGAGCATATCAGCGCAGAACCGCACAATCTTACTCATTCTCATCGCTGTCCCCCCTGATGTACTTCCGGAACATGAGTGCCACACCGATGACCGCGGTAAAAAGTACGGTAGATTCCCCGAGAGTGTCAAAACCCCTGTAATCAAACACCACCGTCGTTACGATGTTATTGGTGGCGATCTGCTCCTGGCCATTCTTGATAAAATAATCATCCATATCACTCTTCAGGGGCGTTCCGAAGGTGAATCCTGCAGCCATGACAAACAGGAACGCAGTGAGGATGATCAGGATCAGAAGGGAGAGAACTTTTTTCATTGTCCCCCCTCCTCAAACCGCTGGGTAGACCTGATTGCTATTATGAAGATTGCCGTTGTAAGCCCGGCACCAATTCCTGCCTGGGATATTGCTACGTCAGGAGCCTGGAGGATATAGAATTCAAGTGAGATCAGGAAACTGAATAGTCCTGCCGCCAGTGCAGCGGCAAGGAGATCTTTAAACCAGTACACCAGGAGTGCCGATACAATGAGCCCTAGAAGGACCAGGGCATGGGCTATCATCTCAATCATAGGTGAGCCTCCTCGAGCCGGTCTACCACTGCCGGTTTTGGTTTTATTCCACTCCGGTGAGCTGCCCGGGCAATGGCGTGAGAACCAACTGCATTGGTGAAGGCAAGGGCAAGCGCCGCGATTGCCGCATGAATCCCCAGTACCATGAACTGGGAATCAGACGTGCCGAGGAACATACCGATACTATAGAAAACAACGGCAAGAGTGGTGAAGACCGAGCCAAATGTGGTTGCCTTCGTGGTTGCGTGCATTCTGGTATAGAGATCCGGGAACCGGAGCAGACCGATCACCCCGAGGCTGTTGAAAGTGATCCCGATGGCAAGACAGATGATGGTGAGAATCTCGATGATGGTCACAGCTCACCTCCCAGGTACTTGGCAATATAGAGGGTACTCACAAAGGAGAGGAGTGCATAGACAATGGCCACGTCAATGAAGATGACCTGCTGGTAAATCAGCCCAAGAATGATGAGGGCGGCGACACTTAGGGTATTAACGGTATCCACTGCTAAAACGCGGTCTGCAGGGGTAGGCCCAAGGAACAGCCGGATGATGCAGAGAAGAATGAGCACGACCAGCACGGCAACAACGGGGCTCCAGATGTCCATCATTCAGCAATCCTCCTGATCCAGGCCGGAAGGTTGGCAATACTGAAGAGATCAGTGCCGGGAATGCTTGCCCGGGACTCATCCCCGACACCGACATTAATATTGTGGATGAAGAGGTCATGGGTCTCCTCATCAATATCCACCGTGATAGTTCCAGGGGTGAGCGTGATGGAGTTGGCTAGCATGAATACTCCAAGGTCAGATTTCAATCCTGATGACACCCGGATGATCCCGGGCCGGATATTCAGGGTAATCACCCGGTAGGCAACATCGAGGTTTGCCTTAATCACCTCGAGGAAGAATGGCCCGATGATATATACTGGGATCAAGAGGAACCGGGCGGGATTGGCCATCCGGTAATTTTTCGCCCTGCAAAAAAATTTTTTTGTCACTGCCGCCGCGATAAGGCTCAGGCCAAAACCGGCGATGAGCTCAGAGGATGACCAGACCCCGATAGTACCGCTCCCTGCTGTGAGGATAAGGTAGAGTGAAAAGACAAAGATGAAGGTGAGAAGGAAGGGGATCATGGTATCACTCCGGGCTCTGTAGGTTGATGTTTGTAACAGTCATCAGACATACACATCACGGATCTCTCGAGTAAAGTCAAGTAAAGAGGAGAGGTTCTTCTCAGAGAGGCCCCCTTCTCTATCGTGGTTTTGTAGCTATAAGTTTGCAGATTTGTGCATGATAAATAATGTTATTTGAACCAAAAAAACAAGGCCTCTCTTAATACCAGTACCGGATAGCCCAAGGCTGCTCCTGGACACCGGGTCCGGTATACATGAAGGCAGATCCCTTCTTTCTGCACCTGATACCCTCAGTATTTATTATCCGACGGCCAAGAATTACGCTGAAATGCGCCCTTCATATCTCGGAAAGATCCTTCTCCACTGGTGTGATGCATGCCATGTTCCGGTCCTGGCAGATACCTGTGCATGCGGGGCACCGGCACGAAAGGTCGCACTCACTCCGCCCGGGGATCCACGGCCCGCGTTTCCCGCCGATGTCAGCCTGATTAACCGGATTTTCAAAGAACACTTTGGCGCCCCCCTGGTGCCGCCGGGTAGTCTGGTCCTCCTGAATAAAGTCCCGGATACCGACCGGATGGAGGAGATCATCATTGGAGGATCTGTCGTGGGAGCCATCCGGTACTGTGTCAGCGAAAAGCGGTGGGAACCCCTCCCGCGACCGGAAGTATCGGTGTTTTTCCGTCCGGTCAAACGGTATGTTGTTGTTGATGAGGGGGCTGTCCCGTCTATCCGGGATAAGGGTGCCAGTGTCCTGGCCCCCGGGCTCCGGGAGATCGAGGCATCGACCCGGAAGGGTGACGAAGTATTCATCCTCTCCCCTGGCGGGACCTGCATCGGGGTGGGAAGGGCCAGGGTGGACGCGTCGGAAGCCCCTGCCCTTGAACACGGGTCAGTGGTGCGGACCCGCAGGAATACCACATCGCTGTGCATTCCCGGCCCGGCCTGCTGGGATGATGCGGTAGCAGCGAATGCCCTGGTCCTCAACGAAGCCGAGGGAGAGGCGGTCCGGTTCATCCAGGATGTGGCAGGGCGGAGCAGTCTTCCCCCCACCGTGTCGTATTCCGGGGGAAAGGACAGCCTTGTCACCCTTCTCCTTGTCATCAGGGCACTGGGCAGGGTTCCCATGATCTTTGCCGATACCGGCCTTGAGTTCCCGCAGACCTGCCGGAACGTGGATGAGGCCGCCGGGCGGTACGGACTTGATGTAATCCGGGTCGCGGGCGGCGACCGGTTCTGGGAGGAGTTTAAGAAACAGGGTCCGCCTGCCATGAACCACCGCTGGTGCTGCAGTGCGGCGAAACTCTTACCTCTCCGTGATCTCATTGCGGAACACTGGGGGGAATGCCTCTCCTTCATCGGTCAGCGCAGGTATGAATCGTTCCGGAGGAGAGAGAGCAGCCGGGTGTTCCGGAACGGAATTGTGACCAACCAGCTCTCGGCCGCACCGATCCAGAACTGGACGGCACTCCATGTGTGGCTCTACCTCTTCCGCGAGAAAGCGCCGTTCAATCCGCTGTATGGCGAAAGGCAGGACCGGATCGGATGCTACATGTGTCCGTCAAGTGATATGGCCACCATTGAGGAGATAAAGTCGCGGTATCCGGACCTGTGGAGGTCCTGGAGTTCTCACCTGTCCGGATGGCAGGAAGCACAGGGGCTGTCTCCGGAATGGATGATCAATGAAGAATGGCGGATAAGGGAGGGATGAAGGCGATGAAGCAGATCGTGATAGTTGATTACGGGCTTGGAAACCTTCGGAGCGTATTCAGGGGGCTGGAGAAATCGGGTGCATCCCCCCGTATAACATCAGACATCAGCGACATCTCGGCTGCTGAGGGGATCGTCCTCCCGGGGGTTGGTGCCTTCCGGGACGGGATGGAGCAGCTGTCTGCCATGAGGAAAGCCATTATTGAGGCTGCGGATTCGGTCCCGGTACTTGGAATATGCCTTGGGATGCAGATGCTCCTCGAATGGAGCGAGGAGCATGGCCTGCACGCCGGTCTTTCGGTTATTCCCGGAACAGTCCGGCGATTCCCACGGACGGCCGGGTTTAAAATCCCCCACATGGGATGGAATTCTCTCCATATCTCGATGCAGGACCATCCCCTCGTTGCCGGTATTCAGGAGGGATCCTACGTCTATTTTGTCCATTCCTACTATGCAGACACAACCTTGTCCTGTACCATGACCACAACCCGGTACATCTGCCCGTTTGCATCAGCGGTGTCAGAGGGGAATGTCCACGGCGTGCAGTTCCATCCCGAGAAGAGCGGTGCGGTGGGGCTCCGGATCCTCGAAAACTTTATCGGGCTGGTATAAGCTGCATACCCAGAAACTAATTA
The DNA here is from genome assembly GCA_964353765.1 of uncultured Methanoregula sp. Lineage (GTDB taxonomy): Archaea > Halobacteriota > Methanomicrobia > Methanomicrobiales > Methanospirillaceae > UBA9949. Next base: position 13,736 of record CAYGWN010000068.1, on the reverse strand, counting down.
TCGTCAGGTACCGAATTTCTCTCCATGAGAAGGATTCTTTTTTCCCTCCTGTCGGCAGTTCTTGTCTGCGGAGTGGTACAGGGGTATGTCCTGTTCCTCGATGCTCCCAGGGATATCCGGGCCGGTGCGCCGCTCATGGTGAACGGTACCACAACCTTCCCGGTCGGTACGCAGTTCGATATCGTGCTGTATAAACTCCAGTTTACCGCTCCCGAGGAGCTTGCCAGGAGAATGATTATCGTCGATGATTCCAAGGAATTCGATGCAACATTCCCTACAACCGGCCTCCAGGCAGGGCGGTACAAGGTGGAAATCCAGTTTCTCGAGGAGCCTGGATCGAAGCTCGGCTCTGATTCAGTCACCCTCAAGCAGGTCGAGATCATCGACCGCTCCGGAGAGATCATCCTGACCGCCCCGCTGGACCAGACCCTTGGCCAGGCCCTGCTCATTGAAGGATATATCCCCAAGATCGGGGTGGCGACCATCACCCTGAAGATCAGCGGTCCGGACGGTTTTTCGCTGCCCCCGCAGAACATCCGGACCACGACCAGACCCGGAGGGACTGACGGTTATTTCTCCTATTCCCTTCCCCTGGAATTACCCGGCAACTACTATGTCGAGATCTATGACCGGGAGGGTTTCATGGCAACAATGAAATATTCCATCGAACGACCGGTACCGGCCACTTCCGGCCAGTCAGGTTCAGAGACTCCGGATGTAACTCCGATCAGCCCCCCTGGCCTGCCTTTCCCGCTCGCAGGAATGGCAGCCGGACTGGTGATTGCCACGGCCTTTGGGGTGAGAAAAAGAAACCGGTAGAAAACCTGCCGGTGCAACCCGTACATATTTCTTCAACCTGTTTTTTAGCAAGGGAGCAATCATGAAGAACCCCGGAATGAAGCAGCCCGGGTCCGGGGGAATGCCCCCCCTCATACCGAATACAGGGAAATGAGAAGGTGGACTATTCCCTGCGATGCTTCTGCCAGGTATAAACTTCGTAGATGATGAGGATGAGGAGCACCATACATCCCCCCAGGAAGAATGCCAGTACCGGGGCAGCCGACCAAATCCCGGCTCCAGGTCCGGCCTGTGGAGCAGACATGTCCTTGGCAAGCATTTCTGCTCCTCCCCCTCCTGTTTCGTTCCCGGAGATGAAGCCGGCAGCAGGTTCCGGGATGCCGGGTGGCTGGAGAAGGGGCAGGATGGCCAGCATCACCATAGAGGCCAGGATGACGATGACAAAGAGAGAGGCATACTTCAGGAGAATTGACCGGATATTTGTTACTTTCGGGGCAACGATGACCAGCGTGTCCTTCAGGCGGTAGACCTTCACCTCCCTCCCCTTTATACTGTACCGTGTCTCCGCGATCTCAACGAGCCCCGCCTCCAGGAGATTGTCGATATGGTACTTGAGGGTCCCCATCGGAATATGCAGGAGTTCAGTCAGGTCTGAGGCGGTCTGTGGTCCCTGGGAGAGGATATGGAGGATGTCGTTTGCGGTCTGGCTGGAGATTGCTTTCCCGATCTTCTGCGCCCGTTCATCACCTGGCTCAAGGACAATAATATCTTCAGTCATGGAGTCCTGCAAGAATCCGTTCCCTGCCGACTTTCAGGGCGAGATCGATCTGGTCCACTGCCGGTCCCCCGCCCTGGGCCATGGTCTTTGACCCTCCCCCTTTCCCACCGAGGAGGACACAGACCTGGCCGATGATCTCATCGGCATTGACCCGGTCTGTGCCTGACATCAGGACAACCTGGGCCCGCTCCGACCCGCTGGCCAGGAGGGCAACACCACCGCGGCCTGCAACCGTTGCGGCAATGGCTGCAAGATCCCGGACAGGGAGATCGATTCGCCGGGTGACGACCGGAAGATCCTTTACCATCTCGGGGCTAAGGCTCCCGATCTCCATCTCCACCAGGCGCTGGGAGGTGCGCTCGATCTCCTTTTTCTGTTCTTTCCATTCGCTAAAGAACCGCTGCACGGTCGAGGGGAGATTCTCTGCCTGTACCGACAGGACAGATGAGGCTTCGGCAATGGTCTTTTCCATCTGCTGGACGTACTCGACAGCAGCCATTCCTGCGGCAAACTCGAGCCGCTCGATCCCGTCCTGGATGTGTTCAATCCGGATGATCTTGATCATCCCGATCTCCCCTGTACCCTTGCAGTGGGTCCCGGCACAGGCTTCAACATCACCGGCAACCTGGACGATACGGATCTCCCTTCCCGGCGGTACTCCCCCCTGGTAGAGGGCAAAGCCATGCAGCTGCTCTGCCTTTGTCCGCTCCTCGTGCCGGATGTCAACGGCCTGGGCGCTCATAACCATGCGGTTTGCAGCAATTTCGATTCTCCTCTCCTCATCCGGGGAAATATGCTTGAAATGCCGGACATCAAGACGAGCGCTCTCGACCCCCTTCTGGGCTCCCGCCTGATGGATATGTGCCCCGAGCACCTCTTTTGCTGCATGGAGAAGGAGGTGGGTTGCGGTATGGTGGCGCATCAGGGACCACCTGCGTTCCTCATCGACAATTCCTTTCACCCGGTCCCCCCTCCGGAGCATCCCTCCTGAAATGTGGTGGACGATCACCTCGCCGACCTTCTGGACATCATCGATCCGCACCATACTCTCCGCGCTGATCAGCATACCGGTATCTGCCGGCTGACCCCCTCCTTCCGGGTAGAAGAGGGTCTGGTCGAGGACAGCATACCCGTCGAAATAGTCGATGACCATCGCATCAAACTCCATGTCGCAGGGCTGTTCATAGAAGAGTTTCCGGGTCTGTGGCAGCCCGCTGATCCGGTCGGCAAACCGGGCAAACGGGTCCTTCCCTTCCTCCTCCCCTGACTGGGAGTGCATGTCGGCAATCAGGGAGTAAAAGTTATCAGGGAGATCGATCACCGCCCCTTCGGCAATGGCAACATCACGGGTAATTTCGGGAGGGATGCCATGGGAGTCATAGAGGGTGATGATCTCCTTGAGTGGTACCCGTTCTCTCCTGCCCTTGTAGGCACGGGCCAGCTTCTGGACGATCTTTGTCCCCCTTGAAAGCGTCATGGCGTACTTCTCCACTTCACGGTCGACGATCTCCCGTACAATCAGGAGATCCTGCTCAAATGAGCGGGTGCCAATGATTCGCATCTGCTGCTCGATCAGGTCAGGGAGGTTCTCCTTGATTCCGAGATCGTTCATCATACGGAGCGTTCTCCGGAGGACGAGCCGGACCAGGTACCCTTCGCGGACATTGGAAGGCACGATGCAGTCCCCGAGCATATACGCGAGGCACCGGGTATGGTCCACGATGGCATACACTTTCTCGATCGGGGTGATCATCCGGTCGAGCTTCTCGATCGGCACATCGATGGCGACAGCCACTTTTTTGCGGAGCTGGTAGAGATTGGTCCCCGAGATGTCCATGACCCCGGCGAACTTTGCGTTCAGGGAAAGGATCCTGGTATATTCATGGTTGTCGAGGAAATGTTCAAGCCCCGCTGATTCCATCACCCTGCTGACCATCTCCGGAAATACTGCATCATAGATGGTCGGGGAGCCCCGTGAAGCCCAGACGAACCGCTCAAGGCCATAACCGGTATCAACGATCCGGATCTTCATGGGGTAATACTTTGCACCGTCAAGAGTAACCGCCGGTTTGTCGGTCTTCTGGCGCCCGAGGTTCATGAAAACCAGGGTCGCGACTTCGAGGCCCCCGATGAGCACCTCGAGGCTCGGGCCGGCATTGCCTCCACCGATCCAGGGGTGTTCCTTGTAGGTTACCTGATCAAGGTTTCCTCCGATAGAGGTAATGAACTGGTCACAGAGTTCCACGGTACGGTCTTTCCAGTAGATCTCTTCGAAGTCAGAGTTGAATGCGTGGTGGGCCATCATCTCAAACATGGTAAGGTGACGCCCGGACCGTCCGACCGAGTCAAGGTCGTTTAACCGGATGCAGGGCTGGGAGATGGTGAGCGGGTTTGCTGGCGGAGGGACCACCCCGCCGGTTACCCAGGGCTGGAAATCGGCAATCGAGGCAATGGTGAGGTAAATATCATCCCGCCACCTGGCAGCTACGGGATAGCGTCCGATCCGGGTATGGTTGTTTCTCTCGAAGAATGAGAGGAAGGCTTCCCGCATCTCATCAACTGAGTGGCGCCTGAAAACAGGATTGCCGATAAAAGTGTAGGTCTCGCAGGGAGCATCGCCACAGATCTCCTGGTCCGGCCGCCTGGTCCAGAACGCCGCACCGCACTTTGTGCAAATTTTGCGGGTCAGTCCGTTTGTGGTAAAATATTCGAGCCGGTATTCTTCCTCAAGCATGGGAAAACCACGTGTTCTTCATTTATTTTGGATTTGCTACGATAAATATTGTTTGTCAGCCGGGAATTCATCACTCCAGCCGTCCTGGTACCAGAGGTCAATCTCTTCGTAATCTCCGGTCAGGGAGGCTATCCTGACTGCCAGGACATGCCAGCAGCGGCCTCCCCGGAAGGAGAAGTCCGGACAGGTGCAGAACTCATCCTCCACGATATACTCATCCGATGTCCCGACCACAACGAAAAAATCCCGGTACTTCTTGATCCGGGATTCATCGATGGCTTTCAGAGCTTTTTTCCCCCGGTTCCCAAAGATCCGGATGATCTCTTCCCTGAGGGGAAGGGAGAGTGTCTGCTCCGACCTGAGACAGGATATGAGTTCCTCTACGTCCATACCATTGTTTCCGGGGGATCATCAATGAACTGCCAGCCCATTCGTTCGGAAAGCATCCGCATACCCGGGGCTTCGAGTGCATAGTGGGTGGTCTGGATCAGGGGAAGGGGGGATGCCCGTGCGACGCTATGTTTCAGGTCGGCTGAAAGGAATGCCTCTGCCCCGTAATCAGCAGCCTCTTCAATGAGGGAAAGATCAAAACCGCCTCCGCCAACCACCCCCAGCCTGCAGGGGAGGGATGGTCTCCCCCAGGCGATCAGGGGTGCCGAGAGTCTCTGTGCAATACCCGGGAGGTCATACGGGCAGTCTCCGCAGATTCCAAGCGTCATCCGTCTGGTTGCCGTGAGATCGAGCAGCCGGGCAAGGGAATCATTGATGCCTTCTGGTGCATGGTCAAAATTGGTATGCATGACATAGACGTTCAGCCCGGCTTTCATGATGTCCCGAAGGAGGGAGGCAAGGTGACCCGAAATCATGGTCACCGGAGTCCAGAGCGGGGTATGGTGGACCACCAGAAGGTCGGCACCGGCAGCGGTCGCAGTCCTGACAACCCGGGGAGTGACATCCAGTGCGCAGGCGATACTCCTGACATCCGGCTTCCCCTCGATAATGAGCCCGATCTTCCCGCTGTCCATCTCCTCTGCCCGATCCGGAGGGGCAATCTCTTCGAGATCCCTGATTACAGCCCCGATGTCCATGTGTAGCTTTCTCTGCTCCGGGGTTTAAAAGTAAGTAATTACCACGAGTAATATACAACACCATTAAATATTCTTAAAAAAAAATGAATGCTATGGAAAAGACCATCAGCCTGATCAGGGAGCGGATCAGGGACGGAAATGCGCGGGTGGTCACGGCAGAAGAGATGCCTTCTCTTGTCGATGAACTTGGCGAAGAGGGGGCCCTTCGTGAAGTGGATGTGGTGACTACCGGGACGTTCGGAGCCATGTGTTCATCCGGAGCCTTCCTGAATTTCGGACATGCCGATCCCCCGATAAAAATGGAGCGGATCTGGTTGAACGATGTTGAGGCCTACGGGGGGATTGCCGCGGTCGATGCCTATATCGGGGCAACCCAGAAATCGACGACCCGGGAGGATAGTTATGGCGGGGCGCATGTCATGGAGGACTTCATCTCCGGAAAATCCGTTGAGCTCCGGGCATTGTCGACCGGGACTGACTGCTATCCCCGTCGGACTATCACTACCGAACTCCTCCTTGAGAACCTGAACCAGGCCATCATGGTCAACCCGCGGAACGGGTATCAGCGCTACAATGCCGCATCAAATTCGACTGACCGGACCCTCTATACCTACATGGGAATGCTCCTGCCCAATTGCGGGAATATCACCTACTCCGGGGCCGGGCTGCTGAACCCGATCATGAATGATCCTACCCTCCGCATGATCGGAAGCGGGGTTCCGGCCTTCCTCTGCGGCGCACCGGGTATGGTGGTCGGGGAAGGAACCCAGCACTCTCCTGGCGGAGGCTTCGGAACGCTCATGGTCACCGCCGACATGAAGCAGATGTCCCCCTATTACCTCCGCGCTGCTACCATGACCGGCTACGGGGTTACCCTCTACGTCGGCCTCGGGATACCCATTCCGGTCCTCGACAGGGAAACGGTGCGCTCTACCGCGATCCGGGACGAAGATATCATGGTGGATATCGTCGATTACGGTGTCCCGGTTCGATCCCGGCCATCACTCCGGAAGGTCAGCTATGCAGAACTAAAGAGCGGGGTGGTTGATCTGCAGGGCGAAGAGGTGAGGACCTCCTCTCTCTCAAGTTACCGGCGCGCCAGGGAGATTGCGGTCACGGTCAAATCCTGGGTCGAGGAGGGGAAGCTCGTACCGGCTCTTCCCACCCGTACCATCGATAGCCGGAAATGCGTACTACCCCTGCGGGAAACCGTACAGGGTCCGCGGGTCCTTGACATCATGGACCGGAGGGTGATCTCAATCGGGCAGGATGAAGAGATCCGGGCCGCAGCCCGGAAACTCCTCAAAGGAGAGACAAACCATCTCCCGGTACTGGAAGAATCCGGGAGGCTGGTGGGCATTGTCACCACCTATGACATATCCAAAGCAGTGGTCAACCCGGTGAAGGCGGCAAAGGTGAGGGATGTCATGAAGAAAAAGGTGATAACCACTACCCCTGAAGAACCGGTGGATATCGCTGTCCGGAAACTGGAAAAGTACAACATCAGTGCACTCCCGGTCGTGGACAGGGAAGAACGGGTCATCGGGATGCTCACGGCCATGGACCTTGGGAAGCTCTTCGGGGGACGGTGGCTGAAATGAAGCTGATTGTGACCTTCTCCCGGAAAGCCGGGAAAAAACCGATTATCGCCCAGGTGGTCCGGGACACGGGAGTGCTGATCAATGTGGAGCGGGCGCTCATCGATTCATCGGAAGGAGAAGCCCTGATTGATATTCCGGATAACGCCTGCATCGTGGTGAAGGAACGGCTTGCCGCCCTCGGCGCCACTGTCCGGGTGCTCGAGGACGTCATCTTCCTTGACGACACCCGGTGCGTGGACTGCGGGGCCTGCATCAGCATCTGCCCCCAGGAGGTATTCTCATTCGATGAGGACTGGAAGCTCTCGATGGAGGGAAAAAAATGCGTGTTGTGCGGGCGCTGCATTGAGATCTGCCCGCAGCGGGCCTTATCCAACAAGAGTGAGGCGTGAAAGGGAACGGCCATGGTATCCCCGGGGAACCTCCCCTCCGGAAACCACTACCCTTTTGCAAGAAACGGGCGAGCGGGCCTGCCTGAACGGTTTCCCCCCGCAGGGTTGATACCGGGAGAACTCAAAAGAGCCTTTATTTTCTGAAATTTGCCCGTGCTTCTTTCAGGGTTGATGCCTGGTCCCCTTCCCGCATGGCCCGGGCAAACCCGGCGATTTCATCCAGACTGACCGGGATATAGTCCACCAGTTCGGCGCTCACATTGATGGTCTGCCGGCCGGCATCCATGAAGGGGAACCGTTCGAAATCACTGTTATGGAGATGACCGTGGATCACCCATCCCCGGTATTCCTTCGGGACGTCAGCCGGGTCATGGATCAGCATGAACTCAAGATCCTGGTGGGTGAGCTTCAGGAACGGGAGAGCGGAAGGGACGGACTCATCATGGTTCCCGATGATATAGGTGACCTTTCCATTGAGTTTTTCGAGAAAATGCGAAGCGGGAGGTGCATCCCTCCCATGCCGGAGGTCTCCCAGATAATATACTTCATCATCCGGTTTGACCGTGTAGTTCCAGTTATCAAGCAGCACGGTATCCATTTCGAGGACCGATGAGAAGGGGCGGCGGCAGTAGCGGATGATGTTCGTATGGCCGAGGTGAAGATCAGAGATAACGAATCGTACCGGACTGTCAGCGTAGGCCGGCCGGGATTGCTGCATATGTTCCCGTACCCGGTATTCCCGGCGGGTCGAGAGCCAGAGCCCCGGGTTGCTGGCTTCACCACGGGAGAGCCAGACATCGCGGGAAAGATCGAGTTCCCTCCAGAGCGCACCCCGCCTCATCACCGCGATACGGTAGAGGTGGAGCGGGGCGCTGCAGCCGTCCGGAGGCATCCCCGATCCCCTGCCGGAGATCCTCTGGTGTGCGAGATGCTGTACCTGGTCCCAGATACCCTGAACTTCATTCCGGGCAATCGAGATTCTGAGGGAGATGTGGAAGATCCGCTTCCCGGGAGGCTGGTCGATCCAGGTGCACCAGGCAGCCTCTCCGGGAATTCCCTCCACCAGTGCGGCATAGAGCGCACGGATATTTTCTTCCGGATAAAGGCTCAGGGCAACGGCCACCCCTTTTCTTCCCCTGAGCCTGAGGGGTTCGCCGATCCGGAACCCGATATGGCTGGTACCGGATCCTGCGGTCCTGATGGCATCGAGGAGACGATCCGGAGCACCCCGGCCGGCCAGGCCGAACGGGCCGAAGAGGGTGACATGCGCCTCACGGGATTCGCCGGAACGAACCGAAACGGTGTCAGAAAATGTCCTGACCAGGGATACGATGTCGGGATCAGGGATTCGTGCAATGATCAGGTAGGTCCCGGGCCTGCGGCTCCCGATACGCGCCCTTCTCCGGGAACTTTCCCCCCGTCTCCGCATACTGTCTCAAAGAAACCGTCACCCTTTGTTCATAAATACCTGCGGGATAGTGCCTCCCCCAGCAGCATCCCTGCAGCGGGTATTTGTCGGGGAACTGCAGATAGTACTGGTAATGATCCGGTACCGGCTTCACCTCCGGGAAACTATTGCAACCATCATTGCCGATGATGAACCTGCGATCAGGGCTGCACGTGAGGGCATCATACGGGCCCGGCAGGATCTTGAGCGCTATGGTGCCGGAGATCCCTTTTTTCTCTCCACGTTCGAGCCCTACCGGGTCTGCTCCGGGATACCGGTCGTGGACCGGATGGCAGCGGCGGGAGTTGCTGCGGGAGTAGGCCCGATGGCTGCAGTTGCCGGGGCTATCGCCTGGGCCGGGATCGAGGCCCTGCAGGCAGCCGGGGCTCCGTTTGGCATTGTTGATAATGGTGGAGATATCGCGCTCCTGACCGACCGCGAGGTGACCATCGGGGTCCATGCCGGAAATTCCCCGCTCTCCGATCGGATCGCCTTTGTTATCAGCCCCGGACCGGGGATCAGGGGTATCTGTACTTCTTCGGCAACAGTCGGCCATTCCATCTCCTTCGGGGTAGCTGATTCAGTCACTGTTTTTTCACAGAATCCTGCATATGCCGATGCCTGGGCGACAGCGGTCTGCAACCAGGTCACCCGTGATGACACCTCGTTCATCAGTAGGCTTGATCCCGCCGGTGTTGAGGGAGTCTTTGTCATTATCGGTGACTGGACCTTCTCGTGGGGAAATGTCCCCGGGCCGGTTCCGGCAAAGGACCGGCGCGATCTGATTACCGGCGGGCTGGTTTAGAAGATGATCAGAGGGCATCATCAAGGAACCGGAGCGCTTCCCGGTAGGCATGATGCCCCCGGAAGTTTGCCAGGATCTCAGTCCCGTCACTGACCGAGATTACGGGTTCACCGTCCTCAATCCTGAAGATCACCTCGTAGAATTCCCGTTCGGTTATCAGCACACCGGTGGAGATGGCGGATGCAGGCTGGAGAATGAGCCGGTCTGTTTCGAGGTCTCCGGGTTCTTCCCGGTAAAAGTAATAGAAGACCTGAAAGGCATTGAGGAGGTCAGAGCCAAGGATGGAGACCCTGACTGCCGGGTCCAGCAGGTCAAGCTGACGGGCGAGTTCTCCGGGATTGTCTTCTCCGGTTTCAAGAATCCGGTCGGCAACCCGGACGAGATCGTTGTAAGGGATTGTGTCTTCCTCAGTCACACCGTCATATCGGGAGTGTCCGGGCATAAAGGATAGCCTTGTGAACCGGTCCCTTTAAAAAAAGTTATATCGTGGGTTCCATGGAATGAGTACTGGTGAACGAACAGGATCTGGACTGGCAGGTATATCATCTCCTCCTGAAAGACCCGGATCAGGGGATGGAAAGTCTTGCTCAAACGACCGGATGCGGGATTGAAGAGATCGCATCGTCCCTCAGGAGACTGGAAGCTGCCTGCCTCATTGAGCATGACGGTGAAGGGTTCCGGGTCCCCTCGATACAGGAAACACTCCTCAGGTGCCAGGCCAGGTATGACCGGGATTCACCGTTCGTCATTGAAGGGGGCATTATCAGGCTGAAAAAGGATCCGGACTCATGACTGAAATTGCCGTCCTGAGGATCGGCCACCGGCCGGAGCGTGACCAGCGGGTCACCACCCATGTCGGACTTGCAGCACGGGCACTCGGAGCGCGGGGGATGTTTCTGGCTGCGGAGGATAAAGGTGTAGTGGACAGCATCAGCGGGGTTGTCAGACGCTGGGGAGGAGATTTCTTTATCCAGGACCGTGTTTCCTGGAAGCGGTGCATACGGGACTGGAAGGAATCCGGCGGGACAGTTGTACATCTCACCATGTATGGGGAGCGCATCCGTGATCGTGAGGATGATATCCGTCTCCATCGCAGGATCCTCATTGTTGTCGGTGCAGAGAAAGTTCCCGGGGAGATCTTCGGACTCGCTGATTACAATATCGCTGTTTCAGGGCAACCCCACTCCGAGATATCGAGCCTTGCCGTCTTCCTCGACCGCCTGCTCCAGGGGACAGAGCTTGACACCGAATTCCCCGGTGCAAAGATCCGGGTGATCCCCAGCCCTTCCCTGAAACGCACCGAGGAAGAATGAGGAAAAAAGTTCTCGTCGCAGGGTTTGCCACGCGGCATGTTGTCCAGTCAGCACAGGGAGCCGGCTACGAGGTCTATGCGGTCGACCATTTCTGTGACCAGGACCTCGCTCTCTATGCCCGGGAAACCCTCCCGTTCGAGGAACTTGATGATCTCTTTCCCGCTGTCGAAGAGATGTGTCGTCGCCACACCCCTGATATCATTGTTGCCACATCTGGTGCAGAAGCCCTGCCGGCCCGCAACCTCTGCGGGACGCCTCCCGAAAGGGTACGGCGGTTCCTTGACAAGCTGATGACCCACCAGTTCTTTGCAGACCTGGGAATAACCACCCCGGCACTGATTCCTGATGGGACCTACCCGTCCATGCTGAAACCAAGGTTTGGTTCCGGCGGGTGGAGAAACAAGGTGGTGGAGACAGGGGAGGCGCGGACGGCCTGGGTGGAGAAGTTCGGAGACATCCCCTCCATTTCACAGGAGGTGGTCGATGGTGTCCCCTGCTCGGTCTGCTGCATTGCTGACGGGTCAGCTGCTGTTGCCGTTGCCACGAACCGGCAGATCCTCCGCGGGACCGGTGATGCCCGGTACGGATTTTCCGGCTCAGTCACCCCGTTCCGGGATACAGCGCAGGGGCACCTGGTTTCCACCGCGGAACGGATTGCTGCGGCAAGCGGATGCCTGGGAACGATCGGTATCGATTTTGTTTCCGGCAAAGACCTCTGGGCCATTGAGATCAACCCGCGGTTCCAGGCAACCCTTGACACGGTCGAGATGGCCACCGGGATGAACCTGTTTTCAGCACACATCAGGGCATGCGGGGGAATACTGCCGGAAACGAGGCCGTCCTGCAGGCAGGTGGCATGCCGGAAAATCCTGTTTGCCGACCACGATCTTATGGTCAATACCAGTCTCCTCCGCCTCTTCCCGACCGTTGCCGATATCCCCTGGCCCGGAACCTCCTTTGAGGAAGACCAGGCGGTCATCAGTGTCTATGGGTGGGGAGCCAGTGAGGAAGCAGCAGAGACCCTGCTGGATAAGCATATTAGAACAGTCCGACAATATATGGGTGGAAGGCTCTATGGATGAGGTACTTGACAATCCGGCGATAAAGGCATACCTTCTCAGGCTGATCGGTGAGGAGGGGATCAGCCTTTTACTGAAGTTTCCGGAAGAAGGTGAGTGGAGTGATGAGCAGCTTGCAGCAGAGACCGGCATCAACCTCAATTCCGTCCGCCACACCCTCTATACCCTCTACGAAAAAAGACTTGCAGAATACCGGCGTATCAAGAACAATGAGACCGGGTGGCTCACCTATCTCTGGCACCTCCGGATGGACCTGGTCTCTGATGTAATCCGGGAAGATCTCGATACCATCCTTGAAAAACTCGAAGCCCGCGAAAAATACGAAGAAGAGAATGACTTCTACCTCTGCAAGACATGCGGGCTGATCTCTACCTTCAATGATGCCATGGACCGGTCATTTACCTGTACTCCCTGTGACCGGCAGATGGAGCACTTCGATAACGAAGTCCTGCTCCGTGCATTAAAAAAGCGCATAGAAGCGATAAAAGAGACACTCGGGCATGCATAACGAGGATGCCTGGTTCGAAGAGTTCCTCCGTACTGCAGGGTGCACCCGGAAGGTGATTGCGCACTGCCACCGGGTACGGGATCTCGCCCTCTCGTATTGTGACCACACCGGGATCGCAGACCGAAAACTGGTAAACGCAGGGGCGCTCCTCCATGATATCGGCAGGGGGAAAACCCATTCCCTTTTCCATGCCCAGGCCGGGGCAGCGTTGTGCCGTTCGCTGGGTCTCCCGGAGCCTGTGGCCCGGATCGTTGAACGGCATATTGGTGCAGGCCTGACTGCCGATGAATGCACCCTTCTCAGGATTCTCCCCATCGATTGCATTCCGGCATCCATGGAAGAGAAGATCGTTGCCAATGCTGACAACCTGATACGGGGAGGGCGCGAGATCTCTCTCCTCGAACAGCTGGATTCGCATCCCTACCTGAACCGGAAGACCAGGAGCCGTATCTACCGCCTATGGCTGGTGACAGAACAGTTCCGGCGGACCTGATCCCGGTTTCAGAGGACCACTGATTTTACCTGGGGAAGCTTCCGTATCCCTTCTATCACCCTGCCAGGGATCTCACCTTCAAGTATGATCACCAGTTTTGGCTCTTCCGAGAGCTGCGGGTCGGTCACAAAAATCTGCCTGATATTCAGGTTATTTCCGGTTATCACACCGACAGCTGCACCCACGATGCCCTTTTCCCGTGCATCCCGGGGGAAAACAGTGATGGCCGAGAGACCAAGGGGTTCGGCAAGGAGGGAAAGGTCAGGTGTAGCCCGCATATTGGTAAATATTGCCCGCAGGAACGGACTGTCGAGGATGCGGCGTGCGGTGGTATCGACTACGCGACGGTCGGTGCTGATGGACTTGGCGACATGGGTTGCTGGTATCTCGATACCATTGCAGACTATCTTTCCTTCATCACTGACCCCGAAGCCATTCTCAAGAAGAAACCGGACAACGCGGGTCTGTGACGGTGAATCAGAGAATTCCCTGATGATATCTGACCACATGCATGATACCTTTCTCCTGCCGGTACATATACATCACTGTCATGAAAACGACATCAGTGATTATGATGAAAGGTATAGTACCAATTTGACCACCCAATCCAATATCAAATTACGACTGAAAATGTGGTATGGGTCCAGTTCTGAAATCGACAGGAAAAAAAGTCACTGAACATTCGTATGGATGTAAAAAAGAA
>CAYGWN010000067.1:0-71913 GCA_964353765.1 uncultured Methanoregula sp. | reverse complement strand
ATATCAAGAAAGGCGAGGTCTTCATACCGTTCCACTTCGCGGAATGTGCTGCAAACATCCTCACCAATAATGCGCTGGACCCCATCGCCAAGATCCCGGAGTACAAGGCCTGTGCTGTCAGGATCGAGAAGATCAAGGAGGGGAGCTAGATGTCAAAGAAGGGAGACATGTTCTACGCGTGGACTGCTGACGCTGATCTGCAGAAGAAGGCAGAGTGCGGCGGTGCCGTCACCCAGCTCCTGAAGTTTGCTCTCGAGAAGAAGATGGTGGACGGTGTGTTCGCGATCGCAAGGGGGACGGACCTCTACGATGCCGTCCCGGTGTTCATCACTGACCCAAAAGAACTCGACAAGACGGCTGGATCCCTCCACTGCGGGACGATGCTCATGTCAAAGCTGGTCAAAAAGTATCTCGACGGCGCCGGGAATATGAAGATCGCGATGACCGTCAAGGGCTGCGACATGATGGGGCTCTACGAGCTTGCCAAGCGCCAGCAGGTCAACCTCGACAATATCATCATGATCGGCGTAAACTGCGGAGGTACAGTCAGCCCTGTCGCTGCCCGGAAGATGATCATCGAAAAGTACGGGGTTGACCCTGACACGGTCCACAAGGAAGAGATCGACAAAGGCCAGTTCATCATCGAGTACGAGGGTGGTCACAAGGGGATCTCCATCGATGAACTTGAAGAGCAGGGATATGGACGGCGCACCAACTGCCGCCGCTGCAAACTGAAGGTCACCCGCCAGGCTGACCTCGCCTGCGGCAACTGGGGTGTCATCGGGGACAAGGCTGGGAAAGCCACCTTTGTCGAGGTCTGCAGTGAGAAGGGTGCAAACCTCCTCGACCAGGCGGTCAAGGCCGGTGTCCTGAAGACCGAGGCACCCAACCCGAAAGGCCTTGAGATGCGGGGCAAGGTCGAGAACGCCATGCTGAAGCTTGCTGACAAGTGGCGGGCCAAGGACTTTGCAGCCCTGGGTGAGGGGAGGGAGCGTCTGAAGACGATCGTAAAGGAGACATCCCGGTGCATCAAGTGCTACAGCTGTATCGAAGCCTGTCCCATCTGCTACTGCGTTGAGTGCAGCACCAAGAAGCCCTACCTGGTCACCCCCGGGCAGGTCCCGCCGAACTTCATGTTCCACCTGATCCGGTTTGCCCACATCGCCGACTCCTGCGTCAACTGCGGCCAGTGCCAGGAACTCTGCGCCATGGATATCCCGAACGCCCTCTTCATGCATGCCCAGCAGGTCGAGCTCGAGAAGATGTTCGGGCATGTGCCGGGCATCGACATGAAGCTGCCGCTGCTGGCCCTGGTGGAGGAGCGGGAAGAACGTGACCGGCTTTCGGCAACCGGAAGCGACCAGATCTTTGATATCTTCAAGTAACGGAGATATCACTTTTTTTTCTTGGTTGATAAACCAGGGGATCCCCTCAGGAACCCCGGGGGATAAATCCCTTTTCTACTGCCTCCGATCTCGAAACAAAAGAGAATTGCGGCATTTTTGATGTTTTCCCCGGGTTGTCCCGGATAATCCCGGAGTTTCGCAGGACAGAGAGAAAGTCATCTTCCAGGATTATCAGGATGCGTTCCTTATCCCTGACATACCGGATATCCACAAGAGGTAACCCCTGCCAGCGGATCACTTCCCCGTCTCCCGAGCTGACGGCAGCAGCCTCCAGAGGATAACCGTCCTCGATGAAGGTAATGATGGGGACGGCATCATCCTGATTGGCAGAGAAACCGAAATGACGCTCCATTGGCCGGTAATTCAATGAAAAGCTGCCAAATTCTATCTTCACCACCGGATCATGCGGATATTTCTCCCGCGAATACCGGAACGGCCATACCGACTCCTGGCATGCAGCAGCGAGGTGGCGGATTATCCGGTCATACAGGTCATCACCCTCAACGATCACCCGCCGGAATTTGCCGGGTATTGCACCAAGATCTTCCGTTGCTACCGGATTTGGTTCACCCAGCCAGAACCCCCGCACAACCGGATTACTTCCTTTCAACGCCCCGCTGCCCCCTTCCTGCAGGAACCGGACGATAAATACCGAGCGGGCGAGATCCGGGATATCTCCCGGGGGAAGGTTCCGGATGAGGAGATCTCCCCTCCGGAGCAGGATATCTTTCCCGACAGGTTCAGCGGCCTGCCGGTCATCAGCCAGGAATGCCCGTGCCTTGACCTCGAATCCCCTGTCGCGCGGCTGGGTGGAGGTGATGAGGGCAGAGGCGACATACGCTCTGATGTCCCTGATATGCCGCTGGGTATCAGGTGAGAACGCCCGGGCATACCAATCCTCGCACGAATCAAGGAGAGGAAACGGAATGACCATCTGTTCAGTCGAGGTATTCCGGCCGATTATATACGCCACGACCGGCAGGGAGGAGAGCCCTGCTTTCATACCCCGGGATAGGTCTGTTGAAAGGGGCCCGAAACCATCGGTCTCCAGAATGACCTCGGTATTCATGGCCGAACCGGGACAGAGGGAAAAGACGACATCCCCGGAACCGGGGACCTGGTATCCCGAAAGGGGCCGGGAGTACCTGAATATTTTCTGCAACCGTGGATATACCACATCGAGAAGAGGGGCGAGTATGCGGGATTGGTATGCTTGCGGAGAGTATACGGTTATTCGTAATCCGTCATCCCCTGCACCTCCACAACCAATATCCTCACCGAGAACTTCGGCAAGTTCATCCGAGACGATGAGAGAGAGGTTCTTCGAAGGCGGGTGGAAGGTAAGACCGATGAACGGATCTTCCCGTACCGGCAGCCGGAAATTTCCCCTGTCCCGGCAGAACAGAAAAAATTCCCTGGTTGCAGGATCCCACCCGGTTCTCCCGATGGTATCTCCCCGGCTGGTCAGCTCGATGGCCCACCCGGTATCCCCCTCCACACCAAGACGGATGCTCTCTTCACCGTCCACCAGCTCCCTGAACAGACTGCCGTTTTCCAGATCGGGTCCGGTCCAGGGAGGTGAGGGAAGACGGCAGGCCTGCGTTCGGAATCCCTTCAGTATCCCGCTCAGGTGCACCAGTTCCCGGACAAGGTCGCTCAGCCGGGAAGAAACTGCCGGGAAACCCTTCATCTCTCGATACATCGTGGTAATCACGGCTTCCTCCCCTCCCGCTGGCCGGAGCCGTTCGTAGATGGCCAGTCCGTACTTCCGGTCTGAGAGGATGAGGGAATATTCCCCGGCCATGCGGCGGAGGGAGGGTGCAGGGCTGTCCGGAAGGCTCATGATCAGGGCACTATTGCCGGTACGGGTATTCTTTGCCTCGAGGGAGACCGCAGGAGTGCCGGCAGAATTCCTGATGTCACTCTGCAGGATTGCGTACTGCTCACCATTTTCCATGGCCAGTATCGTTCCTTCGGAGAACCCGTTCCTGACCTCCAGCTCCGCTTTGTCTGCCTGGCTGCTGTCAAGGAAAATTGCGGCATTCATCAGGTGATAAATCCAGTCCCTGCCAGGATTTTTACCAAGCATCTCACGGAGGACCTCGCGTGCTGCGGCAGGTTTATCGATCGCCCGGTAGGTTTCTGCAAGGGCAACTGCCTTTTTCTCATTACCCTTGTCCTCTTCCCACCCGGTCCGGTACTGCTCCAGTGCACCGGCTGCCGCCAGCACATTCCGGTCAAAGCCCGCCGCCTGGAGGGTTCCCCTGATTGCATGCAGCTCACGGCCGTCCTTTGGCCCGTAGCATGATGTAAGGAGATCGATCAGGTTGCATGCCCTGCCGGGATGCTGGAGCCCCCGTTCGATTGCCGCCTCCTCGTTCCGCATCGTAACCGGCTCGAAGAGGATGCCCGTGCTGTACAGGGGATGGAGACAATAATATCCCCTGACAACGTCGTTGATAAAGTCCGTATCCGCCTCTGGATACTTCTTCCTCAGCACATCTGCCGCCTGGTCAACCGGAAGATGGAGGATGGTATGGATGGAGAACCGGTCCATGAACTCGAAGGAGAAATCATTCACCTCGTAGGGAGGCCGGTTCGGGTTGATGTTCACAAAGATGGATGACCGGACCGGGACCACCTTTCCACCAGGAGACCTGACGAGGCGGTCCTGGAGCAGGTCATTGAAGGAGACCAGCACCCCGGGGTGAGCCTTGTTTGCCTCATCGAGAACGACGATCCACTCATGCAGGGGATCCGTCAACGCCCGGAGGCCAAGCGTTGCGGTGTCACCGGTTCTCCCTGCCTCTTCTTCCCCAAAACTCCGGTAGGTGAGGAGGTCGGATACCCGCGTCTCTCCACTCATCCCGATCACAAGGAGGTTGTGGTTCAGGAGGTGCGCAAGGTAGCTCTCAAGTTTGTTCTTCCCAACCCCTGCCTCCCCGATAAGCAGGATGTTTTCCCCGAGTGCTATGTCTTTCAGGATCCATTCCAGGTCAGCAAGGTTCTGCTGGACCTCCTCGATAACGGTATCCGGGACGTACGGTCCTCCGGGGCCAAGGGGATGTGAGACCGTTCCAATCCTGAGATATGAATGATCTGCATTTCCGACCGTGACAATTGATGAACGCTCACGGTGCAGGTGCTCCCGGTCCATAATATCATGGAGGTCGAGGAGATCACCGACAAGTTTCCGGGCTATCGGTGGGTGGATATGGTCATCGAGCCAGTATGCCTTGCGCCAGAAGAGGGAACGGAGGAACGCTGCGTCAGCAGGGAAGCGGTCGAGGTGCCGGACCATCCGGATCAGGGCACGGGTTGTCACCGGGAAGGGGAGGACCCCGTGCTCCTCTGCATAGTCCCTGCGGATATCGGTGGCAATTGCGATGATTCGGTCGATGACCTCGTCGCCCACCCCGGGCCCGTAGCTTTTCAGCACCTCGAACTCCTGGTCCGGGGAGAGGAAACGGAGGTGGACCTTGTTGGTGAACCGGTTGATGAACTCCCCGCTCATCACCCGCCCTTCATAGATCCCCCTCCCCTCACTCTTGACCGGATTTACCGTGGCGATAAAGCGGCTGTCAGGGTGTCCCCGTATCACCTTCTGGTGAAGACTTTTTGACTTGTTTTCGAGCGGTTCGTTGAACTCTGCCTGCACGTCCTCTCCTGTCCGGTTTATCTCTGAAAGGATGTTCCAGTCTCCGGCAACCATCCCGTCCATGACATCGCTCATGGTCCACCCGGTCTTCTCTTCGCCCATCTCACCATAGTGCCGCCGTTCGGTGATGTCGGACCTCCGGAGATTTTCATGGAAGGTGAGGATCCTGGTCTGGAATGACTTTGCCCTCGAGGTGGCATGCACCGCAGCAGGACGGTCATGGTAATCGGTGGCAGCCTTCAGCAGTGCCTGCCGGTATATCTCCCCCAGGTACCGGATAAGGGTGGTCTTCCCGGATCCTGATTCACCGGTCACCAGGAGGTTGTTCCGGGAAGGCATCCTGAGGGAATCCCACATCTGCTGCAGGTACGCAATATTTTCGGAGACAAGGAGGAGACGGGGTTCCTGGGGGACCGGGACCTGGATATCTCCTATGGCGAGAGATGCTGCAATTTGTACCCGAAACCCGGACCGCCATGCCGTAACCTTCAGGGATCCGAGACTGCTCAGTTCGTGCATACGCCCTCCCCAGGAGATCCATGCGGCTGTTTACGGGCATCTTCAGAACGGCTCTCTCTCCAGCCGGCCATTGCCGGCCGTCCGAGTTCCCTCCTGAGCACTTCTCCCAGTGACTGTGGCAGTTCGGCGATGTCTGGGACCCATGTCCCGTACGGCAGGTAGGTTTCCGCTATCTTTTCCATGTCCGGTCCGATCCCCCAGCCGAATATCCTCGTATTCCTGTTTGTTCTGAGTATCAACCGCATCTGTTCCCTCCCGCCAACACCTGACTGTCCGTCCGATATCACAAAGATCATCCGGTTTGCACCCGCTGCCATGGGAAGACGGTTCATCCGGTCCAGGGCACTGCTCACCGCGCCCACGTCATTGGTCCCCCCGTTGGCACGGACGACTTCCCGGATCAGGTAACATCCCTGGTGGACATTCCAGTCGTCCTGGTATCGTTTCAGCGGGATGTATTCGGTATCAGAAAATGCGGCGATCTCGAACCGGATCCCTTTGATATGGTTGACCGCCTCACCGAAAAGGATCGCGGCCTGGATCGCGGCCTGCAGTTTTTTTGCGACCGTCTCATCGTGCATGCTGCTGCTTGCATCGACGAGGAGCGAGAGGCACCACCGCGTCCGGTCGGGTTCCCTCCCCCTGTCACGGAAGATCCGCATGGTCGTCTTGACCGCGGCAAGGTTCTCCTCATCGATATCATCGCCGCTGATCAGTTCGTTCAGGTCACGGTTCGCCCTGCTCTTCTGGAGCGCCTGCTGGATGTTCTTGCGTGCAACCAAAATAAGGCCGGCAACCGGCTGGTAAAACCGCTGGTAGATCGCGTAGTCATCACCACCGACCGCATGGGATTCGAACAGGGCAATCCTGCGGATCCGTTCTGCTTTCTCATCCATGGTCTCCCAGTCGCTCCTCGTCCGTTGCTTCAGGGTGCTGAGGTACAGCTCTGCCTCTCGGGAGAGGGCCTGCTCGCCCTGGTCAAACCTCTGCGGCATGGTTACACCCTGCGGGGAACCGAAGGGGGAATATCCTTCCGGCTCTTTCACGGGGCTTTCATCGAAGGTTGCATCGTAATAGGAGAAGTTCTCCCATATTTCCGGTGTGCAAGCGGTATCGCCGCTGAATCCGGGCTCCAGATTTCCCCTGGGACGGGTGCCTTTTTCAGAGCCGGGCTGGTTATCGGCGTCGGGCAAACGGAGCACCGGTAATTTCATATCTTCCCTGAAGATCGAGGAAGCCCCTGAAAGCCGCATGAATTCTGCACCTGCTGCCTGGAGATCCCTAAGGACTTTTCTGGTTATCCCGGTAACTTGTCTTATAGTGTCCTGTCCGGGACCGGGAGCCCTGATCTGGTGGCCGAGATCCCCCACCGCTTCTTTATAGTCCCTCGCAATGTTCCTGACCTTCTCTGAGACCTTCAGCAGTCCATCGAGTTCTTCCCTCTGGTGATCGGGAACACCCGGACCCTGGTCGGGGCCTGATGTATCCCTGAGTTTGTGAAGCTGCTGCTCAAGGGTTCCTGCCAGATCATCGATCGTCCGGGACAACAAAGATAGGGCTGAAGCTGTCTCCCCGGGATCGTCCGGAGGGGTATCGGCCGGTGGACCGCCCTGGTTCCGGCCGGGTGAGGGCGCCAGGGTATCCAGCAGGTCCCTGCTCCTGGTGCAGGCGTCCATCAGGGAATCTGCTGTGAATGAAATCCCGGACATGAGGGCTCCTGGACCCGGAGTACCTTGGCCCGGCGAGGGAGCATGACCTCCGCCGCTGCCGGGTACCCGTGAGCGGTTGCCCCTGCTGTCATCTGCCTGCACCCGTGTCCCGGCTGATCCCTGGGGGATGGAAACCCCACCGTCCTCAAACAGGTTGTCACCGGTACCGGTAATTGTCCGCCCGGTAAGCGGTGCAGATGGCTGTACAGGGCTCTGGGCTGAAGCATCCTCGCGCATCACCGTTCCGCGGGGAGTGAAGGCAAGTTCCTTCCCTTTTCCTGTTTCGGCGGCCAGGACGGTCCCTGTTACTCCATGCCCGTGAGCGCAGAGACAGACCTGCTCAAATACCGGCCATATCTTCTCCGTGACGATCAGGGTGCACTCTTCATCCGTGGCGGTCACCATCTCCTTTCTTGCGTCCGATGTTACGTCGAGAGCATACCGGACCGCCTGATCCCTGATGTGCACGGCCGGCTCACCCGTCCGGGCTTCATAGCACACCGCTTCAAGGAACTGGTCCGGGAGGGGGAGCCGGCTGATGCGGGACCGGTCCGCACACCGGTTGACCAGGGAATATTCCTCGCGGCAGAACCGGCTGAACCACCGGAAGGCTCCCGGGTGGACTGCAGATCCCTTCCGGAACGCCCGGCGTATATCAAGAACCCTGATAAGCCGGGGAGACCAGGTGCTGTCCGGGAGATCACAGCCCCGGGTATCGATCCCGAACATCCGGGAATAGAAAGCCTCCATGAGAAGGGCCCGTGAACCGTCATGACTCCGGTACGCGAGTTCGGCAGGATCATACAAGATGAGGTGACGGTCCGGCCAGAGATCAACGAGTGGCCTGAAGGTGCAGGAATCCCTGTGCAGCGGGACAGCCCTCCATGAATAGTCCCCGGTAATTACCCGGATCAGCTGTTCATGCTCCTGCATGACCTTTTCGAGGTTCCTGGCATCTCCGGTTCCCGGCTCTGTCCTCCCTGATGGTCTCGCTCCTACAGACCGGATAAAATCGAGGATTTGGCAGATATCCCCCCGGCCCTGTGCGGCAGTTGCCAGACCTGCCAGGACATGGCCCGAGAGCCGTTCCAGGTCGGAAAAACCGGTATCTTCTCCGGCCACACCCTCCCCAAGGGCCACCCTGAACAGATCCCTGACATCACTGACCGTACCCCAATCCGGGGAGAGAGCCTGCCCGGCTCTGAAAAGATTTGCCACGGGAGGGATATCCGCCGGGAAAACCCTGTCGAGGACGGATGGCCCTCCTCCTCTGATAACTCCGATATCCCCCAGGGCCTGGAGGAGAAGATCCGGAAAGAACGGGACAGGGAGGATCCCTCTCCTGACAAGGAAACGGAATATCGCGGGATCGAGCTGCCCGGAAAAAAGCGCCGGGTCATCGGACAGGACGATAAGGATCCTGTCATCTGCCTCAAAGGAGGGTACCGTCCCGGGGAGAGGGATTTTTCCTCCCTCCTCCAGAGCCAGGATTGCCGGGAACCGCTGCATACGGGTCACAGTCGGAGAGAGCAGGTCTGCAAGTGAGAGGGGAACGATAACGGATCGTATCATCATGGCCGTATCTTCCGGCGTTGCAGGGTCAAGGGCGAGGCCCCATTCCCTGCAGGCAGAGGAGATCAGGTTTTCCTGTTCACATGAGAATTCTGCAAGAATCAAAGGGATGAGAACTCCGGGACGAATAATCTGCTCCGTCGAAACCGGATCTGACGGTTCCACGGCGGACAGGATGCTGGTCAGCTGGTCCCGGGTGATACCGGAGGCCCGGATATATCCCGTGCAATTCCTGATGCCGTCAAGAGCTGCATGATATCCCTCCGGATCGGCAGCAGAGAACGGCGCATTGTTATAAATATCCTGATCGGCACAGCTGTCAAGGAGTCTTTTGAGGCAGGAGAACAGCCGATTAACTTCATCGTTCATGATTACCCGGCAGGCACCGCTTTTCCTACCAGCAAATTACCTGTATTCCTTTATCATTATCAACAGATTAATACCTTCAGATATCTCCCTGGTCCTTTCTGATTACCCGACCCGTAAGACGACGACGGTGGAACTCGTGCTGCCGGACCGTTCGGGATTTTTATTCATCCCACGTCAGTTCCCTGTGTGTCCCCTGTCGGAGGTTACTGATAAACCGAGAGAGGGGTGCCGTTCGAAATGACCGCAGCCACTGGTTCCAGGTGGGAGCAGGGGGCCTGTCTTTTCCCGACCCTCACCCCTTCACCCACCACACCACCGCCGTTGGCCGCACGGCAGAATGCACCAGCCTGCCTGACCCATCAGGTCGGAGCACCCGGGCGAAAAACTCCCTGACCGGCAAGAGATCTTCGATATCAGGATGGTGCATGGTCACCCAGCTCTGGACTGCTTCTTCGACAGACTCGTAGGAAGAGTCCCAGAGGGCCTCGTAGATGCTGACCTGTGCGTAGATGCCTGCATCGTGGAGGATGTTGAGCGGGTAGATGTAGTCCGGGTATCCTTTCTGGAGTGCCCCCTGTTCCCCGAACACCGCACGGTAGAGCTCCATCTCTTCCGGACCCCGCCACTCGCCGGCATGCCAGAAGAGGTAGACTGCCCGCTTCGCTGCCTGGTCGAGCTTTGCAAGGGCGGCACCAAGATCATAAAATCCCAGGGAGAATGCAGCGATGACCACGTCGTGTGGCTTAATGTCCCGCCCGACCTCCACGTCCTCCCACCGCATCTGGACACAGGAGTAGTTGCGGCGCCCCGCCTTCTCCATCCGCTCACGGAGAATGCCGAGCATGCCTCCCGAAGGGTCGAGTGCGGTCACGTGGGCGACCCGCCCGGCCAGGGGGACCGCCAGCCTCCCGGTCCCGGCGCCCATGTCGAGCACGGTGTCTCCCGGCTGCACCTCGATGAACCTGATATCCCGATCCGTTGCCGCATGTTCATCGCGGGTGATACACTGGTAGGCGGCAGCCTTCTTGTCCCATACAGCGGCAGGGTCCCGGTCCTTCCGGGTGCGTCCGGGCGAGCTGACATGGATCGCTTTCCACAGCTCGTTCCAGTCAATGATCCGGTGCATGGAGGATACTCTCTTTCACAGGGTATATACACGCCGGGTAACCGTGGCACATCCGGGGGGATATGATGACCGCCGCTTCCCCCTTGCAGGTTGATAACTGTAACTACCTGGAAAGAGGGTATGGATGTTTGGGAACCGGCTCACCGGTAGCCACCTGGTTCCCCTCCGGGGGAAAAATCCTTTTAGGAAAGGAATTACCCTGTCCCCTCATCGGGTTTCCGCGGTCCGTTGTTCCGGTGGAACTTGAGGTAGTAGACCGAACCGAGAACGATCGCAATGATGATGCTCATCAGGACAGGGTTATAGAGGACCCGCTGCAGTACCGGCCGCTCCTGTACCTCAATGGTAATCCGGATCGGGTCCGATATCCTGCTCTGGTTCAGGGCATCGCGGTACCGTATCTCGGTATCAAGGCCGTATTTCTTGACCGTCGCTGATTTGTCGACTCCGATCTCAAGACGGGCGACTGCCTGTTCCCCCGGGGCGAGATCGCCGAGGGATGACCGGTCATTCCTGGACGTGAACGGTTCATCGGTACGTATCCGGGCCTGGGCAGAATAGACCGGCACTGCACCGCTGTTTTCATAGGTTACCTCAATGATCCGGCGGGTTCCGCGATACATGGTATAATTTCCATCGGACACCGAGAATTCTGTCTTGCCGGCAACGGGAACCCCGATGGTAACATTCCGTGAGAACAGGCGTTCGCCGGAAGGGCCTTCGTACTCCACCGCGACAACCATCGGGTAGGTCTTCTCATCCGCTGTCTCGTCCACCATCACCCTGAACCGGGACTCCTGGATTGTCCCGGGAGGAAAGTCCCCAAGATAGACGCTCCCGGTCACCGGGAGTACCGGGCTCTGATTACCCCGGAAGATCCGGGCAATGGCCTTCTTTCCTGCCAGGGACCCGGTGTTGTGAATGGAAAGGACCAGGTATCCTTCGCCCCCGGCTGCCAGACCGAGGGCCTGTACTTCGGGCACATCAAGGGATACGACATCTTTAACCCTGACGGGGACGGGGAGGGTTTCTGATTCTTCCGCATAACGGAAGATGACACTCTCTGATCCGATGACCTCCTCAGATGTTATACGGGTGTAGCGGAGGTCGAGCGGAACCAGGTATTCCCCGCCGGTGGCATTGTTCATCACCTTTATTCTGAAAGGGACGCGTACAGCTTCCCCGGCCTGCAGGGTCCCCACCATCTGCGGGTCTGCCCGGACTACCAGCGGTGCATCGCCCGCCCTGAGCTCAGCGGACACCATCAGGGCAGTGCTGGGAAGATCTGAACTGCCTCCCCCCTGGAGGATCTTTACCGCATCGCTCCCCTGATTTTCAAGGACAAGGAAGAGATCCACCTCCTCTCCCGCAATAAATTCATTCCGGCCATCGACCGCTGCCCGGATATCCGGTGTGCCGGAAAGATACCGGGGACTGGCAGCCATGGTACTGCCGCCAATCAGGGATACCACAAGGAGGAGCATACAGAACCTCCTGAACGGTATGATGGCTGTTGTCATTATAATAACAACAAAATTGAACCGCTCATGATAAATATTTACCGGAAATATGGAAAAAGATTAGCGGGGTTTGCCAAAGTCCTGAGTGGCAATGACCCCGTAAGGGCTTGCGCTCCGGTCCGGTTCATAGGCTATACCTACACCAATCTCCGTGACACAGGAATTGAGAATATTCGCCCGGTGACCGGTACTCTTCATCCACATCTCCTGGACAAAATAGCGACCGACTTCATCGGGATTGCTGCTCGGGATAAAGGAGGAAGTATATCCGATGTTTTCTGCTGCGCACCAGTACAAATACCCGCCAGCGTTCATCCTCTCAAAAGGATCAAGCCCATCAGGATTAATATGACCCCAGAAATTTCTCGCCATCATATCCTGGCTGTGGGACCGGGCAAGAGCCGAGAGTATGGGACTGCGGGTCAGGGCAGGTTGTCCTGTGTTGCTCCGTTCCTGGTTGGTGTACTTGACGATTGCCGCCTCGACCTGCTCGGTAAAGGTTCCTGCGGGTGCCACGGTGATAGAAATCGTCCCTGGGATGGATCCCGCATTGTTGCTTTCATTGCTTTCGGATACGAGAGACGTGGCGTCTGCACGTGCACATACATAATAGGATCCTTCACTGGCTGTTGCAGGAATCGTTACTGTACTTGAGACGGATTTTGAATACCCGGGGAGAAGCGATGAGACGTATGACTGGCCGAGATAGATATCCCCGGAATCGGGAATGCTGTCAGGAGAAAGGTAGAAGTGAAGATAAGAGTATGTTGCAGAGGCACTCCCTGCATTCTTTACGGAAGCCGAGACTGATATGCTGCTTCCCGCAGATCCGGTTGATGGAGCAGTCACTCCGGTAATAATGAGGTCTGGTTTAGGAGATACAGTTGTCGGAGGTGGGATAACCGTTCCTCCCTGAACCGTCAGGATACCACTGGTCCGGGCGTTATTTGACTCATCCTGTTCAGAAATCCTGTTCGTCCCGTCAGCAAGAGCACAGATGTAGTAAGATCCTTCAGTGGTCCCGGATGGAATGGTTGTGGTCAGTGAAACAGTCTTGGAACTTCCTGCATAAAGTGATGAGACATATACCTTATTCAGGGAAACATCCCTCGAATCGATGGTCAGGTCCTTTGACAGATAGAAAGCGACATAGAAATAAGATGCTGAAACCGAACCGGGATTTTTCACTGATGCATTCAGTGCTACACTCTTGCCCGGAATACCAGCAGAGGGAGAACCCACGGATGTTATGACAAGATCTGGTTTGGGTGGTTCCGATACCTGGACCACAGCTGCACTGCATATGGCGTTGTTCCCTTCATTCGTCTCAGAAATCACCTTCGATCCATCAGCGATAGCCCCATAATAATACGATCCCTGCGGTGTTGACAAGGGAACCATGGCGCTCATCATTACAGTTTTCTGGCTGCCCGGTGACAGAGAACTGAGATACACCTTGCCGAGATACACATCGCTAGAGGTTATGCTGGTTTCTTTGGAGAGATAGAAATAAACGTAGGAAGATCCTATGCTGGCCGTTCCGGTATTCCTGACCGTTGCTGAGAGAGAGACGCTTTTGCCTGCCACTCCTGTTGCCGGCCCGCTGACCGAGATTCCTGTAAGGTCAGGGCCGTTTGCTACCACTGCAGTAACCGGGAATACGACTCCCATCATACACACGGCTATAATCAGTGCTGCGAATAGTACGGATGACTTTTGTTGCATGATGCCACCTTACCTACTGAGCAGATATCAGTTGAATGGATTCTGCTGGTTCAATATTTAACTTTATTTGCCTATCCGTATCCAGTGATATCGTAATTAATTTCCGTCGAATTCCTTATACATTCTGAACCGGAGGTGATAACCTCATTCACCATGCGCTTCAGGAGGGCAGGGTAGACTGCTCCCACCATCTCCTGGAACGGCTTCCCGTTACAGAAGATCTTGAAGGTGGGAGTGCTCCGGACACCGAACCGTTCAGCTGTCCACTGGCTGACCGTGATATCGAGCCGGGCAAAGGAGACGACTCCGGAAAACTCCTGTGCATACTCCCGGAAATAGGGCTCCATGGTCCTGCAATGAGGGCAGGTCGGGCTGTAGAACATCACCAGCACCATTAAGGCGGACGTATCCACGGACTTTTCCCAGGTAGTATCGGTGAGTTCGAGAACAGGTCCCCCTTCCATAGCTATCCCCGCACGTTGAGTATGTACCGGCTTCCGGTGATATAGTTTATCATCGCACTCCAGACACCAGACCCTGATCGCTCATCCTTCCTCAGTCAGCGGTTCCTGCCCGCTGTTCACCCCTCCCGCCGGTATGAACGCTGCAGCAATGGTCAGTACCGGCCCGATAACGGCTCCGGCCCAGAAGACAAAACCGAGGATGCCATACAGGATGATGAGTCCCCGGTCCCTCCATGACCTGTCGGGTGGCAGGGAGAGGGCTTTCCTTACCATCAGGATCCCGAGGAGGATGGGGATGGCCGCAAAAAATACGGTTACTGCCATCGATGCGACCGGCCCGGTCACAAGGCCGGCTGCCACCATTTGCGCAAGAACCAGCAGTCCGCTCCCGATATAGGCAAACCCGGCGATGGCCAGCAGCCATGCTCCGGGGGTGGAGCGGGCAGGAGCTACCTTTTTCGAGAACCAGTACATCCCCAGGAGTACCGATCCAAGAATAGGGAGGAGAACGAGGGCCAGGGGCTGTCCCTGCCAGATTCTTATGGAGAGCACCTGGACGGGCACCATCACCCATTCGGCAATGGAGAATTCTTCGAGATACCCGGTTGCAAGGACATAGCGGCCGGTATTCCCGAATACCACCACCTGGTATTCCCCTGATTCCGGTGCGGCACGAGCGTATGCGGCCCGCTCGTACAGGGCCATGGGCGTGAAGGGTTCATAGGATGCGGAGGCTGTCTGATCCACCGGTATGATGATACTCCCGTATCCCTCCGGAATCTCAATAAACCCAGGAAGGGCATCCCCCTCACTGATCCCCGGGCCAAGCAATGCAAGGTCCGGGGATGCTCCCGGGTCGGGCGTGGAGAGCGAAAGCCTGATCTCCCCTCCTTTTACGAGCGTCATCAGGTACAAATCTGCCTCGTCTGTATCGTCAAGCGTACCGTACCAGGCATATGACTTGGCGGCATCAGGGACTTCGGTGACCTGCCCCCCGGTGATACCGGGCACGTGGGCCTCCACGGGAATTATCAGGGTCATCGTGACCAGGGTAATGATGAAGGCCTGGATGATTCGGTTCATGAAACGATCCCTGATCTCAGCGGTATTAGAGATTGTCCTTTCCGATCGTGCGGCAGCAAGGGAATAATCCCCTCTGCGAACCGGAATTTGAGGGGGAATGGCAGCCTTCCGACAGCCAGATTTATCTAGTACCTGGTAAATCATAGCTATAGCGAGCGTTATCTGAAAGCCGCACCTGCGGCCTGTGGTCTTGCATGAAAGTCCCGAGTTATTCGGAAAACAGAACTCTTTTCTGTCCGGTTATCACCATCTGCCTGTTCCTTGACCTGCAGGAAGATTTTCTTTTTTTCGTACGGCACAATCGCTGGAGTGTGCTGACCAACGGATGACTGCCTCTCCTTTCCGGGTCATGTCCCCCCTTCAGCGACACCGGTCTGTAGGTATGCGATCGGCAGGGGATCTGCCATGTTGACCTGTTCCCAATCCCCCCGGCTGAGAAGTGGCATGACCTACCTTCTCCGGCGGGATGGCTGCACCCATGTGATCAGCGAAAATTACAGCTACAAGACCGAGCCCTACTACCTCATCCTCTCACGGGAACTGAACAGCGAGCCTGTTGCCCCGGACAGCAGGTCAGTGCTCGATGCCTACGTGGTCCCGGTCTGCCTCGAGCGGGCTTCCCGTACCGGGGTTCCGGTCGCCGAGTGCCTCATTTCCCAGTCGTGCGGCAGGATCCCGGCTGTTTTCTACGGCCTCAATTATTTCTCCTGTTCATCTGAATTTTCCGTTGTCCGAACCATGGATGCCGCAAAAGAGGTGATCCGGCACATCACCAACAGCGGGAAATATCCCTTCTGCTTCCAGCCGCTCGATGAGAACGCAACCCTGGTGACGGCTCATGCAATCTTTGGGAAATGTCCCGGGCACGAACAGGAGGTCGGGGATTATTCAGAACTGATTTACCGGGAATTCCGCATCCCTCTTGTTTCGATGATATTTATCAAATCGGATGGAACGTACCGGCTCTCATCGCTTGCCCCGGCCCGGTACTCCGCACTCACCCCTGGCGAGAAGTCCCTGCTCCGGGCATATCTTGCGCACCAGGAGTTCCTATGAGCAGGCTGGGGATCTTCGTTGACCGGAAAACCCTCTCCAGTGCCGAGCAGCTCAATGCCCTGATCCACTGCCGGGACGTGGCCGAGGGGCTGGGGCATTCGGCAGAATTCCTTTTCCCGACTGATATCAGGAAAATTCCGGCCTTGGATGCACTGTTCATCCGGGCACGGACCGATCCCCTGAACGTCACCTACGTTGCGTCCCGGATGGCCGAATCGCACGGGATCCCGGTCATCGATGATCCCTCCTCGATACAGATCTGTTCTGACAAGATCAACATGTATTCCCATCTTCTCAGGAGCGGGGTAAGCCTGCCCCGGACCCTGTTTCTCTCGAAGCGGGATCTGACCATGGCACGGGTCAGGGAGATTTTTGAGGAGATCGGCTCCCCGCTCATCCTCAAGGAGCCGTCCACCTCGTTTTCCCTGCGGGTGGAGAAGGTGGCTGATCCTGCTGAATTCATGCAGGTTGCCCGCCGGTTCATCCGCCTCTCGGACTGGATCGTGGTGCAGCAGTTCGTGGAGAGCAGGTACGACTGGCGTGTCGGGACGCTTGATGGTGAGCTCCTGTATGTCTGCAAGTATACCATCCCGGACGCGACCTTCAAGATCCAGGCCTCGGTCAACGGGCACGTGGTCTACTGCACGGTGGAGAGTATCCCGGAAAACCAGGCGCCACCGCAGGTTATCCGGATGGGTATCGAGGCCTCACGGGCCATCGGGAAGGGGCTCTACGGGGTGGATCTGAAGACCAGCAACGGTGACTGCTACGTGATTGAGGTGAATGACAACCCATCCCTCGAAGGCGGGGAGGACGAATGCTACCCGGACGTGTATGAGAAGATCATCACCCATCTCCTGGAGCCGTGATCGGTTGGCAGGAGATTCCTGCATTTCTCCGTGGTCCTTGCTGAGGAGGGGGAGACAGCACCACGAATGTATTCTCTTCCGGAACGTTCATCGTGATGGTCTGAGGGTGTTCCTTTTCCCCTGTGAATCCGGGATGGTCGCCAGGAGACCAGGGCTTGAGATCCGTGACGCTGTCACATTTTTCAGGATTCGGTTATGCTGATCGGTACAGAACACGAGTATTCCATCAACAACCGCTCGCTGCAACCCCGGGCTGAATCCGATCGTATCCTCGGTGAACTGTCCGGCCCGGGTTCTTCAGAAGCATCATGCGGGAGGGTGACCCTCACCAAGGAGCTCCAGAAGACGGTCATTGAATTTGTCCCGGATCATCCTGCAGAGACAATCCGGGAGCTCGAGGGGATGGTTACGGACGGAACCAGATGGTTCTTCCGTCGTTTCGGATACCGGTACTGCCTGCTCGGGCTTGGCATGCACCCCTCACTCCGCCTGTCCCAGACTGCGGTATGGGACAGCGATGAACAGGAGTACTATGATGCCTATGACCGGATCTTCGGGCTCTCCCAGCACGGCTGGCTCAATATCCAGTCGCTCCAGGTCAACCTGAGTTACGACGGCGAGGAGAGCATGGTCGGAACCTTCAATACCCTCCGGTCCCTCCTCCCCTACCTCGCGGCGGTGAGCGCCGCATCACCGTTCGTTGAAGGGGTGCCTTCAGGGAGCATGGACAGCCGGCTCCTCTTCTACCGGGAAAACCAGCGGCAGATCCCGTCCATCTGCCACGGTATTGTCCCGGAACCCCTCGTTTCCCGGGCGCAGTATCTCTCGTGGCTTGAAGAGATGTACCGGGCACTCCGGGAGATGGGTGAACCGTCTCTCTGCCAGGAATGGATCGCATCCTATGGGGTCATCATCCGCTTCTCCCGCCCCTGCGTTGAGCTCAAGGTCATGGATGAGCAGGAGTGTGCCCGCTCCGATATGGCCCTCTGTGCTTTTATCCGGGCGCTGCTCCGGGCAGATCTCTCCTTCCTCGAATCCGACCGCCGCTGTCTCCTTGAGCTGACCGAACAGGCGCTCCGGCGGGGGTCTGCCCCGTTCCGGCCGGAACTCCTCCGGCTCCTCCGGACAGCGGAACGGCACGCAACGGCGGATGAACGGTTCTTTCTTCCGGTTGTGAAGAGGCGGATCGAAGAGGGATCGCTTGCCGAGCTCATCATGTCTGACTGGAAAGAGTCCGGCGATCTCCCCGGTCTCATGCGTTCTCTTGCTTCCTGCCTCCGCACCAATACCCCTTACGGCTCCTCCTGACGTATTCTCCTTCCGGCAAATAAGGCTGCGATGCCCCCTACAATGGTGAGAACGGCGCCAATCGCCATCACCTCAGGGGTTAACTGGCCGAGGAGGAAGAGGCAGGAGACGATACCGCAGAGGGGAAGAATGGGAAGGACCCCGATTGTTCCGGGAACCCGGAACGGACGGACCCGGTCCGGATCCCGGATCCTGAGCATGATGACCGAGAGATTCACTACGATGAACGTCAGGAACAGGGTGAAGTTGGTGACATTGGCTACCAGCCCGATATCTCCGGCAGAGAGGAAGAGGAGGGCGCCGGCGGCAACAACTAATACTGCTATCCAGGGAGTTTTCCGGGTCCGGTGCACCAGCGAGAGTGGCCGGGGAAGTGTTCCTGACCGGGCCATGCCATAGCTGATTCTCGATGAGGCAAGGAGCATGAGGAGGACGGTGTTTGCGGTGGCAAAGAGGGCGATGACGGAGAGAACTCTGGCAGCTCCTTCACCCCACGCTGCGGTCGCCACGTCTGCAAACGGTGCATCAGATGACGCGAGCACCTCCCATCCCACCACGCTGACTGCCGAAATACAGACCAAAATATAGAGGACGGTGCAGATGACGAGTGCGATCATGAGTGCCTTTGGCACGGTGCGCTCCGGCGTGGTGGTCTCTTCTGAGAACTTGACCATCTCTTCAAAGCCCATGTAAGCAAAAAAGACAAGCGCCGCGGCGGAAAAGACGCCTGTCATACCAAGCGGCATTTCGAAGTAATCAACACTCCCGAGATAGGGCAGGCCGGCAATGATCACCAGGACAAGTCCGCCACCTTCGATGAGGGTGAACAGGCCGGCCACGAGCGCACTCTCCCGTATCCCGGCAAGGAGGATGACGGTGAGCACCCCGATTAGGAGTGCTGCCGAAAAAACACGGGGGATGCTGACCAGGCTTCCGAAGTATCCGCCGAAGCCAAGCGCCACCGCAGCTGCCCCCACCATCCCTGAGAAAATAATCAGCCACCCGACCACGAAGGCAACAAACTCACCGATAGCAGCTCCGGTATACTCATACTCTGCCCCGGCCTTCGGGAACATGGAGGAGAGCTCCGCATAGCTGAGTGCGGTAAACAAAGCGACCACTGCTGAAATGGCAAAAGAGAGCCAGACTGCGTTTCCTGCCCCTGCCGCAGCGGTGCCGATCAGGGCATAGATGCCGGCTCCAAGGATGATACCAATGCCTGAGAGCGTGACTTCAACGAGGCCGAGTGACCGGGCAAGCCCTGTGCCCTGGTCAGGGCCGGGAGATCCGTCACCCATAGTCATCCATGCACCCGGCCGGAAAAAGAATGTTCGGAATTATCAGGGGGTTGCAGGGTTTTTCCGGGCCAGGGGGGAGTGTTTTTTGAGGGTTCCCAGGTTGGGTGATTTCTGTATACACGGTATTTACCTATCGTTAAAAAAGGAGATAATCCCTGAAGACGCTCCTGGGGGTCTCGCCTCCGGCTCACCCCCGCCGCTGTGGCGTCCCCCATAATACGATAGTCAGGAATCTCACAAGTTTTTCCCTGCGCCATATCCTGACCAGGAAATTGAAGGCTGCTCTGGTTAGTAAAAAATATCGGAGGAGAGACCTGATCAGAGTACAGAGCAATATCCTGGATCGAAGTACAGGGCAATACACCGATAAAAGGATTTACCGTTGCGTTCAGGAGATCTCCTGCACCATCCGGCCATCCCGGAAGATGGAGATCTTCCCCCCGCTCTGGGATACGACAATGCCGATCGCCCTGCTCACCTGGGTGATCCCTGCAACCGAAGAATGCCGGGTCCCGAGCCCCTTCTGGAGCCCCACCGCACTGGTATCGATGGTGATATAGCGGGCGGCGGCCTCGATCAATCCGTCCCCCCGGATGATGAAGGCCCCGTCAAGCTGGGCCAGCTCCTTGATGTTTTCCTTGATGTCGTGGTTGGTGACCATCCGGTCTTCCACCCGGTGACCGGCGAAGGGGTTCAGGATGAGCTGGCGTGACTTGGTGAGCACATTTTCAGCATCACCGATGATGAAGGCGGTGCCGACCTTCTTGCCCTCCCTGCCTTCTCTCGAGATATCGACGCAGATGGAAAAGACGGCATCAAAGACCTCATCCAGGATGTCGGTGCCGCCAATCACCTTGTCCTTCCACATGGCGGTGCTGATCCGGGGGCGCTCGGCGCTCGCATGGTCGGTGATATCGTGCCCGATGCAGACCACTTCCTGGATATGGCCTTCCGCGTCACGGATGGCTTTTGCTGTCCATGCCACCCAGACCGGTGAGCCGTCCCGGAGCCGCATCTCGTTGATCCGGATGGCGACCCCTTCTCCGTTCAGGGCAACGTCGCTCACAAAGTTCGTGACCTCCCGGCCGGTCGC
This sequence comes from uncultured Methanoregula sp., assembly GCA_964353765.1. Taxonomy (GTDB): domain Archaea; phylum Halobacteriota; class Methanomicrobia; order Methanomicrobiales; family Methanospirillaceae; genus UBA9949. The sequence continues at coordinate 51,138 of CAYGWN010000067.1, read as the reverse complement.
ATCACCGGCTGCAATCAGGGTGCCGACAATGTGCTTGCCAAGGATCTCCTGCTCAGAATACCCGAAGAACACCTGGGCAAACTTGTTGAAGAAGGTGATAGTCCCCTCGAGATCCAGTTTTATGATCAGGCTGGTGGCATGGGTGAGGAGTTCCCGGACCCGGATATCACTCTCTTTTACCGCCTCCTCCAGCCGTTTCTTCCCGGTGATATCCTCGCAGACCATCACCTGGCCGCGGGACGGGTCCCGGGAGTCGAGGGCATGGACCGAGAGGAGGCAGTGGACCGGGGTCCCGTCCTGTTTCTTCAGCACCGCTTCGGCATGCCCCCAGCCGTTCCGGTCAACCCCGAGCGTCAGCTCCCGGGATGCCCGCTCAAACGATTCACGGTCAGAGAAGAGAGCGTTTGCATTCTTTCCGGCAAGCCCTCCGTCAGGGTAGCCGAGGGCAGCGGTCATGGTGGTGTTTGCCCATTCCATGACCCCTCCCCGTATCTGGCAGATCCAGACAGGGGTGAGGGAGAGGATGGCAGAGAGGAGGTCTGCCCGGAGGGTCTGGTCCCGTTCCACCTTCTTCCGGAGCACGGCCTGGTGGACCATCTCCCGGAGCTCCACCAGGGGTGACCGGGGCTCCCCACCTGCCGGGAACTTGACTTCCCCGGCGCTGTTTAAGTCTTCGAGCAGTATCCTGTCGCGGCCGATGCGGGTATAGAGGATCACCGGGGTGGAATTGCCGTGGGACTTGAGGTATTTGAGGAGTTCGACCCCGTTCATCTCGGGGAGAAACTCGATGCCGTTCACCTCGGGAAGCTGGTAGTAGGAGACGATGACATCGTAGGTCCGGTTCTTCAGAACCTCAAGGGCCTGCTTGGTGGAGGGGACCGCATCGATGCGGACCTCCCCGCCCTTCTCAAGGTAGGAGCGGGTGAGGTCGATCAGTTCGCTGTTATCATGCACAAGCAGCACCGTAATCATCCGGCCATTTCACCCCCGTCGCGTCCAATCGCTCCGGTTATCAGGGAATACGTGGACAATTCAGGAATAAATAATTATTGAATCTAAAAGGTTAATTCCTCAAAAATATCCGGTTATTTTTCACCTTCCGGCCCGTCAGACCCTCATTTGTCTGACTTTTGTCCTCCCGGGGACCCGCCCGAGACGATCTGGAGCAGGGCAGCCGCGATGTCAAGGGAGGTATACTCGTCCCCCATCATCTGCTGCACGCGTTTGGTGGATGCTGCAAGGTTTCCCTCTTCGATGATCCTCCTCACCTTCTCCGTGAGGAGTTCGGCCCGCCGGGTGGAGATCTCGTGGGCTTTCGGTACCGCCTGCTGGGCGATCCTGATCTTGGCGTACCGCTGGATCTCGCGGAGCTTCCAGAGCTCCTTGCCGGAGACAAAGGTGAACGACCGGCCTTCCTTCCCGGCCCTCCCCGTCCTCCCGATCCGGTGGATGTAGTACTCCGGGTCCTGGGGGACGTCATAGTTGATGACAATATCCACATCCTCCACGTCGATTCCCCGGGCGGCTACATCGGTTGCCACCAGGATATCGATTCCGCCGGTCCGGAACTTCCCCATCACCCGTTCCCGCTGGGACTGGCTCATGTCCCCGTGCAGTCCCTCGGCAAGGTAGCCCCGGGCCTGGATGTGGCTCACGAGCTCGTCCACCCGCCGTTTTGTGTTGCAGAAGATGAGCGTGAGATGGGGGTCGTACAGGTCGATGACGTTCGAGAGGACATCCACCTTTCCGGACTCCCGCACCTCGAAGTAGGACTGCTCGATCTTTGGTACCGAGAGCTGGTCGTGTATTACCCGGACGGTCCGGGGGTCCCGCAGGTACTTTGTGGAGAGATCGAGGATCTGCTGGGGCATGGTGGCCGAGAAGAGGACCGTTTGGCGGTCCCCGGGCACTTTTTTGAGGATGGCCTCGATGTCGTCCCGGAACCCCATGTCGAGCATCTCGTCTGCCTCATCGAGAACCACGACCCGAACCCCCTGGAGGTTGATCGATCGCCGGTCGAGGTGGTCAAGCAGCCTCCCGGGTGTTGCGATCACCACCTGCACCCCGGCTTTGAGCGCATGGAGCTGCCGCTCGATGGGCTGGCCGCCATACACCGGGAGAATCACCAGGCCTCGCCGGTACTTCGCAAGCTTCCTCAGTTCTTCGGAGACCTGGATGGCCAGCTCACGGGTGGGGCAGAGCACCAGCGCCTGCGGCCGTTTTGCCGCCGTGTCCACCGATTCGATGAGGGGGATCCCGTAGGCGGCCGTCTTCCCGGTACCAGTATGGGCCTGCCCGATTACATCTTTGCCGTCCCGCATCAGGGGAATTGCCAGGGACTGGATGGGGGTCGGCTCCTCGAATCCTAGGTCGCTGACCGCTTTCCGGATAGATTCAGGGAGCTCAAGGTCCTCAAAAGAGAGCGTCTTCATCTATTTCCCTCCGTCGTATACCCGTGCAAATATCTCGCATTGTAATCAAAAAACGAAAATTCATACTTCGCATATAGATTCTCCGCCTGGAAAGATAGTTCTTTTGCGCCCGGTACTGCAAAAATTTCCGAATCCGGTGATTGATTCAGTTTTCATCTTCCGGGATAGATTTTTTTCAATGTTTCCGGTATACCATGCTCCGGTCACCGGCCTCGAGGACAAAAATTACCAGGTTCTGGTCCTCAATCGCGAGAATGAGCCGGTAGTGGCCGATACGAAAGGAATAGAGCGGGATATCATATGATCCTTTCAGTTTTTTGACCCTTGTCCGGGGAAACTCTTCTTCTGACAGGGCAACGAGCCCGTCTTTGATCCAGACGGCATCCTCCCTCGAAAGTTTCCTGAAAACATGCTCTGCACCGGGCGTGAACCTTACCGTATAGCTCATTCAGATGCCGAGCTCCGATGCGATTTCATCAAGTGTCCGGGTATTTCCCTTCCGGATATCCCTGATCCCTTCTTCAATTTTCCTGAGGGTCTCCTCGCTGAGTGGTTCAGGGTCATTTGCTGCATCAAGGAGACGGTTCACCACTTCATCGTAGGTCTCCCGGGGATGCACTTTGAGGGCCTCAAGACGTGCCCGTGTCGTTGACTGCAGCTGGATGGTCGTCTGGGGCATGATCAATAATTAAAGGGGGTTATAGTTATTAATAGTATACCATAGAGAATTTTATTTTACATTGAGCTGTCCCGAAACCATAATAAACTCCCTCTTATTATTTACCGTCCTAACCCCTTCTTACCTCCTCTCCGCACCGGATGGTTTGATATACCCCTCTTCCCTTCATTCACACAAGGGAGTGATCGTATGGACAAGTTCGAGGAGATCATGAAGCAGCTCCTGCCCATGAACAAGCAGGAGCGGTGGAAGCTGTATGAAGGGCTGAAAGCAGCCTGCACCTGCCAGCTCTGTCCGAGCTACAACATCTGTTCCCAGGGCAACGGGGAGATCCTCTTCTGCCTTCTCGGGATGAGCTTCCGGTGTATCCGCGATGACAAGGGGTGTATCTGCCCGGGGTGTCCGCTCTACCCGGAGTACGGGCTCTCGAAGAAGGACTTCTGCATGAAGGGGAGCGAGAAGGACCAGCGGTGGGAGAAGGGGTTGGGGTAATCTACAATATATTTAGACCAATTCGCCAGACTACCACGCTCTATCCTTCCTCAACGGTATTCAGTTCGATAACGACAAAAAAGATTGAAAAAATGGGAGGCAAGGCACTGATTAGAAATGACAGGAGCGAATCCTGTTGGCAGTGCGGTGCGCAGAATATATGAAGGACGGGTCCCATTCAATCTTCGCATTCTTAAGGGACGAGAAATCCTTTGGAATGGACGAGAGATCCATTTCAGGTCGTAATGAAGGAGAGAACGTGGATATTCCTTCAGGTTTCCCAACACCTGATGCATTTTTCAGTTCCGAAAAGGCTGATATTTTACCGGAAATGAACCCATCCGGTTTCCCGATTTTCCCGGAGAATTGTCCCAGGAGAGCTGGATCCATTGCAGCGAGAACCGGCGTTGCACAAAACATCCCAACAAAAATCAGGATTGCTCCCATCTTGGCCATTGTTGCTTCTTTCATGGGGAACTCCAATTGTACCTGAAAATTCTGACAAGGATCTACAAATATTGATCGGATTGGGCAGGTTCAATGGAACGGAATATCGAAAAGAATCTTGCGATGATCTTTTGGAAAACATATTCCAATAACCTTTTGAATCCTGGGAACCGGTGCTTCCATTTCTGTTCTTTACCGACCAACAAAAGAACTAGAAGGTTTACATAATGATAAGTGCGTCCGGTTTGCACCCTGTTCCCTCAACACAGGGGAGGATGTGAACACCCTGAATCCGAAATATCTCGGGCGAATTGAGGAACTCTCCAGCCTGCAGTTCGTAAAAATGTTAGAACTGCTTGTCAAACAGGATCTGCATGATGCCATCGGAAAACGTCCCCCGCAGCATAAGTCGTTTTCCGTCAGGACCTTCAGTGCCGGTGGCGACCACCTGGCCGACCTTCAACGGATAATCTGTCCCTGGCATAAGTTCATTTCCCGCCAGATCAGTTACACCGTTCCAGGTCACCGCATTGTCCAGGGAATATTCGAGGATTGTCACCTGGTCAAGGTGCTGGCCGCCGTGGATAGGAATAACAGTCGTGGGGCTGGTCGCATTCAGGAATCCCGGGGAAGCGGTCAGTGCCACGTTCTTGGTGGCCATGCCTGGCCCCATGAGACCGAATGCACCGGCAGCAATGAAGGCGGAGAGGATGACGACGAGAGCTACGAGGAGGAGGATGCCCACGATCTCGGAGACGGCATTGACTGAATGAGTATTTATAGTGTCAAAAGAAGTCGTGAAAACACCCTCCAGGTACTTGACAATAACAGTTGGGACCGTGATTAATCTTCTCCTTAACTATCCGGGAGTTGAGCAGCGTTTCAGGGCATCCAGAAACCTCGATGGAATTTCACAAGGATTGGATGCTGGTAATGAGACCTGGGGTAATGTCCATGGGACTAATCAGCATTCTCGGAAAAAAAGGGAAATTCAGGTGTAGGTGTCCAGGACGACCTGTGTCGAGCCGTCAGTGAAATTGGCCACGACGACAACATGGTCCCTGCCAGTAAAGGCATTCGTCTCGCTAACAATATCAGTTTGACCTACTGCTGGAGGAGAGGGACTCCACAATCCCCCAATAGTTGATCCATTAGGTACAGTGATTTTCGTATTCAAATCCATCACTAATGCAGCATCCTTCCCACCTTGGAAAGTCAGCATCATTGTTGAGTTATTAACCTGAGCAACCGTCACACCAACGGTCTTAGTCGTCTGCACATTTCCAGCCATACCGAACACGAAGGCCGCAATAACTGCCGCGAGGATCACGACAATGGCGACCATGAGAATAACGCCGATGACCGGCGATACTGCCTCTTCATCAGATCTGAAGATTTTCATAAATCCACCTTGATGTACTTTGTACTGCCCTTCTGTGAAGGCAAACGCTGTGCAAACCAATACTCTCTCAACTTGCTATATATACATTCCTCCGATGAAAATTCTGCTACCTGATGAAAGAGGATTATAGGGGAGATTTGATGAAAAAGAGAGAGAATAGTTGAATTTTACAGAGATCTATACCAGTTGATTGATTTTTAAGAGTTTCGGTCCATATTTGAATATCCGTGAATTTTTTTTAATCAGGAGACCAGTTTCATTGACAGTCTGGTGCCGGTATGGGGAATGGAAATTGATAGCCGGTTAGAAATAGGTGCCCGAGACTTTGATGGGGGATAGCATTTTGACAGTTCTGATGTTTTGACAGTTCTGATGTAAAGATCTGTTCCCTAATCCTTCAGACCTCAAAGGCGCCCATCCACCAGATCCATTAAGTATTTCTTCTTGGATAAGGATGCTACACGTACTTGGGGGAACACAACGTGAAACAACTTCTTTTCTTTGCTCTCGTCATCGGACTTTCTGTCATCATTGCAGGATGTACGGATATTCTGCCAGCCAGAAATGCAACCGCAACTTTTCAGCCGACACCCTCACCTGTTGTTCCACGGTATATACCAGGGGATATTGTCGTGAAGGGCAGGGGGAGCGGAACGGGAGAGGTAGTTCTCGGCTACAACCCCACTTCAGATTCCTATCAGACGAGATCAATTGTGTATAACGAATATGGATCTGTTTTTTTCTATGAGGGCGGCGAAAAGACGATTAAAAGAATTGATTTGGAAACATATTACCCCATAAAAAGGTCACATGTTGACTACCCCTACAAACTTCCGGATCTCCAGAAAGAATATTCACCGGAATATGGTACCGGCCGCATCCTCACGAAGGAGAACGAACCCCATGAAGGCATCATCATTCTGGGTTACGATTACCCACGGGACGTCTATACCTTTGCGTATGCCTTGTATCAGGGCGGGGCGTGGATCTATGATATTAATCAGACCTATGAAGGTGCCCGAACCGATGTGGAGAGACGCTATTAAGGTAAAAAAGAATAATTCCTGGTACCACGGGAGTTATTCTGTAGTATTTTTCTTTTTTATTTTTCTAAATTTTCCAGATAATCACCGCGATTCTTTTTGTAAATTACAAAATTATTCATCGATTATACGTATGCTCAGATTCCCCCTCTACTCCCGTACCTCCTCAATCCTATCCGGCAGGACACGGTAGTGATGCCAGTACCGTTCCGGACCCCGGACATGGAGCTCCCGGGAAATATCAGGTGACACGGGCATTGCCCGCAGCGCCGCGATCTCTTCCCTGCAGGTAAAGGCGATATCGGCGATCTCGTACTCTGCATACCGCAGCCTCCTGATCCTGACCAGGCTGATGCGACCGCGGTCGTAGATTACGAAGTCAAACGGGAGCATGGAACCGGTGCTGACCGCTGTCACCAGGCACCCGCGACCTTGCGCCTCCTGCTGCGCCTCGTTGATTGCCACAACGGGGCGATACCCCCGGGTCAACGGGCATCACCCCTCTGCTCAATAGTCTGGTCTTCCGGGGTCGGGTACCTGCCAGGAGGACTGATTGATTTCCCGGATTTTTCCTTTTTTTCCATTATTCTGAACGTTCGGTTGTCCCGGCTGTCGCCTGAGTTGCGATTCGTCGCTCCCTGTCGATGGCTTTGATACATCACAATGAAACGGTACATGTATTTTCTCCTGCCACCCGGCCGTATGGGCCTGATCATGAGGTTGATATAGAGAGCATCCGCTCGGACAGCCAGCTGTTCGAGAAGTTCGTACACCTTCGTATCCCTGCGACCAGGGACCCAGTGGCACAAACCTGTTGGCGCTTTGAAGACATGTACATGATCACAGAATCCTGAATTCGCGTGAGAAAGCAGAGATCCGGTAAACGGGGGTCATTGGACTGCATTTGGGAGAGTGTGCCACATTCATCCTGAACCGTTCACCGCATTATAGGGGGCCTAAGGATCCAGGGATTCCACACCCACCGGTATTCACCATTTTTTTCATGAAGATGCTGCCTGAATATCGACCCTCATAGATTCGCTGGGAGACAAGATCTCAATGGAGGCAGGGTGATAGCATCCCCCGGAAAATACCAGCCGTACAGGGAATATAAAGAGCAATTTTTTTACCGGTGAAATGCCATTCGTTTGTCAAAATACACGAAAATCAGGACTTTTTTATAGCCGGTGAGCAGGATTTCGGTCCAGGTGCGTCCCGATCCTGATTTGGGGGTATGAATAAGCCCGTAATGAGCCCGGATCCAACCGCGAAGACGGTCGCTTTGATCGAAATATCCTGTACAGATCACTGATGGTCATAGGAGCCATCCTTCAGATGGAGATCGCCTTCCCTGAAACCCACCCGTATTCACCAGTTTTCTTCCCGCAAAAATTGTCTTCACAAACGCATCTGGAGACAGGATCTCCTCAGGGATCATGGTTTTGTATACCCTGAAAATCCCGGCGCAGGAAACGCGGCTGAAGGGCAAATTTTTAATGCGTTTATTTCGTCCCGTTTTACGAAATAAGCGGATATGGCAGACTTTTTAAGCCCGGTGAACAGTCTTTCTGTCCTGGATGTCCCTGACCATGGTTGTAAGGGAAAAAGAGGGTCATATTGAGCCCCGATTCGGGAGGGAGAGATACGAGAACTCAGGAATCCAGTGATGGCCGGAGCACTTCTCTAAACCCGGCCTTATGAAACTGCAAGTTCAAGAGGCTCATTCAGAGCGTCGATGATAATACTGGATGCATCTTTCATTCTCCCGAACTCTTCGGGAGGATAACAGAGGTAATCAATATGTTTCGGGAACGGGATGAGTTTCATCATCATGGGCATACGGCGGATAAATGGGATCTCCCCGAATCGCTTCGAAATTATGATGATATCGATATCGGACTCCTCATTGGCCGTTCCCCGGGCCCGGGAACCAAATACCAGTACCCGTTCAGGCTGCAGATGATGGATAATCAGAGGGAGCGCTTCCTGCCGGAATCTTTCAAGCCAGATATCCCGCACCATAGAATGTCCCTTCAGAAATCTCCAGTCGTAATAATAATTCTTCACCTTTAAAACTCTATTTGCGCTTTTCTTGCCCATCCAATCTGGCAAAAACAGCCATTTCAATCGGATTAAAACCGGATAAAGGGGTTTTTCTTATATAACTGGTCATCATGTGACCCGGAAAGAAATGTAAATTGAAGGGGCAGAATCAATCAGATATCGAAGGGGGTTATTCACACCCCTGAAGGATTCACACTATACCTTCCCGACCTGCTCACCACCGCATCCCTGATCGCTACGTCAATGAACTCCTTTGCCTTCCGGAACGAATCGGGAACCGTATACCCGAGCGCCATGTATGCCGTTATCGCGGCCGAGAAGCAGCAGCCGGAACCGTGCACCTGGTGCGGGTAGCGGGGGCTGGTGAGACAGAGTTCCGAACTCGGCCCGACCAGGAGGTCGGTCACCTCAGCACCTTCCAGGTGGCCACCCTTGATGATCACGTACTCGGGGCCGAACTCCATGATCCGCAGGGCTGCCTCTCTCATGTCACTGGTAGAGGAAATGCTCATGCCGGATAGCACCACCGCCTCGGGGATATTCGGGGTCACCGCCGTTGCACGGGAGAGGAGGGTGACCATGAGTTCCTGTTCAGCTCCTGGATCGAGCAGCCTGCTCCCACTGGTGGCCACCATGACCGGGTCGACCACCAGCGGGCAGCGGGGTGGCAGGTGCCGGTCAACCGCCCGGATGATGCCGGCTGTTCCGAGCATGCCGGTCTTGAAGGCCCGGATGTCAAAGTCATCGAGGACTGCGTCGAGCTGGAGGGCAACCATCTCTTCCGGCACCAGGGTTACTCCGAGCACACCCCGGGGGTTCTGGGCGGTGATGGCGGTAATAACCGTAGTCCCCCACACGCCAATGGCCGAGAAGGTCCTGAGATCAGCCTGGATACCGGCACCTCCTCCCGAATCGGAACCGGCAATCGTGCAGGCGCAGGGAAGGGGAGTCATGATTATAGCATACAATGGTGAACCGAACCGGGTATAGATTTTCTCCCTCCCTGCTCTTCTGCCGGGTTCCTCTCATTCCCCTATCCGGAATGCATGGTATCGAAGGGGGAAATGGTGGGCAGACGGTGGTTCAATCTGGATCAGGAAAATGCAAAGAACATCGCTGCGACGGTGAAGGTTGTCTCACAGGAGGATGATATTACGGAAAGGGATTTCAGCTGGATGCTTAATGAGATACTGCTCCTTATTGTCCATTCCTGGAAATCGTAGATTTTATCATCTCTTTTGGATTATTACCTTGTAATGAGTTCCCCCGTGGCGCAGGAGGAGCCACAGCAGGCGGATGGCACAATGTATGGTACCAGTCCGGGCCGGTACCAGTACCTGATGCGGGAAGGGGATGTAGAAGCGTTCTGCAACGAGGGGGTCCGCCTCTCCCGGAAGAAGATGTCAGAAGAATCCCTCTTCTGGTTCGACCAGGCACTCAGGAGGAGACCGGACTACATCCCGGCCCTGCTGGGGAAGGGGTTTGCGCTGGGAAAACTGGGGCGGTATGATGAAGAGAACCGGATATGCGACCAGGTTCTCAAGATTGATGTTGAGTCGGTAGATGCCTGGCTCCAGAAAGGGTTTGCCCTCGGTAAGATGGACCGTTTCGAGGAGAAGATCGCGTGTTGTGAGAATGCACTGGCAATCGACCCGAACTCAGCCGAAGCCTGGAATATGAAGGGACAGGCACTCGGGATGATGGAGCGGTGGGATGAGGAACTTGACTGCTGTACCAATGCCACCATTCTCCACCCCCGGTATGTCGGGGCCTGGGTCAACCGCGGGTACGCCCTGATGCAGCTCCGGAGGTACCGGGAAGCGATCAGTTCCTTCAACCGTGCCCTGCGAATCTTCCCGGACTACTGTTCCGCGTGGATAAACAAGGGGATCTCCTACTGCCTTGCCGGGGATAACGACCGGGCGGTCTCCTGCTTTGACCGGGCAGAGCGTATCTGCACGGTGAATCCCCGGACCCTGTACTGGAAAGGGCTTGCCCTGAACCGGCTTGGTCGGTACCGGGAGGCCATCGACTGCATGTCACAGGTCATTACACAGGATACCCATTATGCTGATGCCTGGGTCATCCTCAGCAACTGCCACTTCATGCTCGGGAACCTGGATGAGTCCGGGAGGTGCTTCGTGATCGCTTATGGCATCGACAAGAAAGACATCAGGAACCTCATCTCGAAGGGGATGAACCACATGCGGCAGGGTGACCGGCGGGAGGCTCTCCGGTGTATGTCGGGCGTCTTTGGCATCCTCCTGCGCTGACCGGGCACGTCAGTATTACGTCTGACAAAAATAATCATATATCACCTTTATTTTTCCTTTTTTCGGGGATTTGGAGCCTGCTTCGGAATAAAGTTTTAAGAGATGCTCTTACATATAGAGATGACAGCCTGAAACTGGATGAGTACGGTGAAGGAAGGAGCAGCAGGGGAATGTCCCTGCGGGTTATCTTCGCCGTGACGGTCCAGGCGTGCGGTGAAAAGCATGGTACCGTTATGCGGACCACTCACTACAGCACGTGAAATACCCTGCTCCTTTTCTTTGAGCAGTCTGACCATGCCATCCCGAATACAGCCATGACATCACGAATAAACGCCGCCCACACCACCTGCCCCGGATGCCAGGAGGAAGTCTACCTCGATGAGCTGGTGAAGGGGCGCTGCCCGCTCTGCGGATGCACCCTGGAGGAGATCGACGAGCATGACCACGATCTCGATGAGTTCATCGACCGGTCCGACCTCCCCTGGCTGGTCTTCAACTACTTCCTCTTCAAGCGTTTCCTTGAGATGGGGGCAAGCCCCCTCCAGGTCATGCTCCTGGCAAACGGGTACAGCGACCGGGATGATCCCGCCAACGGGCAGAAAACCGATACCCGGTTCATCCTCGAAGTCCCCCGGGGGTTTGTCGACCGGGTCAGGCCCAAGCGGTGTGCCAGGTGCGGGAGGCTCTACATCTCCGGTGGAAAAAAGGTAGTGTCCGGGGACCTCGCCACACCGGACCTTGCGTTCCTGTACTACTGCCCGGACTGCTGAATATTTTTTTTGGGTATATTACTATTTTCACCACCAACCTTTCTCATATATCACGTCGGAAAATATTTCGTACTTTGAGTTCTGAAAATCTATGCTGAAAAAGTGATATACCCTCCATCACGACCTATGAAGAAATTTGTGTGCTTGATATCGCACTATCGCATTATGGGGGACGCCACAGCGGCGGGGGTAAGCCAAAGGCGCAACCCCCAGGAGCGTCTCTTAAGCCAGGATCCTCTTTAGATGAGTGAAAAAACGGGGGTTGAAACGCCACTATACCCTTTTTTTTATTGAATTTTTTTCTTCCTGAAATCAGTATATCAGGTCAATAATGAAACCGCCTTTCGTATTCCCGGTGGTCAAACCATTCGATAATCAGGGCTATGATCCCCTCATCATCGCTGGCAACGGTATATACCAGACGGTATGACGACGAGAGATCAATTTTCCAGAGATTATCAATACCATATTTTTTGAGATAGATTTTTGGAATCTGCTTTTTTGGAACCTGGAGACCGGAGAAAGGGTTTTCTTTGATTTTATCAATAGTGGCCCGAATCACGGAAAACAGGTGCCGCTCTTCACTTGAGCCGTGTTCGAGAGCGTAGAACCGTTTTTTTTACCTTGTCTTCGCCAAAAAAGACAATTGCTTTCATCATATTCGAAGATCTTCACGGGTAAGATACCTACGGACGAGTTCCGGATTGTAAATCCAGCATATCTTCCCCTCACCATCTCTGGCAATTTTTAGTGATTCCTCGAGATAGGCAATGATCTTTGAATATGTCGGATACTCCACCTTTTTCGGAAGGTTTTTCCAGATACCGGTCTTGGAATATTCGCCACTGTGTTCCTTTATGAACTCCTCGACCATGCGGATTGTTTCCAGATTTGGGGAATGTCCCTTTTTCTCCAGGACCGGAGGCATGTACTGGTACAATTAATTATATAATTATATATAATTATTCGCCGGTTGAAAAAAAGGTATACACGTTCACCACCGCCCGACTGGACTGCATCAGTACGCCCGTCCCACCAGGGCCATGGTCCCCGGCCGGTTACAGGCGGCGCAGGGTCCTTCCCGTTCGGGCACAAAGGCAGACCTAACCTCGGTGCCAAGGACACTCGCACCCGTACTCTCATCGATGAAATCAGCACACTCCTTCTTTCCGCACCAGGGGACGATAGCCACACCCTTCTCAACTGCGGCGGACAACTCCTCGATAGTTGAGACCACCTGGATGTGTGTCCGTACATGCTCCACTGCCCGAAGGGTAAGGGCAGCCGTGAAACCGGCCAGGACCTCCCGGACCCCGTTTTCCAGCGACTCCCGGGGGATAGTACTCTTCTCACCGAGCCGGGTGACAGCGGTCACCTGGCCGGCATCAAGGTCCCGTGGTCCTACTTCGAGCCGGAGGGGGACGCCCCGCATCTCCCAGTAGTAATACTTGGCACCCGGCCGGAGATCACGGGTGTCGGTCCTGGCCCTGAAACCGCATGCACAAAGGGTTGCTTCGATCTCCTTTGCTGCGTCGAGCACCTCCTCCTTCCGCTTCCCGATGGTGATGGGCACGATGACCACCTGGACCGGGGCAACGACCGGGGGGAGTACCAGTCCCCGTTCATCACCATGCATGCTGATCACCGCGGCAATACAGCGCTCCGAAATCCCGTAACAGGTCTGGTGGGCAAACTGCTGTTCGCCAGAAACATCCTCGTAGGTGATGGAGAAGGTCTTTGAGAAATGGTCCCCCAGGTGGTGCACGGTGCCGATCTGCAGGGTCCTCCCGTCAGGCATGATGGTATCAGCGGCAATGGTATAGTCAGCCCCGGGGAACTTGTCCCACTCAGGGCGTTTCGAGACGATGAGGGGAATACAGAGCGAATCGTAGAACCGGGTGTAGAGGGTAACCGCTTCTTCAACCTGCCGCCCGGCATCCTCCCAGCTGGTATGCACCGTATGGGCCTCCTTGAAGGAGGTGATCTCCCGGAGCCGTATCAGGGGGCGGGTATGCTTCGTCTCGTAGCGGAAGGTGTTGACAATCTGGTAGACTTTCAGCGGGAGGTCGGCGTGGGACCGCACCCAGAGGTGGTACATGGGGTAGATGGCACATTCGCTGGTCGGCCGCAGCGCAAGCTTCACCTCGAGGGGAGAGAGCCCCCCGTGGGTGACCCAGTAGACCTCCTCCTCAAATCCCTTGATGTGTTCTGCCTCCTTGGCAAACTCGGTCTCGGGGATGAGCAGGGGGAAGAGGGCCTCCTGGTGGTCACGGTCAAGCAGGGCCCGGAGCTCGCCATAGACATTTTTGCGGAGGGAAAAACCGAACGGGTACCAGACGTAGAGCCCCTTCACCGGGTACCGTACATCCATGATCTCGGCACGCCATAGCAGCTCATTGTACCAGGAACTGAAATCCTCTTTTGGCGGGAGGGCACCCTGCTCATCGTCCATGAAAAAACCTCAAACTACCAAACGTATGATTTCCGGCGTAATAAATGCCTCTGTGAACGCCGCGATGGCCACCAGGGGCATGACCACCAGGAGGAAGGTCTTTGCCATGCCGAGGGCAGCACCCGCTGCATCCCCCCGGCCGTTCCACTCCCGCCACAGCTCCCGGGCAAGGAGGAACCCGAGTGAGCCGGATATGATGAAGGCGGCGATCTCAAAGATGCCGTGGGGGATGAGGGCGGCGAAGATGTAGAGTGCCCCCTGCTGCCCCCTCACCAGCTCAACCACTGAACCGATCACCACGCCGTTGGTCATGATGATGAACGCCGTCAGCACCCCGAAAGATGCTCCCCCGAGGAACATGAAGGTGCAGGCCTGGAGGTTGTTCAGGAAGAGCTTGAGCGCGAGCATGGCCGTTGAGCTGTTGAGGATATCCCCGAGGATGGCGTCCTTGAAGATCTCCAGCATCTGCTGCCCTGCCTCAGGGTTTCCGACCGTGACTGCCACGCCGGCCACAACCGAGGCCAGGAAGAGGAAGATGGTGACCAGTACAGATCGGGAAAACTCAGACATACAGCACCATCCGGACCATGTCCCTGACTCCCGGTGCAAGCCCCACGGTGATCATGGCAAGCAGAATGAGGTGCCAGAGGGCCCCGGGGCTCTCATACCGGTAACGCTGGAGGACCCAGACCCCGGGGAAAAGAACGGCCAGCTTCAGCGGGAACATCACGAATGCCGTTCCGGTCAGATCGATCATGGTGGATCCCACCACGTGCACTTCCATGTAATCGAGCGGGTGGAGGTCGATGCCATAGCTGGTGGCACTCGCATCCAGGAGCTGGCCGAAGACCAGGGAGAGGTAGAGCGGGTCGGCGGCATACGTCCAGCGGAGGATGTACCGCATGGCCCCGTACACGGCAAGGGTGGAAAGAACCGCCATACCCATAATGGTTCCAAGCACGGGAAGGGAGATGGTCCCGTTCTGCATCCCGAACCAGACCAGGAGCCCGCTCACCAGGATACAGCTGACAATACCGGTCCCGGCATAGACAGGGGCATAGTCCCTCACCAGCCCCCTCTTCTGCAGGTATGCACTGCTAAGGAGGGCAACGACCGTGAAGAAGAACAGGACAAAGTATATCAGGGGGGTTACCAGCAGGAACTGCCAGCCCGAGGTGATCATTCCCGTATCCTGCACCACGCGGGAAAGCCCTCCCAGCACCACGAACGGAAGGGTGGCGAGGATGAACCGGCTGTCAACACGGACAATCCGGGATGCGGTCAGCCACCGGTAAATGATATATATCGCAACGATCAGAACCAGAGCATAGGTGAGGGTATCGACAATATTGTACGGCTGGCCGTAAATGATGGGATCTATGTAGTATTTGTAGATGAATTCCCTAATCATTCCTGATCCTTATGAGCGCAGAACCTCATAAAGTACTCAAACCAAGAAGAACAGAGCGTTCCCGGTGGATGCAGCTCCCGCGGGACGTGGTGATCGGCCATGGATCCCTCTCCCATGTCCCGTCGGTCTGTTCAGACCTCCGCCTCGGCCGGTCTGCGCTTGTGGTGACCGGGATCCATACCGGGGACCTCGCAGGTCAGAAGGTCGTTTCCCTCCTCTTGGAAAGCTATGATGTCCGGACCTTCGTGGCAGAGACGATCAGCATGAAGATCATCCGGGAGGCGGAAAAGGCTGCCCGGGATGTCGACTTCCTGGTGGGAGTGGGCGGCGGCAGGGTGATCGATACGGCGAAGATCGCCTCGTTCAATACCGACCGCCAGTTCATCAGCGTGCCTACCGCCGCATCCCACGACGGGATCGCGTCAGCCCGGGCCTCCGTCCCCATGGAAGAAGGGAGTGCCTCCCTCGAGGCCCATCCCCCGATTGCCATCGTTGCCGATACCGCAATCATTGCCCGGGCCCCGCACCGGCTCCTTGCCGCCGGGTGTGCGGATATCATCTCCAACTACACCGCCTGCCTCGACTGGGAACTGGCACACCGGCTGAGGAACGAACCGGTGAGCGAGTATGCCATCGCCCTCTCCCGGATGACCGCAGAACTCCTGATGAAGAATGCCCGGACCATCAGGCCTGGCCAGGAAGAGAGTGCCTGGTTCGTGATCAAAGCCCTGGTCTCATCAGGGGTCGCCATGAGCATTGCCGGCTCATCCCGGCCCGGTTCCGGCGGAGAACACAAGTTCGGGCATGCCCTGGAGCGGATCGCCCCCGGCAAAGCTCTTCACGGTGAGGCATGCGGGATCGGGACCATCATCGCCATGTACCTGCATGGCGGGGACTGGAGGGAGATCCGGAACGCCCTGCGGCAGGTTGGCGCTCCCACCACGCCGGAAGAATTAGGAATCCCGGACGGGACTGCGGTCGATGCCCTCCTCATGGCAAAAGATATCAGGCCCGAACGCTTTACCATTCTCGATATGGGCCTCTCCCATGAATCTGCAGAACACCTGATCGGTATGCTCTACGAGGAATGACCATGGCAGAGACGAAAGTAAAAGTGACCCTGATAGGAAAAGAGCTCGCCAGGAACGGGCTGGAGTTCATTTATGAGGGAAATATCGACGATTGCGGGACCTGCAAGCTGAACAAGGCCTGCAACAACTTAAAAAAAGGAAGGCGGTACCGTATTGTCGGGGTCCGGAAGACCTCACACAACTGCCCGGTCCACCTGAACGGGGCCCTCTCGGTCGAAGTCGTTGAATCCCCCATCCCGGTGCTGCTCAATGCCGACATGGCGATCCGGAACACCCGGATCCAGTACGAATTCTCCTGCTCAAAGATGGGCTGTTCGAACTATGACCTCTGCCGTCCTGAAGGACTCATCGAGGGGGAGAAGTACGTTGTGGTCGACATCATCGGAAATGCCCCCGATCTCTGTGAGAAGGGACGGAGCCTGCAGCTCGTCGAACTGATGCCGGTGTAGCACGAACCGGCAGCTCATTCCCTCGATGCAGCAAAGAGACGGTAGGCTGTGGAAGTCACGAGCGAAAGACCGTCGAGCCGGGCCATCCACCGGGGAGGAATTGCCCCGATCCCGTATTCTGCCCCGGCAAGTGAACCGGCAAGGGCACCCACGGTATCCGCATCACCGCCGAGATTGACCGCCCGGGTCACCACCCGCTCAAACCCGCCCCCCTCCATGAAGATCCGGAGGGCCGCGTGGGTGGCAGGGAGGGCATCCAGGTCCGGCAGGGGTTCATGGCGGTAATACTCACCCACCAGTGCCGCGACCTCCTCGTTTGAACACCGGGCCAGTGCCCGCTCATATGCCCGCCCCCTGGAAATTCCCCGGCAGAGATCGCTCACCATCCTGTTCAGGAACGCCGAGCAGGCCCCGCAGACCGGGTCATAGTGGGTGAGGGAGGAACAGGCCTCGCTGCAGGCTTCAACCATCGGCCCGGAATAGAAGATCCCGATGGGCGGCCCCCTCATCACGCTCCCGTTGCTCCGGCTGGAGCCGGCCGCCAGATGGACAGCGCGGGCCGCGTCCTCGGGGGGCACTCCGGCAATCACCAGCTCAAAGACCCTGCCCGAGGTCGGCCCGTAGAGTTCAGGGTGCCGCTGGTATCCTGCAATGAGTCGCCCCATCAGGTCATCCGGCGAAAACCCCCGGCAGACCGCAAGCGATTCGGCCACTGCCAGGGCCTGTGCCGTATCATCGGTAAAAATACCTGCTTTCCACCCCGGTTTTGGTGATTGCTCCATTTCAGTCACCTTTCGCACCGGCGGCGGCAACCCTTCCAGGGGCGCACCCAAAGCATCCCCAATTGCCAGTCCCGTGAGGGCTCCTGCAGCATGCAAAAAGCTGGATATAAAGATCACCCGAAATCAATATGTTGTATCTGGAAAAAGATGTCGTGAAGAAAGGTGATAGTGTGCAAAAAGAAGAGCTCCTCCATCTCCACATGCTGATGATCCACATCAAGAAATTCTATGAAAACGTCACCAATCAGGAAATTTCTACCAAACGTTACGATTCTCTTGAAATTTCTCCGGTACACATCCACAAAAACAAGAAATGCCACAAGGAAGCGATCCTTGCTCTCGGCGACGAGATTGTCACCCATCTCCATGCCCGGAACCGGGTCCTGAAGGTTGCCGGTGAGATGGTCCCTGAGCAAGTTGCAGTCGAACAATAACTCTTTTATGAGCGGTCCGGATGTCTACCGGGAGATAATCGACCTTCTCCTCTCCCGGGCCATTGCGCCCTCCGATGTTGCCCGGATAAAGATCCAGGTCTGCCGGAACCATAACCTCCCCTCGGTCCCCCGTAATTCCGAGCTTCTCGCAGCGGCACTCCCCGGCGAGCGGGAACAGCTCCGCAGGATCCTGCTCGTAAAACCAACCCGGACCCTCTCGGGCGTCGCCCCGGTGGCGGTGATGACCTCCCCCTGCCCGTGCCCGCATGGCATCTGCCTCCCCTGCCCGGGTGGTCCGGACCACCCCTGCGGCTCGCCCCAGTCCTACACCGGTGAAGAACCTGCAGCGCTCCGGGCACGGGATCATGGCTACGACCCCTATGACCAGGTAGCGGCACGCCTGGGCCAGTTCGAACTGCTCGGGCATGACGTGGACAAGGTCGAGCTGATCGTGATGGGCGGTACCATGACCGCCCGGCCGCCGGAGTACCAGGAATGGTTCGTCACGTCCTGCATCCGGGCCATGAACGAGTACCGCGGCCACCATGAGAAAACGGAGGGAAGCATCGAGGAGATCTTCCGGCAGAACGAGTATGCACCCGTGCGGTGCGTGGGCACCACCTTTGAGACCCGGCCGGACTGGTGCAGGGAGGAGGAGATCAACCGGATGCTCTCGCTCGGGGTCACCAAGGTGGAGCTCGGGGTCCAGCACCTCGACGATGGGATCCTGGCCTTCAACCGTCGCGGGTGCACGACGAAAGATACGGTCAGGGCAAATCAGCTCCTCCGGGATGCCGGACTCAAGGTCGGGTTCCACATCATGCCCAACCTGCCGGGCAGCACCCCCGATCAGGATCGCCAGGTCTTCGAGGAGATCTTTGCCAACCCCTTATTCCGGCCTGATTTCTTAAAAATTTATCCAACCCTCGTGACACCGGGATCAGAGATCGAGCAGCTCTGGAAGCAGGGCCGGTATCTCCCCTATGACGAGGATACCCTGGTGAGCCTCATTGCCTATGGAAAGTCCCTCATCCCCCCCTATGTACGCCTGCAGCGCATCCAGCGCGACATCCCGGCAAAACTTATCGTCGCCGGGTCCCGGCACAGCAATTTCCGGCAGCTCTGCCAGGAGCGGCTCTCTGCAATGGGGAAGCAGTGCCACTGCATCCGGTGCCGTGAAGCCGGGCGGCGTCCGACTGAAGAACGTCATGTACTCCGGACTGATGAGTATGCCTGTGTCGGAGGCAGGGAATATTTTCTCTCTGCTGTGGCCGGAGACTCACTGATCGGGTTTGCACGGCTGCGGACCGGTGGTTCCCGGTTCCGGGAGGAGATCCGGGGATCCGCACTCCTCCGTGAACTGCATGTCTACGGGAGCGTTGTTCCCCTCGGGATGAGCCCGCTGCCTGACCAGCGGCAGCACCGCCGGGTGGGAAAGGAGCTGCTGGAGCTTGCCGAGGAGATTGCGGCAGGTGCCGGCTACCGGGAGATTGCGGTCATGAGTGGTATCGGGGTCCGGCCCTACTACCGCAGGCATGGCTATGAGCGCAGCGGTCCATATATGCATAAGGTTCTGGCATGAAGGCGGCTACCCTCGAGTTCCTGAAACAGCGGTTCTCCGAGTACTACCGCACCGGCATGCTCACTGCCCCGCCCTCGGCCGGGCAGCGGGAATGGGCGTTTGTCTTTTTTGATGCTGCCTACCCGGATATCCGCATGCGGCGGCATATCGGGTTCCCGGGAAACGACGCACTCCTGGAGTATGTCAGGAGCATGGCCCCGGCCCACCTCTACTATTCCTCCGCCTACTATACCCTGCCCCATGCCCCGACCATGGGGGAGAAGGGATGGCTGGGAGCCGATCTCATTTTCGACCTTGACGCCGACCATATCGTCCGGGGACCCTACGACGTTATGCTCTCCCGGGTAAAGGAAGAGACGGTGAAACTGATCGATATGCTCACCGGTGAGCTCGGTTTTTCCGAACAGGAGGTCGGGGTCGTATTCTCAGGGGGCCGCGGGTACCACATCCACATCAGGGAGATCGCGGTGCGGGGCTGGGGGAGTTCTGAACGCCGGGAGCTGATCGATTACGTCTGTGGAATAGGCCTCGATCCTGCTGTCATGCTCTCCCGGCCGTCACCTTCACCCCGCGGATGGCACCAGCGATATATAGCTGCACTGACCGAATACCTGCTAAGACTCGAGGGCCTGGAGCAGAAGGAGGCGCTCTCCGAGCTCATGGCCCTTGACGGGGTGGGGAAGGTGACTGCAGAAGAATTCCTGAAACGTGCGGCCCGGCTCAGGGAAGCGCTTTCGACCAATCCCGCGGCGATCAACCTGAAGGATTTTGCGGTAGGAAAGGTGATCCGGGCACTGGGCGGACAGCAGGAGGGCACCTTTGCGTCCCTGCTCAAGGAGAAAGCCGCCCTGGCCGATGAGCCGGTCACCACGGATATAAAAAGGCTCATCCGGATGCCTACCTCGCTCCACGGGGGGAGCGGCTTCCGGGTCACGCCGCTCACGGCAAAGGAGCTGCCCCTGTTTGACCCCCTGACCGATGCGGTCGTGTTCGGGACCCGTGAGGTCAGGATCGACTGCAGCCGGGACCTTTCAATGCCTCTGCTCGGCAATGAGTACCGGCTCGGACAGGGGACCTGCACGGTGCCGGAGGCGCTCGCGGTCTTCCTCTGCTGCCGGGGCCTTGCAGAGATTGGGGGGGGCAGCTGAGATGCACCTTGATGAGCTCCGGAGCATTCTCCTCTCGGAACGGGAGACCGGCCGGCTCCTGCAGATCCCCCGTGACCTGTTCCAGTCCTCGGAAAAAGACCTGGAGACCCTGCTCAGGGAAGTATACGCAACCGAAGATCCCTTCTCGGAAAAAGCGAGGATCCTCATCGAACGGGTCAGCAGCATCAGGGAAACCATCCACGATCTCTTCATCCTCCGGGCAGAGAAGATCCTCGCCCTGGCCCGGACCCATGGTGAGGGACACTATATCGACCGTGAGGAACTCAAACGGATGCTCCCTGAGGAACGGGAACTGTTCGACACCGTGGTCCTGGCCATCGGCCAGTCGCGCTGCCGCCTGATCCCCGCTCCTGCAGCCGGGGCAGGGGTGAGCAGGGCCGAAGCAGCCGAAGAGGCCGAGCGATGTACCGAAGTACTGGACATCCCGCCGATAACCCCTGACTACGTCCTCTCAAAGGTCCTCTCCGACATGGATCCTTTCATGGGGGTAGACGGGAGGATTTACCACCTCCTGCAGGAGGATATCGTGACCCTCCCCCTCCGGAATGCCGAAGTCCTGTGTGAACGCAACATAGTCTTAAATATCAACCCGGGCAAATAATACTGATATTCGATACCCGGTAGCATGAGGAAATATCATGAAAATGCCAGTAAAATTCAAAACCTACTGCCCGTTTTGCAGGAATCACCAGACCCACGAAGTGGAGAAGGTCAAGAAGAGCAAGACCACCGGCCTCCACTGGATTGACCGCCAGAAAGCGCGGAGGAGCACGGTGGGAAACATGGGCAAGTTTTCAAAGGTCCCGGGGGGAGATAAGCCCACCAAGAAGATCAACGTCCGGTACCGCTGCAAGACCTGCGGCAAAGCCCACCTGCGGAAGGGGTTCCGGGTCGGAAAATTCGAGCTGACGGAGTGATCCTATGGTACAACAGTCGCGAAAGAACCGGAGCAGGTTTGTCAAGGTAAAATGTCCGGACTGCGAGAACGAGCAGGTCGTTTTTGAGAAGGCCAGCACCATCGTTGATTGCGTGGTCTGCGGAAAGGTCCTGGCTGAACCTGCTGGCGGAAAGGCACAGATAAAAGCAGAAGTCCTGGAAACATACGAGTGAGTTGAGCCATGAACGAGAAATCCTGGCCATCGGCAGGAGAACTGGTGGTCTGCACGGTCAGGAATATCAAGGACTTTGCGGCGTTCGTATCCCTCGATGAATATGAAAACCTCGAGGGTCTCATCCCCATCTCCGAGATTGCTACCGGATGGATCAAGTACATCCGCGACCATATCCGCGAGGGGCAGAAGGTGGTCTGCAAAGTGCTCCACGTCGACAAGAGCCGCGGGCACATCGATCTCTCCTTAAAAGATGTCAATGACCACCAGCGGCGGGAAAAGATCCGGGAGTGGAAGAACGAGTCCAAGGCACGGAAATGGATCGGATTTGCTGCCGAGGCCTCCGGTGAGAAGCCGGAGGTCATCGTCGCAGTGCTCTACAGGAAATACGGTGACCTCTATTCAGTATTTGAAGAGATCGTTACAAACGGAGCGGACTCCCTTCGCAAGACCGGTCTTCCGGCCAGGACCATCGAAGCCCTGGTGTCGGTTGCCCGTGAGAATGTCAAGGTCCCGCGGGTAACGGTGAGCGGCAACCTCATCCTCACCTCCACCAAACCGGACGGGATCAATATCATCAGGCGGGCGCTCAGGAGTGCCGAGCCAAAGATCCCCGACACCGAGATCGAACTCACCTATCTCGGGGCCCCTACCTACCGCATCAAGGTCACTGCCCCGGATTACAAGAAAGCTGAAAAAGCCATTGAGAAAGCGGCGAGCGCTGCAATCGGCGTGGTGGAGCGGTCAGGTGGCGAGGGAAAACTCGTCAAAAAGCCGAAGTCCGGAAAGAGCGCATGACCAGCCGTATCCGGCGCTGTCCCGATGATTTTACCTACACCCTCCGCGATACCTGCCCGGTCTGCGGTGCACCAACGGTAACTCCGCATCCCGCCCGGTTTTCCCCGGACGACCGGTATGGTGCTTACAGGAGGATCGCACGAGCATGGAAAAGATAACCATCCGGTTCGCTGAGAGGAAACCGGGAGAGGATATACGGGCACCGGTCATGATCGAGGGACTCCCGGGGATCGGCCATGTCGGCAAACTGGTGGCCGAACACATGATCCGTGAACTGGGGGCAGAAAAGGTTGCCGAGATTGAATCCATCTTCTTCCCGCCCCAGGTGATCATTGATGAAGAGGGAACGGTCCGGCTCGCTAATAACGAGATCTACTATTATTCGGGCAACTCCCACCGGTTCCTCTTCCTGGTGGGGGATTACCAGGCAACCTCGGGTGAAGGGCACTACCTGCTTGCCGATGCCTACCTTGACATCGCCCTCGAATGCGGAGTCAGTCGCCTGTACACCCTCGGCGGGTATGGCGTCGGCCACCTGGTGGAGGAGCCACGGGTCCTCGGTGCCGTCAATGACCCGTCCCTGAAGGAGAGCGTGGAGGCCGCCGGAGCTATCGTGAGCAGGAATGAACCCGGAGGTGGGATCATCGGTGCGGCCGGGCTCCTGCTCGGGATGGGTCTTGCCCGGGGAATTGAAGGGATCTGCCTCATGGGAGAGACCTCAGGATACCTGGTTGACCCGAAGAGCGCCGCAAGCCTGCTCCGGGTCATTTCCACGCTCCTCGGGATCGAGATCGATCCCACGCGGCTCGAGCAGCGGGCAGAAGAGATGGAGTACATGCTCCAGAAACTCGTCGATGGTGACCGGGTCTCGCAGGATGACGAGCTCCGGTACTTCGTCTGAGCATGGCGTTCTTTGCCGACCTGCACATCCACTCCTGTTTTTCCATTGCCTCATCGGCAGCGATGCGCCCGGACTCCCTCAGGGCATCCTGTGCCCGGAAGGGGATCGGGGTTCTCGGGAGCGGAGATGCCCTCCATCCCGGCTGGCGAAAACTCTGGCAGGAGGAAGAGGAAGACGATGCAGGGGTCCTGGTGGTGCCGACTGCTGAAGTGGAGGACCGAAACCGGGTCCACCACCTCATCATCATGGAAACCTTCGAAGCCTTTGGTGACCTGCAGGAGGTGCTTGCACCCCATGCAAAGAACCTGGCGCTGACCGGGAGGCCGCACATCAGCCTATCAGGGGAAAAGATAGCGCGGTCTGTCCATACCCTCGGCGGGCTTATCGGTCCGGCCCATGCCTTCACTCCCTGGACCTCCCTCTATGCCATGTTTGATGCCCCGGCCGCCTGCTACGGGGGAGAGAAGATCGATTTCCTTGAACTGGGTCTCTCTGCCGATAGCAGCTACGGTGCAGCAATCCCGGAACTCTCCGGGGTTCCGTTCCTCTCAAGTTCAGATGCCCACAGCCCTGATCCGTCCAGGTTAGGAAGGGAATTTACCGGCATCTCCCTCCGAGCCAGGACTGCACGGGGGGTGATCGGTGCCATCCGGGAGAACGCGGTCTCCCTGAATGCCGGGTTCTTTCCTGAAGTGGGAAAATACAACCGGACGGCCTGCTCGCGGTGCTCCACGCAGTACACGGTGGAGGAAGCGATCCGGTCCGGATGGAGGTGCCCGGCTGACAGGGGGAGGATCAAGAAAGGGGTCGCTGACCGGGCACGCGAACTCTCAACCGGGATCCCGGAGAAGCGACCCCCCTACATCCATATCATCCCACTCGGAGAGATCATCAGCAGGGTTCTTGGTACCTCGTCTCCGGGTACGAAACGGTGCAGGGCCCTCTATGACCGGTTCATCGACGAGTTCGGAACCGAGATCCGGGTTCTGACCATGGTGCCGGTGGATGATCTTGCCGGCGTGGACCAGGACATCGCACGGGCAGTTGACGCGTTCCGGTCATTAAGGATACAGCTCATCCCCGGCGGTGGAGGGTGCTATGGTTCTTTCTCGTTCCGCTGAAATTTCCCGCAACGGTGTCCCGGGTATTGACCCGGAAAAGGATATTTCCGATTCTTTTCACCGAAGAAAGGATTATGGGTGCCCCCCCCCCAATAAAATAAGGATGCTGAAGATTCACCGTGATATCTGCGGGTACTGCGGGTGCTGTGTCTCGGTATGTCCGGAAGGATCGCTCGAACTGATCGATGCCTACCTTGATGTTGATGCTACCTGCACCTCCTGCGGTATCTGCGCAAAGGTATGTCCCCTGGGTGCCCTGGAGGTGACACATGAGGGAAACCTATGATTTCCTGATCATTGGAGGCGGGCCCGGAGGGGCCATCGCTGCAAGGACGGCAGCCGCGGCAGGATACTCGGTGCTCCTGGTAGAGAAGCGCCCGGCAATCGGGGCGCCGGTCCGGTGTGCCGAAGGGATTGGGAAGGAAGCTCTTGCCGAGTTCATCAGGCCCGATGAGCGCTGGATCTCTGCCGAGGTGAACCGTGCCGAACTGGTCGCCCCGGACGGGGTCTCGATGATGATTGAGTCCGAGGTGGCAGGGAGCAAGGTGGGCTACATCCTTGACCGGAAATTCTTTGACCGCGAACTCGTCTGGCAGGCAGCAGAGGCAGGCGCCGACGTCAGGGTCAAGACCCGTGCATCGGCCCCGATCATGGAGGGCACCATGGTCAAAGGGGCAGTCCTTGACGTCTGCGGGTCAAAGAAGAAGGTCTACGCCGACGTGACGATCGCGGCGGACGGGGTCGAGTCCAAGTTTACCCGCTGGTGCGGGATGGACACCACGGTCCCCGTCCGCGAGATCATGAGCTCGGCCCAGTACCTGATGACCGACATCGATATCGATCCCGTTACCACGGCCTTCCATCTCGGCACGAAAATCGCCCCTGAAGGCTACCTCTGGATCTTTCCCAAGGGTGAACGCACAGCGAACGTCGGAATCGGGATCAGCGGAAAGAAAAGCGGCCCCGGAAACCGGGCGAAGGACTACCTTGACCGGTTTGTCCGGGAGAAGTTCCCGAACGGAAAAACTATCGAATGCGTGGCTGGCGGGGTCTCGGTCTGCCGCCCGCTGGATACAACGGTCATGGATGGTCTGATGGTGGTAGGGGACGCTGCCCGGGTTGTCGACCCCATGACGGGAGGCGGGATTTATAACGCCATGTTCACCGGCCGGCTCGCCGTTCAGGTGGGGACACAAGCCCTGAGCGACGGCAGGCCGACAAAGGAAGCCCTCATGCCCTATGACCGGCAGTGGCGGGAGTCCCCGGTGGGGAGAAGCATTGCACGGAACTGGCATATCAAGGAGAAGTTCATCACCCTTTCTGATGCAAAGCTCAATGCCATCATTCACTCGGCAAAAGCCATTGACCTAAAAGACTTCTCAACAATATCACTCATCAAAGAGATAATGAAGCGAAACCCCCTCCTGCTGGCCGATCTTGCCGGGCTGATGGCTTCAATCGCCTGATTTGCGCAACTGCCGGTTGAGGAGCTCGAGGGTCTCGGTCTCCGCCTCTTTTTTGGTAAAAACGGTGATGATGTCACCGGGCCGGATCTTCACCGTCCCGCTCGGGATGATCAGTTCCCCGCCAAGCCTCCTGATGGCGATAAAGACAAAATCCTTCACCTTGAGCTCACGGATCTCATGGTCCACGATCGCGGCCCCCTTCTCCGCGATGACCTCGAAGATGGTGCCGCCCGGGATAGAGGCGAGCTGCTGGAGCATCGGATTCCGGGCCCAGTAGTAGAGCCTTGATGCCACCAGCTCGTCCGGGTTTTCACTGATCTTTACCCCGACTTCCCTGAAGAGATCCGAGTGCTCGGTCTGGTTCACGATGGAGACGACATTCTGGACCTTGAACCGTCTGGCCAGCCAGCAGGTCATCAGGTTGACCGAATCATCGCTGGTGGTGGCAACGAGCGCATCGGCACGGTCAACTCCTGCATCCTCAAGGATGGCCTTGTCCGTGGCATTCCCGGAGATGGCAAGCACATCGTAGTGTTCAAGCATCTCGCTGCAGCGCTGCTCGTTCCGGTCGATAATCACCACGTTATCCCCATGCTCGACCGATTGTGCAGCCAGGCTCCTTCCTATCCCGCCAAGCCCGACAATGATGATGTACATAGTGTGGGGTTACCATCATCGCCATTGAAATAATTTGCGTATCGTACCTCATATCTGATGTTCTGCGGGGTTGACGAAGCGGGCAAGGGCGCCGTGCTCGGCCCGCTGGTGATCGCGGCGGTCGGCTGCAGGACAGCCCGGGATCTTTCCGGGATACCGGTGAAGGACTCAAAGCTGTTGAGCCCCCCTGAACGGTCCCGCCTCTTTGACCGCATCACAGAAAAATGCACCACCAGCATCCTCGTCATTGATGCTGCCGATGTCGATATCCTGCGCAGGTGCGGGAGCATGAACCTGCTCATGGCCAGGGCGCACGCGGCAGTTATCCGTGAGCTCCGGCCAGAGACCGCGTACGTTGATGCCTGCGATGTCATTGCCGTCCGGTATGGGCGGATGGTCGCATCATGCCTGGACTTCCCCTGTACCATCATTTCCGAGCACCATGCTGATGAGAACCGGCCAGCAGTCTCCGCGGCCAGTATCGTGGCCAAGGTCACCCGGGACCGGCTCGTCCGCGAACTCTCACCCGCCTACGGTGAGATTGGCAGCGGATACCCTTCTGATGGGAAGACCGTCGCCTTTCTCGAGCAGTACATCCGCGAAAACGGGAGAGCCCCCCCCTGCGCACGATCCTCATGGGAGACGGTAAAAACCCTCATCTGCCGTGCCGAGCAGTCGGATCTCTCACAGTTTTTCATCCTGTAGTGAACGAAAGGAACGCCGCTGATCGGTCCTGCCGCAGCAGGATCCCCGTTCCAAACCGTTATCTTCCCGTCTCCCCCATACCTGAAGAATGAACTGGCTCCTGGTGCTCCTGGTGCTCATTGCAGGGTACGGGATACTATCGGCAGTCATCTGGAGAAAACAGATCTGGGCCGACCATATCGTCTTTTACGGGCCGATCATGGCCATTAAAAGCATGAAAGTCAGCGGATTTGACTGGTTCAAGCGGTTTTCTACGTTCCTTCGCCTCTATGCATCCTTTGGCGTGGTGATGGTGGTCGTCATATCGGTCATCATGACCCTGCTCCTCTTCCTCTCCCTCCAGTACACCTTTGCGGTCAGGCCGCCACCGACCGGGATCTACGCACCCCAGAACATCCTCCTGATACCGGGGCTCAATGAGTATATCCCCTCAACGATTGCGGTCTGGCTGGCCTTTGTGATCACCATCGCCATCCATGAACTCGGGCACGGGATCCTCTCCCGGGTCGAGAGTATCAGGGTAAAAAGTGTCGGCGCCCTGCTCTTTATCATCCCCATCGGGTTCTTTGTCGAGCCGGATGAAGAAGACCTCAACCAGACCAGGGGGATGAAAAAGATCCGGATGTTCGGGGCCGGGATCACCAATAATATCGTCGTAGGGGTGACCTGTTTCGTGGTGATGATCCTGCTCATGGGACTGGTTGTACCGGTGACCGGGCCGGTTATCGGCGGAGTATACCAGAACTTCTCTGCCGGCCAGGCCGGGGTTCCGGCCTATTCCATCATCCAGTCAGTCAATGGTACGGTAGTCACCACTCCCGCTGAGGTCTCGGCCCTGCTCAATACCACCCGCCCGGGAGACCCGCTGGCCCTGACCGTGCTCTATAACGGAGTCCGGGAAGACTATACCCTGACCCTCTCTCCATGGCCGGAGGAGATGCCCGGCCGGGAATCGGGGTTCATGGGAATCACCTATTACGATGCCCCCCTGATCCTGCAGGCAATCGGTGACAGCATTTCCCCGATTGGATTTCTCCGGTTCCTGACTGTTCCCTTCGACATCAGCGGCCTTGGCAATCCCCTCCGCATCCTTGCTCTTGAGACTCCGGCCCAGCAGTTCTATATTGTACCCTTCGCCGGCTTCTTCGGGATCATCCATTTTCTCTTCTGGTGCGGCTGGATCAATATCAGTGTCGGGATCTTCAATGCCATCCCCATGGTCCCCCTTGACGGCGGGTACATCCTCAAGGAGGGCGTCGAACGGATCTTTGAACGACGCGGGCTGGCGAAGTACGCTACGTTTGTCACCACGTTCATCTCGACGCTCATGGTGGCTATCCTGATCTCGCTCATCGTGCTCCCCTACCTCTTTACCCTCTCTGCAGTCTGAAACCAGGCATGGCGGAAGGGGAGTCGCTTCCGAATAAAGATATGGTATCACTCCCTAACCTTCCTGTAATTGGGGAAACCGGTGGAGAATGTCGGAAGCAATGATCCTTTCATCCTGCAAAAAAATGTATGCACAGGATACCCAGCGCGCGGTGACTCCCGAGGAGACGCTTGCCCGGATTGAACGGCTCCTCCCGCTTGCCGGCATCACCCGGGTGGCCGATATCACCGCGCTCGACCGGGTCGGGATACCGGTCTTTTCAAGTATCCGCCCCACTGCAGAACGGGGAGCTGTGTCGGTCTACAACGGCAAGGGAGCCACTCCGGCCGAAGCGAAAGTCTCAGCAATGATGGAGGGGATCGAGCGGTACTCGGCCGAGGTCTCCGGCAAGGATCTCCGTGTTGAACGGTTCACCGACCTGGCCGGAACTGAAGCGGTCCTCGACCCTGCCGAGCTGATCCTCCCTGCCCGGGCCGACCCTGACCTGCCGATTCCCTGGGTCACTGGCTACGACCTGGTGGCAGGGGAGGAGATCCTGGTGCCGGCAAGCGCCGTCTACCACCCCCTCCCGCCAAAGTACCTCCAGCTCTTCCGCACCTCCACCAATGGTCTTGCATCAGGTAATACCCGGGAGGAGGCAGTCTTCCATGCCCTCATGGAAGTCATTGAGCGGGACGCCTGGTCGCTGGCCGAAGTAACCCGGAACACCGGGCCGGGAGTCTCTGATATCGATGACCCCCTCGCTGCCGGACTGCTCGGCAAGTTCCGGAATGCAGGGGTGGAGGTGCTGGTGAGGGATATTACGAGCGACATCGGCATCCCCACCATTGCCGCTGTAGCGGATGATATCGAATTGAAAGACCCCGTGCTGCTCACCACCGGGATGGGGACCCATACCAGTGCACGGATCGCTGTACTCCGGGCCCTGACCGAAGTTGCGCAGAGCCGCCTTACCCAGATCCATGGGGCACGGGAGGATACCCCTGCCGCCGACGGACGGAGGAGACTGGGCTACGAGAGGACGAAACGGATCAACCGCTACTGGTTCGAGGCCCCGGAAAAAAAGCGGTTTTCAGAGATCCCGTCATTTGACAGCAATGACTTTCTCGATGACATCTCCCTGACCCTGGAACGGCTCTCCGCTGCGGGGCTCTCCCGGGTGATTGTGACCGACCTTACCCGGGAGGAGCTGGGGGTCCCGGTCGTGCGGGTTATCGTTCCCGGGCTGGAAGTGTATGCGATGGACCCGGAACGGGTGGGCAGGAGGTGCCATGATGCCCGGAATCGTGGTTTTCCTCGGTCCCAGTCTTGACCGGGACCATGCAGGCCAGCTGCTCCCTGCCACCTTTTTCCCCCCGGCAAAACGGGGCGACATTGCTGCTGCTGCCGCCGGGGGAGCCCGTATCATCACCCTGATTGACGGTGTATTCTTCCAGAACGATGCGGTGGGTCACCGGGAGATCCTCGATGCAATCACGGAAGGGGTCCACGTTATCGGGGCATCGAGCATGGGGGCACTCCGGGCCGCAGAGCTGGAAGTCCTCGGGATGGAGGGGGTCGGCGAGATCTTCTGCCTCTACCGGGACGGCGTCCTCATCTCTGATGATGAGGTCGCGTTAATCTACGACCCGGAAACCTTCCTCCCTCTCTCAGAACCCCTCATCAATATCCGCTGTACACTCCGGAAGGCAGAGGAAGCGGGGGCGCTCTGTCATGAAACAGCAGAACTCCTGCTCGAGACTGCCCGGTCCCTCTATTTCCCGGAACGAACCTGGGAGGCCATCATGGCACGGGCCGAGGACCGGATCTCCCGTGACGAATGGGAACGGCTCCCCGCTGTCCTCTCCCGCTTTACGGTTGACAAAAAAAGGGAAGATGCAGTCCTTGCCCTCGAGAGGACACGGGAACTCGCAAGGGCACTTGGCATTGCCGGATAACCAGCCGGATCCAGAGGATTTGCTGCTGGCTTCGCTACCTATAAATCAATAAAAAGCACTATCCTGATGCAATGGTATTTACAATCCCTGACAAAATGCGGGGATTTCTTTTCAATCCGTCAGAATCATTCTGGAAGGTAGCTGAAGAGGATATCAGGCATGCCCTCCTCTACTTTTTCCTTCTTTCGCTCATCTATGCCATCCTCGCTACGCTCATGACTGTCAGGGTATTCGAACACCCGTTTCTTGCCCTTTTCGGGCTTAGATTCGGCCTTGACCTTATTTTACTGAAATTCCTTATGGTGATTGTCTTTTCCTGGCTCTATGCCCTCATCTATTCGCTCCTGCTTCACTCCTGGATTTACCTGCTCGGAGGACGGACGGGGATATACCCGACCCTCAGGTCGGTTCTCTACAGCCTGACCGCGTTGATGCTGATCGGCTGGATCCCCGATATTGGTCTTCCAATCGGGATGCTCTGGTCAGTAGTGGTAGGGATTATTGGCATCCAGGAACTCCAGCAGACCTCCCGGTCCCGGGCAGCCGTTGCGGTCATCCTTGCTATCCTGACCTTCATGATTGTAACCGGTGCCTTATTCTGGACGCTGCTCATGGAAGTGGTCACGACCGGGCCGAAGCTGATCGGTCCCTACTGAAAAAAAACTCAGGAATTCCCTTCCCGGAGCATTGCGACCTTCGAGCCCCGGGGAACTCCTACATCCTCGGCGATCGGTTCACATTTCACGGCCATCAGGTAGGCAACCGGCGGGAGACCCCAATATTCGGAGAGCGACTCGTAATTGGCCATCCCCTTGGCGATGATCAGGGTGCAGTCATCAACAGACCGGGCCAGTTCCGGGGGCATACAGTCGGGTACCACCCCGAGTTCACAGCCGCAGCCGGTGGTGGTTATGGTCCGGACAAAGCGGTCGAGATGGAGGTTTTGGGCTTCTATTCTCGTGGCATCGTTCAGGATCGGTGCATCGCGGACCGCAAGGGTGATGGAGGATCCGGTGCGATGGAGATATTCCAGGAGGAGACGGTCGAAGACGATCTCGCCGCAGTTGTCGGTAAAATACACAACCCGGGAGAGCAGGGGTCTGATACGATCGGTATCATCGATGGCAAGCCCGGATACAAACTCTTTCCTGAAGTACGAGAGAAAGTCCCCGGTCACGGTATGGCCCTTGACTCCGTAATCATAGGTATTGCCAATAATGGAGGCCAGCACCAGATCCCGGAACCCGGAAAGCTCATGTCTGACGATCCTGCAGACGTTGAGCGCTTCCTCCATGCTCTGTTCCTTTAAAGCAGCAAAAGGATCCGGTGTTCCGAGCATCCCGTATGCCTCGCGGTGCATGGCGCTGGCAATCTGGGGATGGAGGAGGGGTGCATCGCGGAGCTCCTCAAGGAGCTCAGCACAGGTTTCCCTGACCTGCCGGGTCTTTTCCTCACTGGCATTGCAGAGGCTGCATTCGAGATTTACCCGGGAGAGGAGACAGTCAATACAGCGGTCATCAAACTTCATAGGCAGTGCAGTACCTCACCAGCATGATCTGACCCCTGTCAAAAACTCAAGAATGGGGCCACCGCGATTTGAACGCGGGTCAGAAGACCCCCAGTCTCCTAGGATGGCCAGACTACCCTATGGCCCCGCTCGTATGGTATACGTCAGGATACCATATGTAATTTCTCTTTATGCTCCGGAGAAGGCTGTGCGGAACCCTGCAGCACTCCCGGAGGATGGAGAGGAAAGGCGTCCGGGAGGTTATATCCGTTCGATAGTGACCTTGACCCGGTCACCTGCTTTCAGCCCGTGCCCCTTGGGAACATCGATATTGAACCACAGGCAGGAAGGGTCGTCCTGGGTACTGTCCTGGGACATCAGGCAGTCTTTTGCCTCATTGATGGTGGCAACAAACTCGACAACCGATTCAAATTCCGCGATTTTCGCCATAAATAGGGGGGATGATCAGATCGACCGGGGGGTTACCATCCAGGTCGTGCTGTTTGAATAGCTCCACTTGATAATTGCCAGTTCCTGGCAGATCTCGGAGAGGATGGCCATGTTGGTCCCTACCTCTTTTGCGGAAAGGCCAAGCTCCTTGGCAATGTACTTGGACTTGAAATAGTGCTTCCCTCTCGACAGACCGCCCAGCAGGTAGTGGACAATCCTGTGCTGGGTCTCGTTATATCTGTCTCGGATATTTCCCGATACCATGTGTACACCTCAGCAGTGTGAAATGTAATTGCTCACATGATCTATAAATACATAGCTGTATAGCCATCTGAGAAGAAAGCATTTAAATAGGTCCTTTTCCCGAAAATCTCGTATAACTGCGAAATTCTTCGCACTTACCTGAAGGTTATCTCAACCAGCTGGCGGTTCAGGGGATACCGGGTTCAGAGCCCTGCGGGAACCCGCGAGATCTTCCCGATCAACCCCTGCAGGACCTGTTCCCGCATGCCTTCGACAAACTTGATGCTCCCTACCACCAGGTGGCCTCCGCCGCTGATTCCCCCGCCAGGTATCTCATCCCGGAGCTCCCGTACCATCTTCGGGATGTTCATCATCACACCCTTTGAACGGAGCACGGCAAAATCAGGGCCGAATCCTATGGTTACCACCGGTGAACCGGTATGCTTCTGGCAGAGGCGGTCATGCACCTCACCGGAGGTCTTGCCCGGGGGAGGGAAGGTGAATTTGTGGGCATGGATCTCCACATCAAGGAGGAAGAGCTCGGCACCGTTCTCCAGGGTCTGGTGGCGGACATGGGGCATACTGGCGTTCATCTGGTCGACAATGGCGGCATTGGCCCCTTCAACGAGCTGGGAGACCATTTTCCTGTGCCGGCCGGTATTGCCGGTCAGGTTGATGATATCCTTGATTATCTCCCTCCCATCGTTGAACCGGAGCCAGAACTGCTCATAATCGAGGGCAAGCGCGATGTTCCTGCAGTCATCCTCTGTATAGCTGTCCCGGACCAGGGCATGGTAGAGCGCCCGTTCCGGGGCTTCACTCCGGTCACCCGCCCCGGCAATGGAGGGGATATGCCGGATAAGGGGCTCAACCGTGGGGTTGATGAGCCGGGCAACCTCGGTCCCGAGCATCCCGGCGGTTATCCCGTAATCGCCCCCAACATGGTAGGGGTTGACGTGCCCGGCGAGGTACTGGTCAACGATCTCATCGGGATGGTGATGGTCAATGACCACGATCGGGAGCTCGTAGATCTGGGCTATCTTGAGCGAGGGCAGATCTTCTTCGGTAGAACCGTTATCGGTAAGGAGGATGAGGGGGAGTTTCTGGCCGTACCGGACGTGGTCCTTGAGTGCATAATCGAGGTCCCGGGTGATATCCTCAATCTCATAGAATGGAGCTTTTGATGGTGCCCGCTTGAAGAGGAAGTAATCGGCATCAAAGTCCCCGCCCGATTCCCGGATAAGGGCGGTTACCGCCTGTTCAATTGCAACCGCAGAACAGATGCCGTCGGCATCAGCGTGGTGCCGGAGGATGATGGGCTGGGCACTGAAGACTGCACGGCGGATAATCTTGGCTACCCCGCGCATCTGCGGGCGGAGTTTCTCCAGCACCTCGCTCCTGATCAGGAGCGGTATATCAGGGGGTTCTGCCCGGTGGTCGAGGGCCTTGTCGATCCGGTCCCTGACCGTTTCTGCATCCTCCCCGGCAAGAATGGTCAGCGACTCAACCTCGATCTGGAGCTGGTTGTTCCGGAGCATCACCTCGCCGACTATCCGGACGATATCCCCCAGCTCTGCCTCGGGATATGCCCGCACCCCGGCCTCGATGAATGCGGCAGCATTCTCGGTCCCGGACTCATCCACGATGGT
This sequence comes from uncultured Methanoregula sp., assembly GCA_964353765.1. Taxonomy (GTDB): domain Archaea; phylum Halobacteriota; class Methanomicrobia; order Methanomicrobiales; family Methanospirillaceae; genus UBA9949. Next base: position 16,233 of record CAYGWN010000067.1, on the reverse strand, counting down.
AAAGATGGTAGGGCCGCTCGTCTGTTTGATCTGGGCGATCTCTCCCTCGATCCTGACCGTCCTTCCCACCCTGGTGCCGAGTTCCGCGAGCCGCACGGCAGTTGACTTCCGTTCCACCATCTCTACCGTGTAGACCGGGTAGGTCACCTCCTCGAGGTCGATATTGCCGTTGTTCCTGATGTTCCTGACCTTCACCAGGATGGTCTCGCGTTCTTTATGGATGGTTTTGATATTGGTCTTATGGACCAGGCCTTTGACCCGGTCATTCAACTGGACGAAGGTGCCGAAGCTGGCAAATCCCTGGACCCGGCCGATATAGACTCTGCCCTCCTCGACATCCCCAAGGTCGCAGCCCGGCCCCATGCGGTATACCGTTACATCATCTGGATTATCCATACGTTCACCAAAATATTCACAACAATTTCCAAAGCGTAGTATTCGTGCATGTACTCATGCGCCTGCGACTCTTATCATTGTATGGAAACCTGCCCCGTCAGGCTTCATCTTCCCGGAACGGGATCTCAACCATATCCAGGTCTGAGGGGACCAGGACCTTCCCGGAAAAGACCTTCCCGGCATCTTTCAGGTGTCCCGCCGTAGAGGTGTAGCGCGAACTGACATGGACGAGGGCCAGGATACGGGCGTTGAGAGCCTGCGCCGCTTCCCCCGCTTCTCCTGCCGTGGCATGGAAGACCTCCCGTGCCCGCTCGATCTCCTGGCTGTCATAGGTGGCATCATGAATGAGGAGATCAGGGTTCTTTGCAAGCGCATGGATCTGCCCGGTTACCGGCCGGGTGTCACCGGTATAGATGATCTTTCTTCCCGGCCGGGGCGGCCCCATGACCTCTGAAGGCTGAACATGGTAGCTGCCACTGTCTCCTGCAATGCAGACTGTCTCCCCCCGCTGGAGCCGCCCGAAGAGCGGCCCCGGGGGAACCCCCAGCTCCACCGCCCGGTCCCGGTTGAACCGCCCCGGGCGGGCATCTTCCTCGAGGATATAGCCCAGGCTCTCCATGCCATGGTCAGTGGCAAATGCTGTCACGGTATACCCGCGGAACCGGATCTCGGAGCCATGCCCCATCTGGACCGACGAGAGCGGGAACCTGATGTTGAATCGTGAGAGGGAGCGGACAGCCGAGACTGCTTCATGGACCCAGGCCGGGCCGTATACCGGGAGCGGGTCTTTTCGTCCGGTGAAAGAGAGCGTCTGGACCAGTCCGGCGATGCCGAGGAAATGGTCAGCATGCCAGTGGGTCACAAAGATGGCGTCCACCAGGAATCCGGTCCGTGCCCGCATCATCTGCTGCTGGGCTCCTTCACCGCAGTCGAAGAGGAGGGTATCCGGTCCCCGCCGGACCATGATACAGGGGGGGTTTCGTGCCGGGGTCGGGAGTGCCCCGGCTGTACCGAGGAAGAAGACATGCAGGGTCTCGCCGCTCACGCCAGCCACCCCTCTACAACACCAAGGCTCGCCTTCCCTTCATCGAGGGACCGTCCTTCGACGACGATGACCCCTGAATAGTCGCGGGCAATACAGGATCCGACCACGGACCAGTTGATAGTCCCGGCCCCCAGTGCAAGGTGCTCATCGGAAAAACCGTGGTTGTCGTGAACATGGAGATGTGAAGCCCGGGAGAGATACGGGAGAAACTCCTGCACCTTCCCCACCGTATTTGCATGCCCGATGTCAATGGTTATCCCGATCCCCTCAATGCCGTCCACCATTCCCAGGAGCTCCTCGGGCATACGGCAGAGGAATTCCTTGACCGCGATCATATTCTCGAGACAGGCCAGCACCCCGTGCTCAGCGGCTACCCGTCCTATCCGTTCCAGCGCCTCCTTCTGCTGGCGCCAGGCACGGTCAGGCATCATCTTTCCCACCGGGGAGAGGTAGCCGGGATGGATGGTTACCCGGTCGGTCCAAGCTGCTGCCGCTTCAATACAGGTGCAGATCTGTCGGACCGACTCCTGCCAGATGGGGTAGTTGAGGGTGGCAAGGTTGAGATCCCCATAGGGAGCATGGACGGTGATTCCCAGGTTCAGGGAGCTGATGACCTCGTCAATCAGGGTAACATTCTCCGGGTTGTCCAGCCGGTAGCAACCGTCTGCAACCAGCTCCCAGCCCCGGTATCCGGCCTCTTCAATCCCGGCCACCCATTCGATGGAGTCCCACACCCTGGCCGAGGAGGAGAAGTACGGAGAGAGGGTCATGGTCCCTCCCGGATCTCATCGAGGAGAGCCCGGGCCTGGGCCGCGAATGCCTCAACCGTGCTCTCATTCAGGATAAGATAATCGGCACTTGCCAGGGCCCGGCCAAGTCCCCACGAGATCTCCCGCCTGTCGCGCTCGGTAAGCTCATCCCGGCTAAGCTGGTCATCCTCACGTCCCCGCGATGAGAGGCGCTCCAGCCGGGCATCAAAGGGTGCATCGATGCCGATGAGGGTGAATTCGGGAAAGCGGGACCGGAAGAGATCGACCTCGGCAATGCCCCGGATACCGTCTACCAGGACGAGCGGGCTCAGGGTATTTTCTATCACCGGTATGCAGAGCTCTGCAATCACTGCCATACCGCTCTCTTTCCGGAGGTTTCCCGCCATTTCACCGAGATTTTTGTCGGTCACCGGGAGACCGGAACGGATAACTGCTTCACGGATGACGTCTCCCATGACCACCACCGGGATCCCCATGGACCGGGCTATCCGCGAGAACTCCCCTTTACCGCTGGCAGGCAGGCCAACGACCCCGATCACTCTCATACACCACTTCTCCACCGTTCCTCGTACGGATTTTTATTACCCTCCCCAGTCTCTTCAGGGACTCGGCCATGCGGGACAGGTCCTCATAGCTCAGGGGAGCCCGTTCGCCGGTTAGATCTCTCTCACGGAGATGGACTTGTCCGTTCATCTTCCCTGGTTCCTTCCACGCTTTCCAGAACCGTTTCTGCACTCCCTGCTGGAGTACGAGGTTTCCCCTGGGGAGACGATTGGCTATCTCCAGGATCTCCCGCTCGTTGCCCCAGAAGATGGTGAGCACGATCTCAAATTCCGGAAGCTTCCCCGAGATACGGGCATCCTCGCAGTTGGAAATCGATCGCGCCACCTGCCGTGAGTAGTCTGCGGCACAGGATTCCGCATACCCTTCCCACCGCTTGCTGTACCCCTCCCACCTCGTCTTGTAATCGAGCGCTATCCGGTCTGCCAGCCCTTCGCCGATGAGGAGGGAAAGGGTGTCAGGGAAGAACCCATTGGTCTGGATACCCACCAGGAGGCCCCGTTCCTTTGCCGCCCGGGCAAGCGCCCGGAGCGGCTCCTGCTGCATCGTCGGTTCTCCCCCTGATAAGATAATCCCGGATACCAGGTGCCGGGCCCCATCGATCATGGCAATGATCTCGTCGATCTCTCGTTCATCCCACCCGGTCTGGATGGTGGCATTGTGGCAGTATGAGCAGCGGAGCGGACAACCGCGGAAAAAAAGGGTGCAGACCGCCCGGCCCGGCCAGTCCTTGGTGCTCAGATCCACAAACCCACCGTAGTTCATCTTCACCGGATCACCGTTCCATAGCTGATGGGTTATCTGTTCAATTCAATCTATTGAAAGCAGCGAAAAATAAGCGCGGTTCAATGGTAAAATTATTTTGCGTAAACCCAAATCAACTTTACTTGCGGAGAAGACAAGCAAGATTTAGTCCGGAATCGATAAAAAGAGACTTTATCAGGTATTTTCCCTAAGGTATAACCCATGAGTATCATAGATGAGGCCCGGTCAGGCATCATTACCGAAGAGATGCGGATCGTGGCCCGGCAGGAGGGGGTGACCGAAGATTTCGTCCGGCGGGGACTGGCCGGCGGCCATATCGTGATTCCGGTCTCTCCTTACCGTGACGTAAAGATCTGCGGTATCGGCGAGGGACTGCGGACGAAAGTGAATGCTTCCATTGGCACCTCTTCTGATATCGTGGACATTTCGATGGAGATTGAGAAGGCAAAAATGGCAGAGAAGGCAGGAGCCGATACCCTGATGGAACTCTCTACCGGTGGAGACATGGTGGAGATCAGGAAACAGGTCATCGCCAATACCACGCTTTCGGTCGGAAGTGTTCCGCTCTACCAGGCTTTCATAGAGGCTGCCATCAAAGACGGTGCAGTGGTACACATGCGGGAGGATGATCTCTTCCGCATTACTGCCGAGCAGGCTGCGCTCGGCACCAACTTCATGGCCATCCATACCGGGATCAACTGGGAGACGGTCAAGCGCCTCCAGAACCAGGGGAGGCACGGGGGGCTGGTCTCGAGAGGCGGTGCATTCATGACTGCCTGGATGCTCCATAACGGTAAAGAGAACCCGCTCTATGCCGAGTTTGACTACCTGCTCGAGATCATGAAGGAGCATGAGGTCACCCTTTCCATGGGCAACGGGATGCGGGCAGGGGCCGTCCATGATGCCACCGACCGGGCTGGGATCCAGGAGCTCCTGATCAACGCTGAGCTCGCGGACAAGGCGCATGCCGAAGGGGTGCAGGTGATTGTAGAGGGGCCCGGGCATGTCCCGATGGACGAGATCGAGGCGAACGTCATCCTCGAGAAGCGGGTGACCAACCGGAAGCCGTTCTACATGCTCGGCCCTCTCGTAACCGATATCGCACCGGGATACGACGACCGGGTTGCGGCCATCGGGGCGGCGATCTCCTCTGCCTACGGCGCCGATTTTATCTGCTACGTGACGCCAGCAGAGCACCTGGCCCTGCCGACCCCCGAAGAGGTGTACGAGGGTGTGATCAGCTCCCGGATCGCCGCCCATGTCGGGGATATGATCAAGCTGAAGAAGACCCGGGAAGCCGACCTCGAGATGGGGCATGCCCGCCGGGAACTGGACTGGGAACGGCAGTTCCAGGTCGCGATGAACCCGGAACGGGCCCGGGCAATACGGGCAGAGCGGATGCCTGCTGATTCTGACACTTGCACCATGTGCGGGGACTACTGCGCCCTGAAGATTGTCAACCGCCACTTCAACTTCTGATACCCTCCATTTTTCCGGACTCCTGTCCCTCCATCCGGTCTTCCGGACCCAGCGGAGGGATGCCAAGCACACCCTTATCTGATCATTTTCCCCATCTTAGTGCACGAATGGGCCACCAAAAAGAGGTACTCCGGGCGCAGCAGAAGAACCTGCGGTGTACCCTCTCTCCGCATGCGATTGCCACCCTTTCGGCAAGGATAGAGCAGCACCTCAGACGTGAGATTGATGGTGAGGACCCGGTCATGGTCTATGCCTCAAAGGCTCATGAAGTTGACACCCATAGCCTCATCTCCTGGCTGCTCTCGAGCGGAACCGGTGTCGTTGTGCCTATCATCGAACAGGAGACCCGGACGCTGCGCCTCTCCTACCTCCGTGATCCTGCGGTCCTCCGGCCGGGCACGTTTTCTGTTCCCGAACCTCTCGGGAATGAGATCCCGGTCCTGCCGTCAGAAATCCGTCTGGTCGTGGTACCGATGATCGCTTTTGACCGGCGGGGATACCGGCTCGGGTACGGAGCCGGGTACTATGACCGTTTCCTCTCTTCCCATCCCTGGATGAGGAAGATCGGGGTTGCCTTCTCCTGCCAGGAGGTGGATGCTGTCCCGGCTGACGAGAACGATGTCCCGATGGACCTCATCGTGACCGAGGAGGGGGTGCTTGCTCCCCATCCCCGGTAATCATAATAGTCTTTATATATCATTATACACTAACCTTTAGTAAACTTAGGACAGAGTAGCATGGCAGATGCAGATTATTACGAGGTAGTGGTAAAAGAAGCGGCCAGAGATGATGCCGGCCGGGGAATTGCCCGGCTCTCTATCGAGGTCATGCGGACGCTCGGGATTGTCTCCGGTGATGTCATCGAGATCCAGGGCAAACGGAGAGCGACTGCCATTGTCTGGCCCGGATTTCCCCAGGATACCGGACAATCCATCCTCAGAATTGACGGTACTGTCCGCAGCAACGCAGGGACCGGCGTCGACGAGAAGGTGAAGATCCGGAAGGTTGAGGCCGGGTTTGCCAGGAAAGTCGTGATCCAGCCCACCCAGCCCATCCGGCTGGTTGGCGGTGAGCAGTACCTCTCCCGGGTGCTGCGGGGCCGCCCGGTCATGGAGGGGCAGACGGTACGGGTGGATGTTATCGGCAACCCCATCACCCTGGTCATCTCCAAGGTGACCCCCAAGGGGATTGCGGTGGTCACCGAAGATACCGAGATCGAGCTGAAAGAAACCCCCTATAAGCCGGAGGAGGGGAGGAAGAAAGAGGTCTCGGATGTCCACTACGAGGATATCGGGGGCCTCTCCCGCGAACTCGAGATGGTCAGGGAGATGATCGAGCTCCCACTCCGGCACCCGGAACTCTTCGAGCGCCTGGGGATCGAACCGCCCAAGGGAGTGCTCCTGTACGGCCCCCCGGGGACCGGAAAGACCCTGATTGCCAAGGCGGTGGCAAACGAGGTCGATGCCCACTTCACCACCATCTCCGGCCCGGAGATCATGAGCAAGTATTACGGGGAGAGCGAGGGGAAGCTCCGCGAGGTATTTGAAGAGGCCCAGGAGAACGCACCGGCCATCATCTTCATCGATGAGCTCGATTCCATCGCCCCCAAGCGCGAGGAGACCAAAGGCGAGGTGGAGCGGCGGGTGGTAGCCCAGCTCCTCTCCCTGATGGACGGCCTCAAGGGCCGTGGCCAGGTGGTGGTGATCGGGGCCACGAATATCCCCGATGCCCTTGACCCTGCCCTCCGGCGAGGGGGCCGGTTCGATCGCGAGATCGAGATCGGGATTCCGGACAAGAAAGGCCGGATGGAGATCTTCCAGGTCCATACCCGGGGCGTCCCCCTCTCCGAAGATGTCAGGCTCGGTGAGTATGCAGACACCACCCACGGCTTTGTAGGGGCAGATATCGCCCTCCTGGTGAAGGAAGCAGCCATGCATGCGCTGCGGAAGATCCTCCCGAAGATCGATCTTGATGAGGAGATCCCGGCAGAACTAATCGAGCAGCTCAGGGTGACCGGGGCTGACTTTGACGAGGCCAGGAAGCATGTCGAACCGAGTGCCATGCGCGAGGTGCTGGTGGAGGTGCCTGACATCACCTGGGAGGATGTCGGCGGGCTCGATGAGGTCAAGAAAGAGCTCAGGGAGGCAGTGGAGTGGCCGCTGAAGTATCCTCTGGTCTTTGAGAGACTCCAGACCAAACCCCCGAAGGGGATCCTCCTCTTCGGCCCGCCCGGTACCGGGAAGACCCTGCTTGCCAAGGCAGTGGCAAACGAAAGTGAATGCAACTTCATCTCGGTGAAGGGGCCCGAACTCCTCTCCAAGTGGGTGGGAGAGTCTGAGAAGGGAGTGCGGGAGATCTTCCGGAAAGCACGGCAGGCTGCCCCGTCAATTATCTTCTTTGACGAGGTTGATGCGCTGGTGCCGAAACGGGGCACCTACATGGGCTCCTCGCACGTGACCGAGAGCGTGGTCAGCCAGATCCTGACCGAACTGGACGGGCTCGAGGAACTCAAGAGCGTCACGGTCATCGGGGCCACGAACCGCCCGGATATGCTCGACCCCGCCCTGATGCGGCCGGGCAGAATGGAGCGCCACATCTATGTTCCTCCCCCGGACAAGGAGGGTAGGAAGAAGATCTTCGAGGTCTACCTCAGGAACACCGATGCCCTCCTCGCCTCAGATGTAAGGATCGATGACCTTATCGGGCAGACCGATCACTATGTCGGTGCGGATATCGAGGCCCTCGTCCGCGAGGCCAAGCTTGCCGCCATGCGGGAGTTCATCGGAGTCATGGGTGAGAAAAGCCCGGAGGAGCTCTCGGATGCACTCATCAACGTCCGCCTCACCCGGAAGCATTTCGATGCAGCACTGCTGAAGGTCAAGGCATCCCTTGACCGGGACGCTCTCGAGACTGCAGAGCGCCAGGCCTGGGAGATGCTGTACAACCAGGATCAGCGGGAAATCCTTGAGGAGGCACTCGGCGCCATCAAACGGACCAATCTCCGGAAGGAGAAGAAACCGGACACAGCTACCCTGGAGGAACTTGTGTTCCGGCGGATAAAAGACTGGAACGAGATCAAGCGGCTTACCCGGCAACTCGAAGACGAACTGAAGAACAAGACCATATGAAATGAAACACGACGACAATGAGTGATACTCCGGACGATACCAGAACAAGCCTTGAAGACCTGATCAGGCAGATGATGGAGCTCGCCGGCACCGGGCAGGGAACACCGGTAGTCATCGGGATGCAAATCGTTGTCTCCCCTGGCCAGCCCGGCCGCCCCGGACCTATCGCCCGGGGAAACGGGACTGAACCGGAGATTGAAGTCCATACCTTCGGCAACCGGGTCACCCTGGTGACAGAGCTGCCAGGGATGTCGCCCGAGAATATCCAGGTCCTGTTCAGGGATGACCGGGTCTTCATCTGGGCCAAGGATGCCGGACGATACTACCGTGCCAGTGCAAAGGTTCCCCGGCCACTGAAAGGAAGCGTGGAGATCAGCTGCCGCCACGGCGTGCTCGAAGTCTCCTACACGCCGCTGAAGGAAGCGGTAGTGTGATCCCCGCGCAAAGTCCGATATCTTTTATTGCTGTGCAGTAACCTCTTAGTGAGTGGTTCTTGATGCCCAAGACGACGATTTCTGTCATTAAAGCTGACATTGGCAGTTTTCCGGGACATTCCCGGACCCATCCCCGGATCCTTGAAAAAGCAGCAAAGATGCTCAAGGAGGAGGAGGGAAAACTCCTGATTGATTCCTTTGTGACCCACTGCGGGGATGACACCGAGCTGATCATGACCCATACCCGGGGAGAGGATGATGAGCAGATCCACGCCCTTGCCTGGAAGGTCTTCATGGAATGCACGAAGATGGCCAAAGAGATGAAACTGTATGGTGCAGGACAGGATATGCTCTCAGATTCCTTCTCTGGAAACGTCAAGGGGATGGGGCCCGGTGTTGCCGAGATGGAGTTTGAGGAGCGGGGCTCGGACCCGGTGATGATATTTATGGCCGACAAGACCGAGCCCGGCGCCTGGAACTTCTACCTGTACAAGATGTTTGCCGATCCCTTCAACACCCCCGGGCTGGTCATCGATCCGCACATGCACGAGGGATTCATCTTTGAAGTTCACGACGTGATGAAGAAACGGATGATCGAGTTCCGCACGCCGGAGGAGATCTACAGCCTGCTTGCCTATATCGGGGCACCGTCCCGGTACGTGGTCAAGTATGTCCGGCGGAAGGATGGGCTGATTGCTGCCTCGTCCAGCACCCAGCGTCTGAGCCTGATCGCCGGCAAGTATGTGGGCAAGGATGACCCGGTCATGATCGTGCGGGGACAGAGTGGTCTGCCTGCCGTTGGTGAAGTCCTCGAGCCCTTCGCCACCCCGCTGATCGTTGCCGGATGGATGCGCGGGTCCCACCATGGACCTTTCATGCCGGTCGGTCTCCCTGACGCCGTCTGTACCCGGTTTGACGGCCCGCCGCGGGTGCTCTGCCTCGGGTTCCAGGTCTGCAACGGGAAGCTGATCGGTCCTGCCGATATGTTCGATGACCCGGCATTTGACCGGGTCCGTGACAAGTGCAACGAACTTGCCGATATCCTGCGGGCTCACGGGCCGTTTGAACCCCACCGTCTCTCTCTTGATGAGATGGAATACACCACCCTCCCCCTGGTCGAAAAACAGCTCCAGAGCCGGTGGAAACCGATCCCGGAATAACCTCCTCTTTTTATCCGGCGGAAATTTAGTCAGGGTTTTCCTGCCAAAGAAGGAACCTTTAATATCCCGACATCCCCACATAGAGGCAGATGGTGAACGGGATCGTACTGCCAATAAAGAAGGTCTTCTCTCTCGTCGATACCAGGATACTCGTCGAGATCAAGGACGATAACCGGAAGCTGCAGGGAAGGCTGGTTGCCGTCGATGAATACCTGAACATCCACATGGACGAGACCACCGAGTATGTTGACGACCAGCGCGGGAGGAACCTCGGCACGGTCGTGATCCGTGGAAATAACATCCTTTCTATTTCTCCGAGTGCCTGAAGGTTATGACGCAGTCCGATGAAGACGCGCTGAAGGTTATCCAGCGGAAACCGGAAGGGGTTCTCCAGAGTGATCTCTGGAAGATCCTTGAGGTTGACAGCAGGAAATGCTCCCGTATTGTCAAAAAGCTCCTCGATTCCGGGATGATAGAGCGGATCGAGTTCCGGAAGGACGGGATCAAGACCTTTGTCCTCAAGGCCAAACGGCGCCCGGTTGATCCCGGAAAGCTCCTTGCCGGGGAGGAGCTTATCCCCTGTATCGCCTGCGACCTGGAATGCAATGTAGAGGAGTGTGCGAAACTCCTCGACTGGATGTACCAGCTCGCCATCTGTGATGCCGGCGAATAAGGTCTGGTAAATTTTCCCCGGTATCAGGGTGTCATCCCGATATTAAAAACCGGTTTTTCTTCCTGTACTTACGCCCACCCGCGACTATATTCCTCAAAACACGGGATACAGACTATCTTCCCGTCCTTGACACGGGCCCGTGATTCTGCCACGGTCTCCCCGCAGACTCCGCAGGTGACCGACTGGAATAACCGTGCCTGCTCCGGAATGTCGACATGAACCGTGCTTACGGAAAACATCTCCTCTTCCGGGGCGGAGAGGAGGAACTGTATGTACTGGCTGCTTTTTTCAAAAAATTCCCGCTCCTCACCGGCTGACACGGTAGTGGATGCCATCTTCTTTCTCAGTTCTGTCATCCGGGAATCCGCCTTTTTCGCGAAAAATTCCGCTCTCTCTGCAACCCGTACGGCCTCCCCGGTCTTCCGGTTGATGAAGGTGTACACCCGTTTGCCATAGTCGCGGAAGAGGAGGTTCCCCTTGCCGAGCGTGGTGCCGGCAACGTACTGGACAGCATCGATACCGCAGGCATCGTTCTCCACCACAGCCACGAGTTCCTCGTCCTCTGGCCGTTCCAGGCTGAGTGCAGTCAGGCCGGCGATGGCTGCCCGGTAACCGATCGCAAGACCGGGGCAGGCGTGCCCGTGGAAGGCGACCACGTCGTCAAATGAGGGATACCTGTTCAGTACCATTGATTATCCTGAGTAATATGAAGAGAAAAAAGGATTAGAAGGTGCCCATCGGCATCGGCATCACTTCTGAGAAGGCGATGAAGAAGAAGGCGAGAATCAGGATGATGATGATTGCCAGCACCACGATCGCAAGGAGAACGGCAATTGCTGCCCTGCCGGTGGTCATCTCATGCAGCTCCCGGACTCCCAGTATTGACAGGATGAACGACCAGATTGCACCGATAAACCCGATGAACGGGATCCAGCCGATAAGCATCGATGGTGTCGATCCATAGGAGATGGATTTCAGCGTCTGCAGGTATCCCTTCCTCCCTCCGAGAAGATACACAAAGATGTGGACCCAGGCAGCACTGATGAAGATCATCAGCAGCTGGACAAAAATCATCAGGATGGCAAAGACGACCAGCCCTACTCCGGCGGCAAGGGAGACCGGAATACCTATCTGCTCCAAGATCGGTCCCAACATGGCCCAGATCGCACTGACCATGACCAGGCCGACAATGGCACTTAAAATGGCATTGATGACCACGACGACCAGGTAGTATTTCAGCGTATCCCCGAGATCCGCACTCCTGACCTTCTGGAAGGTAGAGACCGGATCAAAGAGAAATCCCTTCATGAGTTCAAAATATTCCATAACTATCCCGGAAAATCTCTCCGGGAACCTACTTGAAGGTTATGGTAATCTGTTTTCGCTCCGGAAAAAATGCCAGGAAGAAGATTGGTATTCCTTGCGTGTAAAAATAGTCAGATCATTGTCCATTTCCCCGGTCATTCTTCGTCAAAATAGCCGGAACAGACATAGGATGAAGCAATCCGCTGGAGCCGCCCACCACATTCCGGGCAGAAGTAAGGGCCGGGAAGGGGAGAACAGCAGCTGCACCCATTCTTCAGAAAAAACTCCTCTTTGCATTGTATACAGGCATACCGATCCATGTATCTTACCTATGTCCCGGGAACGGTTTAACCTTCCCGATAACCCTGGGATCAGAAGGGGATTGAAGATAACCCGGCCTGAATTTCTTTAGGGATATACCCCCGACCAGATTCGAACTGGTGTCGCCGGATCCAAAGACGCTGCTTGTGCCTTAATTTATGAAAAGTGACACAATAAAGCGCCCGATTTCCAAGCAACTGACCGATCCTATACTGACAAACATTTTCCCAATAGAAAACAAAATGGGAATGTATTCTTTGAAAAGAATGAATACTGGCTTTTTTACACTCCCGATGCCGTTGTTTGTCTCCAAGTTCGAATTAGGATATTAAGAAAGCATTAAATTTGTTATGGTTATATTCAACGTGTCAATTTTCAGAAGAGGGGGAGAATGTGACTATGCGGAAACCAGTACTGATTCTCATACTGAGTCTTGTCCTGATGGGGATGGTGGTGCCGAATGCGATGGCAGATGACCGACCTTATGAGCATGTGCATATGACCTTGGTTATTTTCAGACTGGTGGTGATCCCAGATCCTGATTATCCGGTTGAGCCAGAAGAGCCATGGGGGGAAGCTGATTTGGTAATAGTCGTGGACGGACCTAATGGCACTGAAATGAGTGGTATTTATCATAATGATAATGATATTCAACCGTTTTGGACTCGCAGCTGGGTGATACCAACAGCCGATTACCCTGAGAGGGAAGTCCCCATTTTTATACAAATAAGTGAGGATGACCAGGAATATGGGGATGATCCATACACGGATATAATCGATCTTAATCCGGAGGATTTTATTCCGTGGATTGAGATTTCTGTCAATTTGGATACAGGACAATGGACCGGGGATACCACGACCGGGTATTCGATGGGCGATGGAGATACCGAATGGTTTTATGATGTGGAGGGTGGAGGGCAGCAAACAGCCATCTTCTTTGGTGTCACCCTGTCCCCAACCGCCGATACCGATGGAGATGGAATCCCGGATTATATTGAATTGCATGGAATTGACTATCTTGATGACGACAATGTAATTCAAACAGATACTGCGATTGTCTGCGATCCCTGCCGGGAGAGCATCGCTGTTCAGATAGATTATATGGCTGGAGATGACCATACCCATCGGCCGGTCGATGCAGCCATAGACGAAGCTGTTGAAATGTTCAACAATGCTCCCAGATCGGCGGTCACCGGGAGTACTTGTCCCTATGAGGGGTATCCCCTTCATGATACCGGGATCGATCTCCTGATTGATATTGCCGAGAATCCATTGGCTGTCGAATTCCCCGTTGTTTGTGATGACTTTAATTGGGGAGTTATGGAAGAGAGTTTTCCATTCCATCGGACTCCCTATTACCACCACAGCGTATGGGCCCATAATATCGCTGATTCCGCCTCTACAGGTCGTTCTTGCATAGATCCAGATTTCGTCGGTACAACCTTCCTCGTTACGTTGGGGGACACATGCGACCAGGAGTATTGTGACAACTTCCCAGATTACTGCGACCAATATTGTGACCTCGGCATAACCCAGAACGGTGGTACACGTCTCCAGTCACTTACTCTCGTTCATGAACTTGGCCACAATCTTGGACTCCGCCATGGAGGAGACGTTAATGACCCACGGTTCAAGGCAAACTATCTCAGCGTGATGAATTACAAGTGGCGCAACTACGGCCTTATTGATGTGGAGGGAAACACCTGGATTGACTACTCCAGGCATGAGTTGGGATCTCTGGATAAAAGATACCTTGATGAAGAAATCGGAATTCCTGGTGTTCTTCCCGAGCAAACCAACTGGATGACTTCGTGGGGAGATCTCAATCATAATTTAGTTTTTGGAAGAATCGGGGGTCCATTGGATTGGAACAACAATAGTATCATTGATGAGGAACTCGTAGGCGTAGATATTGAGGGATATCCATACAATTGCATATGCTGTGGCCCAAATGGAATTCTTGACAGCACTCCAAGCGGTGACGATATCGTCGACATCGAAGACAATTGCATCCGGAGCGGTCCGAACAGCTATTGTGAATCAACGGCTGTTCCTGATGATGACCCGTCTTATTTACATTCCGGATATGATGACTGGGCAAACATCAAGTTCAGGGCAGCCATGGCACCCGAGGCTGATGCCCCTCCCGTTCCACCCATCGAACCACATAACGAGCCATCCGGTGAGGAACTGGGAATGCAGTGGTCTCTCACCAAGCAGGCCTTCATAAATTACCTGACTCCGGATTTACAGGTTACCAAGAGTGTCAATGAGCCGGATGCCCTCCCCGGAGATATCCTGACCTATACTGTTACCATTGAAAATAATGGTACCGGATTGGCGACTTCAATCGAACTGGTCGATACCATGCCGAATGGGACGGTACTAACGAAATCCCTGGCCGATCTCCCTGCCGGGGCCTCAACCACAGAGACATTATCCTTTACTGTCCCGGTAACGGTTCCCGATGGACAAGTCCTGGTCAATACTGCGACCGTCACTGCGACGAATGTCCGCGGTGAGCCAGAGAGTGATACGAGCAACAATTACGATCAGGCATCTACCACCGTCCATAAACCGGTACTGACCCAGGCAAAGGCCGCTACCGCATCTGTCAATCCCGGGGAAGCGATCACGTACAGTATTACTTATGAGAATACCGGTAGTGCCGATGCAGAAGATGTTGTTATCACCGACACCTTGCCCGTCAATGTCTACTATAGCACGGCCCTGGATACCAGCACCGGTCCGCAGCCGGATGCAGTCGCCTCCAACCCCGATGGGACAACTACTCTCACCTGGAACATCGGCCCCCTGACAGCCGGCTCGGAGAGTACAACCATTGCCTTTACCGCAAGGCCAAGCCTCCTCTTCCTTGGAGGGGAGACAGTGACGAATGATGCAACGCTGGACTTCTCTGATGCAAACGGAAATGATTACCCGGCGCTCGCGGTGAGTGTTCCCACAACTGTCACGACCGTGATTCCCGGACAGTCCCCACGGGGCATTGGATACTTCCGGAACCATCCCGATGTCTGGACACCAGAGATCCTCGCCATGATCCAGGCGACTGATATGCGGTACGACACCAATACCGACGGGATGCTCTCCCCCGATGAGGTGCGTACGATTCTGAAACCCGGAGGGAACCAGCCAAAGATCCTCCAGATGCAGCTCCTCGCAACCGAATTCAATCTGGCTACCCGCCAGGTTGGTGCAGGTACAGTAATCACTTCGGACCTCGCCGTTGAACTCGGAATCTCCGATATCTTCGACGCTGTGGTGTATGCCAAGGAAACACTCGCAATGCCCGTAAACAAGGAAATAAGGGATCGGTACTCCGATGCAACGACCGTGCTCGATGAGATCAACAATGGGATAAGCGAGATGTACTGAAATCTTTATTTCTCATTTTTTTACGCACTGAAGCACAGGACAGGATACCTGCCAGCCACAATAAAAACAAAGTTCAAAAAGCTCAATACAAGAGGAGGGTATCTAGCCCCATACAAACAACTATCGTGGGGATATCGTGAAGAGTTATTGGATGCACCGTAGAGATTTATGAGTGTGAAGGTGGATATTACATCAAGTTAGAGAATGATCAGTTTAAACTTGCGGCATCAGATGATATCAAAACACGACTCTCAAAACTCGAATCAGAACTCTCTAATCTTAAAAAACTCGTTAATAACGATTATACCCCCGACCAGATTCGAACTGGTGTCGCCGGATCCAAAGTCCTGCATGATTGACCGCTACACTACGGGGGTGCTTGGTAGGACAGCCCGATCACCAGGAATGAATATCACGGGATTGCTGTCCCGGTGTCATTGGACTTTTAAAATAATGAACATATCTTGAACGCTTGGAGATGTAAGTAGTAATCTCCATGCGGGCATTCTGGAAAAAAACATGGAGAGGGCGAAAAGCAGATTCGTCTCATATATACAAGGATTGGAAAAATACCTGTTTTGTATATAGCATCAGGTGGTTTATAAGAGAAGATTCACGTCGGACCCGGTGTATCCGGTCCGTTGGATAACGGGAAATACTGCTGGTATACCTGCCGGCGTTCGTCGATATCCGTATGCAGGTAAATTTCCGTTGTCTTGATTGAGGTATGGCCGAGATTTTCCTGGACGACGCGAAGGTTTTTTGATCTTCGGTACAGCTCGCTTGCATAGCTGTGACGG
>CAYGWN010000066.1:0-24949 GCA_964353765.1 uncultured Methanoregula sp. | reverse complement strand
ATATCAAGAAAGGCGAGGTCTTCATACCGTTCCACTTCGCGGAATGTGCTGCAAACATCCTCACCAATAATGCGCTGGACCCCATCGCCAAGATCCCGGAGTACAAGGCCTGTGCTGTCAGGATCGAGAAGATCAAGGAGGCGAAGTAATATGGGACTTTTCTCATCAAAACCGGATATGAAAAAGGGCGACATGGTGTATGCATGGACTGCCGACCAGGAGATTGCCAAGAAAGCGGAATGCGGAGGTGCAGTAACAACTCTCCTCAAATATGCCCTGGAACACAAGATGGTGGATGCCGTGCTTGTGGTAAAGAGGGGCAGTGATGTGTATGATGCTGTCCCCACCCTGGTTACCGATCCCAAAGACCTGAAGGATACAGCCGGGTCACTCCATTGCGGGACAGTCCTCATGGCAAATGTATTACAGAAACGACTCAAGGGGGCGAAAAACATGAAGATCGGTATGACGGTCAAAGGATGTGATCTCATGGCCCTCGCTGAACTTGCCAAGAGGAAAGAAGTAAATCGGGATAACCTTTTCCTTGTCGGGGTCAATTGCGGAGGCACCGTCAGTCCCATCATGGCCCGCTATATGATCAAGGAAAAGTATGGTGTTGATCCTGATCTTGTCCACAAGGAGGAGATTGACAAAGGCCAGTTCATCATCGAGTACGAGGGTGGCCACAAGGGGATCTCCATCGATGAACTCGAGGATGAAGGCTTTGGACGCAGGTCTAATTGCCGCCGCTGTCTCTACAAGGTCCCCCGCCAGGCCGACCTTGCCTGCGGAAACTGGGGCGTTATCGGCGACAAGGCAGGTAAGGCAACCTTTGTGGAGGTTTGTAGTGACAAGGGTGCAGATCTCCTTTCAAGAGCGGTCAAAGCAGGTGTACTTCACTCTGAGGCCCCGGTTCCCAAAGGCATTGAGATGCGCCAGAAAGTGGAGGGTGCGATGCTGAAGCTGGGAGAGAAATGGAGAAAGAAGGATTTTGCAAAACTCGGCAAGGACCCCTGGGGCATGATCAACAAGGAAACATCACGCTGTATCAAGTGTTATTCATGCATCGAGAACTGCCCGGTCTGCTTCCCGCTGGCCGGAGCCGAGTTGAAGAAGTCATATGCCATCGCCCCCGGCCAGGTGCCGCCGAACCCGATGTTCCACCTCCGCAGGCTTTCCCATATCTCTGATTCCTGTGTCAACTGCGGCCAGTGCGAAGAGCTCTGTCCCATGGAAATTTCACTTGCCCTGTTCTCGCATGCAATCCGGGCCGAAGCTGATATTGCTTTCGCACCGAAACTGGGTAAATCTGATTATTCCAACTGATCTCTCTTTTTTTTTAAAATAATTGTTCGCCAGTACCATTTTAGCCGTGACTATACCGGAAGAGCCGGGAACTATCAGAATATCATGGAAACAGAAGACCAGGGAACGGGAGCACTATCCTGCAGCTATCTTCCCAGGGCGAGATCAATTCCCCGGTTGATACAGATAAATGCCTCGGTCTCATTCCCCATTCGTTTCAGGAGGAGTCCTTTATTGTACCAGGTTTCTGCATTGATGGGATCAAGTCTTAACGCCTGATCATAGCAGGCAAGAGCCTCCTCGCAAAGTCCCAGTTCATCGAGGCAGTTGCCTTTCTCGTGCCATGCACCGGCAAAATGGGGATCTGTTGAAAGGGCAGTATCAAGATATTCAAGGGCATGCAGGTAGTCACCTGCATGTGCCGCTTGAAGTGCCATCCGGCAATGATATTCCGCGTTGTGTGAGATTGTTACTACCGATCGTCTTGAACCGCGATCTATAGTATTCAGATTAGATTTCCCCCGTTTGTACCATGGGTTATTCCACCCACGGTACAGAATCCTCGTGAAAGGATAAAATATAATTTTGCACGATAGTAATGTGTTCCCATACTGACAGGCAGAGACAGATACGGTATTGCATGGCATAGCTGGCAACTGTGCGAAATTGCGGGTTATGCCTGCCGGATATGACGTTTCATTGAAACTGCAAAGGTTTTTAGCGGTTGTTTCAAATTCTATATCAATGGAAAACCACACGCATCAGCGGTTCGAACAGATCAGAAATCTTTTGAAATCTCAGCCGAGGGGATTATCCATCAGTGATATAGCTAACATTCTTGGTCTGCAACGCCATGTGGTTTCAAAAGATCTCACCTACCTCCAGCAGATGGGGCAGGTCGAGATGATAACGATCGGATCAAGCAAGGTTTTCTCGTACGCGGTGAGGAAACCGGTTTTTGGAATTCTTGATTACACGTCGGATGCGATTCTTGTCCTCAATAAAGAAGGAGAGATTGTTGAAATGAATGAACCGCTCCTTTCGCTGGTGAACCTGTCCCGCGGCGACCTCCTGGGCCGGCCGGTAAGGGATTGTCCCGGGCCCCTGTTTTCAGCCCTCCATCCGGATTCTTGTGAGACTGAAAGCCTGGAAGAGGTGGGGATCGGATACCCTGTTCCTGATGACCCGAAAGCAGTCAGTCATTTCAGGATCAGATACATCCCGACAGTATTCGAAGATGCAGCCAGGGGAACCATTATTTTTATTGAGGAATTTACCGAACAGATACGATACCGGGATGCACTTCTCCTGTCAGAAGAGCAGTACAAGTCCCTCGTTGAGAAGCAGACTGAGATCATCTTCAGGTTTCTACCCGATGGTTCAATCACCTTTGCAAACTGGAGATTTTCCACTGTTTTTGGATCGACTGAATCAGAAATCAGAGGTATGAATTTCCTTTCATTAGTCCCTGAAAGTGACCGGGCAGGCTTCAAAGATTCCCTCGACTCGCTCACAGAGTCTGATCAGGTCAGGGAGGTGGATATGAAGCTGCAGACCACTGATGGCATCCACCGGTTTTCAGGAACGATCCAGGCGATATACAATCGAAGTAACCGGTTACTTGGATATCATGGTATCGCCCGCGATATCACCCGGGAAATCGCAATACAAGAGGAAAAACAACGATATTTTGTTCAACTGGAGTTTTTATGCCGGAAATCCCTGGATTTTCTTAAAAGTAGGGATGACAGGGAGATAATCGGGCATCTTTCAACCGGAATTTCAGAAATTTTGCCCGGTTCCCTCACCCTGGTGTTCACATCTGAAGAGGAAACGGGGAACATGAATGTGCGGGAAATAAGGGATGAACAGGGAATAAACATTTTTCAGACTGTCATTGCAGGAGAAGGTGCTGCCTGGGTTGTACCGTCATCAGTGTTTGGGAACGATGAAGGTTTTGTGCCCATGATGAGGGGAAACATTCAGGAAATGTCCCAGGAATGGGAAACATCCCTGATAGGCGAGACCCTGCAGACCCGCCTCCGGATTCCTCAGGGGACACAGAGGATCTACGCAACGCTGATGGACTGGGAAGGGTCTATCATGGGAGCTGTGGTCATCTGCTCCTCGCATGATATTCCCGACGATTGCCGAATGGTTTGTGAGACGCTTATTCGGATGGGGGCCCTAACCCTGCAGAGATACCTCACCCGCAAGTTTTTGACTCTTTTTGATAACAGGTTCAGAACTATTGCAAAAAACGCTCCGCTCCCGGTTGCCATGATCAGTGCAGCAGGGGAGTATCTCTTTCTAAATAATAAGTTCGCCGAGACCTTTGGATATACCCTTGATGATATACCCACGGGAAAAAAATGGTTCCTCCAGGCTTTCCCTGATGCAGCATCCATGCAGAAAGCCCGGGCACTGTGGGTAAGTGACCTGAAAAAATCATCACCGGGTGAAATGAGGCCCCGGAAATTTTCTGTCCGCTGCAAGGACGGGTCATTCAAGACCATCATCTTCCGGCCGGTGACCCTTGCTGATGGGTGTCAGCTCGTGCTCTACGAGGATATAACGCACAGGGAAGTTGCGGAACAGGACAGAAACCTGCTGGCAGAGATTGTCCGGTCATCACACGATGCAATCATCGGGATGACCACTGAAGGGCGGATCCAGACCTGGAATCCGGGTGCCGAGCTTCTCTATGGATATACGGCAGATGAAGTGCTGGGAAGAGACATCGGTATTATTTTTCCACCTGAATTGCTGGATGAAAAGGACATGCTCCTTGGCAGGGTCCGGAAAGGGGAGTTCATTTCAGATTTCGAGACGCAGCGGAAACGGAAGGATGAAAAAATTATCGATGTTTCTGTAACCATTTCCCCGGTTTTCGACCATGATTATCAGATCATCGGTACATCGACGATAGTCAGGGATATTTCAGCCAGGAAGGCAGAAGAACGTCTCAAGAAACTTGAATCGCAGTACCGGGATATGGTTGATTCCATCAATGTCGGTATATACCGGAGCACGGGGGATCCGGAAGGACGATTCCTCTGGGGGAATTCATCATTGGTTAGAATTCTCGGCTATCCGTCCCTTGATTCGGTACGTGAAGTGCCGGTCTCAGGGGTATTCCTGCATGCTCACGGGAGGGATGACCTGCTTCATGAACTAAAAGAACGGGGTTTTGTCCGCAACCGGGAAGTCCTGCTTAAGCGGCGGGATGGTTCCGTAGCTTTTGTCCTTGTAACCGCTCTTGCGACCTTCAAAGAGGGCGGGGATATTGCGTATGTCAACGGTATAGTAGAGGATATAACAGAACAGCGCATCCTTGAAAAAAAACTTGCATCACTCCAGCAGTCCGAATCGGAACGAGGAGGAGTTTGAGCAACCTTTCACTCCTTTCAATATGGACATCCTGAACACATGCTTCCCCTTCCCCAGGTAATCAGGTCATCTGGGATTGTCGGAATTTCTGTCAGGAAATGCTGATTCGGGAGTTTCTGCATAAGGTAAGCTCAATGAGGGAGAGGGAGGGTTATTTCGGTATAGAAAGGCGGATAGAAAATAATCCGGCCTTTTCGCAAAGGGTCCCGGAACGTGACCATATCACCGTTCCGTTCTGCTGTAATAATATAGGAGTAGAAGTGCATCCTCCGGTATTCGGGATTGCTGAATAACGGTAGGATCTCGCGTTCAGAAGTGCCCTGGTATTTCTCATACGTTGCCGGAGGGCCCAAGGCACTACCTGGGGAAAACCACCGAAGAGAATAATGCCGGTTGTCTTCAGAGATCAGGAGCCATCGCAACGGGTGGAGGGTAGGTATAGCTCTCCCGCCGGTCACCACCCGTACATAGAGGGAAAGGACTGCACTTCCGGCAATAAATAGTACGAAAAATGCAGTATAGCCGGCAAATGCAGATGAGCTGGCATGACCTGTAAGAACCAGCATGATATATCCTGCACTGGCCGCCAGGAGGATGAAGCTCGGTCCTGGGAATATTCCTGCAGTAAACCGGTCTGCAGAGAAAGGATACAGGAGAGGAATTCCCGGGTAGGCAAGACCATCGAGGAGAAGGTGAGAGAGGGTGCCAGTCACGATCAGGAGGCCGATTATGGTCCATGAACCCGTAACCGCGATGTCTGGCAGGATCCTTATCTTGGCAGCTATGATTAAACCTAGAAGGGCAAGATAAGCCACTGCGAGGGACCCCAGGATACTGTGGGTAAATCCTCCATGTGTAGAGATAAAGAGTGCCGGGTACCGGTCTGAAACCGGTTTGAAGAGGATGTCAATATCGGGAATAATGGCTCCTAGGACCAGGGGAAAAAGGTATGGACCAGTCATACCATCAGGGGCCATGATAATCACCGCAAATGTATGGGTCAGAGAGTCCATGAACAGAAGTATTGTAACGATCTCTCAAAAGGATGAGGCAATGTCAAGATGGTCCCGGGATAGTATATCCAAAACTGTCCTACCCCGGCTATCAGGATAGTCAGAGGATGAAAAGGATTGAGGGGTGGGGGAGAAAACCTGTCCCGAATTGGCGGGAGGTCCGGTCAGACCGGCTCATATTCTTTCACCGGGACAGTTTGTGAACACCCATTGAGAATCCTTGAAAGATCCCGGCAGCCGACAACGTAGAGACGCTGGCGGATAAGGGCAGTGAGATCCCGTTTTCTTGAGTCAAGGATAGGTGAGAGCCAGGCAGTTCCTTCCCGCTCACCCCCCTGGTCGACAATGTCGACCGGATGGTGGATCATCAGGGCTGGAATGTCGTCAGGAGTAATGAAATACTGCGCTCCGGAAATCTCCATAGAGAGTCCCCGGCCTGAGCGGCGTGCTGTGCCAGCCCGGGTATAGGAGACAGATGCCACCTTTCCCATGTCACTTCACCAGCCAGATCTATTATTTCAGGAACTATGTAAAGATACTGTCAGACGCTATTCCACCCTTAATTTTCCAAAATAAAAAATATATCAATTTTTTTATATTCATAAAAAAATCTTAATTCTGCCAGCAGGTGCATACCCGTGTTTGTGTATTCCTCATGTGCCCGGAATGCCCTTCTATTTAAAAAAGAACTGTTCTTTGACCGAACTTAACAGAAAGGTTTATAAGGAGTAATATACAACAGAACAATGAAGCCAGCATGGTCTGACACCTGGATGAAGCATAGATTGCTGATACTCTAATTGATCAATGTCTGATACTCTCATGCATCAATTATGTATCCGGGTGCTGGCCATGATGGTCAATTTTGGGAATTTCATGGTCCAGCCCGGGAAATGTTTTCTCGTCTCTCCAGATTCTTCCCTCTGGTTCAATGGTTCTCCCTGCTTATCAGCGATTCGCTCTGCTAATTCGAGAGGATGCTTTCGTGGCTCCAGTTCGGGCTGAAAATCACCCCTGTCCGATTGTACCGCAGGATAACCTGCTTCAGATAATAATCAGATAGATGACAACGGAGAGGAGGAATGCCAGGAGCACCATGGCAATGGAAAGGGGAGGAATGAAGAGTACCATGGCATTGATAGTGCTTGCTACCTGGGCCACCCGCTGGGATCCAAATACGATCACCCGCTCGCACAGGGCTGTATCCCCTGCACTTTCGGCTGGTGAGAGATCGGCAAGGGCGTCTTGGACCGAACGGCCAATATAGGGGATAATCTGGTCGGGAGATACATTGAGCCCGACCGGGTTCTTGCCACTGACGGTGTTGACCACATGGGAATCAGTAGTCATGATCTCTGCTTCGTCCACCAGGGTCATCACATAATCCCGGAGGACCTCCCTTACACCCGCGAGAATGTTGTTGCCATCGATCAGGACATAGGCTGTGGTCTGGCCTCCGGCCCGAACAACCAGGGTTTCGATACCCTGATCACCAAATCCTTGCACCCGTTTGAAGGGAAGAAAGGTCTGCGATGCTCCAGCCTCAAGGGGATGCTGGCTGAGGTGCGCCCCTTCAGTAATAGCAGTGGAGGCGGCAGTCTGATACTCAAGCGCTGAAAGAGTACCTGGCTGAACCGTGGAGATGTCTCCGGTAAAACAGTTATGGGCATCCACAAAGGCAACATGGGGAAAGGAGCGGTGCCCTTCGGCCATGATGGTCATTCCGATACCAAAATCGATATCTTCAGTCCTTTCCGGAGAACGGGTGCTGATCATCAGCAGTGTTGTACCAAATACCTGGGAGAGGAGAGACACCGACCCTGACTGAGATCGGAATGCCCTGCTTGCCTGGCCCGAATAGGAGAGCCGTTCCCGTCCGGCACGGATAACCGTGGCAATCTTTTCAATCTCTTCTTCTGCGACAAGATTGAAATCATGGGTTGCTGTGCCATGAGAGACCATTACGAGGTCCTGAAACGCTGACTGCAGGTATTTCGGGAGGTTTCCCCCCCCAATCTCTCCCATTGGTCCGGGATGGACATTCGGGACAGTGAAAATAATTCCGCGCCCCTGTTCTCTCCGGATGAACAGGCTGACCTGCGGGATATACACCTCCTCGCCAATCTCCCGGAAAAAATCCTCCATGGTCTTCGATCCGTCAGTCAGGTGAGCGATGAAGGTGTTTAAAAAGCTGAGAGCATGGATATGGAATGCCCGGTGAAGGGGCCGCTCGATAGCCCATATCAGGAGAATAAAACCAGCCCCAAACACCAAGTGAAAGATTAGGGTCAGCTGCAGGAACAGCGGATCAAAAAAGATCATACCCAGCACGATACCTGCGCCACTCTGGGTGAGAGCGGGGAGAACCATGCGGCTGATCCGGTAATCGGCTATCGCAACAAGGACAATGAGCCGCGATCCAAAGATGAATCCAAGCGCGATGGCATAAGAGAGGGGAAGGAGGCTTTTACTTACTACAAGGCCGGTAAGGGTGATGATGACCCCAAGAACTGTGCAGGAAAGTGCAAGCAGGGCTGAACGGTTCCATGTAATTTGCCTCCCCGATATTTCTACCAGGGGACCGGTCAGCAGAAAACCGCAGAGCGCCGGGAGCGTGAAGGCAAGGGTCCCAAAGAAGTGGAAACTAGGGTCAAACCGGAGGCTTGCGCCGTCAATCAGGAGGCCGAGGGCAACAATAATGGCAATCGACATCGGCCATGAGGGTGCGACAAAGATGTAGCGTGAAAGATGCTCCATCTTCACATCGCCTCCGACAATACTCATACAGTCTTCTCCCTCCGCCCTCGATCCACCTTGTTTATAGTTGTTCCTGTACTATGTCGTCGTTATACCCAAAAGAATTCCCGTATCGCTGCCCCATCTGCCCCCAGTCCGGGAGATTTGTCTGGCACCCGGGAACCTCAACAACAAAGGATGCACAGACCGAGCCAACCCGGCAGCAGACACCCGGTGGGTAGCCCCGGATGTAGGCAGTCAGGAAACCTGCACGGTAGGCATCCCCTGCCCCCGTAGGATCTGCCATCCGAACGGGAATCGCGGGAATATGTTCTTCCCCGCCCTCATAATGGAGCGTACTTCCCCTGACACCCTGGGTAAAGACAGTCATGGGAACTCTTTCGGTCAGTGCTTTTTTGTCAATGCCGAGGATCCTGCACATACCTTCGACTTCGTGCTGGTTGGCAAAGAGCAGGGAAATCCTGGAGAGGATAGCACTGAGATGATCGGCGTGGTAGCGGTGAAGGTCCTGCCCGGGATCAAACGATGAGAACCCTGCCCGTTCAGCCACACCGACATTGAAAAGAGGGTCTGCCGTTGCCATATGGACAAAGGGGAGGGTCGGAGGTTCAGAGATCCTGAATACTTCTGAGGCACCCCATTCAAAGAAGGTGATCTGGTCACCGGATTCGTCCGTAAACATGAATGCGGTTGGCGTATTGTTCCCCGGGACCGTGAAGAAGCGCCGCTGTACTTTTAGCTTCTCAAGCCATCTGTCGTATTCACTGCCGGCAAAATCGTCACCGACAGCACTCACCAGGGTTACATCCCCCCCCAGACGGGCTATCCCAGCTGCAATATTTGCCGCTCCCCCGCCAAAAAAATTTTTCCGTTCAGTGATGGTTGCCGAGCCATTACGGGCCGGAAGGGAAGGGACCCTGGAGATATGATCGATTGCTGTATGACCGACCACATGGATCATAGTTCGCATACGTCCTTTACCTGAAGCGGAATGTCACGGAGGGCTTTTCCTATCACCGAACGGGCAATCCTGGCCGCGTGGTCAGGTGAATCCGCACGGAATACTTTCATTTCAAGCAGGAGTCCCACGATGGCTGTATCGGCTACAACAAGGGCGGTATTCAGCTCGCCCTCACAGAAGGGACAGGCGAGCATCCCTGCTTCAATCTCAACATATTTTGCACTCGGATTCAGCCGCTTTCCGGCCTCGCTGACGGCA
Source organism: uncultured Methanoregula sp. (assembly GCA_964353765.1). GTDB lineage: Archaea > Halobacteriota > Methanomicrobia > Methanomicrobiales > Methanospirillaceae > UBA9949. The sequence goes on along the minus strand of CAYGWN010000066.1, from coordinate 15,265 downwards.
ATTCCGACAGCATCATCAAGGGATTTAACATCTTTTATGATCCAGGCTGATTCCAGCACAACCAGGTAATCGGGCATTGCTGATCTCTCTTCCTACCAGACCTCATAGTGGAGGTGTTCAGTCACCGGCATCCGCCCGGTCAGGTCAGCGGGGAGTCTCCCCTTGCCAATACAGAGAATGGCAACCGGCCGGATATGTGGGGGGAGACCGAGGACCCCCCGGACATCATCCTCATCGAATGCTCCCACCCAGCAGGACCGGAGATGGATGGCATGACCGGCAAGCATCAGGTAGGTGCAGGCTATGGTTGCATCCTGGACCGCGTAGAGGATCCCCCGCTCGCCATACCGTGACATCGATCGGACATAGTTGGCACAGACTACCATCAGCAGAGCCGCATGCTGTACCTGGGGCTGCCCCAGGGCTGCGTCAGACAGAGCCTCCATCCGCTCGGGATCCCTGATCAGCACCACGTCCCATGCCTCGAGATTTCCTGCACTGGGGGCAGTGCTCGCACAGTCCAGCAAAAAGACCATTTCGTCTTCGCAAACCTTCTCATCGCTGTATTCCCTCACCGAACTGCGGGAAGCCAGAAATTCCAGGAATTCAGATGAGTCCATGCTCCCCGAGCACCTGCCATGCCTCCTGTGCTGCCGTGGTGACCATGCTGACAGATTCCGAGAGTCTGAGAGAGGCTGAACCGTACTGGTCGCTCTCGACCATGCTGATCGCTTCACTGATCAGGTCGATTGCTCTTTTGAATTCGTTCCTTTCTGTCCCCCGGTAGGCAAACTGGAGCTCAGCCCGGACAGAATCAAGGACCATGATGAGCATCCTCCTGCCTCCCTGCTTCTCGGCATCAGGGAACCCGGCCAGGGCTATGACCAGTTGTGAAGAGACAATAAGTTCAGACTTGGCCCTCTCGGCAAACTGGTAGCTCTTGACGGCGGTCTTCAGATCCATGTTCTTTCTATCAGCTCATCTGGTGAAGATAGTTGCGGAAATTGCCCGGAGGAAAAAGAAGAGCAGGTATTGTCAGATCCTTGTTACCGGGCGGATTTCTGCTTGGCGCCCATCATGGAAGTTTTTGAGCGGCGCATTGCCTTCCGGACCATTGGGTTTGCCATCGGGCCTGAATCAACCCTGCTGCCCCGGCTGCCGCCGCGACCTCCACGGCCCCCGGACCCGCCCCGTCGTCTGCCCCGCGGTCCGCCTCGGCCATTGCCGGAATCCTGCTCAAGCTTCTTAACCGATGCCCCTGCCTTGAACCGCTGGTTGGGCCCTGGTCTCTTCAATTCTGCCTCTGATTTGGGTACGAGTCGTATCTGGCCTTTTACGCCCTTCACCTGGACCCACTGGGTTGTTCCTGTCTTTCCCATATTCAGAACTCTCCAGTTAATACGACGGCTTTTTTATTAAACCTTCTTACCGCTTCACGCCACCGCTCTCTGCAAGGTACAGTTTAATCTCCTGCCTGAGAACCTCGCTCACCAGTTTCCCGTCAGCAGAACCCCGGACTTCTGCCATCACCACACCCATGAGGGGCCCAAGGGATTTAAGGCCCCGTTCGGTTATAAAACTGTTCCGTTCCTGGACAATCCTTCGAACGATAATCTCAAGCTCTTCGCGGGATACAGCAGGAGCACATTCATGAATTGCCCCGTCTACCGGTGTGCCTCCGGCAACCTGTTCAAGAATGCCGGGAATTGCTTCTTTTGCTGCCAGGCCCTGCTCAACTGCATCCAGCACACGGAGCAAATCATCATCAGAGATAGAGGATGTATCGATTCCGGCCCGCGCCAGCTCTTTCAGGGTTGCCAGTATGGTCCGCGCTGCAAGTGAGGGTGAGATACCCGCAGAAACAGCCCGTTCAAAAAGAAATACCTGCTCGGAAGAGATAAGCTGGGATGCAAGGGCAGGATCGAGATGCAACTCGTCGATAAACCGGGATCTCTTTCCTATCAGGAGTTCGGGGATGGGCAGGCTGTCATACCATTCCCTCGCGATGGTAACCGGAACAACGTCAGTCTCGGGATACATGCGGGCAGCGCCGGGAAGCGGCCGCATGTATGCTGTGCTGCCGTCCTCAAGCATTTTCCTTGTTTCCTCCGGCACTCCCTCGAGGGCTGACCGGGCACGGACAATTACCTGCCGGGCTGCACAGGATGCACGTTCTGCATCTGCCGCAACCAGGACGATGCACTCATCATCCCTCACTGAAAGGGCATCCCGGAGAGCGAGAACCTCTCCTGCTGTAATACCGTAGGCAGGGAGTTCATCGGTATGGAAAATTCCCCCGACACCACACTTCCTGGCATAATCTGATAATTCACTCCCCAGCCTCCTGCCCGGCTGGATTTCCGTTCCCACCAGCCCGGCAAATCCCGGGAGCCGTACGGCAAGGATCGCGGGGGCCTTCCTGAGAACTGCTGATTCGGTCTGCCCGAAAAGCCCGGTAACATCAACAGGGCCTGAAACGACCGCTGCACCCCGTTCAAGGAGCCTGGCCCTGATGTCAAGCAGGTTCTTCTGGCGGAGAACCTCTCTCCTGACAACTTCGGCAATGAGATCCAAGTCCTGAACCCCCTTGATTTCCACCCGGGCACCCTCCCTGATGGAGATGTTAATATCCTGGCGGATAGTCCCAAGACCCCGCTTAACCCGGCCGGTTGACCTGAGTACCATGCCCAGGTACTGTGCGATCTCGCGGACTTCTTCAGGTGTCTTCATGCAGGGTGACGTGGTGATCTCAACCAGCGGAATCCCCAGCCGGTCAAGTGAGAACGTATCGCCTTCTGCCCGCTGGGCAGCTTCTTCTTCAAGGCAGATGGTTTCAACAGCCCCCCCGTTTGGCAGAATCCCGTCGATAGCGACCAGGGCAGACCTCTGGAACCCGCTGGTGTTGGAACCGTCAATCACCAGCTTCCGCATGGTGTGCAACTGCCTGATGGGTGTCATCGAGAGCATCCGTGCTATGGTGCAGCAGATCTCAACTGCTTCATGGTTGAGCGGGGCGGGGGGTTCCTCGTCATGTTCAACAAGACAGGTGGTATCATAGGAATAGTAGCAGAACAGGCGCTCATGTTTCATCTCCTCCTGCGCTGCACGATCGATCTCACCAAGTTCGCTCTCTGTCGCCCGGAGATAACGGAAGAATTCTCCCTTCCTCTCGATAAATTTCCGGAGGAGAGTCGGGCAGTGGCAGAAGAGCTTCTCCCGGGTATTCAGCTGCTGGTGAATCTCGAGGCCTGCCTTGAGACCGAGCGCATCAAAATCCATCTGCCGACCTCCCGGTGAACTCCCCCTTGAGACAGGTTCTCATCAGGAACTCCCGCTCCTGGGAATCTCCCTCGTTCCCGAGGACCCACATCAGTTTCACCATGGCAACCTCCGGGAGCATGTCCTCCCCCTCTATTACACCGGCCTGGATGAGATCTCGCCCGGTATCGTAGACTCTGTCACAGACCCGCCCGTGAAGGCACTGGGAGGTCATCACCACCATGGTCCCGGAATCGATGAGTGCCCGGAGAGCAGGAATGAGCGTGGTGCTGATATGACCAAGACCAGTCCCGGAGAGAACCAGCCCCGCGTATCCCGAGAAGGCCTCGATAGAAGAGGGTACCATGCCGGGGTAGAAACTGAGCAGGCCGCAGCGCTGCTCAATGCCGTTCCTTAGTGCAGGCTCAACCGATCCCCTGCGGACAGCAAACGGTTCAAGATGGACAGAGAGAGAGGGGTATTCAACGGTTCCCAGCGGGGGTATCCCGATACTCCGGAATGCATCTCTCCGCGAGGTGTGCATCTTTCTGACCCGGGTTCCCCGGTGGATAGCGCAGCAGTCGTCACTTGACGTGCGATGCATAACCACGGCGACCTCCGAGAGCTCACTGGCTGCAGCACGTGCGCTGCAGAGGGCATTCATGGTGTTGTCACTGCTCGGGCGGTCAGCCGATCGCTGTGAGCCCACAAAAATAACTGGCACCGGCGTATCGATCATGAAACTGAGGGCCGCGGCACTGTATGCCATGGTATCTGTTCCATGGGTGACAAGAATCCCGTCCGCACCCCGCTGTACCTCGTCATAAACAGCCTTTGCAAGGCCCTGCCAGATGGCCGGGGTCATGTTTTCAGAAAGGATCGTGGTGAGTTTGCGGGCCCGGTACCTCCCGATTGTCTGCAGCCCGGGAATTGCCCGGAGGATATCTTCAGCATCAAACTGGCTGGTCACGGCTCCTGTCCGGTAATCGATCCGGCTGGCAATTGTGCCACCTGTAGAAACAATGGAAAGGTCGGGGAGTGATTCATCCTGGGTAACCGTAATCTCCGGGGTTGCCGTGACCTCCGGCCGGGAAACAAATGAAAGAGTTGCTGCCGGAACACCGATGTTATATCCGTTCTCGAGCTTGATGACGGCGAGGCCGTCACGGCTGGTGATGAATGTACCCCGGAGGGGAGCTTTCCCGTAACGGCAGATGACCGAATCACCGGATGAAAACTCCCCGGTCACTCTGCAATCCTCCGTGCATCTCTGGTAAGAGACCGGATAGCACCTGAAAGAAGCTCCTTTCTGGCTTCAAGCACTTCCCGGTCCCCTTTCAGCAGCTCTTTTCGTTCTTCTATTGCTGCAGCAACCGATAGCGGTGAAGGACTCCCGGCTGCCCGCTTCTCAGCGATGCTTTTATCCACATCAAGTGCAGCGCTGATGTCGGCCCCGGTCAGGCCCTTTGCCGACAGTGAGAACCCGACCATCCCGGTAGCCGCTTCATCAAGGGTTGCGAGGTCGATTTTCCCTTTCTGGACTGCCCGCCCTACGATACTGTGAGCAGTCCGGAAGGGAAGGTCCAGGCGGCGGACCAGCATATCGGCAAGGTCAGTTGCCGTTGCGTGGCCGCAACCGGCTTCCTGTCGCATCCGGTCGGTATTGAAGGTTGCCGATGCAAGCAGTTCTGCAAGGAGTGCCGTGCTCTGCTTGGCATCATGGATACCCCGGAAGAGCGCAGGAGTGAGCTCCTGGAGGTCCCGGTTGTAGCTCATGGGAAGCGCTTTCACGATGGAGGCTCCGGCAACATATGCCCCGAGCACGGATCCTGTTTTTGCCCGCATTATCTCTGCACTGTCTGGGTTCTTTTTCTGGGGCATGATCGAACTGGTTGAACAGAAGGCATCATCAAGGCTGACAAACCGGATAAATGCCGAGCTCCAGAGGACCAGGTCCTCGCAGAGCCTGCTCGCAGAGGTCATCATGATGGAGAGATCCGCGAGGGCCTCCAGGGCAAAGTCCCGTGAAGCGACGGCATCCATGGTATTCCCGATGATCCCGTCAAATCCGAGAAGGGCCGCAGTATATTCCCGGTTTACCGGAAAACTGGTGGATGCAAAGGCACCAGCTCCGAGCGGTGAACGGTTGATCCGTGAATATGCTTCCATCATGCGTTCGAAATCCCGGGAGAACGCCTGTTCGTAGGAGAGGAGGTGGTGTGCGAGGGTTGTCGGCTGCGCATGCTGGAAATGGGTGAACCCGGGCATGACCGTTCCGGTATGTTCACTGGCCAGGGAAATGAGGACCTGCCGCAGCTTACAGAGGATTGCCAGCTGCCTGAGGACATCATCGCGGAGCCGTATCCGGAGGCAGGCACAGACCTCATCATTCCGCGATCTCCCGATATGGAGTCTGCCCCCGATCTCCTCGCCTGCCGTAGCGATGAGATAGGATTCAATACCGGCGTGGACATCCTCGAACTTATCGTCAAATACCTGCTCGGGAACCCCGTTGTCATAGAGCTGGAGCAGCGCCGAAAGGAGAGGGCGGGCAGTCTCCTGTCCGATGATCCGCTGTTTGTACAGCATCATGACATGGGCTATATCAACGAGGACATCCGCGTCTGCGAGGTGCCTGTCTGCTTCCATCGAAGAGAGAAAGTGCATCATCTCCCCTGACCTCTCTCCTGCAAGCCGCCCTCGCCGCACCACATCATTGCTCATCCCAAAACAACCTCTGATCCTATTGAAGGGCGCGAAAAAAGATTAAAGCCATGCCTTCCGTGCAGCAAGCTCGATTGCCCGCTGCACGGATTCCCGGGGAATAATGGTTGCCACAGGTATATGGACCAGCTGTTCAATAATACTCGATACAATAGGGGCACATACGATGGCCGTAGCCCCCTCCCGCTCGGCGCGTACAGCAGCAACAATGGCATCTTCCATGGTATGCACCGGATACTCCCGTACCCGGATTCTCCTGCCGTCAACATCGGCATTCCGTTCCTGGACCGTATCAAGGACCGGCCGGGCAGCAATGAGCCCGATAAACTCCCCTTCTTCGGAACGCTCAAAGAGGCGCAGGGCACGGACCACAGCCCGGAGCGTTGAGAGGTTCGGGGACCGCTGGCCATGGAGGATCTTATAGAGCGAACTCTGGGCAATGCCGCTCTTTTCAGAGAGCTCCCGGACACTGATCCTGAGTTCGCTTTTCATTATCTGGTGGAGCGCCCGGACAAACTCCTGATCTGAGGTCAGGGCTGCGCGCATCAGCCGGTCGACTGGGTCACTGAGCACCATGGGCTATACAAAAGGGTATTAAGTATCAGTATATATGACTTCTGTCATAAAAGTGGTTCGGAAACCCGGTATAATGGACTTATTACTATGAATGTTATCCTATTTGTCTAATTAATAAGTGATATTATTACAAATGTCCAATTTTTTGACTCAATAAGAGAATTTATAGGATCAGAATAGAATTATCTTCTCATGAAATTTCCACTATGGGCCGTGCTGGCCGCAATCGTGGTCATAACCCTGATCCTTGCAGGCTACATCCTTGCAGGCTACAGTCAGCCCTCAGGAGGACCGGCAGAAATCCGGATTGGGTACCAGCCAAGTACCCACCAGGTGGCTCATATCATTGCCATGGAGAAGGGATGGTGGCAGCAGGACCTCGCACCCTACGGGGTGAAGAAAGTTACCGATTATGTGTTCCCTACCGGAGCTCCTGAGATGCAGGCAATGCTTGCAGGAGATCTCGATGTTGCCTACGTTGGTGCAGCTCCCGTCCTTTCAGCGGTGAGCACCGGTCTCGATGGAAAAATTGTTGCAGCGGTCAATACGCAGGGCTCAGATCTGGTCCTCCGGACGGGACTTAGTTATACCGGACCTGAGTCGCTGAAGGGGTTAAAAATTGCCACATTCCAGGCCGGCACCATCCAGGACACCATCCTTCGTAACTGGCTCAGAGCCAATAATCTCAATCCCGACACGGACGTTCAGATCATCGGGATGGGTCCCGGTGATGCAGTGACGGCGATTACTGCAGGAAAAGTGGACGCCGTGTTCCTGCCGCACCCTTCACCCTCTATTGTTGAAGCAAGTGGTAGCGGGAAATCGGTTGTAAAATCGGGAGAGATGTATCCCGGACACACCTGTTGTGTCCTTGTTATCAGTGGTCAGCTGATCCAGGAGCACCCGGAGATTGCCGAACAGATTATCAGGACGCACATCAGGGCAACAGAATTTGCGGTTCAGAATCCTGATGAAACCGCAGCGATTTATGCGGCAAAAACCGAGGCTGATCTGGAGGTTGTCAGGGAATCAATGAAAAACTGGGACGGGGCATTCGTAACCGATCCGGCAGTCATTGTCGAGCCGGTGATGGATTATGCACAAATCCAGTATGAACTTGGATATCTAAAGAGGCCGCTGACCCAGGATGAACTCTTTGACCTGACGCTGTACCGGAGAGCGACAGCCTGATCCCCCTGTCTCTTTTTTAGAGCTGCATGCCTGTCTCCCTTTGTGATCGGATGAAAGACGAATCGATCAGGATTTTATGCCAGATGAAAAAAATACTGGTATGAGCAACGGCTGCAATGGGGCTGCATTCCTTTGAACGTTTTCGGAAAGAAACTTTCTGACAGGTGGCTTGGTGTTCTTGCCATCATTGCTGCACTCCTCTTCTGGCAGGCAATGGCAACCCTGGTGGTAAAAAATCCCTTCATCCTGCCGTCTCCAGTAGATGTCATCAATGCCTTCCTGGACCTGCTCAAAGGTAATACACTCCTCAAAGATATCGGCGTAAGTCTCCTCCATTTCGGAATCGGACTCGGTTCGGCACTCATCATCGGGATACCCATCGGGATGGTCATGGGATATTACCGGGGTGTTGATGCCTTCCTGGATCCCCTCATTGAAATTATCCGTCCCATCCCTCCGCTTGCATGGATTCCGTTTGCCATCGTCTGGTTCGGATTAACGAATGCATCGGCCGGATTCCTCATCTTCATTGGCGCCGTCTTCCCTATCCTGATAAACACCTATGCCGGTTTCAGGAGTATTCCCCGTATTTTTGTTGAAGCAGGAAAGATGCTGGGGTGCAGCAGGGACCGCGACCTGATCCGGTATATTGCATTTCCCTCCTCCCTCCCCCAGATTGCTGCCGGAATACGGATTGCATCCGGAGTCGGGTGGATGTGTCTTGTCGCTGCAGAACTGTTCGGGGTCTCGAAATTCGGGCTCGGCCAGAAACTCTGGCATTTCTATAACCTGCACCAGATGGATAAGGTTGTGGTATACATGCTCCTGCTTGGCACCATTGGCCTTCTTCTTGACTGGCTCTTCCGGTACTATATCGACCACCATTTCCTCAGATGGCGGATGGGCGAGGTGGCATAGGATGGGAGAGCTGGTCATCAGGAACCTGACGCGTAGCTTTTCCCGGGATGATGGTTCAACACTAACGGCAATCGAAGAGGTCGATCTCACCATCAGCCAGGAGGAATTCGTCTGCGTGCTCGGGCCGTCCGGGTGCGGAAAAACCACCCTGTTACGCTTGGTTGCCGGTCTTGACCTCGCAACCTCCGGTGATATCCTTCTCGACGGGGAACCCATCAGGGGACCGAATCCCAAAGTGGGAATCGTTTTCCAGGAGTATTCACTATTCCCCTGGCGGAACGTACTCGACAATGTCGCCTTTGGCCTTGAAATGATGGGAGTCGGCCGGGAGGAACGATACCATCGTGCTGACCAATACCTTGAACTGGTCGGATTATCGCAGTTTTTACGCAGCTACCCGTCAGAGCTCTCCGGAGGGATGAGACAGCGCGTGGCGGTGGCACGGGCGCTGGCCCTTGATCCCGTGGTGCTTCTGATGGATGAACCATTCGGTGCCCTAGATGCCCAGACCCGGAACCTGCTCCAGAAAGAGTTACTTGAGATCTGGGAAAAAACAAAAAAGACGATTATGTTCGTGACCCACAGTGTTGACGAGGCGGTTTTTCTTGCCGACCGTCTAATCGTGCTCACACCGCGTCCGGGACGGGTGTGCGAGGTCATACCTATCGACCTTGACCGTCCCCGTGACCGGACGAGCGTTGAATTTGCCCAGCTGAGACGGAAAGTTCTCGACCTTATCGCTCAGCCGAAGTGCACCCTTCAATAAGATTTAATACACTACATTTCCATTTTATAAAAACAGTCGTGATTCGTCCCGGTGCTCTGCAAATGTCTTCATGGTCTGGTGCTGGGTTCAAATTTCAGAAGTGATGTATCATGGTACGTAAACCAGGCAAAATGTATAGGAACATCTCAAAAAAGGCCTATACAAGGAGAGAATATATGGGCGGTATACCCGGGAGCAAGATCGTCCAGTTCGATATGGGCAACCTCTCACAGGAGTTCCCCGTCGAGATGAACCTGATAGTAAAAGAGAGCTGCCAGATCCGGCATACCGCTCTCGAAGCAGCCCGTATCAGCATCAACCGGCGGCTGTTGAAAGAAGTCGGCAGAATGAACTTCCACCTGAAGCTGCGGGTCTTCCCCCACCATGTCCTGCGCGAGAACAAACAGGCGACCGGTGCGGGAGCTGACCGTGTATCTGAGGGTATGCGGCTTGCCTTCGGCAAGGCGGTGGGTACAGCAGCACGGGTCGCCAGCGGCCAGATTATCTTTACCACCTTCACCACCCCGCAGTATATTGACAAGGTAAAGGTGGCCCTCAAATCCGGGGGTCATAAGCTGCCTTCCCCTTCATATCTTACCATCATCGAGAAGTCCTCCGCTGAAACGGTGATTACGGAACCGGTTCCGAATTAAGGAATATCCCCCCGTCATTTTTTCTTTACCGGACTACACCGGACCCAAACGATTATAGATTTCATATTCTCACTCCTTATGATGCTTCCCACGACAGGAGACGGGTTTTTTGCGGCGGTATCGGCTGCGACATGCCGTGCATTCCGGGAGGCTGAAATCCGGCTTCCTCCGGATGTTGTCGCTGCCCTCCGTTCTGCAGCGGATAAAGAGACAAGTCACGTTGCAAGGCGGGAATTTGAACATATTCTTGAAAACCTCCGTCTTGCAGAAGAGCTCTGTGTCCCCATCTGCCAGGATACCGGGGTTCCGGTTGTATACCTGACCATTCCCCCGTTTATTCCTGTCAGCCAGGAGCTGCTGGCTGCGGTTGCCGATGGTGTCAGAGTCGCAACCAGGGAGATCCCCCTCCGTCCCAATGTGGTCTCACCGCTTGACCGGATCAACTCTGGTGATAATTGTGGGGAAGGGATGCCCGCGGTTCACATCCGGCCGGGAGAACGCCTGCTCATCACGGTCCTTCCCAAAGGAGCTGGTGCAGAGAACATGTCCCGCTCAGCAATGCTCCTGCCGGGAGAAAAGGACCATATTCCCGCCTTTGTGGCCGAGACCATGCTGATTGCCGGTGGCCGCCCCTGTCCCCCGGTGGTGCTTGGTGTTGGAATCGGTGGAACCTTTGATGGTGCAGCGGCGCTTGCAAAAGAAGCACTGCTGGAACCCATATCATCCATGACTCCCTACGAACAGGAGCTCTGTGATGCAGTGAACGCGCTCGGGATCGGACCCATGGGACTTGGCGGCGCGACAACCGCCCTTGCCGTTAAGGTGAAAACAGCCGCCTGCCATACCGCGTCGTTGCCGGTGGCTGTTAATGTCCAGTGCTGGGCTGCCCGGCGGGCTACTGTGGAGGTGAGGTGGTGAGAACAATCCACCTGCAAACGCCACTCTCCCCGGCAGTGCTCGATCTGCGCGCCGGTGACCAGGTGACCCTTTCCGGCACCGTGTATACAGCGCGGGATGAGGCCCACAGGCGGATGATGGAGGAGGGTATCCCCTTCGATCCTGAAGGAGCAGCAGTCTTCCACTGCGGGCCGGTCATCAGGGATTCCCGCATCCTTGCCGCCGGGCCGACCACATCTGCCAGGCTGAACACCCTGACCGGATTTCTCCTCGATTCGGGTGTCCGGGCACTCATCGGCAAGGGAGGCATGAGCGGCACGGTTGTCGATATGCTCAGGGGCCGGGGAGTGTATCTTGCTCTTACCGGGGGTTGTGCTGTCCTGGCCGCGTCAAGAATGTCCCTTTCCGGGGTCTATTTTAAGGACCTCGGCATGGCTGAGGCGGTCTGGGTCATCAGGTTTGATCACCTTCCTTTGGTTGTCGGGATCGATGCCTGGGGAAACGACCTCTTCTCCCAGGTCACCCGGGAAGCAAACTTACAATTTGACAGACGGTTTAAGCTATAAGTACAGGACCATCCCATGAGACTGGTAATCGATGAACGGCGCTGTAAAGGCTGCAATCTCTGTACGGTAGTCTGCCCTTACCGGATCTTCAAACCCGGTACCAGGCCAAACCGGCGGGGGGTTCTTGTCCCGGAGTTCGACAGACCTGAACGGTGTGCAAACTGCAGGCTGCAGCACCTGTACGGACGGACGATCTGCGGTGTCTGCCAGATGATCTGTCCTGATCAGGCAATCTCCTGGGAAGACGAACATCCCTTTGAAGCGGCGAAGGTGGCGATTGAATATTGAGTCGCATTGAATTCATGCAGGGGAATACGGCCTGTGCTGAGGGTGCACTTGCTGCAGGCTGCCGGTTCTTCGGTGGATACCCAATCACTCCTTCGACCGAGGTGGCCGAGCATATGGCCCTGCGTCTCCCGAAAGCGGGTGGCGTATTTATCCAGATGGAGGATGAGATAGCCGGCATCGCTGCTGTTATCGGGGCTTCATGGACGGGCATGCGGGCAATGACAGCAACGAGCGGCCCCGGCTTCTCCCTTATGATGGAGAACCTTGGCTTCGCGGTCATGACCGAGACCCCCTGTGTCGTGGTGAACATCCAGCGGGGAGGACCATCCACCGGCCAGCCCACCCTGAGTGCACAGGGAGACATGCTCCAGTGCCGGTTCGGATCCCACGGGGATTACAGCGTGATTGCCCTGTCTCCGGCAAGTGTCCAGGAGATGTACGACCTCACCACGGAGGCATTCAACCTCGCTGACAGGTTCAGGGTTCCGGTCTTCATCATGGCGGACGAAATTATCGGTCACATGAGAGAGAGACTGATTATCCCGGACAATGTGGTCCGGACAGAGAGAAAAGCCCTGAAGAAGGGGGATCTCCCGTTCCAGGCTCCCGATGATCTGGTGCCCGGGTTCCCGGTTTTTGGAAAGGGATACGGTGTCCATGTCACGGGCCTTACCCATGATGAACGGGGCTATCCCTGTGCAACGAGCCCGACCGTGCACGAAGAGCTGGTGAAGCGGCTCGTGGCAAAAGTCGAGACAGCGCGTGACGCTATTGCGTCCTGCGACATTGTCAACCCGGAAGCAACGAAAGTCTTCATATCCTATGGAGCTCCGGCACGGGCAGTCCAGCAGCTCCTGCACGATCTTCCCCGCAATGATATAGGGCACCTCCGGCTCAGGGTTGTCTGGCCTTTTGCCGAGTCTCTCCTGGCCATGTTCCCGGAGGCCGAGACCTTCATTGTCCCGGAACAGAACCTGGGCCAGGTGGCCCGGGAGATCGATCGCCATACTGACCGCCCGGTTATACCGGTGCCAAAACTGGGTGGTGCGCTGCACAGTCCTGCCGAGCTGGCCGGCGTGCTGGAGGGGCTGCGATGACGTATACCGAATGGATGCGGGAAGATCGTCTCCCCCATATCTATTGCGTGGGGTGTGGAAACGGGACAGTTATCAACTGCACCCTCTCTGCCATTGATACCATGGGCTGGAAAAAAGAGGATACGATATTTGTTTCAGGTATCGGCTGTTCATCCAGGGCCCCCGGGTATATCATTACCGATTCACTCCACACCACCCACGGGAGGGCTCTTGCCTTTGCGACCGGGATTAAACTGGCGAATCCGGCGCTCCATGTGGTTGTATTTACCGGGGACGGGGACCTTGCGGCTATCGGCGGTAACCACTTCATCCATGCTTGCCGGCGGAACATTGATCTCACGGTCATCTGCATGAACAACATGATCTATGGCATGACCGGAGGTCAGGGCAGTCCTACGACACCAGTAGGGGCTATCTCCACAACGACCCCCTACGGGTCGGGTGAAGCAGCATTTGACCTCGGTGGTCTCGCATCTGCAGCGGGGGCAAATTATGTGGCACGGTGGACATCCTACCACGTCAAGGAACTGACGCATGCCATCCGTGCGGGCCTTGAATCTCCAGGATTCTCTTTTATTGAGGCACTGGTTCAGTGCCCCACCAACTATGGGAGGAGAAACAAGTTCCGGGAAGTCATGGACCAGATTGAGTACTTCAAATCGCATGCCCTCCTGGTTCAGAAGGCAGACCGCCTGCGGGAGGAAGGAACGAAGATCCCTGACGATATGTTCATCATCGGTGAACTGGTAAAACGGAACCGCCCGGCCCTGGGGGTGCAGCGGTGAGAACCGAGATCCGGTTTTCAGGGTTCGGTGGCCAGGGGATTATTCTTGCCGCCGTCATCCTTGGCCGTGCCGCGGTCATGTATGACAAGAAATTTGCTGTGCAGACTCAAGTCTATGGCCCGGAAGCCCGGGGAGGGGCATCCATGAGTGCGGTCATCATCGATGACGACCCGATTCTCTACCCCAAGGTCGCTGTCCCCGATATCTACGTGATTATGTCACAGGAAGGGTTCGAAAAGTACGGTGTTGATGCAAAGGAGAGTGCGATAATTCTCATCGACTCAACCCTCGTCCATTCCCGCCCGAAGTGCCGCTGTATTGCGATACCGGCGACCCGGCAGGCAAAAGAGGTGCTCAAAAAAGATATCGTGGCAAACATCGTGATGCTCGGGGCACTCGTTGCCGCAACGCAGGTGGTATCAGGGACGGCACTCGAGAAAGCAATCCTTGACTCCGTCCCAAAAGGCACCGAGGCACTGAACCAGAAGGCGATGAAAATGGGATTTGAGCTTGCAGGAGCAGCCCTTGGAGGGCAGAAGGCATGAAGTTACGCGAATACGAGGCAAAGAACGTCTTAAAAGAGGCCGGGATCCCCGTACCGGCAGGATTCCTGATCAGATCGGCTGACGAACTCGCCCCGCATCTCGATGCACTGGGAGAAGCTTTCGTCCTCAAGGCGCAGGTGGATGTCGGTGGCAGGGGAAAGGCCGGGGGCATCCTGATGGCCGGCAAGGCCAATGGAGCAAATCTCGCAAATGGACTCTTATGCAGGCAGATCAAAGGCCTGCCGGTAAAGGAGATCCTCGCGGAACAGCGGCTTGACATCCAGCATGAGTACTATCTCTCCATATCCGTAGACCGCTCAAGCAAACAACCCCTCATCCTCTTTACTGAGGCCGGGGGCGTGGATATTGAGATCACGGCAAAGGAGCACCCTGAAGCGATCCGCAGGGTGATCCCAAATCCCCTTATGCGGGATATCCCCCCGTTTATGATCCGGGAACTGGTGGGAACTGCGCCAAAGGAAATCGGTCTGATCATCAACAAATTATACCGCGTATTTCTTGAAAAGGATGCTCTGCTCACCGAAATCAACCCACTTGTTACCACTCCGCATGGTATGTATGCAGCCGATGCCAAACTCATTGTTGATGACAACGCGCTCGGGCGACAGGGATTCACCGTAAACCGCGATCTTTCCGAGCGCGAACGCGAAGCTGAGAAGCATGGTTTCTCGTATGTTGAGCTGCGTGGTGCGATTGGTGTAATCGGCAATGGCGCCGGGCTGACGATGTCCACGCTCGATCTTATCGAGTTCTATGGTGGTAAAGCAGCAAATTTCCTTGATGTTGGCGGTGGTGCCGAGAGTGAGCGGGTGATGCACGCGGTCCGGCTGGTCGGCAGTGTGCCAGCAGTAAAGGTTATCGTGGTAAACCTGCTGGGTGGAATCACGAAATGCGATGAGGTGGCAAAGGGAATTATTGCTGCAGACATCCCCCAGAAAGTGATCGTCCGGCTTGCTGGCACCAATGAAGCGGAAGGCAGG
>CAYGWN010000065.1:0-3117 GCA_964353765.1 uncultured Methanoregula sp. | reverse complement strand
TATCGTCATATGTACCAATCACCGGGATTCCTGGTGAAGATTGGCCCAATGTAGCGTCAACCATATACCAGACTGTCTATACTGAGGATACCCAGAACAGCGAAGTGGGATACATATCCTATGACAAGGACTTGGACGTGCAGACTGGCAACAAGGTATCCGGCCAGTACAACGTCAAGGCGGTCAAGCAGATCACCTATCTCGGTGTTGACGCTTCCTCGGTGATCACCAATGATTACCTGATGCTCGATGGTGCAGGAGGAGAAGGTCCCGCAGGTGCACGGTTGATATGTCCCTTTGCAGGTTCTACCGGCTATGGAGCCTTCTGCAACAAGGTCGAGACCGGGAGTGCCATGAACCTCAAGGTTGCCAACCTGAACACCCAGATGGGCGACCGGTTTGTCATGAAGGCAGCTGATTCCGGTGTTGAGGTCTTCAACAACGTTGCTGTTGGTTCATACGCTACTGACCTGCCGTCCAAGGGCTCGGTCTCTGCCAATATCAAGGGCAGTATCAGGGAAGGCGGACGAGCGTCTGATAAAGGTCTCAATGATCTCTACGAGACTATTACCTTCGCCGACAGTACGGCAATCTCCGGGGATATCTCCACCTTCGCCAAGGTGATGAGCTACAACAGTGTCATTGACACTTCCGGTGACCAGGGTCCAGAGGCAATAGAGAACAACCTTGGCTAAACCGGGGGATTTATTCCCCCTGTTTTTTTTTAGGAATTGTGAATACGGAAAAATGTCTTTTCCAAATTAATAGGCAATGAAATCAAGGAACCTTAAAATATGAGCCCATCCACAGAGAGACCTGATGCTGATTGTATCGGCATTGAACCTAGAAGAGGAGATTGACCCTGGTTTTTTCCTTTTTTATTGGCCTCCTGAATTCCAAGATACGGATTCTTAACCTCACGAGGGAAATGCCTCCTCTGTTGGTGTTTTAAATGAAAAAATGCGATGTTAGTGGCCCGGAAATTGTTCCCTTTCTTCACGCATGTTCTGATACCAGCTGGAAGCCTTTATCTGAAAAGAGAATCCGGATCCCCCTCCAAAAAGCGTATTATCCCCTCAGGACCATTCATGGAACGGTGATGTGCATGTTCATGCCGGAGTATATCAGGAACCTTGACGAGTGGATCATCTGGCTCCTTGCCGACGAGTTCCACCAGTCGGCAACTATTGACCTGATCGAGCAGCGGACCGGGTATCGCCGTGAGGATGTCCTTGATTCGATTGCGTCTTTAGAGCGGGCCAAGGCAATAGCCGTCTACCGGAACGCCAGAAACGCAGCAATCATCGATCGTATCAAGCTGGTGCCAGGCGGGATGCGATCCTATGAAGAACTAAAGAAGCGAGCGGGAACGGGCTGACCGGGTAATGCCACCATGATAGCACCAGTTTTTTCCACCGGGACGAGGGGGAAGGTGACTGGTCAGAACATCGGGAAACCCCCTCTATCCTCCCGGAACAACAGTGTCAGATGGCAAGGGGGACCCGGGAGCACCTCACGGGTTCTCCTTCCTGGACACGCCTCTGGGATCGGATGCTGAAATGACCGGGAAAAACAGGAATGAGGATAAGAGGAGAGTGAGACGCAGCGGAGCCGAACTCACCTCCCTGGGGAGGTACCGGGAAGCACTTGCCGCATTTAACGAGGAACTTGAACATGCCACGGACCCCGACCTCCTCGTCAGGAAAGCCCTTACTCTGGATCGAATCGGGTTGTTCAGGGCTTCACTGGAGTGCTGTGAGCAGGCGATCAGCCGGGATCCTGATAACCCGGATGCATGGTTTGTCCGCGGTCTCACCCTCTACTGGCATGCTCTCATGGCTGATGCTTTCCGGTGCCTTGACCATGCAGTATCCCTTGATCCGGCCCATGGTGAGGCCTGGCTGATCCGGGGCAACTGCGTATACCAGCTGGGGGACATGGACGAGGCCCTCCGTTCCTATGAGATGGTCATCGCTCTCTCTTCAGAACACCCGAATGCCTGGTATAACCGGGGGGTATGTCTTGCTGATATGGGGCGGTTCCTGGATGCGCTTGCATCATACGATGCCTGTATCCGGATCAATCCCGGAGTCAGCATTGTATATGCAAACCGTGGGGTCGCCCTTGCCGCACTTGGCAGGGTTGAGGATGCCCTCTCTGATTTTGATACCGCCCTGGAACTCGATCCCCGGGATCTGACTGCCCTGAACAACAAAGGGATTCTCCTTTCCCGGCTGGGACGGGATGAGGAGGCAATGGTCGTCCTCAACCGTGCACGGGAACAGGCACAGAAGGAGACATTCCCCCGGAAGGTATGGTGAACCGGCAGGGGAAAGAATCCAGAGACCTTCCTGACGCGTTGGAGATAGCACACTTCCCGGTCGGTCCCGGGACCGGAGTACCTGGATTTTTCATTTCCCGTAACGGCTGTTTCATCGCTTCTCCATCCTTACCCTGGGCCAGGGGACCTGCACCAATACTCAAAGATAGCCTGGCCGCCGGTTTGTATCCCGTTCGTGTGCCATTTCACGGATAATCCCTGCCAGCCGGGCTATCTCCCTGCGGGCCGGTGCATCAGGGGGCAGGGAGACGAGGGGGCAGGCTTCCAGGTCTGCAGCCTCCACCTGCGGGTCCTCGGGAATGGTTGCTATCACGTCCGGGAGGCCCGGGATGGTGGCGGCCCCCGTCTGCCGGGCACGGTTCACCACCAGTCTCACGGGAGTCGAGGACATCCCCATGGAGCGGGCGATCTGCATGATCCGGGCGGCAGTCCGCATGCCCCGGGCACCCGGGTCGGTGACAATGAGCAGCAGGTCCGGGTACCCGATGGTGCCGCGGCTGATATGCTCCATCCCCGCCTCGCTGTCAATGATCACCACCTGGTAGTCCTTCTCGAGGAGCCGCATGCAGGTCTTCAGCAGGTCGTTGGCAAAACAGTAACAGCCCTCCCCTTCCGGCCTTCCCATGGCAAGCAGATCAAAGCCCTCCGATTCCACCAGGGCCCGGCGGAACCGGTACCGGATGTAATCGGTCCGGGACATCCCGGGGGGGATGCTCTTCTGGAAGGCTTCCTCCCGCATCTCCCCCAGCGACTCCCGCACCACGACCCCGAGTGCC
>CAYGWN010000064.1:0-20543 GCA_964353765.1 uncultured Methanoregula sp. | reverse complement strand
AATTATACCCTAAATCAGAAAAAAATCCAAAATACCCTGGAACTTCATCAAAAAAAGAGAACCCTGTGCGGGGATGATCCGCACCTAGAGGGTGTCCAGGCTGATGCCGGTAAAGTCCTGCAGAATTTCTCCGGTGCTCTTCACGCCGAACGCGGTCTGGACCACGTTCATATCGAGCTGGAGTGCAGCATCACACATGTAGTCAAGAATATCGATGGAGAGCTCCCGCTGCTGCTTGCTCTTCCTGATCTGGTCGACCAGGAAGGATATCTTCTCCGGGTTTTCCATCCTGAGCTTGGCCAGGCTGATGACACACAGGTAAATGCGGGTCAGGTTCCTGTCCGTGCCCGTAATGGTTTCAAAGAAACTTCTGATGACCTGGGCCTGAAAGACCTCGCCGCCCATGATACCATCAGGTAGCAAATATGAGTATATATAGTTATCGGTAAAATACCTGAAATCCGGTGCCGGATTTGATAAAAAGGGATTATTTCGCGGTACTTACGATCCGGATAATATCCCCCTCTTTCAGCTCGTGGGTATCCTTGACCCGCATCTTTGTCCGGGCATCCACGGCGTAGAGAAATCCCTTGCCGATATCGGTATGGACCAGGTATGCAAGGTCCCGGGGTGTCGACCCGCGCTTCATCAGGAACGCATCGGGGAGGACCCGGCCCCTGCTGTCTGAAAATTTATGTTCGTCCTCCACCGGGTAGATGACGATCAGCCGGAGAACCTCCCGGATGGCATAATCGATTGCCTGCTGGATGCCGGTACCCCCATACCTGGCCATGACTTCGGCAATTCTTCCAAGACCTGCCTTTTGCTGAGGCGAGAGGGCATCCTCTTTCAGGATAGTGAAACCGGGATCTCCGGGCATATAGCGGATCAGCTGGGCGTGGTCGGCATTCCTGAGTGCCAGTTCCCCTGCGGCGGTGGCAAAGATGAACCGGCTGTCCTTCAGGGCATCGATCATCTTCCCGGGTGCAAGGTCAATTTTATTCCCGACCGGCACCATGGGTTTGCTGATTCGGATAATTTCCCGGCAGAATGCCTGGAGCGCCCCGGGATCAGCATGGACAAGGTCAACTGATGCCGCCAGCTCAGCATCCCGTACATCTTCAGGTGAAATCTTCAGTCCGGTAAGGACCTCAGAGAGAGCCCGGTGAATGGCGGAGGTCTTGGATTGTGCCTGGCGCAACAGTTTTGCCCAGTGCTTGTCAATGATGCCATACACCCACATGGCCATCTCATATTCGAGGAATGCCATGTCATCTCTCGGGTCATGGCTCCCGGGATCTACCGGGTTTCCCTCGCTGTCGGTTGACCCGCTGGCATCCACGATATGGAGGATGGCATCGGCCTGCCGGAGGTTGTCAAGAAACTGGTTCCCAAGACCCCTGCCCTTATGGGCATCGGGCACCAGGCCGGCAACATCGACGAGGTTGACCGGTACAAACCTCACCCCGTCCCTGCAGCTCTCGCAGGGGAGCGACAGTCCCCTGCAGGGGCATACCGCCCGGAGGTATGCCACCCCGAAATTTGCATCAATTGTGGTGAAGGGATAGTTGGCAATTTCTGCGGGTGCCATGGTTGCGGCCCGGAAAAAAGTCGATTTCCCGCAGTTCGGTTTTCCCGCGAGGGCGAGTGTAATCATACCAATTCCCTTTAAGTGATGCTACCTAATTAAGCTGTTATCATGTCATTTGTGGCCCGGAATACCTACTATTTCGATGCACCCGGTAAGCAGAATACCCCGGACTGTGCCCGGTTTGCCATCGAACGAGCCGGAGAACTTGGCCTTTCCCGCATGGTGGTTGCCAGCACATCGGGGGAAACAGCACTTGCATTCCTGGAAGCGATGAAAGGTACGGGGCTGAAGCTTATCGTGGTCACCCATGTGGTCGGTTTCTCGAAACCTGGTGAATGGGAGTTCTCCCCGGCAGCAGCAGAGACGCTGCTCGCGGCCGGGGCCCTGGTAGTTACCGGTACACATTCGCTCTCCGGGCTGGAGCGATCATTCTCCCGTTCCCAGAAGGTCGGGGGCGGATCACGGACCGAAGCAGTGGCAGAAACCCTCCGCCGGGTGATTGCAGTCGGCCTGAAGGTTGCCGTTGAATGCGTCCTTATTGCTGCCGACCAGGGTGCGGTTGATGTGGACGAGGAGGTCGTTGCCGTGGGGGGGACCTACAGCGGGGCTGACACCGTCTGTGTCATCAGACCCTCCCACACGGCATCCTTCTTCGATCTTCAGGTGCGGGAGATTGTGGCCATGCCGCGGGTCAGGTAGCATGGTCCTGGAATCCCTCAGATCAGCAGTCTCCGGTCTTTCCCTGCCATGCCGCTGGTTGCCGGGAATCGCGGGCGGTTCGTTTGCCGCATCCTTCCTCATCCTGCAGTACTACGCCGGCTTATTCATTGCCGAGCGACTCTGGATTCTCGAAATGGTCCTGTTCCCCTTCTTTGTTGCCGGTCTGATGTACCAGGTCAGGAGCGGTGAGCGGACCACGGGTTCCTTCTTTTCGGGCGGAGTCTCCTTTTACTTTCCCGTCCTCCTCCCCTCACTGGTCATCTTCTTCGGGGTGCTTCTCACCATATTCCTCCTGTTCATTCCGCTCGTGGCCATTGGCATTGCAGGATCTTCTCTTGCATTCGTGGTTATCTCGGTAAGTGTGTCTATCCTGTTTTTTACGTTTTTCTACGATACCGCTGCAGTGATAGAAGAGCGGAAGGTTTTTGATGCTATCAGGAGGAGCGTTGAATTTGTCCTCCAGCGGACGCGTGCCTGCCTGATCTTCTACCTCGTCTCCCTTGCCATAGGGTTCGCTATCTTCTCGGGTACCCTGATTGTCTGGACCGCTGCGCTGTATGACCGTCTCGAACCGATGGCAGCCATGAGCCAGGCTGAACTGCAGGCCTTCACCTTCGACCAGTTCAATGCCCTGCTGGGGGCTGACGGCATCCTGATCACCGCAGCCCTCCTCTTCCTTGCGGTGACAGTCACGGTCTCGATCCTCTACAGTTTCAAGGCCTGCTTCTTCCGTGACTCTGCTGGTACTCCCTCTGCCGGAACAGATTTCGGTGAATATGATGAGAAGGGGCGCTGGTTCAGGTACTAAAGCAGCGCTCAGAGCGGGAAGACCAGGAGGAGGGCACATATTCCTCCTCCGGTGGTGGCCACAAAATTGGTTCCGGCATTGCCAAAAACCCCCCTGTTCTCAAAGACTGCTCCGATAACACTGTCAATATTGGTGCCGATAAAACCGGCAATGGTCCCGGGGAGAATGAAGGAGGCGGGAATAATCCCCAGGCCAAAGGCGGTAACCGAGATGAGAAGAGCCCCAAAGACGGCAACCAGTTCACCCAGCACGGTCACTCCCCCGTTCGTCCCGGGAGGGACCCGGGAGAACGTGGTGATCATATAGGGATCACCACCGGTTACCCCGATCTCGCTGGCCATGGTGTCTGCTGCCGCCGTGGCCACACTCCCTACGAAGAGGGCTGAAAAGAGGGGGTTGCCGGTCACTCCGAAGAGGACTGCGGAGGCAGCACCCACCGCCCCGTTCGAGAAGACATTGAGGTAGCCCCGGGCCCCGCCCCTGGCCTGCTCCACGCCCATTTTTTCCTTTTCAGAATACCGGTATCGCGTGCTGACCGAACCCGTGATAAAAAACGCGAGCATGACCAGGAACCACCGGATGTCGGCAAATATGATGAGGATGATCCCGATGAGTGCCCCGGAAAAGAGCCCGCTCACGTCAGCAGTATTTGTTTTATAGGAAAAATAGCCAAACCCAAAGGCAACGATGACCGCGGCAGCAATGAGGATCATGTCTGCCTGGTAATTCAGGTCATAGATGAGGGCCATGGTCATGGCAATGCCAAGCGCCTCGATCATCAGAGCATCCTCGCGTTCCCTGACGATGGCCTTCAGCAGTACGGCCACGACCACCCCGAAGAGGATTACCAGGGGGACATAGTCCTGAAGGTAGAGCATCACCAGCAGGCAACCCAGAAACGCGGCAATGATGTAGGCGACATAGGACTGGAGCCTCCCCGCACCCCACCTGAATGCAAGTTCGCCGATGACCATGATGGTGAAGGTGCAGGAAAAAACCAGGAGCGGGAGAAGCCCGAGGCCGTAGAGAACTGCGATGGGAACCAGGGCCAGGGCAAGAAACCGGGTTTTCCGGATAAGAAAGAGAACCGATGAGAAGAGGAAGATCATGACGGAGAGAACCCACGGGGGCTGGATAAAAGGAGCAATCAGTACAAAAGAGAGAGCAAGAATTGCCGCGAGCCTGTCCCCGAACTGGTTGGACATCCCGTGTATGGTTGGATGGGATGACAAAAGAGTTTTTTGTGGCAAATTGCAATACTCTGTCCCCTGTTCCGTGATATCCGGCCCAGTACCGGCTCAATGCAGCCAGTATCTGCGCTGAATTGTTCGAACACTATATTTCTTCCCAGTACAAATATGAGAGAAATGCCTCTCCCACAGGACCTCCCGAAGAACTATAATTTTCATGAGGTGGAGCCCCGGTGGCAGGGCGTCTGGCGCGATGAAGACCATTATTTTGACCCGGTTTCCGCCCGCCCGCAGTTTATTATCGATACCCCGCCCCCCTACCCTACCGGTAATTTCCATATCGGTAATGCCTTTAACTGGTGCTACATCGATTTCATTGCCCGCTACAAGCGGATGCTGGGCTATAACGTCATGTTCCCCCAGGGATGGGACTGCCATGGCCTGCCAACCGAAGTCAAGGTGGAAGAGATCCATGACATTACCAAGAACGATGTTCCCCGCGATGAGTTCCGGAAGATGTGCAGGGAGCTGACCCTCAAGAATATCGAAAAGATGCGGTTCACGTTGCGGAGACTGGGGTTCTCCATTGACTGGAGCAATGAATACATCACCATGCTCCCGGAATACTATGTCAAGACCCAGAAATCTTTTTTAAGGATGCTGCAGGCAGGGTACATCTACCAGAGTGAACACCCGGTCAATTTCTGCACCCGCTGTGAAACGGCCATAGCGTTTGCCGAGGTCACCTATGAACCGGGAGAGACGCGGCTCAACTATTTTGATTTTGACGGTATTGAAATTGCCACCACCCGCCCCGAACTCCTTGCTGCCTGCGTTGCCGTTGCCGTCCACCCCGGGGATTCCCGGTACACTGCCCTCCATCACCGGCGGCTGAAAGTCCCGATATTTGGCCATGATGTCCCGGTCATCATCGATGAGGCGGTCGATCCGGCCTTTGGCTCTGGTGCAGTCATGATCTGTACCTTTGGAGACAAGCAGGACGTTTTCTGGTGGAAACAGCACAACCTCGATCTCCGGAAGGCCATCGATCGTCAGGGCCGGATGACGGCGATAGCGGGTAAGTACCAGAACATGAAATCAGGGGAGTGCAGGGAGGCCATCCTCCGGGACATGAGGGACCAGGAGATACTGCTCCGTCAGGAACCCCTTGAGCAGCGGGTGGGAGCCTGCTGGCGGTGCAAGACCCCTATCGAAATCATGAGTGAGCGACAATGGTTTGTCCGGATCGTTCCCGATGAGATCATGGCCGCAGCACGCGAGGTGAAATGGACTCCCGGGCACATGTTTCTCCGCATGGAGAACTGGATCCAGCAGATGGAATGGGACTGGTGCATTTCGCGGCAGCGGATCTTTGCCACCCCGATCCCGGTCTGGTTCTGTACCAGGTGTGGTGAAATGATCGTTCCTGATGAATCGGAACTGCCGGTCGATCCGACAATCACCCGTCCAAACCACCCCTGCAAATCCTGCGGATCGTCAGAGGTTTCCGGTGAGGAGGATGTCCTGGATACCTGGATGGACTCTTCGATCTCAGTTCTGAATGTCACCGGGTGGAACGGGGATTGTATCCCGGAGATCTTCCCGGCACAGCTCCGTCCCCAGGGCCATGACATCATCAGGACCTGGGCGTTCTATACCATTCTCCGGTCCGTTGCGCTCACCGGGATCCGCCCCTGGGACGAGATCCTGATCAACGGGATGGTGCTCGGCGAGGACGGGTTCAAGATGAGCAAGAGCCGGGGCAATATCATATCCCCTGAAGAGATTGTTGAGAAGTTTGGATCAGATGCAATCCGCCAGTGGGCCGCAGCCGGGGCGACTACCGGTTCTGACATCATGTTCAACTGGAATGATGTGATTGCCGCATCGCGCTTCCAGACCAAGCTCTGGAATATTGCCCGGTTCGTGCTCATTCAGCTCAAAAAGGAGGAGTTTGACCATACTGCGGTCCCGCAAACCCTGGCCGACCGCTGGCTCCTTGCCAAACTGTCAGAGACCACTGCCGGGGTTACCGATGCCATGAACCAGTACCAGTTTGACCGGGCATTGAAGGAGATCAGGGAGTTTTCCTGGAACATCCTTGCCGATAACTATATTGAACTCGTCAAGGGAAGGCTCTATTCCGAAGACCCGGCACGGGACAGCGCCTGCAGGGTGCTCTGGGAGTCACTTGACACCCTCTGCCGGCTCATGGCGCCATTTGCCCCTCATTTTGCCGAAGAGGTCAATTCCTGCATGGGTGAGGAGAGCGTCCACCTCAAAGCCTGGCCGGTCCCTTCGTATGCCGATCCGGAGGCGCTCAGGCAGGGTGATCTCCTCAGCCGCCTCGTTGCCGCAGTAAGAAATTACAAGCATGAAGAGGGACTTGCCCTCAACGCCCCCCTGGGGCATATCACCATCTTTACCGATCAGATATCCGATGATGCCGGAGACATGGCACGGGCTTTGAATGCTGAAGTGTCCTGGAAGAGCGACCGGAAAGCCCTGGAGAAAAAAGCCGGCGAGGTCCAGTTCAACATGGCGGTCATCGGACCTGCCCTCCGGAAGGACGCAACGGCATTCATGGACGCAATCCGGGCGCTTCCCCCGGATCAGCTCGCCAGCCCGCCGGCTTTTGTCCATGCAGGGGGAATGGATATCCCGGTTCCCGACGGGGCATTCTCACTCCGGTCCAGGTACCTGGTCGGGGGAGAGCTGGTGGATGTGATTACGGTCGATGATGTGATCGTGACCGTCCGCAAAAATCCCTGATGCTGGCTGCCACAAAGGCCGCAATTTCTCCTTCATTTTTCAAACCGTCGATCAGAACAAACCGGGAGGGCTGCTCAGCAGCAAGGGCAAGATAGTTATTCTGCACCTTTTCCAGGAGACCTGGCTGCTCGAAATGCTCCCGCTTCCGGTCATTATCCATCCGTGAGAGAGCGACCGCCACCGGGAGGACGATCAGGAAGGTGAGATCGGGGGGAATGGTCCACCGGTCATGGACAGCACGGAGCCATGCCAGGGGTTCATCAACGATCCCTTCGAGCATCACCTGCTGGTACGCGTAGCGGCTGTCTGAGTAACGGTCGGAGATGATCAGTGCCCCGTGGTTGAGTGCGGGACGTATGACAGCTGCAATGTGGGCAGCATGGTCGGCAGCAAAAAGGAGAGCCTCCGTAACCGGGTCAGCTTCCTCAGCAATAGCCCGCCGGACCGATTCCCCCACCCAGGTCGAACCCGGCTCCCGGGTGAAGACCGGGGAGAGATCATCGAGGAGAACGGCAAGGGAGGAGATGAGGGAGCTCTTCCCGCTCCCGTCAATTCCTTCGATGGTTATCAGCACCAGACTCCCCTCCGGACGGCATCGATGGGGACCTTCCCTGTATGCACTGCCGTGGCTACAACCGCTCCATCAAACCCTGCGGATGCCAGGAGGTCAAGGTCCCGGACTCCGGATATGCCTCCACCAAAGAGAAGATACTTGGCCGTTGCAGAACGGAGAAGGGAAAGCTCGGCCGCAGGAAGACCTTCAGCGGTCCCGACTGCACCGAGGTTGAGGATGAGATATCCCTGGAACGGAAGAGGTTCTGCCTCTGTGATCACCTCGGTTGGCATCCCTGCCCCGGGTATAACATGGCCGTTCCTGATATCAAGCGACAAAATTCCTGACGGATAGCGGGTAAGATCCTCCCCGGCCGTCTCAGTTCCTGCGACATTCATGATATTTTCTCCAGAAAGGTAATCCTCAGGCGATCGGCATCCCCGGTCAACGTAGCAGGTGCTGACCATCCGTGCACAGGATATGATCTCCTGGTCATGGGAACCTCGTCCTGTAATCCGGTCGAGATCAGCGATGTAGAGAGCATGCGGGCGCATGACCGACAGGTAGGGTACAGGCTCCGCGGTGGGAGAGAGTCCCCAGGTCAGGGGCCGGTAGGTATTCCGTTCTCCTCTCTTTCCGTGGACAACAAGTCCTCCTTTCAGGTCCATTGCGAGAACCAAATCCATGGGTGAGCGTAATCACTATTAGCCTGCACGATCATTAAATCCTATGCGACTGCTGGTCAGCCCGAGGGATGTTGAAGAGGCAAAACGATCCCTTGCTGCCGACATCATTGATGTGAAACGACCTGCCGAGGGATCACTTGGCGCAAATTTTCCCTGGATAATCCGGGCAGTAAAAGAGCTTTCCAGCAAGCCGGTCAGTGCAGCCATTGGGGATTTTGATTTTAAGCCAGGGGGAGCTGCGCTGGCTGCCTGCGGGGCTGCACATGCCGGTGCTGATTTTGTGAAAGTAGGCCTGATGTTTGATGGTTCGGCACGTGCTGCAGAATTCATTGCAGCCGTTGTCAGGGCGGTCAAGGAAGAGTTTCCCGGGAAGTACGTGGTCATCTCCTCCTACTCCGATTACTCCCGGCTCGGAACGATCTCTCCGTTCGCCATGGCCCCTCTCGCTGCTGCTGCCGGGGCCGATGTGGCTATGGTCGATACCGGCATAAAAGATGGAAAGAGCACCTTTGAATTCATGAGCGAGGAATCGCTCAGGGAATTTACCGCAATGAACCGGGAAGCCGGGCTATGGACCGCACTTGCCGGTTCGCTTGGATTTGAACATCTCCCCGTCATCAGGCGGATCAACCCGGATATCATCGGGGTAAGGGGAATGGTCTGTGGCGGTGAGAGAGAGGCAGCAATCCAGGAAGAGCTGGTTGTCCAGCTTGCCAGGATGGTTGGATGAACTATGTTTCTTGAGAAACTCCAGGCACCGGTTGCCCTGACATTCGATGACGTGCTGCTCGTACCTGCCAAATCGCTTATCGAACCCAATGAAGCCGATATCCGCACCAGGTTCTCACGGAATATCCCCCTGCATATCCCGCTTGTCTCTTCCGCGATGGACACCGTCACTGAATCATCGATGGCAATTGCCCTTGCGCGTGAAGGAGGGATCGGTGTCCTGCACCGGAATATGACCCCGGAGCAGGAAGTATCCGAGATCCGGCTGGTCAAACAGGCCGAAGAGCTGATCGAACGCCAGGTCATTTCCGTCGATCCCGATATGAGCGTGGCAGAGGTTGAACGGCTCATGAACGAGCACCGGATAGGCGGGGTTCCGGTCCTCGACCAGGGAACCGTGGTGGGAATCGTGAGCCGCCGGGACGTACGGGGTATCGCAAGACGACGGGGTACTGAGAGTGTCAGAAAGATAATGACCCGGGAGCCGATCACCGCAACCGAAGATATCTCTCTCGAAGAGGCTCTCGAAGTCATGTATACCAACAAAGTCGAACGCCTCCCGGTGATAGACCATACCGGGCGGCTGGCCGGACTCATCACCATGCAGGACATCCTTGAGAAACGACAGTACCCGAACGCCTGCCATGACAGGAGCGGGAAACTGGTGGTGGCTGCAGCAGTCGGTCCCTTCGATTTTGACCGGGCAATGCTCCTCGATGAGGCTGGTGCTGATGCCCTGGTGGTCGATTGTGCACACGGGCATAATATGAACGTGGTCAAGTCAGTCAGGGAGATAAAGGGGAGTGCAAGGGCTGATGTGATCGCCGGCAACATTGCCACCAGGGAAGCAGCAGAGGATCTCATGGATACGGTCGACGGACTCAAGGTGGGCATCGGTCCGGGATCCATCTGTACAACCAGGATCGTGGCCGGCGTAGGGATACCCCAGATCACCGCTATTGCCAGCGTTGCTGATACGGTCCAGGCTGCGGGAATCCCGGTTATCGCTGACGGGGGGATCCGGTTTTCGGGTGATGTGGCAAAGGCAATTGCTGCCGGTGCAGACAGTGTCATGATGGGGAGCCTCCTTGCCGGCACAGATGAATCACCCGGCCGGATAATCACCATGAAAGGCCGGCGATACAAGCAGTACCGGGGGATGGGGTCTCTCGGGGTCATGAGCGGGGGTGTTTCGGGTGACCGTTATTTCCAGAAAAAGGAGATAGGCAGTACAAAATTTGTTCCCGAAGGCGTGGAAGGGGTTACCCCCTATGTGGGCAGTGTCTCTGAGGTCCTCTACCAGCTGACCGGGGGCCTCAAATCCGCGATGGGGTACACCGGTTCAAGGACCATCAAGGAGATGCATAGCCGGACCCGCTTCGTCAGGATCACTGCTGCCGGGCATACCGAAAGCCATCCGCACAACATCCTGATTACCGACGAAGCGCCCAATTACCGCCTGTCCGATTGACCCCCTTCATTTTTCAACCGCCCGTCCCGCTGGCATCAGTATGAAGAACGCGGTGGTCCTCCCCATCTTCAGCCTTGTCAGGGGAATAATAGCGTCAGTTCCGGCACTATCCCCGCATCCCCTGCCGCTTCCCGCTGGTCAGTCATTATCTATGGTATCCTGGCCTTTGCCAACCATGATCCCGGATGGTATCGTTCCGGTGCAGAGGGACCGTACCAGGAGACCAGGACGCGGGGGTGAAACACTCCCGCGAACCTTTTTGAACGGCGGGGGGACCTCTACCCGGATACATAAATCTATATATATAAAGAACCCTAACATAAAGTAATTAAAATGCTGGATCATGTTGAGGTTGCTCGGATCCTCGATATTCTGGGGAACAGAAACCGCCGGCGTATCATCGAGCTGCTGAGACAGAAACCCTGTTTTGTTACCGAGATTTCCGATCGTCTCATGCTCTCCCCAAAGGCGGTCATTGAGCATCTCCAGCTGATGGAACGCGAAGATATCCTCTGCTTCCGGCTTGATGAGCGGAGGAGAAAATACTACTACCTGGCCAATGACATCACGGTGATGGTCAACCTCAACCGGATCGAAAGCATAACGCCGGCATCCGGGAGTGCCGATATCCGGTTCAGGATAGCCCTGGCCACCCTGCGGAAACTGGTGGATGCACGGGATGAAATGATTGAAAATCTCCGGACGCTCGACAAGAGTATTGACATGCAGATCCGTGAAATTGTTCAGTATGGCCGTGACCTGATCGACAATGATGAAGAGATCAACCTGCTGATTACCCTTGCCCATTGTGACCTCACGATTGCGGAACTCTCGGAACTGACCGGTATCCCCGATTCAGACCTTACCGAGGGCCTGGAACGCCTGACGGTGAGGCATATGGTGGAGAAGGAGGGGCAGAACTTCAGATTGTGTGGTGTCCATGCCGCAGAATAACCCCTATGATGACTTCCTGAAGAACATATCCCGCATGGTAGAGGATATCATCAGGAATATGCCTGAGAAGGACGGTACTCATTTCATCGGTTATACCATCATAGCCGGAAAGCCGGGAGAGAAACCCCGGATCATCCCTATGGACCAGCACCCGGACGAAGAGATCGAGTACGAGGTGATCGAGGATGAGCAGTTCCTCTTTGTCACCGCTAGGCTCCCGCCTCATGCAAGGTCTGCTGCATATGCAGATATCTCAGCCGAGGGAGTAACCATCGTGGTCGGTGAGAGAAAGGCATCCATCCCCTTCGACATCAGAATTGACGTCATACACAGTTACTACCAGATCCGGCACGGTGTCATCGATATTGTGATGAAAAAGAAAAAAGTCTGAACAATATCAGGCTTTGATTTTGGTATCTTTTTTAACCCAGTCGGATATCCGTTCCTTATCTGACCGGAACTCCCGGAACTGCCGGAGGGATACGGTCAGGTCCCGGGTAAAGGCAAAGTACCCGATCTGGGTGGTCCGGCAGAGCTTTAAAGCCATCTCCATCAGGCCCCGGGGATCAGGCCGCTGTTCACCAAGCCAGATGTGGAAAATGTTTCCCCCGTCAACAATGGGGAAGAAGACATGTTCGATCTCCATTCTCTTTGCGAGCGGGATGTTTGCCCCCGGAGCAACGTGGGTCCCGTTCGTATAGTAGATCGGCAGGTCCCGGGTCGTGCCAAGGTTCTCAAGGGCATTCTCAAGGTCACCCTTGATCACGTTCGCTGCATACTCCCGGTAGTTCTTGGTGAGAAGGTCGGCTACCGCGAACCGCTGCCCGGTGGTCTCTGCGGGAGTGCGGGCCAGGGCGATGGTCATATTATTCCGCTGCGAAAGCTCGCGTGCATAGAGTTCCATCTCGGTCATTGCCCTGACGGCCAGCACGAATGCTTCCTGTGATTCATGGAGCTGGGAGCCGGTATGGTGCTGCACCATTTCATTTACCCCGACGACCCCGATAGTGTAGACCAGGCCATCCAGGTCAACAGCAACGGCCCCCCGCTCGCCGGTTGCGGGATCCTTCGGGCGCTGCATGGCAAAGGGCATACGGCCGTGAGCCCGTATCAGTTCAAGCCATCGCCGCTTAATTTTGAAGACCTCAACGCAAACGTCCATCAGGGCTCTCAGCTCAGCAAAGAGGCGGACATCCTCCCCCTCGGCTTCATATGCCGCACGGGGACAATTGAGGGATACCACCTGCCAGGATCCCATGGAGAAGTGCCTGCCATCCCTGAAGGCGAGCTTATCCTCAAACTCGCTGTCCTCATCTGCAACCGCGGAGAACTGGTAAGCACAGCACTGGTAGCAGGAGATCCCCTTGCCTGCCCCCCGGTAATCCGGCATCTGGTTGTCGTAGTAGGGGGTCCCGAACTTGGACGCGAGTTCGAAGGTGAGCAGGTACAGGTCATGGTAGGTCGGGAGATCCGGGTTCTTCCTGTTGAACTCCTCGTCCTCGATCATGAAATCCGGCTCTATGCTGATCTCCGGCTTTGGGAAAGAGAACGGCTTCCCCCAGTAATCACCCTCGAGCATTACTTCCATCAGCGCCCTGAAGAGCAGCCGGACCTCCCGTTCAAATTCACCGTACACCCGGAGCGGGCTTACCCGGCCGTCCCATATCTTCCCCTTGTACACGCAGGGCCTGTCCTTCCAGAGATGCGGTACCCCGGGACTGAGCTGGACTGATGAGAATACCAGCTGACCGCCGCGGGCAACCATCATCTGGGTCATCTCGTAGACGAACATCTGCATCAGCTGCCTCATCTCACCGTAGTCCATACCTTCGAAGTAAGGGGCAAGGAAGGTGAGGAAGTTATAGTATCCCTGCCCGCCGGCAAAATTGGTCTGGGCACTACCCAGCGCTTTGACCGCGTGCAGGACTGCTACTTCCGCACGCTTTGCCGGACCTGCAACCGAGGCCTTGGTGCCGTTTCCATCGGGCATCAGGCCATAGTACAGGAAATACCGGAGGTCCCAGTCCTGGCAGAACGGCCGGGTACCGAAATATTCCAGGTCATGGATATGGATGTCACCAGCCAGGTGGTGATCAGCGAGGTGTGGCGGGAGCTGGAGGAGGTACTGCTCCTTGCTGATCTTGTCGGCTTTCTTTTTATGGGAGGTCTCAGCGTTTTCCTGCAGGTTCGCATTGTCTCTGGCCTCAAATCCCCGCCCCACGTCGATCAGGTGGGCATCGAAGACTGGTGTGCCCACCCGCGTACAGACGTTCCGGTACTGGACCATCCCCTGCTCGAGGAGAGTCATGTTCACAATCTCGCGGATGAGCGGTCCTGAGAGGGCATTGAGACCGAGCGAACATATCCGCTGCTCGACCAGCCTGGCAATATCGTTGGCCACCTGCTCGCTCGCCCCCTCATACCCGTAGAATATCTCAACAAGTTTCGTCTCGGATACAATCTGGTCGACGATCCGCCTCCGGTCCCATTCGATGATGTGGCCATCGCTGGTCCTTACCGGCGGCATCTGGGGAACAAAGACCCCTGCAAATGTAGTCTGTCGTGTCTGTTTTCCTGCCATCAGGAACCCTCGGTCAGCTTCCGCACCCGTTCCTTATTGAGAGTCCCGGCAGAGAAGAGGTCCCGGGATACAAGGAACGATGAATCAGCCCGGAGCACCGGTGCCTCTGATACAAAGACACCGTTCACCCGGAGATCGGTCAGGGATTCGGCACAGGACATGTCTCTCTCCTCGCAGGTGATCCCCTCGCCCATCAGATATTCCTTGAGCGTTTCGCAATTTGGACAGTATTGAAGCGTGTAAATAATGAGCTTTGGTTTATCTGCCAATCTTTTCCCCCCACAACTCGTTCCAACCAGTACTTGTCTTTGGTGAAAAAATATTTGTCTATCGTGCATGATTATACATAAAAAAGGTAATTTTTTGCCATACACCACGGGTACAACTATCACGCTCCTGCGTGCGCCGGGAGATCAGGGACTGAGGGAAAGAGCAGGAGGGGGACCATGGTCCGCCTTTTTGTAGCCCTGGATTTCCCCCCGGGGGTAAGGGAGAGGCTCAGGGAACCGCAGGCTATCCTGAAAAAGAGCAGCGCCAGGCTCTCCCTTGTCGATTCTTCAATCATCCATATGACCCTCAAGTTCATCGGTGAGGTGTCTGCTGAACAGGCAGATCAGATCAGAGAGTCTCTCCGGACTCTTTCGTACGAGTCATTCGGGATCACCATCGCGGGGATTGGTGCAGACAACTCCCGCCAGCCCCGGGTGATCTGGTGCACCGTGTCTGATGGAGGAAAATCGGCTGGACTCCATGACCTCGTTGAGACGGCCCTTGTACCACGGGGTATTCCCCGGGACGACCGCCCGTTCCGCCCCCATGCCACGCTCGCCCGGGTCAGGCAGTATGATCCTTCGCTCCTTGCCCGGATGCAGGAGATTCCCCGGAAAGACTACGGCAGCTTCACGGTCCAGGCATGGCAGCTCAAGAAGAGTACCCTTACCCCCCAGGGACCGCTGTATGATACCATTCTTGAGGTGCCATGCGTATGATAATTGAGGTGCCATGCGTATGAAAAGTCCCCTTGAACGGGCGGTCCTCTCCCGCATCAGACCGACCTTGTCTGAGGAGAACCATATCAGGAGTGTGGCAAAGCTGCTCATGACTGTAGCAGCAGAGAGCGGCCGGGCTGAACCCATGATCGTTGGTTCGGTTGCCCGCGGCACTTTTATCCGGGGCGACCGTGATATTGACCTCTTCCTCCTCTTTGACCAGGATCTCTCCCGCGAGGAACTCGAACGAGAGGGACTCTCGCTGGCACGGGACATTGCCGACAGGCTGAATGCACCATACCTTGAGAAATATGCCGAACACCCCTACCTCAACGCCAGCATTGACGGGCTCGATGTAGACCTCGTACCGTGTTTCCGGGTAGAATCAGCAGCAGCAATCCGGTCGGCAGTGGATCGCACTCCCTTCCATACCCGGTATATCGAGGCCCGCGTTGGTCCGTTTATCGATGATGTCCTGCTCCTCAAACAGTTCGCGAAAGCAGGGGGTGTCTATGGTTCAGACCAGATGACTGAAGGGTTTTCAGGGTATCTCTGTGAACTGCTCATCATCTTCTATGGTGGATTTACACCCCTCCTGTCATCTGCTGCTGAATGGAAGCCAGGTACCCTGATTGATCCCGAAGGACACCGGACAAAGGATTTTTCAGAGCCCCTGGTGGTGGTGGACCCGGTCGATCCCGGGCGGAACGTATCTGCATCGGTATCACTGGACCGCATGTATGAATTTGTGGAGCTTGCCCGGGGCTATGGAGAGAATCCGTCCGGTTCTTTCTTTTTTCCGGCAAAGGAACCTGATCTTTCCCCCGGAGACCTGGCGTCCCTTATCCTGACGAAAGGCACGAGCCTCGTTGCCATTACCTTTGCCACTCCACCCTATATACCGGAAATCGTAGTACCTCAACTCAGGAGGAGCCTGGAATCGGTCTGTTCCCTCCTTGAACGGAACGGATTTTTTGTCAATGCTGCAGACTGCGAGATGCATGATGACTGCTGCATGCTCCTCTTTGAGATGGCAATCGTTGAAACGCCCCTGGTGCGCCGGCACATCGGCCCCCCGCTCTGGAACCGTACCAATGCCGAAAGGTTCAGGGAGAAGTATTGGGACGCCGGGTCCCCGGATCTTTTTGCCGGACCATTCATTGAAAATGGCCGCTACATTGTTGAAATTTCCCGTAAATTCACCAGGGCTGCGTCCCTGCTTGGATCAGCTGAGGTCCTTGAAGTGGGTCTTGGGAAGCATGTCCGGCAGTCCATGAACGAACACTGGGACGTACGTTGCGGACCAGAGGTCTGGTCTCCCGGGTTTGCTCCCTTTATTTCCCGGTTCATGGCCAGGGAATCTCCCCTGATGCGGATCCTGCGACACGGGGAATTCCAGGAATAGATTGATATAAACTCAGGGTGATTTGAACATAATCGGGAAGAATCGCCCTGTTTGCCCGTTTCAGAGTGCATCAGGGTGCCCGCAGGTGACACTGATGGAAAGCGAGGCTGCTCTTGCGCGAAACATTCTCTTTGCCCTGATACTGTCGGCCGTAGTCATTGTGATTGCGCTTCTGGTCGTTTTTATTTTATTCCCCCCCCAACCAGAGGTTATTCCTTCATTCAAGGCTAATACCGAACGTTCAGGAAACACCGTCTACATCTACCATGATGGCGGTGACCCCCTCCAGGACCGTACGACACGGATCACTATCAACGGGCAGGATATCCCGTACAATGCGATAACATTCCTCCATGGACAGGACTGGCCCTGGACAACGGGTGAGACGATCCGGATACAGTATCCTGGCCCGGCATCCCCGGATATCATCCAGGTCCGGTATGTCTCGGGAGAGGCATCAGTCATTGTGTATACGACCAGCATCGGACCGA
Organism: uncultured Methanoregula sp.; assembly: GCA_964353765.1. Lineage (GTDB taxonomy): Archaea > Halobacteriota > Methanomicrobia > Methanomicrobiales > Methanospirillaceae > UBA9949. Next base: position 3,603 of record CAYGWN010000064.1, on the reverse strand, counting down.
CCCCCCTTCCCACGATCGAAACCCCTCCACCTAGCATCCAGACCTCCACGCCCACCATCTCACCGACAGGTACGGTTCCCATCGGGACCACTCCAGTCACCCCATCAACCCTGCCCGTGACACCAGGTACCACCCCCTCCGGTGGAGAGCCTGCACCCCGCCCGCCCACCGCCGGGTTCTCTGCAAGTCCCCGGTCCGGGGATGTCCCGCTCACCGTACAGTTTACTGATCGTTCTGCCGGATCTCCTGATTCCTGGCTCTGGAACTTCGGTGATGGCGGGACAGGAACTGCGCAAAATCCCTCACACCAGTACCTGGTACCGGGGATCTATACGGTCGCCCTGACCGCAAAGAATTCCTATGGTACCAGCAGCAAAACAGAAACAGGCTACATTGCTGCAGGTATGGTCCCATCAGCACGGTTCTCGGGAGTTCCGCTGGAAGGATCTGTTCCTCTCTCTGTCCAGTTCAATGACCTTTCCGAAGGATACCCCACTAGCTGGGCATGGAATTTCGGCGACGGGACTGGCTCGTCTGAAAAGAATCCGACACATCTCTACACGGATGCCGGGGAGTATCCCGTTTCGCTGACGGTAACCAATCAGTATGGATCCAACACCCGCATTCAGACTGCATATGTGAAGGTCAGTGAGGTGGAGAGGGTTGAGGTGTTCATCTCAGGGAGCCGGGCAGGCTATCTCCTCCCGGACCCCTACATCCAGTTCATGGTGATCGGGTCTGATGCATGGATCAAGATTGGCGGATCCAATTACCTGTTCGCAGATGGCGATATTGTCCAGCTCTTCCCGGGCGATGTGGCATACGGGGTCGTCGATGTGAACAGGAACGGTATCACGGTGGTTTCGTTCTCTGATGTCAGGATGTTCGTGAATGGAAAACTGGTGAAGACGGGTATCATCTCGGGTATCCGTGTACCCAGGTTCAGCGGCTTCACCTCGACCCTGTCCATCATCATCCCGGCCGGCGATAGTAATTCGGTGATATTTGCCGATGGGAGGAAAGTCCCAGCTCCGGTTGCGGTCACCAACCTCGGCCCTGATGCTGACGGTGAGATGTATCTTGATGAAAAGACCCAGGACCTCACCTTCCATGGCGGCGCTGAGCAGTTCCGCGTGGGGTAATTTCCCCTATTTTTCCCGGGTATTGCAGCATTTCAACCACCCTTTTTTCTGTGGTATCATCCATCAGATTCCTTCGTCGTTCTTACAAAGTGTTGTATCACTTTTTTGCAGAGATTTTTCAGACCGGGGGGACATGATTGTTTCAATCGCAAATTGATGGTAAGTTTCGTGGCGAAATGAGTACGATACCCTGTTTTTTTACCACCTTTCCCTTTGTTACCGAAAGGAAAGGCTTTATCCGATGAACAGAGAGAGTTATCCTTCCGAAAGGTGGTGGGATGCAGAATACTGCGGCAGTCTGTTTTTTCCTGGTGATAAGCACCGCCTTCATCCTCGTCGCCCCGGCCATTGCAGCCGAAGAGAGAGTCGTCCTCTATCAGGCAGATTTTTCAGGTGACCCGGGGTGGACCACCAACAGCCCCTCCCGCTATTACTGGGATGTCCAGCGGCAGATGTATCATTTTGAGACCGAAGGGGGGACAAACGGGTACGCATATATCCCGGTTTCTTATACGGATGGTCCCTTCACCCTTGAATATGACCTTCTCATCACTTCACTCAGCAAAGATAGTGCAGTCAGGTTCGGGATGACCAGTTCGGATATGGACATCTCCAAGGGAGTGAATGTCCTTGGCATCTTTGAGGAGATTGATGGCAGACAGATCATTGCCATCTCGGTCATCGACCAGAACAACCTTCTTCACGAGAAGACGAGCCATTTCCTGTCGTACTGCGGACAGGTTCCCAAGTGCGAGACCAAGGAGTTTTCGGAGAATACAACCTACCACATCCTTATCCGCTATAATGAAGAACTGATGCAGGCCGATATCAGGGTGAGCGATAAAGCGACGGGAGACCTGGTATGGGGATATTTTGTCCCGATCGGGAGAGAACTCTACTTCCTGAACCGGCTGGCTATCACCACCAAGGGGGACTATCGTCTCGGCAACACTGCAGAGGGATATATCGATAACGTCACCCTTGCTACCTCCCGGCCTGTCCTTCCCACCACCGAAGTTACGACTATTCCGACAACCCTGCCGACAACCGTTCCGCCGACATCCACTCCCTCTCCCACTGAGTCTCCGCTCAGCCTCACGGTTGTCACCTGTGCCCTGGGTGGTGCACTTGCGCTGATTGGCGGAAGAAAGGGAAGGCGCTGAACCATGTACCATGGAACCGGAAATAACTCCCAGCAATGACCGGCAGTCCTGACGAGCATATCCTTGAGGCCATCGGCAGGTGCAGGATCACCGTCCGGAACGGCGAAGTGGTGGAGGTCGGCCCCCCTCTCATCCGGGAATGCCCGCTTGCCCGCCGTTTTGCCCGCCCCGTCGATCCCATAACCCCGGAAGCAGTGAAGGAGAACATCGGGCACCGTATCCGGTCGTTCGGCATGTGCACCGGGAACCGGAAGCTGCTCATGACCACGGATTATGTGGGGTTCGGGGCATCGGAACTGATCAGTTTCGGGCTTTCCGCAGGTTTTTTTGATGCGGCAGTAATTGCCTGCGAAGGGGCAGGGACCGTAATTGCCTCTACCCCGGAACTCGTCCAGGGAATCGGGGGCAGGATGTCGGGCCTGGTGAGCACCACCCCCATCCCGGAAGTGATCGCCGGGATTGAACAGAACGGCGGCAGTATACCGTTCAGGCAGACGGCCTCCATCGACCAGCCCGGAGGGGTCCGGGTCGCATCAGCACAGGGGCATGCTCATATCGCGGTCACCACCACCATCCCCTCGGATGCCCCCGCAATCAGGAAGAATAATCCGGAAGCATTCATCATCGCTGTCCACACCACGGGAACCACGGATGCTGATGCAGAACTCCTTGCCGGTTCTGCCGATATCCTCACCTCCTGCGCCTCCCGGGCAATCAGGGAGATTGGCGGCAGAAAAGCACTCTTCCAGGCAGGATCATCCATCCCCGTCTTTGCCATGACGGTGCGGGCAAAGGATCTCATCCTGGCAAAAGTCCGGTGCACCGATGAGCCGATGGTAGTCATGGGAGCACATCTTCCCTACAGGGGAAGCAGCGAACCGGGACCGCTGGTGTGAAGGAAAGGTCTCATTATTCTCCTGATAACAAATTGCCAGGAAAACCATCCTTTGAAGAAGACTCATCAGAACAGGATGCGAGGGAAGGGATTTGAACCCTAGAACTCCTACGAGACGGACCCCTCAAGCCCGCGCCTTTGACCTGGCTCGGCAACCCTCGCACATGTGCCATAATCAGAAGGATGTTGATCTAAAATAAAGTATCCTTCCGTCCGGTGACGGAGTGCTGCCAGGGCCGGTTCTGTCCCGGGTCCATCCGTGATGAGTGAATGCTCTCCTTTTTTATCATGGGTATAGTGGCATTTCAGCCACTAAGTTTTCCGCCGGTTTTAGATCACTATCTCGATTAAAACGCTCCTGGGGGGTGCGCCTTCGGCTTAACCCCGCAGGTGTGGCCTCCCC
>CAYGWN010000063.1:0-3706 GCA_964353765.1 uncultured Methanoregula sp. | reverse complement strand
AGAGCGAACCTGGTTCCCTGAAGTGACCAGCAGTCCTTCTTACATCCCTTGCACCGTGCTCTCCACCTCTGGTGATAGTAGAAATCAGAGGATGAACATGATGGACAAACGGTATTCCCCCGTTTCTTCCAAAGATACTCTAGGGAGAATCGGTCTTCAGAAACGAGCTTGCCAATCTCCCGGAAATCCATATGATCCATATCCCATTCCTAACTAAAGGTTAGGGGTGGATCCTACACAATCACCAAATGTTAAATTTCAATTAACCGGATATAACGGCCAATTCGTACGGATGGCCAAGGCTTTCCCAATTTCTGCATCCTGGTTATCCGGATTGAGTCTGAGTGCGGTATCAAAGGCTTTAACGGCTTCATCGATTCTACCCTGTTTGGTGAGTGCATATCCCTTGTCCGACCAGGCATCACTGCTCTCAGGATTCAGGGTTATCGCGGTTTCAAACATACTGACTGCTTCATTGAAGCGTCCCATCCGGTATAAGGCCATGCCTTTGTAGGTATAGGCTTCTTCGTTCTGGGGTTCGAGGGCAATCACACTTTCATAGACGGCAACTGCTTCCAGGTAGTTGCCTGCACTGATGAGCAGGTATCCCTTACTGAGTCTGGCGGCAGCGTTTTCGGGCTGTATTTGGATGACCCGGTCATAGAGTTTCATTGCCTCATCGAAATTCTTGGTAATGCCCAGGGCGTAGGCCTTGTTCATGAGAGCAGGGATATTGTCTGGATCCTGAAGAAGAACCGGGTCATAGTAATGGATCGCATCGTAACTCCTTCCGAGTGCCTGGAGTGCAGAAACCTGGTATGCCCAGGTGTCAGCGTCACCGGGATTGATCTCAAGGGCCTTCCGGTATGCATTCACCGCCCCTTCATAGTCACGGGTGTTATGAAGGGCATATCCAAGGTTAAACCATACAGTTCCAGAATCCTCGTTCAGAGCCAGTGCGTTTCTGTATGCAGGTACCGCTTCGGTATATTTGCCGGTCGCCACCAGCGAGTTTGCTTTGGTGACCCATACCTGATAATTCTCCGGGTTGATTGCTAGTTCCTGTTCACTGGCTTCAATCGCTTCGTTATATTGCCTGGTCTGGTAGAGTGCTGATGCTTTATATCCCCAGGTGGAGGGCTGGTCGGGATTGATGCGCAAGGAACTGTTGTAGGCGTCGATAGCCTCCGGAAACCGGCCGAGCAATGCAAGGATATATCCCTTATTGCTCCACGCAATTGCGTTTTCCGGTTCGATAGTCAGGGACCGATTGTAAGCCTCCAGTGCTTCATCGGCCTTCCTCAGGTTGATGAGGGATGTCCCTTTGTTATTCCAGGCAGCACTGTTGTTGGGATCGAGAGTAAGTGCTTGTTCCGCAGCTGCCAGCCCCTCATCGTGTTTCCCCATACTGTTCAGGACGAAAGCCTTCTGGGTCCAGAAATAAGGATTTTCGGGAGATATTTTAATGACGTGTTCATAGAGCTCGAGGGATTCATTGAATCTTCCCTGGCCAGCCAGGAGGGTTGCTTTTCCCGACAGTAATGCAATATCCTCCGGATTTATCCGCAGCGCCCGGTCGTATGCTTCAAGCGCCCCCGGATAGTTTCCGGTCATAAGAAAGATTTCAACGAGGGCTTTTGCTGCAGGAAGAAACTGGGGGTCTGCAGAGAGGGCCTGCTCATAGGAGGTAATAGCCCCGGAAATATCACCCATCGCTTTGAGAAGGTCACCCCGATCCTTGGCAGTTATTGCCCGGCCTGGATCCAGCTGAAGGGCCCGGTTATATGACTGCAGGGCTGCATCATACTGACCGGTCGCAACCAGTGCCTGTCCCTGGTATCCCCAGAGCATTGATGAATTGGGATTGAATGACAATCCTTCAGTATAAATCTTTAACGCAGTCCTGGGGTCCCCCTGAATGAGAAAAAGGCTTCCCTTGTAAGCCCATACCGGGGCCTGGTCAGGGTCGATCTGCAGTGACTGGTTGTATGCAGCTAGAGCCTCATCGTATCGCTCTGCTTTATGGAGGAGTATCCCCTTCTTTGCCCACAACATTGCATTGGCAGGTTCCTTTGCGAGGAGAGAATTATATACTCTCAATGCTTTTTCCACTTCTGCCGGGTTTGAGATATTGACGTCTGCCGGTTCCTCCGGTTTTATCGAAAAAAAGCCTGATGTACTCAGATTGGATATGTTTATCCCGGGACTATTTTCGGTTTTCTGGGTAACGCAACCGGACAGGCTCATGCTGAAGATAAGAATCCCACATACCAGCACCGGCGCAATTTTCATGTTCTCATTGTTTCATTGCTATTCTATAAAGTCACTCTGATGCATCCACGGGAACGGTACTTGGGTCCGGACGGGCAAAAAAAGGGCTGTGTTAATTAATAATAGATATAGAATCCTCTGGTCTTGATACCGCTCTTCAGGTCAGGGTTAGTCACTGCCATGTCCCAGTATCCCGTGGCAGCGGTGGAGGGAATGGTGATCGTGCAGGTCATTTTTCCCGTGGTTAATATCGTGACGCCCGTGCACTTTATCGGTGCATAGCCAGTTTTTCTCAGTTCTGCCGATACCCCGGGGGCAAAGTTGGTACCATAAATGGTCAGAGTCCTTCCCGACCCTCGCCGTCCTGAACTGGGATAGACGCTACTCACCGTTGGAGCAGGGAGCGGACTGGTAACCGTGAAATCTTTTCCATTGGATATTTTGTCCCCATCTGTTACGGTAATGGTGATGGTACCTGTAGTCACGATATCCCCCGACAGGATTGTGGCTACAAGGTTCGTATCATTCACATACAGCGTGGACCGTTCCTGGCCATTCCAGCAGACAATGCTCGTATATGTAAAATTCGTTCCGGTTACCGTGAGTTCGAATCCCGGTCCGTTTGCAACGGCAGATGACGGGGAGAGGGAGGTTATGGTCGGGACAGGAGTCGCGGGGGCGAGGATTTCAAAACCCGGAGATAAGGTCACCGTCTCATCATCAGGGTTTTTCACTTCTACCTGGTACCACCCTGTCTCCTGGCCCGTGAGATCAAAAATGCAGGTGAGTTGCGTAGAGGAGATCCAGGTGACACTGGACGCTCGTATGTCTGTCCCCCCATCACCGATCATCCTGACTGTTGGCGTAGCATCAAACCCGGTGCCTTTCAGGGTGGTAGTGACCTGGCTGGTTTTGCAGGCAGACGAGGGAGTAATTGAGGTGACGGAAAGAACGGCAGGCTGAACGGAGGAAAGAGCCTTGTATGCATTAATTCTTCCCGAAGTGAGAATTTTCCCCTGGAGAGAGGGAAGAGAATCGCAGTTAGAGAGGATAAGTTCCCTGATCTCCATGGCGCTCAGCGAGGGATTTCCGGCTTTGAGAAGCCCTGCCAGGCCGGCTACATGCGGAGTTGCCATGGAGGTGCCGGACATGGTTCCATAGGTTCCTCCTTTCAGGGTGCTGTAAATACTAACCCCCGGTGCCGCAACATCGACTGAAGTAACCCCGTAGTTTGAGAACGAAGCCTTCGCGTCCTTGTAGTCGGTAGCAGCGACAGAGATGAGGTTTGTAGAACTATAAGATGCCGGATACACTGGGGAAGTATCAATATTTTTTCCTGAATTTCCGGCAGCACAGACCACGACTGCTGACGAAGCGTCAATGGCATCTTTCAAGGTCTGGCTGTACGAGCTCCCTCCCCAGGAATTACTAATGA
>CAYGWN010000062.1:0-14833 GCA_964353765.1 uncultured Methanoregula sp. | reverse complement strand
GCTGGGACTACCCGGGTATCTAATCCGGTTTGCTCCCCCAGCTTTCGTCCCTCACTGTCGGAGCCGTTCTAGTGAGACGCCTTCGCCACAGGTGGTCCCCCAAGGATTACAGGATTTCACTCCTACCCCTGGAGTACCTCTCACCTCTCCCGGTCCCTAGGTTGCCAGTATCTCCTGAACGCCCATCGGTTGAGCCGGTGGATTTCCCAGGAGACTTAACAACCCAGCTACGGACGCTTTAAGCCCAGTAATAGTGGCCACCACTCGAGCCGCCGGTATTACCGCGGCGGCTGGCACCGGTCTTGCCCGGCCCTTTCTTCGCCAGTTGTTTACACTGACGGACAGCCCGAATTTACGGGCACTCGGGGTTCCCTTATCACGATTTCTCGCATTGTAAAGTTTTCGCGCCTGCTGCGCCCCGTAGGGCCTGGATTCGTGTCTCAGAATCCATCTCCGGGCTCTTGCTCCCACAACCCGTACCGATCAATGGCTTGTTGGGCCGTTACCCCAACAACAACCTAATCGGCCGCAGACCCATCCTGTGGCGGCGGACCTTTGAACCAGGGGGCATTCCAGCATCCCTGATCTATGGGGTATTATCCCCAGTTTTCCGGGGTTATCCCCCTCCGCAGGGTAGGTTATCCACGTGTTACTGAGCAGTGCGCCGAGGTCTTGCACCTCTCGACTCGCATGGCTTAATCGAACCCCGATAGCAGTGGCCTCTGGCAGGATCAACCAGAATTCAAGAGTAATATGCACACTATCGGATGAAAATTTCGAGGAATTAGCGGTTACTATTGCAGATTTCCGCATTGCCAGTACCAGCGTCAGAACCAAGTCCGGCAGCACCGGCGTGTTTGGCTCTCCATCACAGAGGGTGTTATCATATGCATTGTTGGTATTTAACCATTCCCACCTTCACCAGGAACGCGGGATGGCCTCGACGGATCTGTTCGATCAGAAACCGTCTGCCACAGGAAAAATCACCCGGCCGCTGTGAGACCGGCACCTGAAAGGTGACATCCGGGCATATCAGAACCAGACAATATCTCGCAGCAGCGTCCGGTTCATCATCAGGATATGAGGATATATTCATTATGCATGATCCTATATGAACCTTATCGCCCCTCCCTGTCGGGGGGAAAAATTGTTCCCGCTCTCCTTTCCAGAAAATGCCCTTCCACTGGAATTGGAAGGCTGGGTACCCATCTCACCTGCCCCCGGTTCAAGGGAAAACGGATCCCCGCGGGCAGGGAAATACTCTAGACAGGGCCTGAAGTCCCGTTCCGGCGGACCGGAAACAGTCTTCAGCCCGGAAAATCGGGTTCGCGCGGGGAGGTGCAGGGATGATCATTGAAGGCGGGACGACCCGGGAGCCAGATTACCAGGGGTGAGGGCCTCTCTCCTCTGGACTGAAGAGATACCGGGCCGCCCTTGCAGCTTGCTCTCTTCAGCCTGACTGGCAGTCCCCTCTTTCAGCTCTGCAAGGTAATTGTATAGAACGGGATCCACCTGGTCGCCGGGATTCCGGACAGAAAATCCGGAAATCCGGTATCTCTCGGAGGGAAGCCTGGCATCATCCGTTTCTGTCCCGTTGCCCGGCAATATCCCGTGCGAAGGCACCGGACGTCAGGGGGAGGTGTTCCCACCCGGTTGCGAAGCTTTCCGGTATTCATCAAGGAGGACCCGTGCGTACTCCGCCTCGACGGGTGGAGGAATATAATTGTAGGCTTTGACCGCCTTCAGCAGCGCCTCCGTGATCTTGTCGTCTCCCGAAAGCTCCTGCGCCCTTACCGCAGCGATACACTCGTCAAGCTTCATGATGCCTATCGGATGGCCGTTGATTACCACCTGCCTCACCTTCCAGAGGGCATCGGCGGTACAGGGCGGCAGGTTATCCCTTATCATGTATCCTCCCGGGAAGCTGTTATCCTCTCACCATATACAGGCTCCGGAGAATTGAGGATCTGGGTCGGGGATGGTGAATGGAAGGGTGGGGAAGGTTGAGACCAGCATTCCAGAACGGTACGTGCATACTTTACGGATCTTCCGGCGCCAAACCGAGTTGCTGCAGGAATGACAGAGAATTCCAGTAATCGGAGACCCGGCGGATCCTGCCGCGATGCAGGTGCATGATCGTTGAGCCCCGGACCGAAAACCTCCTTCCGGTCGCCGGAGGCATGCCTGGGAACTGACGGGAATAGGTTCCCGACATGAACCACTCCGTTGCCGCCCACTCATCTGTATGGAAGCACGAGGTCAGTTTGATCGTGAAATCAGGTATCGCAGCGAACACGCGACGATGGAGAGCATTCAATTCCTCCTTCCCGCGGGTACCGGTTCCCAGGGCGACGTCTTCCTTGGTGCAGTCCTCCGTGTAGAAATCAGCTATCGTATCCACATCATGTGCATTCCAGGCTGCATTTTCTTCAAGCAGCATTTTTTTGATATCGGTGGGCATTCCACACCCTAGCACTCATCCGCTCGTCGGAACTTTAACCTTTACCTGCACAATTTGTGCCAGTTTGAAAAAAGAGAAGATTGGGGGGGTGAGTCACACCGTCGGGATTCGGGGCAGCGGTTGTGCTTCTAACTGTCTTTGTCACCGGAGCACGGTGTACAGGAGAAACACCGCGATCGCGATCATCAGGGCGGCCATGCAGAGCCGGACGGCTACCCGGTGCCGTGCCTGGAAGGCACTGAACCGTTCCGGCGGGAGTCCCCAATAAACAACACCCAGGATGATGATGAGGGGAACGATAAAGACCAGGTTATAGAGGAGTAAGAGCGGAATCCCCGCCGCAAGGGTCGAGCTCTGCGAGAGGAGCGACAGGATGGCAAGGTAAATGCCCCCGGTGCAGGGGAGCTCGAACATGCCGACCAGGATACCAAGAACGAGCGCCGCAGGGATCGTCCCTTTCCTGACATACCGGTCAATCATCCCTTTCCGTGACTCGGGAATGGCCAGAAGCGGTCGGGATTCGCTGAATGCATCACGGATCATCAGGATCCCGGCGATCAGGGCGATAATCGCCGCAACGATCGAAAAGATCCGGGACACCCCTGACACCTGGACCAGGCTGAAGAGTCCCACGCCGGACAGGAAATAGAAGACAAAGACGGCAAGGATGTAGGCTACGCCCGTTTCCAGGACTTTCCGGCGGGACTGCTGGGCCATGATGGTGACGAGAAGGAAGGTCAGGACCGCAAAGGCACAGGGATTAATCCCGTCAATGAGCGCCGCCATGATGATGACCGGTATGGCAAGTGCCGGCGGCGGGGTTTCTTGAACCGTCGTGGTATTCGTCACAACCGGAGTGATGACGGGCGTGGGCGTCGTCTGGTTGAGCCTGGCCGCGAGAATCGCATCCGCGAGGTTATCCCTTATCTCATCATAGCCGACGAGCTCACGATCCCCGACAAAGACGGCAGGAACCGGCGAGAGGGATCGGTTATAGCGCTCATTGTACTGCTGGAAGAGCTGGTACTTTTCCCGGTTATTGTAGATGTCGTACGACTCGACCGTGACATCCGGGTTTGTCGCCAGGACCCCGGGGAGAAAAGCGAGAACCTTCTGGCAGTCCTGGCAGTTCCGGTTATAGAAGAGAATGAGGGTGATCGGGGCGGTAGCGTTCCCGGCGGAATGTGTCGTGTTTACCCCCTGATGCCCGGGTGATGCCAATCCATTGACCGGGGTTTCTGCGGAGGCAGGTGCGGCGAAGAGGAGGACAAGGAGAAGGAGGAGGATAACGGGTCCCCCTATCCTGCATCGCGGCCGGTGTCGTCTGATCCCGGTCTTGCGGAGAATTTTGAGGGGGGCCCTGACGTATCTGGCCGGATTCGTTTCTTCCATGAGCTGCTGGATAGGTTTCTGCCGGTCTGTTAATACCCTTCCGGACCAGGAGGTAATCCTGCGGGCTCCTACCGCCGCTATGGCCCCGGGATCTTTCCCTCAGCAGCTCACTGATGCTGCTCTTTTCCAGGGGATGGTTCACCATTTTCTTCTTTCAGTTCTGCCAGATAATTTTCAAGGATCCGGACTAGGATCTCCCGCTCCGGCTCGTGGTCCGGGTAGTCCGTACTCCATCCCCGCCAATATGGCCTCTTGTGGGCGACCTTGTACTTGACTCCCTCCATGACCGTCTCGTAGGTGTCCTGGTCTACCTTACGGACCCGCTGGTGGGCGAGGATGAACCAGTGGTACTGCGTCCCGGGGAGGGCTCCGGATCCTTCCGGGGACTTCCGGGACCTCTTCTTCCCGGACCGAAAGGAGAAGACCCAGCGGTCCGGCGCTACCTTCTTCTCCTGCCACACCCCGTGGGGGTAATCCCAGACATGGGTACCGCCGATGGACATGCCGGAATAGACCTGTCCCTGGTAGGTCTTCAGATCATCAAATGCCACAGGACTCAATCAGTCCCCTGCATCAATTGCATTGTGGAAACGGAGGGTGAAAGTGAGCGATTGTTGTAAGGAACGCCGCTCACGGTTAATTCATAATAATTTTTAAAAAGTGGGTCATCCCCTCCCAAGTCACTGAAATCGGGAGGGATAGTACCATGGTTGAACTCTTTCGGTTTTTTACTCAGATGTCATTTTCTCAGACGAAGATTCCTAAGATCCCGTTCATTAGCGTGACGATGACCCCACTCCATATGATTACCCCAACGAGTACGAGTATGATGGGCACCACGATGGCCATCGCCGCTTCTCCCACAGTCATTTCCTGCGTTTCCGAGAGTCCGAGGACCATGAGCACCAGATACCAGAGCCATCCAATGACAGCGATATAGGGGATCCACCCGAGGAGGAAGAAGGGGGTGGCTGCGTACATGGTAGTTTTGATAGTTTGTTTAAATTCCTTTTTGGCTCCGAAGAGAATTGCAAAGACATGCCAGAAGAAGGCAATGAAGAATACTCCGACCAGGGACAGGAAGAAGAAAGCATACACTATAAAGAGCTGAAAAGTTGCGAAAAACGCGCTAAAGCCAGTAAGCGCTTCTGCTATTTGGCTGCCGAAAATCCCTATTGTCCCGATACGGATTATGGCATCTTGGAAGGCCAGGTACCCCATTACCATCCAGACGATGGCGGCAAGGATAGCCCAAATGACGAGCAGAATGGTGTAATACCTGAATGCACTACCAAGGGAGTCCTCTTTGCTAGCCCGGAATGTCTCGGTGGGCGCTACAAGAAATCCTTTTACTTTGTTTATGTCAAGCATACAATCGCTAATTCCGCCCGGGAGATATTTAAGAGTAGTGGAATGATACTCGAATAACAGGGGATATCGTATTATCCCGGTTTAATACCGAACAAACCCTCAGCCGGCAGCGGCAGATAAAACACTCCTCATTAAATTTTAGATAAAAAGGGATTGAATCATCTTACCACTCCGCACCATGGCTCCAGAATCTTGCCGTCCGGTGTCAGGTAGTGGAGGGAAAGCAGGGTCAGCATGAAGGGGATCGCTATGAAAAGCGAAGAACCGTAGATAAAGATCTCGTCCCATGGTTTACCGAGGACGCCGATGATCTGAACGCTCTGGACGATATCATATCCGTTCATGGCGAGGAAGGCCATCAGTACCGCCCAGAACCCGGCTTTATAGAATGTTTCGTTCATACAACGAACCATCTGATCTATTCACCGGCTTTGGCGCCCTGGACCATGATCTCCCCGAAGAACTCCTCCTGCCAGAGCACCAGTTTTCCCTCAAACATCAGGTACAGGAGGGGGATGTAGACCTCGATGAGCCCTTTGCCGAGGAGCGCTGCCAGCTCATGCAGGGTCATCACCCCTTCCGTGGCGATAATGCCCTCGCACTGGCAGAGCACGGCTGCGGCCGCTTCCCGGTGACCTTCCTCGTGGGCAATTCCCACCACCTCCTCCACGTCCATCAGATCCATGGAGAAGGGTTCGCGGAACCGCTGCTTCCGCCGCTGCTCCTTCTCGGCGTTCTTCAGCTCGAGGATCAGCTCGAAGAGAGTCACCGGGCGCTTCCGCAGGTTCTTGCGGTCCAGCCTCCGCTGGATCTCCCGTTCGAGCTGGTCGATCGGTCCTCCCGGGCCTTCCGGAAACCCGATGAAATCAAAGACATCGGACTCGTCCTCCAGGAAATCTTCCGGTGTTTCCTCGATGGAAGTATCGAGGTACTCGGACTTCATACGGATGAGGAGCGCGGCATAGAAGAGGGTCCTCCCAGAGAGGCGGAGATCGAGTTCCTTCCGCCGCTCAAGCTCGGAGAGAAACCGGTCGGTCACCTCCATGATGTCGATGTTCCAGGGGTCAATCTCCCCCCGTTCGGCCATCTGGACCAGGATCTCGACCGGTTCCTCAGCCATCGGCTTTTACTCCGGTCACAAACGAGCTCTTGTCCGGGAGCAGGGTCACGCCGAGGATCCGGTCAGCCCCCTCGATCATGGGTTTCCGGAGCGAGACGATAATGAACTGGGACGTCGAGGAGAGCTCCCGGATCATATCCCCGATCCTTTCTACGTTTGACCCGTCAAGTGACATGTCCACTTCATCGAAAGCGTAGAACGGAGCCGGGATGTACTGCTGGATGGAGAAGATGAAGGCCAGGGTGGTCAGGGACTTCTCTCCCCCCGAGAGGGCCGAGAGCAGGTGGACCGGCTTGTCCCGGGGCTGCACCGCAAAGGAGAGGCCTCCTGCGAAGGGATCTTCCTCGTTCTCGAGGATAAGCCGGCCGCTCCCGCTGGTGAGCCGGGCAAAGATCTCCCGGAAGTTGGCATCAATAGCCCGGAATGCGGAGGTGAAGGCCTCGAACTTCATGGTCTCGAACCGCTCGATCCGCTCGAGCAGGGTTGCCCGTTCCCGGGACAAGATCTCCTTCTTTTCGACCCGTTCGGTCACCTGGGCCTCGACCCGGTCATACTCATCGATGGAGAGCATGTTGACCGCCCCGATCTTCCTCATGGCGGCAGAAGCCTCGGCGATCCCGTCTTCGATTTCCCGTAAGGAGAGGTCGGTGGTGACCTCCCCCACATCTGCACGGAGCTGGTCAATTTCGGCTAACAGGGTCGTCTTCCGGTCCATGAGGGCTTCGAGCTGGATACGGATACGCTCCTTTGCCGCATCGTGCTCGAGGATCTTCTTCTCGGATTCCCGGATGGCGTCCGATATCTCGGCATGGCGGGCACGCAGCGTATCGAGTTCCCCTGAAAATTCCTTCTGCCGCTCTTCGATCTCCCGGATGGCGGCTTTGCCCGCCGCGATCTGTACCTCTGCTGCGGCAATGTCGGCATCGACCTGCTGGTTTGCCGCGGTGATCCGGCCGGTCTCGGCTTTCAGCTCGTCAACCCGGGCAGAAAAGTGCTGCCGTTCCCGCTGGAGATCACTGATATCAGATTCCTTGTTCCGCAGCCGGCGCTCGGTATCCTCGAGCTCCCGTTTCTTCTTCTCGATCTGGTCGGTAAGCACCGGGATTGCCGTATCCTCGAGCCTCTTCTTGAGCTGTTCCATCCTTTTCGTCAGCTGGGAGATCTCCCCGGTGGTGGTGTCGAGGGATGCCTCGAGGGCGGCAAGGTCCCGGGTCCCGCCCTTCACCTCATCGGCAAGTTCGGCAAGGGCGGTCGCGAGCCGTTCCTTCTCCTGGGAGTAGAGCCCGGCCCGCTTTTCCATCTCTTCTGCAGTTATCGACAACCGCTGCAGCTGCAGGTCGATCCCGGCCCGTTTTTCCCTCAGGGACTCGATCTCGCTGCTCCCCCGCTTGATCGCCGCCTCGGCATCCGTGATCTCTGCCTTCAGCTCCTCGACCGCCTGCCGGAGCCGGCCGATCTCGTCCTCCACCGCTGCCCCGAACCCGCGGATGGGTTTTTTGAACGTCCCGCCGGTCATGGCCCCGCTCTTCTCCAGGAGCTCCCCTTCCGGGGTGACCATCCGGTATGTTCCGAGGAGTTTTCGGCCAAGGTCCAGTGATTCCACAACAACCGTGGCTCCAAACACCACCCGGAAGGCCGGTTCAAACCGCGGACTGTACTCGAGCATCCGGACCGCAAGCCCGATGATCCCCTTCCCAGGGGTCTCTGGGAGCGGTGCCGGCCTCAGATTTGAGAGGGGGAGGAAGGTGAGCCTGCCGAGTTTCTGGTCCTTGAGGTACCGGATCGCCCCGGCAGCCACCTCGTCATCCTCCACCACCACGTAGTGGAGCCTGCTTCCGGCGGCAACATTCAGGGCGGTGGCATATTCGGGCGGAGCCTTCGCGAGCTGGGCGATCGTCCCGCAGACCCCGTCCATGGCCAGCACCGCCTCGAGGGCACGGCTGCCGGGCTCGCCGCGGGCCTGCTGCTGGGCTTCAAGGCGGACGATGTCCCCGTCGGCTGCCCGCTGCTCCTCCCGCAGCCGCTCGAGCGTCTGCCGCCGGGCAAAGACCGCACCCTCGAGTGCTGCCAGCTCCCGCTCGAGGTCCCCCTTTTCTGCCTCGAGCGAGACCACCTTCTGCTCCTCCTCCTGCTGCCGGGCTCCGGCCCCGGTCTCAGCCTCGATGGCATGGAGCCGTTCCTCCAGCCGTTCCCGCTCGGAGGAACGCATCCGGCTCTTTTCAAGGAGGAGATCTTTTGCGTGGAGGATAGCCGACCGGTCGGCCTTCTTTGCCTCGATGGACTGCATGAGCGAGAAGAGCTCATCCCGAGCTCCCTCTGCATCCCGGCTCTGGTTCTTTATCTCGGCCTCGAACTTCTCGATCTGGCCCCGTGCCGTGGCCGTCTCCATGGCCAGGTTGGTCCGGTCGATGGTCATCTCCCGGACGGCCCGGGTGCATTCGGTGACCCGGGTCTCTGCCCGTTTCATGTCCACGAAGGCCCGGTTCAGCCCCTCGAGGTTTGCCTCTTTCTCCTTCTTCAGGCGGGCAATGCCCTGCTCCGAGAGGCGGATGGTCCCCTTAGCTTCCTCGAGGTCGGCGATCAGTTTCATGTATTCGCTCCCGCTCTTCTGGTTGATCTGGCGGGCCACGTCATCGAGATCCGCGGCGAGGTAGGACCGCTCATGCTCCTCGAGGCTCCGGTCCGAATCGATCCTTTCTCTGGCAAGCTGCTGGTCAGCGATCAGGTGTTCTGTCCCGGCAAGATCCTTCTCTCTGGCATGCAGGAATGCTGCTGCCCGGCAGCTCTCAAAGGTCCGGAGCTTCTCTGACCATTCACGGTATTTGAGCGCCTCTTCACGCTCCCTGAACAGCTCATCGAGGCGGCGGGAGAATTCATTCAGGAGCATCTCTTCCCGCTCCAGGCGCTCCCGTACCACCTCTAGTTCCCGGAGGGCCTGGTCCTTCTTGGCATCAAACTCTGCCACCCCGGCTATCTCATCGATGATTTTCCGCCGTTCAAAATCGCTCATCTCGATGATCCGAGTGATGTCCCCCTGCATGACCACGTTGTACCCGTGGGGCTTGATACCGAACTTTGAGAGAAAATCGGTGACATCGGACTGCTTGCAGACCTTCTCGTTTAGGTAGTTGTAGCTGTAGTACCCGGTCCCGGTCCGCTTGATACGCCGGCGGACCTTCGTCCCGTCCGAGAAGGTCACCGAGACTTCAGCGGTCGGTCTCCCTGAGTTGAGGTTGATCAGGTCGGTCAGCTTCTCGGCCCGGAGTGACCGTGATGAAGAGAGGGCGAGCACGAAGAGGACACTGTCGATGATATTGCTCTTCCCTGACCCGTTCGGGCCGGAAATCACCGTAAATCCCCCAAAAAAAGGTATTTTGGTCTTTTTTGTAAAAGATTTGAAGTTATCTATCTCAAGCTCAGTGATGTGCAAATACCGGGTCCCCGATCACTTTTTCGATTCGTCTTGTTCCTTGTCTTCAGCAACGATGAGGTCGCTCTTCTTTCCGGCGCCGGAAGCCTGCTGCTTCCCCTTCTTTGTGTATGATGCGGAAGCCACAATGTAATCGCCCGCCTTCCGCTTTTCGGGCTTGATGGTCCCGTCCGGCTGCATGATCATGCTCATCTCCTCCTGGGCAGGTTCCGGTGGAGGAGGGGTCCGTGCGGCCGGTTGTGTTACCGGGCGCTTGGGGACGACGACGGTGCTCGTCCCGGCCGTTCCGGCGGGCCGGGTCATCTTGAGCTCTGCCCGGCCGCGCTCCTCGGTGACCTTGTTCAGGCGCATGGCAATGGACTTGAGGTCGAGCAGCTCCTCGGTGAGTCCCTTGAGCAGGGCTTCAATCTCCTTTACTTTCCGTTCCAGGGCAGATATCCTCTCTTCAGGGGTGGCAGGGGGGGTGGCAGGTGACGGGTTTCTTGGTATCTCCATATTCTTCTCCTTCTCTCCGGGTATGGTCTTTTGCAGGGATTTTCTCAAATCCTCCGGCATCATAAGAACCCTCAGTGATAGTCATGGAGTATTACCCTATAATAATTATGCTCCCATTTTTCGGTCAGAATGCCCAGAAAACCGGTTTTCCATGAGCTGCCCTGATCTGCCGGGGCCACCTGCGGTTTTTGCACGGGCACGACCCTGTGGCCGGCCTGTCCCCCGGGGGTTCTGCCGGAGCGGGCAAAGTGTATTACCTGATAACAAACGACCCTTCTATACATGTCATATCTGGCCACTACAGATTATGAAATAGCCGCGATCATTGAGAAAGAGCGGCTCAGACAGCAGAACGGGCTTGAGCTGATAGCATCCGAAAACCTGGTCTCCCGGGCGGTGCTGGAAGCCATGGGCTCCGTCATGACCAATAAGTACGCCGAAGGGTACCCGGGCAAGCGATACTACGGAGGATGCGAGTTCCACGACATGGCCGAGAACCTGGCACGGGACCGCCTCAAAGAGCTCTTCGGTGCCGAGCACGCCAATGTCCAGCCCCATTCCGGAACCCAGGCTAACATGGCCGTCTATTTCTCTGCCATGGAGTGCGGTGATTCCCTTTTGAGCATGAGCCTCACCCAGGGCGGACACCTCTCCCACGGATCCCCTGTCAGCTTCAGTGGCCGGCTGTACAGGGTGACCCAGTACGGAGTGGACCTGAAGACCGAGACCATCGATTATGGCGTAGTTGAGGAGATTGCCAGGAAGGTATCCCCAAAAGTGATCGTCTGCGGCGCCAGCGCTTACCCGCGGACCATCGATTTTTCCGCGTTCCAGGAGATCGCCGATGCGGTCGGGGCGGTCTGCATGGCCGATATTGCCCATATCGCCGGCCTCTGTGCGACCGGCATGCACGAGTCGCCGGTCGGTGTGGTGGACTTCGTCACCACGACCACCCACAAGACGCTCCGGGGACCCCGTGGCGGGGCCATCATGTGCGATGCAGAATACGCCCAGCAGGTCGACAAGGCCGTCTTCCCGGGCATGCAGGGGGGACCGCTCATGAATACCATCGCCGCAAAAGCCGTCTGCTTCAAGGAGGCGCTCCGCCCCTCGTTCAGGGAATACAACCGCCAGATCGTGAAGAACGCCCAGGCCATGGCCGGGGTCCTTGCCAGCGAGGGGCTGCGGGTGGTCTCCGGCGGGACTGACAACCACCTCATCCTGCTCGACCTGACCAGCCTCGGCATCACCGGCCTCGAGGCCGAGACGGCGCTGGGGAAAGCCCATATCACGGTCAACAAGAATACCATCCCGAACGAGAGCAGGAGCCCGTTTGTCACCAGCGGCCTCCGGGTCGGGACGCCGGCCGTAACCACGCGGGGCATGAAAGAGGAGGAGATGCGGAAGATCGGGCACTGGATAGCCACTGTCCTCAGAGACATCAGGAACGAGCCTGTCATCAGGAAGGTCGGGGCAGAAGTCCACGAGATGTCAAAGACCTTCTCCCTCTATCCCGAGTGACATGATCCTTGACGGGAAGAAGATCCAGGAAAAAAGGCTCGAGCTCCTCAGGGAGGAGATCGACGAGTCCGGCCTCTGTCCGCGGCTCGCCACCATTATCGCCGGCAACGACCCGGCCTCTGAGCTCTATGTCCGGATGAAACGTGCGGCAGGTGAAAAGGTCCATATCGGATCGGTAGGGATCACCCTCCCGGGAACGAGCACCACCGGAGAGATCATCCGGGAGATAACCACGCTCAACCGCGATCCCGGGATCTCGGGCATCCTCGTCCAGCTCCCGCTCCCCCCTCAGGTCAATACCCTGCAGGTGACCGGGGCAGTCTCTCCTGACAAGGACGTTGACGGGTTCCACCCGGAAAATCTCGGCCGGCTCTTTGCCGGCCATCCGGTCTTTGCCCCAGCTACCCCCCTCGGGATCATCAACCTGCTCGATGAATACGCTATCGACCCACAGGGGATGCATGCCGTGGTCGTGGGAAGGAGCATCGAGGTGGGACGGCCGATGGCCGCACTCCTCCTCTCCCGTGACGCCACGGTAACGGTCTGCCACTCGAAGACCCGCGATCTTGCAGCCCTGACTGCCCAGGCCGATCTCCTGGTGGCTGCGGTCGGGAAACCCCGGTTTATCACTGCGTCCATGGTGAAGGAGGGGGCAGTGGTCATCGATGTGGGCACCAACAGGGTCGAAGGGGTGCTCTGCGGTGATGTTGACTTTGACCGGGTGAAAGACCGGGCTCTTGCCATCACCCCGGTCCCGGGCGGGGTCGGTCCGATGACCATTGCAGCCCTGATGGAGAACACGTTCCTCGCGGCAAAAAGGTTGGCATGAACCGGTGCGAAATAAAGGGGATCACCATCGGAAAGGGCTGCCCGGTCCGGCTGATGGGGGTCATCAACTGCAGCCCGGAATCCTTCTACCACGGTTCCTATGTCCGGGAGGGCTCGGTCCGTTCCCGGGCAGAGGAGATGGTCGCCTCCGGTGCTGATCTGGTCGATATCGGCGCCCGGAGCACGGCTCCCGGCTCTCCCCCGATCAGTGAGCAGACAGAAGCTGGCAGGCTTGACCGGGCCCTCACCGAACTCGACGGGTCAGGTATCCCGGTCAGCGTCGATACCCTGCACCCGGCCGTCCTCGAACAGTGCCTGCGCCATGAGGTGCATGCAGCAAACGATATTTCCGGCCTGGTCAATCCCCGCTATGCCCGTATGGTGGCCGATGCCGGTCTTCCTGCCTTCCTGATGGCATCCCACCGGGGGCCGGGAGATAATACCACGCTTACCGGGACGGGATCTGCCCTGCAGCTGGTGGTCACGCGGTGTGCTGAGGCCGGGATACCCCGCTATGTCCTCGATCCCGGGATCGGCCTCTGGACACCGAAACGCACCACTGCGCTGGACTGGGAGCTCTGCCATTATTTTGAGGAGTTTGCCCGCTTCGGGCGGCCGCTCCTTGCCGCAGTATCGCGGAAGACGTTTATCGGGGAACCCGGGAACCGTCCCCCCGAAGGAAGGCTCGCCGCTTCTCTCGGGCTCACCGCGTTGCTCATTGCAAAGGGTGCGGACGTGGTCCGGACCCATGACGTCCGGGAGACCGCAGACGTCATCCGGACTGTGGCCCGGGTGGTGGACCGCTGATGGGGCCGTTTTCCACCACCGGCATCCGGACCGGGATCATCCGGCAGGGCGATGACCTCGTCCGGGCACTCCTTGAGGGCGTCATGCAGTCGGCGGCAGGTTCGTTCCGGGACGGTGACGTACTGGTCATAGCCGAGAATGCCGTGGCCACTGCAGAGGGACGCATCATCGACCTCGCCACGGTCAGGCCGGGGGAGGACGCTGTCAGGCTGGGAAGAGAGTTCGGAATCGACCCCTGCCTCGTGGAGGTGGTCACGGCAGAAAGTGATTCGGTCGTGGGAGGCATCCCGGGTTTTCTCCTCTGCATGAAGGGGGGGACCCTCCTCCCCAATGCAGGGGTGGATGCCTCCAATGCTCCCCCGGGGTGCGTTGTCCTGCTCCCTGAAGATCCTGACCGGAGCGCGCTCCGGGTCCGCAGGGAGATCGAGCGAAGCACGGGAGCCCGGGTCGGGGTGATCATTGCCGATTCCCGTACCCATGCCATGCGGTCCGGGTGCAGCGGTGTGGCAATCGGATGCTCCGGAATCCCGTCGGTCATTGATGTGCGGGGGAGGACCGATCTCTTCGGGAGACGCTTGGAGGTCACCCGGCAGGCCATTGCCGATAACATCGCTTCAGCGGCAGAGATCGTCATGGGGGAGGCCGATGAGTGCACGCCGGCAGCTGTCCTCAGGGGGCTTGGTATACCGATCGGTGACTGGGAGGGGATCGAATCCATCGCTGCAGATGCGTGCCTGTTCATGGGGATCCTCCGGCAGAGGGAGAAGGGGTAACATTTTCCCGCGTTCTCTTTGGTTACGAAGGATGATTTCATGGCCTGGGGAATGGTTACTTCATCTTGAACGTCCCATAGTATACTGGTAATTTATCTTTAGCAGCGGAAAGTGCCGGCATTCCTGGTGGAGACCTCAGTTCCCTCACGGAAAACAGACCCAGACATCTGAAAACAATCCATGGGGGATGCCGGAACGGTCCGGGGAATCCGAAAGTTCTTCCCGCATTCTGCTTTTGCCATTACCAGGATGAATAATGGAAAAAATATCGTTTGAAGTCCCGCAAGTCTTTGTACCCGACCCTATCCATATGCAGATTCTGCAGACGGTCGGAGATAATCAGGGGTGCCACATGAGCCATGTCGTTTCAAAGCTTCGGCCTCTCCAGAGCGAGAACAGTGTCCGGTCCGGCATCCGCCTTCTGCTCTCAAAACGATATCTCGATGGCGGAAAGTCCTGTAATGAGATCATTCTCCGGCTGACATCACGGGGCCGTGTCCTTCTCCAGAAGGCAGAAGTCTCCTGAACTATCCCCACATTTTCAGCTCGTGATCAACTGTTCACATTCTCCATTTCTTCCAAAAACCGTATCACTTCGCCGATTTTTCCGGTTTGATCCCCGGCCGATAAAAAAA
>CAYGWN010000061.1:0-5522 GCA_964353765.1 uncultured Methanoregula sp. | reverse complement strand
GTCCCGACGCTGCCCACCCCCACAACCTTAATGGCAATATCCTCGAACCGGTACCGGTCCAGGAGGACCCGGCGTTCATGCGGGAGGGTGTTGCGGTATATTTCAAAGGTATCATGGAGTGCTTCGGGAATTTTTAATTCAGGAGGGGGATGGTAAATGAGCGGCGGCTGATCGACAATGGCACGTCTCCCATTCAGGACCTGGGTGATTTTTGGGAAAATTGTCTCTGTCACCTGCGATCTCGCTTTTTCGGCCATGACCTGGCGACGGCGCTTTGCCTGTTCATCGGGTGCGGAGGCGATAATCGTATCCATGTCAAGCTTTGCATACCAGACATCGAGTACTTTCATCGAGGCAAATTTGGCAATCGCCTGACGGTATGCTGCAACACAGGACCGTGCTACTATTTTACAGTCTTTTTCAGCGAATTTATTGTTCCGGGACGCAACGTAAAAGCTGGCTGCAAGACGTTTTATATCCCAGTCAAAGGGTGCAGGAAGCGTTTCATCGAAGTCATTGATATCAAAGATGAGGAGGCGTTCAGGGGTTGCGAAGAGACCAAAATTTGCGAGGTGACAATCACCGCATGCCTGTACCCTGATATCAGGTGTTGAAGTTGTGGCGATATCCAAGGCCATGAGGGAGGTCGACCCTCGAAGGAAGGCAAAGGGGTTCTTTGACATGCGCCCATACCGGATAGGAACGAGATGTTCCCACCTGCCTTCACTCGATTTTTTTATTACGGAAACCGGGTCCTGGCGATCTGATCCCGGCTCGAATTCAGCATGCGACTCCCGGGGGAATTCATTCCTCTTATCCTTCCCCTCTTGCTTTCGCTGTGCCGCTGTTTTGTAATCGGAAATGAACATCGCCATACCGTATCCATCGCGTTCAATGGTAACCTTGCCTTTCATGGATTGATCCCTCAGCACCTTCGATTTCTTGTCAGGGATGTTGTAGTTATATTACTACTTAAAGAAGAGGCTTCGTTGAGATCTTCAATAACGTTGAGAGAAATAAAAAGACACCCTGTGATCCTTCAAGCACGGTGAAACCGAATTAGCAGGGTTTATTGGTATCCGGTGCAAATATACGATCTATAAAGGACTGATTTTATGACGGTAAACCGACCTCTTGGTGTGACGTTCATCGCATTCCTCGCGATCCTCGGTGCGATAAATGCCTTGATAGTCACGCTCCAGTACCTGCACATCCTTCCGGTATATATCGGAGAGGTGGCATTTTACACGTTTAGTCTTATCGGGGCTTTCTTCTGGGTGCTCATCATATTCTTCTTCCTCTGGCTTTTCCGGATGCTCTGGGAAATGCAGCCCCAGGGGTGGATGTTCGCCATCATTATCGCGGGTTTTACTCTCTTCTTCAATCTCATCGCAATCCTCGGCGGAACATCCTGGGAAGTACTCATCGCGGGAATTATTTTAAGCGCATTGATACTGATCTATTGCCTGCTTCCCGGTACCAAGAAAGCATTCGGAATCCCCGACTGATCACCATTTTTTTCATGAGCCCGTTATATGAGGTGGGTTTAGAGTTTTGCAATAATACGGGATGTTATTTCCAGGGGGAACAAGGAAAAAGAAGATTATGCATCATCTAGGTGAGGACTAAATACCCCATGACCAAACCGAGGATAAATCCGATAATGAATACACCTATGAGGCCAAAATAGCCGGATCGTTTTGGCTGAGTCTCTTTTTGTTCCGGGGTCTCCATCTGATGTTTCATATCTGCTATTTCTCTTTCAATTCGTTCTACGCGGGTCATAGTGATCTCTAGTTACAGCATACGTCTCAAAATATTTTGCTGAATGCTGAAAGGTCTTCCATTGACATGTCGTCCAGCTTCAACATGTTCTGGATGCCCATGTGTTCATTAGCAGAACATCCATCATGATAGTAACCCCAAGAGGGCGTTCTTTCGGCATAATTCTCATCATTCCACAAGATTAGGTGTATATTCAGCTTCAGAGTATTTTCGTGCCTGAATATTTTGAGGATTCATAGTTGTTCATTTATGGACGTGTTTACCCTACAGGTAACCAATATAGAACTACCAGTAACGGCAGTTTGAAATAGTCACCAGAGGCAGTGTTCATTATACCAATCGAAGGGATATCAATGCGACATTCAACCGTTATCATGATGATAGCGCTTTTAGCAGCTATTGTGGCGGTATCATCTGCCATGGTCTCGACCGGAGACGTTCCCGTGGTCAATCCTGGGACATTGCCGGTGACGCAAGTCGTACCCGCGACATTACCCGCACAACCGGTCGCACCCGCGACATTGCCGGTGATACCAGGCGGAGGGACGGGATTCTTCTCAATCAATTCTGTTCCATCAGGAGGGGAAGTGTACTTTGACGGGGCGTATTGGGGGGAGACGCCAGCGATGGTAACAGTTTCCACAACTGGAAATCCCGAACACACCATCAGGATCAGCCTGCCCGGCTATGAAGAGTGGAGTGACTCGTATTACGGCAATCCAAAAGACGGGCAGATCATCCTGATTACTGCGCAACTCACCCCAAGTGCCCAGACAGGAAATATCCAGGTCGTTTCAACACCATCGGGCGCACTGGTCACCCTTGACCGCAGCCGGTCGGCAAACACTCCTTACACCTTCACCAACATTCCGGTGGGCACTCATGAGATCACCGTCTTTATGTCGGGATACCAGAATTTCTACATGGACGTGAATCTGAACAAAGGACAGACTGCGTATGTAAATGCTATTCTCCAACCGACCGTAACCACCGGGACCCTGAGCGTGAGTTCGTCCCCCAGTGGTGCAGCGGTATACGTCGATGGCAGTTACCGGGGAGTCACTTCAACCTCTGTGGGGAACCTCGTGCCCGGGTCCCACGCAGTGCAGTTGGTAATGGCCGGCTACCATGACTGGACCGGAACGGTCAGTATAACGGCCGGCGCAACTACCTATCTTAATCCGACCCTGACAGTTGATCAACAACCTCAATATGCAACGGTGAGCATCACCACGAATCCACCCGGAGCCAATGTGTATGGTGACGGAGTCTACAAAGGCCAGACGAGTGCGGGAAGCCCTCTTGTCTCAACTCAGGTAATCCCCGGGACCCACACCCTTCTCATCACAAAGTCGGGGTACCAGGACTATTCCGTCACCAGAACAGTCGTCGCCGGGCAGAATTACGATATTTCCGTCACCCTGAATCCGATGCAGAACCCGACAACCGGCGGGATATCGGTCATCTCAGCCCCCAGCCAGGCTGAAGTCTTCCTGAACAATGCTTTCAAGGGGCTCACTCCCATCACTATCGATACACTAACACCCGGGTCCTATACCGTCCTTGTAAAACTGAACGGGTATCAGGACTGGCAGGGGACCCAGCAGGTCACTGCCGGCCAGACCGCCCAGGTCTCGGCGACCCTCATTCCTGTTACCTCACCGACACCGACTCAGACCGGGCTCCTTCCACTGACAATCATTGCCGGGATCGGGATACTCTTCCTTGCGATGCGGCGGCGGTAAAGATATCTCTCTCTTTTATTAAAATCCTGGACTCCTGTCCTTTGGAGGGGATAACGATCATTGAGTATGTATGATCGCTTATCCACGACTGATGACTTCTATGGTTGTATCAAGGGTATACACCACCTTTGGGGGAGCCCGCAGACTTTAAAAAGAGAAAATAATTCTTCAGGCCGCCTTCTGTGCAGATCTGAGCATGAAGGACCCGACAATGGCCGCAAACCCGAACACGATACCCAGGATCCCGAAGACGAAGGGGACGGCCAGGGTGGATGCCCAGGGATTGGCAAGGATGATAAGCCCGAACAGGATGGAGAGGATACCCAGGATCCCAACGCCCCATCCCTTTCCGGTAAAGGCCCCGTACAGGGCAATAAACCCGTAGATCAGGGCGATAACTCCCACCATGATGGTGAATACAAACGGCACGATGAAGGTGCTGTAGTATGGATAGGCAAGGATCAGGAGGCCGAGGATGATACCCAGGAATCCAAGGAGAATCTTCATTCCCCTATCGGTGGTATCCGCAAAGGCGCCGACCAGGGTAAAGATTCCGCTCACGAACCAGTAGGCACCAAGGAAGACGATGATCACCATCAGGGTCTGAAGCGGGTATGCAATCAGATAGATCCCCAGGATAAGGGCAATGATACCCTGCAGGAGGAGGAGCCACCAGGGGAAGAAGCTCCCCATCGGGTGGCCGGTAGTAGCACTCATTTCAGCTGACATTGTTCTGAATCACCATTTTTTTAGAACATTTCACGTTTCCCCTTATCAACCTACCTGCGTGATTTGTGCTTTTTTCCTCAATAAGAGAACATGAAGTAGGTAATTCTCAAATAACCGATCGTTCTCAGACTAAATCTCCATTCCAAGAATTAATGACAGTCTGCATGCAATAAATTTCTATCCTCGCAGAGCGAACAAGAGGATTGGTATGACAAAACACGGCAAAGTCATGGGTCCGGTAGACTACCTGATGATCAGGTTTCCCGGGAACAAGTTTACCGGGAAGATTGCTCCCGAGCTGAATGATCTGGAAAAGAAAGGCATCATCAGGGTGATCGATCTTGTTATGATCCTGAAGGATGCGAAAGGAAAACTGATGATCATCGAGGCCAAGAACCTGGAGGGAGAGGCGGGTGCAGCCTACCGGGAACTGGCAAAGCGTACCGACGAGTGGTTCTCGGAAGGCGATATCGAGGCCCTTGCACTGGGTCTGCCGAACAATACATCGGCCGGTCTCCTGCTCTTCGAGAACACGTGGGCCATCAAGTTCAAGGAAGCCCTGCTTGAGGCCGATGCTGAACTGATCGACATGGGCCGGATCCCGCCGGAATCAATCGCGAAGGCAGAGAAACACTTAAAGGCAAAAGGAGGTGCCTGAACATGAGAGGAAGAGGGTTAATGCTCGTAGCAGGAATGAGGGCGGGCGAAGCGAGGGCTCAGCAGCAGCAGCAGGCGCAGGCCCAGCAGCAGGCAGCAGTCGAACAGGCACGGCAGGAGGGTGCAGCCCAGGCCCAGCAGCAGGCTCCAGCTGCACCGCCGTCTGGTGGTGTCGATGCCGAGCTCAAGAAACTCGCAGACCTCCACAAACAGGGCATTATCACAGACGAGGAGTTTGCCGCCGCCAAGAAGAAGGCGCTGGGTATTTAATTCATCTTTTTTTAAAAAGAAATTCCTGCATCCTGGATTAGAATTTGGTAAAGTATTGAAGACCCGTGTTTCTTCCGCAGGCTCCTGTCCAATGTCCCTGGAGTACGTGCATTGCCGTATACCGTTGATGGGGTCCTGCGTCTGCCTTGTTCCCGCGTATTCCACGTCCGAATGCCTTGAACCAGCAATTTTGTTTTAAAAACAAGGGACCTGAAAAAAAGGTGATTTTTTTCATGCAGGCGGAATCATCACGGAATCAATCACGTGGATAACCCCGTTTTTGGTTTCGATGTCAGTGATGACTACCTTTGCACCGTCGACCATGACGGTCTGGTT
>CAYGWN010000060.1:0-18984 GCA_964353765.1 uncultured Methanoregula sp. | reverse complement strand
CTCAAAGAATCCGGCATACTGGCAACTATTGAGACACCGTTTTCCGTACTTCTTCTCCTGATAGCAGGGAGTGTTGCTTCTGGGATAATCTACAAAACCAACGGAAATATTTGGTACACGATCCCGGTCATCTGGGGTCTGATTGGGGTCGTTATTGCCAATACCTGGCAGCAGCAAAACAGTGTTGTGGCAGGTACGGCAGCACTGGCTGCGGTCATTCTCGTCGGGATCCTGGTAATTGTGCAGAGAAGAGGCCATGAAAAGAGCGATCGGTTTTAATGTTCCCGGCCTGATTCAAAGAAGAGCGGCTTCGCGTTGGATCTCTGGGTGCTCATGGTCGTAAGCACGGTTATCAACCTCTGCCTTGGGGCTATCCTCTCCCCACTACCCTTATCCCTCCCTCGCAAACGTAACCCCCCCGACCCCCCTCATCAACTTCAAATCCTCCCACCAGATGAACCCCGGGAAGGTCGCAAAGGCCATGGCTGAGACAATAAACGTGACGCTCAAGAAAGTCGGGGATATCAGGCCGGAGGAGCTTGCCAATCCCTCGTCATCCCGCCCGCCCTATCACAAACGGCCATGTCCTCGCCATATTTCCGAACGGCACGTCTCTCCACAATTGCCAGGTCCGCACTCATCATGGACGTGCTGACCGGGATCCCGACTTTGCGATGTTTGTCTGGGTAAAGTCTCCCCTATGTAATCATTCTCCTGTCCTCTTTCGAGGACAATTTCAGCGTGAGAAGAGGGGGTTTAAGACCTATCCGGCGGGGTGGTCAAACGGAGCGTGATATGTGGTTGGTTTGTGGATTCGGACAAAATAGGAGGAAATGGTGTTGTAGAAACCAGAAGATTTCCATTTTCGGCCTGCACGCCTCAGGTTAAACATGCTAAGGGGAGGATTACTCGTTTAATCGTTGATGTGGTCCCGAAATGAGAACAAGAAAATTCGACTCCAAAATAGGGCACGAATATCACGGGCTCATTTTCCGTGGGACCGCGAGGAACAGATCATGGGAGTCTTCAGATACGAGAACAGATTTGCCGCACCGACCAGGGAGCAACGGGAACGGTACATGCGAGGAGAGGTCGAAGAACACCATTTCGGACCGGAGGGAAAGATAACCCTCCTCCTGTACCCTGAAGCTGCGTACCTGAAGGATGATAGTGACGGGTTACGCATCCTGTTCACCGGTATCCGGGACAAGCCCCAGTCGGTTGAAGAGGCCGTGAGACTCGTAGAATATCACGAAACGAAAGAAAAGGCCGCGAATTCCTTTAAAACAGGTGATCATACGTTATCGGAACCGTGAATTATGGAGGAGGTGGCAGCCAACTTTGTACTGTTGTCATGACTGACGTGATCTGTGAGGTAACTTCTACCATAAATGCAAGAACAGGAAGTAAAAGGGCTGCAAAAGACTGAGCGATAGTCCTAATAGCAAAGGCAGGATTAGTCTTATATAATTCTTGAAGATGGGTGTGTTAATCTTGATAAAACCCGATGAGGGTCTGAATTCTGGAAACCTCATTTGCCGTTTCCGGGGTCGTAGAACCCGATAACAATTTTTGGATTCGATTCTGCTCGTCCTTAATGCACGTGTTTATTGTTCCATCCATTTCCATGATCTTGCCCCGAACAAGCTTACGGATCGTTCCGAGATTAGGGATGAAGAAAAAGATACCGACAAGGAAGACGATAATAGCGAAGAGCATTTCACCATCGGTATAAATAATTAGAACCGATTTCTATCGAATTCTGGGGGATAATTGATGATTTTTGTAGTGTGTAACAGAGATCTTACTGAAGAGCAGGAAAGGAAAGCCGTCGATGTACAATCCCAGTCCCCAGAAAAAGCAAACCCACCCGCACACCTTCCCCCTCGCATAACTACATCACCCCACAAGAAAGAAAAAAATAACACCAAATGGCCCTGCTCCTAAAAGAAATCCAGGCAAAATCCATTCTTTCCAAATCGAAGGTCTATCCCTACGTCATCAACCCCTATGTCGGGTGTCAGCATGGCTGCTCATACTGCTATGCCCGCTTCATGAAACGGGTCACCGGCCACCGGGAACCCTGGGGAGAATTCATCGATGTCAAGGTCAACGCACCGGAGTTGTTACGACGGGAACTGCAGAAGAAGAAGCGGGACAGGGTCTGGGTAAGCGGCGTGTGCGATCCGTACCAGCCTCTTGAGGCTCATTACAAGATTACCCGGCAATGCCTGGAAATCCTGGCGGAACAGGACTGGCCGGTCATCATCCAGACCCGTTCGCCGCTGGTCCTGCGGGACCTGGACATCATCAGAGGTGCAAGGGATTTCGAGGTCGGGCTCTCGGTCACCACGGCGGACGATTCCATCAGGAAAATATTCGAACCCCATGCACCACCGATTGAGGAGAGGATAGCGGCACTGGATGAACTGCACAAGGCCGGGGTCAGGACCTATGCCATGGTTGCCCCCGTGCTGCCCGGAGCAGAAGGGCTTGCGGAACTGCTGAAGGGGAAGATTGAATACCTGTTGATTGACCGGATGAACTACCACTATGCTGACGGGCTGTACCGGAAATACGGGATGGAGGATACACTCACCGATGATTACTTTTACCAGACGAGGCAGAAGCTCGCCTCGCTCCCCGGTTAATTTTTTTCAGGGAGCAGGCGTTATCTGCCGGAGCCCGGGCATCTTCGGTTCTCTGAAAGATATTATTCCCCGGGGGCATATACTGGTGAAATGAACCCTGCCGCTACGGCATTATTGGCGTGCTTCTCCTGACCCTGGCCATCACGGTCCTTTCCTTTGGCGGCGTGGATGGTGGTTATGCTTTTTATGTGCAGGATAACAAGCTGCATATGTTCAAAATTATGTAGCCCGCGACTACCTTTGTGTGGAGAGCACAGTCCCGGTCCCAGCCGGGCGCCAGGAGCTGCGCTTTGAGTTCGAAGTAACCGGCCCAAGCTTCCTGTCGCTTGCCCCATAACGGAAACCTCTTGATGTGTTAAAGCGAGCCATGCACGATCCAGGCTAACTCCAAGGACACCCGATTTGACGACCATATCGAGCGAACCAGTTGCAGCGGCGGATGCAAAGCAGGCCTTCCACAGCCTGCGCAGGCTGCGTTTAAGCGTTCTGCTGGTCTCGCTGCCCTTCGGTATGATCGTGCTCGGCCTGCCGCTCGTCGCCCGCGAGCTGGGGGCAAGCGCCCTGGTGATCGGCGGGCTTTTATCGGCCTCGGCATTGATCCTCATCGTGGTGCAGCCCATCATCGGGCTGGGGCTTGACCGCTATGGGCGCCGGCCTTTCCTGATCGTCGGCTTGCTGGCTTATGCCGTGTCGAGCGTGATCTTCGCGCTGGCATCCGGCATCACGGGCCTGTATCTTGCCATGCTGGCCCAGGGTATCGGAGCGGGACTGTTCTGGCTGGCGGTCCTGACCATCACTTCCGACCTGGCATCTGACGACTCTCTCGGCGAGAGTTTTGGAGGCGTGGAGGAAATGTCCATCCGCGGCATCCTGGTCGGGACACTGGTCCCCTTCGCCCTGTTCTACCTCCTGAACGGGGAAGCCCTTGGGAGCGAATCGTCGTGGATTACCATCTGGCGCATTCTCTTCCTCGGGTTCACAGCGACCTCCCTGCTGGCGGCTGCCATTGTATGGCGCGGCATTCCTGAGTCCCTTCAAAAGGACACGGACCGCCCTCAAAAGGATCGACCGGTTAAATCGGATCAAAAATGGAGTATCTCCAGACAGCTGGGTATCGTCTTTGGAATTGTGGCCCTGACGGCCAGCGCTGGCGCGATCATCAGCCCCATCCTGATCAAATATCTGAACGATAACATCTCGACCAGCCTGTTTGCCATTGCACTGGCCTTTTTGCCGGCCGCGCTGGCGGGGTCGGTGCTGCCCTCCCGCCTGGGTGGGTTGAGCGATCGCATCGGGCGGCGTCCGCTATTGGTCGGTGCGCTGCTCGTGGGAGCCGTTGCTACGCTGGCAGTTCCATTCGTACGATCGCTATGGCCTTTGGCGTTGGTGTGGGTCCTGGAGGCAGCCGCCTTTGCTGCCGCGGTCCCGGCCGAGGAGGCGCTGGTGGTCGATCTCGCGGGCAATCAAAAGCTGGGAATGACGATGGGACTCTATACTGCCGCTGCCGGGCTGGGGGCCGTGATCGGACCGCTGCTGGGCGGCTGGCTTTATGACCACATCGGCGCGCTGAGCGTGTTCGGCACCGCTGCCTTGTTACTGGCCCTGGGGGCCGGATCGATTTTGCTGTTCGTGCGCGAGCCGTCCAAATCATGAGTTGACGGGTTTATCCTCGTGTTCCTGGTCTTTTTCCTCCTGGTCCAGGTGCAGATCATGGGGGCCTGGCTACCATATCAGCCCCAACCTCCTCATCCCCCCCCTGACCGGGGCATTGTTCATCTATATCGGATTCCTGGTCGAGCATGCCGAGCAGAACTGGTTCGTGGGAATCCGCACCCCGTGGACCCTGAGCAGCGAAAGGGTCTGGAAAAAGACCCATGCCCTGGGGGGAACCCCCTTCAAGGTTGCCGGCGTTATCGCTATAGCCGGAGTATTTTTGGCGATTATGCGTTCTGGTTTGTCCTTATCCCGGTCCTGGCCGTAGCGGTTTTCACGGTGGCATATTCGTACTACGAGTACCAGAAAGAGATGAAAGATACTACCACCGGTTGAGTGAATATTTCACAAAGAATCTCTCAGGAAAATCGCGAGCCCTTGCATAGCATGTAACCAACATCCTTTCATTCATCCCCCCAATCCCCCATCCGCTCACCCCACCCCCCCATTATCCCCTCCACCAATACCTACCCCCCATGTCCACCCTCATCATCTCCATAAAACCTACCACCGGATGAACACCGGGAAGGTCGCAAAGGTCATGGCCGAAACCATGAACGCGACGCTGAAGAAAGTCGGGGAGGTCAGGCCGGAGGAGCTTGCCGGGTATGACCTGGTTGGGATCGGGTCGGGCAGTTTATTTTCAAACCGGTTGGGTGGTGGGTGCTTGCAGATGGAACAGTAATCCTCGTTAACGTCTATATTTTCTATTATGCAGCTAATAATCAGTCAAAATAATAAAATGAGAATTTATTAGAAATGGGTGAAGACGAAGGAAACAATTCTCCACAATACCAGTACAAAAATAAGGTGGGTGCTTAACTTATGAACCCCTGCATAGGGTGTGAGTATAGACAAATTTTTCTCCGTGAAGAAGACGAGGGGAAAATTCTGTTCTGTAGAAAATTTAATTGCGAACGCGATGATGCCCGATCAAAATGTGAACGCTGGACGGGGTTCATCGATCCTTTTGTATAAAAATGGGAATGGAAGTCTGACTGTTCCCAGGCTGGTTTTCAAATAGGTACTTTCGGGCTGATGGAGTCGGGCTTCCCGCCGATGTTCGCGCAAATAAGCACGGTGGGGAGGACGGGCGTGAAAAGGAGCGGGCTAAACACCCTTGTATCTTCGGGATTTGACAAAATATTAGCCCAACAGGGCAATCAGCACCGGGAACCGGCCAGGACATTTATACCGATTCCGCGGGCATGTCTGCACCTCATGTTGTGCGAGAGGGGGGCAGGATGAAGTAATCCGGGAGCTGATATTAGCTCAGGTAGTATGAAGGGTGAAAGTGCTTCCTGGATAACCTTACTAATCGGTGGAATGGTAATTGTATTATTACTATCAGGCTGTATAGCGCCCCAACCGCAAGCCCGCCAACCGCCGCTCATCGGCACGATTTGGATACTAAAGACCTACAAGGGAAGTTCTGGCTTAATGGTTCCTGTTACTTCAATGTTTTGGATAACTCGGGATTATTATGTGACAGCTTGCTTTGATACTGACGGGAAGGTCAAAGGACATACAGGATGCAACAGTTATGGGGCATCCTATAATCTTAGCGGGAATTCAGGGATAATTATTGGACCCGACCTCGTAACAACGCTTGTGTATTGTACAGGGCCTGTTGGACAACAGGAAGGATTCTATCTTACGCTTCTTCTTAAAGCCTCTTCTTATGAATTGACGACCGATGGATTGCTGAATCTCAAAGATGCAGATGGAACAGTAATCCTCGTTTATTACGAGCGAGAGAATGCAACCGATTCCGCGGGCGTGCCTGCACCTCATGTTGTGCGGTAAGGTGAAACAAAGAGATACCACCTTCCCATCATCACACAGCCGTTCGTCTCTCCAGCCTCACATCTCACCAAGGTACACGGCATCCTTCATGTCCCGGAAATGCGGGTCTCCGGTCACGACCTGGTGCCCGCCGGCCCGGGCAGTGGCGAGGATGATCGCATCGGCGATTCCCTCAACTTCGCGGTTCTTCAGGTGTCCGGCTGATATGGCGATCCCTTCATCGACCGGGACAACCGTGCTCCGTGAGCGGATGTCGTCAAGGCAGAGGTGGATCGTTTCCGGGTCAACTCCCTCATGGACGAAGTAGCGGACCGTTTCGGCAAAGGTGATCGTGGAGGTTAGGAGGGAACGGTTATCCTCGACCCATGGCTTCACTGCCTCGTTTCCCCGCCAGTATTCCACCCAGGTCCAGGTATCAAGAACGAATCCGATGGGGATCCTCCTCCTCGTCCCGCACGAACGGTCCTGCCCCTGCAAGGAGGCCGAACGTTGGTGGCCGGAGTCTTCTCCTCTCTTCGAGCAGGAACCGGATGGTTTCATCGTAGGTCTTCACGCCTGCTTCCCGCTTGATCCTGTCAAGGTCGCCCTTGGTAGTTTGCGAGATCTGGATGGTGGTCCGGTCCTGGATATCTGTCCCCCCCAGAGCCTTCGCGAATTCTCTCTTTGACGGTATGAGACCTGGGGGAGGCTCTGCAGAGCTTCGTTGTGCCTTCTCAGACGGGGGAGGAGAACCTTCTGTCGTTTCCTGTCGCTGCATACTATAGTGTATAGCGCTATAGAATATAGTTCTATGGTCAGGGTGCATCGCTGCTCCCCATCACGACTTCAGCAATTCTCATCCCAAAGAAGCCCAAATTGGGCTCCGTTTACCGAAAAAGTGTCAGACAGATCGGCCTCCATGGGAAATGATGTACACCCGCATGGAAAATATTGATTAAATTGGTTATTTTATCAAATAAACGGTTTTAAATGGTTTAAAAAATTGCTCATTGGTGCGTTTGTAAGGGCCGACAATACGGGGAGGTAGTTTTGGTCGATCGGAAGGGAGATCGGCCACTGTACACAATCTGTGACGGTTTCCTGAAAAACGATTATAATTGGCTACTTTGTCGAATAAGCCCTTTAAAACGTTTAAAAAGGAGTTAAGAAATGACCGGGGCAGACACCATGCCGGCCATCCTGCAGACTTGATGAACGGTAAAACATCTTTCAAACAGATGAATACCGGGACGATCGCAAAGGAGTGCCATCTACCAATGAAAAAAATGAATAATTCTTCTTTCTAATCAACAAGTTTCCTCGCTTCTTCCGCCGGTACGGCAACGAGGGTCTTCATATTGAAATCATCTGCCCGATGAATGGCTAATTCCATCGCTACTTTTTCATTCGGGGCTTCAAGATCTTGCCGGGTATGACCTGGTCGGTATGAGAAACATCATGAGGAATGTCGGCTGGTCTGAATCACAAAAAATATAATCTCCTATGGATTTTGTTTCGAAAAACACTATGGACAATAACCATTTTTATATGATGAACACGATCTGGATGAGTTGATACAGATGTCTTCAGAAGATATGTTAAAAAGGACGGCAGAGGAGTTACGCGAGTCTCTCCAGCCTGATAACGTGATTGGAAAGCCCCTTGACCTCGGGGACAAGATTGTCATACCGGTGACCAGGTTCGGGTTCGGGTTCGGTGCCGGAGGCGGCGGCGGAGCGGAAGGCGGCCAGGGAAGTGGCGGAGGGGCAGGTATCGAGCCTGTTGCCCTGATTATTCTCTATAAGGACATCAAAGGACCGACCGGCATTCAGGTCATGAGTCTCCGGAAAGAGTCCACGCTTGCCCAGGTGGTGAATGCCCTGGGTGACAAGGTCGCCCCTCAGATCATTGAGGCGATCAAGGAAATGCACAAGAAGGAGAACCCGGAACCACCGTAACTCCTGGTCTCAACCATGAGTGACCCCTCCCTGGCGATACTCCTTGTTCTGGGCATTATCAGTGTCATTCTCCTCACCTGGATTTTGATCCTGATTATCCCCCTCAAAATCTCACTTTCATTCCGTTCCCATGGAGGGGAAAGGAAGGGAATTGTCGCGGTCTCATGGCTGGTATTCGGGCTTGAAGTGCAAGTCTCGGGCAAAGGCTCCCGGGTGTCGGTGACTGTCGGCAGGACCAGGCTGTTAACTCGTCCCCTCCTCTTCCCTGGGACTCCCAAAGAAAAACCCCTGAAAGTCCCTGATCCGGGCCGGGTTCCTGGCATCATTTCCGCCCTGCTTGCCCTGCAGGGACCGGTACTTTCTGCAATCCTTGACCTCATGCATCATACCCGGTTTGATTATGCCCGAATGACTGCACGGATCGGGCTGAGCGACCCGAGCGCAACGGGGATGGTCTACGGCATGTACCGGGCCGTCATACCGCTGTTGCCGGTGAACCGGTTCGATCTCACCATGATACCGGAATTCAGTCGTGAGGTCTATGAGATCGATATTACGACCCGGTTCCATGTCATGTATCCCTTCCGGATATTCGTGAATGCGGTGAAGGTTGTCAGGCACCCTGCAGCACGGAAGGTAATGAAAACCATGAGGGAAAAATCACGGGATGTGGCCGCATGAAGGGGACGATCAGGTTATCGGACCCTGTCGGTTGCGGGGATCGGACAATTGTCCCCATAATCCGCGATATCACCATGATGTCTGACCGTGGTGCTATGTCGGTCAGAGACCCTATTGGGCTCGTTGTTGTGGAAGATACCCAGGTCTGGTTCGTTTCCCTCGCTGAAGAGGGAACGATGTCCGTCATCGATGAATTGTTCGGGATTCCCGATCGGTGACGGTAGAATGCTCATGGTAGTTGGTCAGTAATTTTCTTGTCCAGTTTTACGGGGACGAGGGAGAAGCTCGCATCGTTCTCCGGATAATTTATTTCAGTGAGCAGGTGTTATCTATCGGAGCCATCTATCGGAGCCCGGGCATCTTCTGTTCTCTGAAACATATTATACCCCCCGGGGCATATACTGGTGAAATGAACCCTGTCCGCTATGGCATCATTGGCGTGCTTCTCCTGACCCTGGCCATAACGATCCTTTCCTACCCGTCCCTCCCGGAGATGATCCCCTCTCACTGGAACACGGCGGGCGAAGTGGACGGTTACCTCCCCAAGATCTGGGGAGTGCTGATCATCCCCCTGCTGATGGTTCCCCTAACCGCTCTCTTCTTCCTGCTCCCGCGGATCGATCCGCTGAAAGAAAATTACCGGAAGTTCCGGCCGTACTATGACGGGTTCATTCTCGTGTTCCTGGTCTTTTTCCTCGTGGTCCAGGTGCAGATCATCCTCTGGGGGCTTGGCTACCAGATCAGCCCCAACCTCCTCATCCCCCCGCTGACCGGGGCATTGTTCATCTATATCGGGTTCCTGGTCGAGCATGCCGAGCAGAACTGGTTCGTGGGAATCCGCACCCCGTGGACCCTGAGCAGCGAAAAGGTCTGGAAAAAGACCCATGCCCTGGGGGGAACCCTCTTCAAGGTTGCCGGCGTTATCGCTATAACCGGAGTATTTTTCGGCGATTATGCGTTCTGGTTTGTCCTTGTCCCGGTCCTGGCCGTAGCGGTTTTCACGGTGGCATATTCGTACTACGAGTACCAGAAAGAGATGAAAGATACTACCCCCGGTTGAGCGAATATTTTACAAAAAATCTCTCGCTCCCCAGCACGACTTGAGCTGGTCCCTCCAAAATAAGCCAAAATTGGACTCCGTTTACCGAAAAAGTGTCAGACAGATCGGGCTCCATGGGAAATGATGTCCACCCGTATGAAAAATATTGATTAAATTGATTATTTTTCCAAATAAACGGTTTAAATTGGTTTAAAAACGTGCTCGCTGGTGCGTTTGTAAAGGCTGTCAATACTGAGAGGTAGTTTTGGTCGATCCGGCAGGTCGATCGCCACGGTACGCAATCTGTGAGGGTTTCCAAAAAAACAACAAAAATCGGTTATTCTGTCGAATAAACCCTTTAAAACGTTTAAAAAAGGTCAAGAAATAACCGGGGCACCCCTTATGGGGGTGTCTCCCTTTCTGGTCTTCTCACCAGCGAAGATAGTACTTGAGTTCGCTATTTCCCTCCCTCATCCCGCCTGCCCCATCACAAACGGCCCGACCATCGCCATATTTCAAAAACGCCCATCTCCTCATGAAAATTAGGTCCGCACTCGTTTTGGATGAGCTTTCCAGCCCTTTTATGCGGTATAGATATATAAAAAGGTGATACATTTTTCGTGTATGATCATTGCTGTATCTGATTTACACCTGGGATGGCATGATGAGGGAAAAGAAAAACAAGACGAATTCCTTAAATTTCTCGACCGGTGTGTTGATGGAGGAGTAGATCATCTAGTGCTTTGCGGGGATATTTTTGATTTCTGGCGGCGGACAAACTGCAATATCTTTTCTGCCTCTCCGAAGTGCGGATCGAAAACCGAATCCCTGGTGAGGAAAAACGGCGAGATTTTTGAAAAGTTGGTCAATATCAGTGCCAAAGTACACTATGTGGCTGGGAATCACGATTACCTGATACACCGGATCTCCAAGGAATCGGAAAGCTATCCGCTATCGGTCCAGAAGTCGTTTCGACTGGTTGATTCCAGATCGCACTACTACTTCACCCACGGATATGAAATGGACGTCATGGCCAACATGGAACAGATGATGACGGTAGGCCAGTATGAGACATTGGCGGAAAGGCTCTGTTTTCTTTCCGACAAGACCGGCTGGCTGGCAAGTACGATCTGGAAGGCGACAGAGATCATGGCTACTATGAAAGACCAGGTCCTGAAAATACAGTCATCACCCGGTGAGAGAGGAGAGGAAATGGACTCCGTTCGCCTTCTAGCCTGTTCTGCCGCACGAAATCTCCTGCTCGGCCTGGGGCCCGAGGAGAATCTGGTTTTCGGACATACGCATGTCCCGTTCAGACAAGAGGTGAAACCCGGGATCTGGGTTGGTAACACAGGCACCTGGGGGGAAGAAGTTACCGATCCTGCGACGGGAAAACCAGCATCGAATTCATACCTGAAGATATTCGACGGAAAAATGGAATTGCATTTTTTCAATTCCAGGTCTCAGGATATTTGATAAAATTTATTGGCTTTTTACTGATCCTTGTCTCATATACCTGTCGTTGTCCGCAGAGAAGATGTAAGAGCAGCTAGAACGAGAATATTAGGTTCACTTATCAGCAGAATTGAAAAAATCGAATGATTCAACTATTCTTTTTCAGCGTTTCTTTTGCAATATGGATGGTCGGGGTAATGAAGAAGAGTATCGACACAATGATGTAGCCCCC
The DNA here is from genome assembly GCA_964353765.1 of uncultured Methanoregula sp. Lineage (GTDB taxonomy): Archaea > Halobacteriota > Methanomicrobia > Methanomicrobiales > Methanospirillaceae > UBA9949. The sequence continues at coordinate 7,470 of CAYGWN010000060.1, read as the reverse complement.
TACTGCGATGACCGGTAAGAAAAATCCGCAGATGAGCGTTGCTACGATTATAAGGACACCGAATTGCTGCCTTCGCTGCAGGGCATTCAGCTCGTTGGTGGCCGCTTCATCAATAAGCATGTCAGGAGTCCTGATCGCGGATTTCATGATCCCGTTCATGGTTATTGATGTAAACAGGAGGTCCAGCCCGTAGATTGTTACCGGGGCGCTCAGGGCTGATCTCGCGATTGCGTTCTCCGTAAGGAACACTGAGAGTAAATCCATGCCATGGAAATCCGGAATCGTCGGGGGGTGCGAGAGGTAAAAGGACATCAGCTTCGTGGTGAAGGGAATGAGCGACACGAAGAACAGCATCAGGAGGGTGAGGCGGTACGAACGGGGGGTTTCCTGTTTCATCAGGGCGGTGACGGACGAATGGGTTATCCAGACACTTCCCACGAATGCAAAACTGATGATATATGCGAGGAAAACGGACCACTGCTGGATGAGAGCATGCGTGAGGTTTTCAAAGACCTGGGGTATCGAAAGATCGAGGACGAGCAGGGTGATGACGATCGCAAATACTCCGTCTGCAAAGGCGTCCAGCCGGCCCTTGGGCAGGAAATCCATTACTACCTCTTTTTCCTATTGCGGTATTTATAGCATCATCATCCGATTGTGCCCCTATTCCCTGGATAGACGTGGCCATCCGGCATTCTGAACGATCCAGGGGAGGTATGCCGGTTCCGCAGGGATGCCTGCACCTTCGTGGTTGCCCCACCACCTTTATCCCCTCCCTCAATAACCTACCCTTATGAACGTCCTCATCATCTACAAGTCCTACAGCAGGATGAACACCGAGAAGGTGGCGATAGCCATGGCCGGGGCTATCAACGCCACGCTGAAGAAGGTCGACGACGTTGAGCCCGGGGAGCTTGCCGGGTACGACCTCGTAGGGATCGGGTCGGGCATCTACGCTGGCAGGTACCACAAGAGCCTGTACAAGCTCATGGAGAAGATCCCCCGCCTCGAGAAAGACGTGTTCCTCTTCCATACCGCTGGCGGGCCGGATGAAAAGTACGATAAGCCCATGAAAGAGCTGCTCACCGGCAAGGGTGCCCGGGTCATCGGCGAGTTCCGGTGTCCCGGTGCGGCCGGCCTGCTGGGGTTCACCTGGGCAAACAAGGGTCATCCCGATGAGCAGGACCTGGAGAACGCCCGGGCGTTTGCGAAGGGGCTCGTGAAGGGGTAACAGGGCCCCTCACCTCACAGCCGGTTCGGAACCAATCTCTTGACGTAGGCAGAATTTCCTGGGCCAGGGGGAATATCCCGATATAGTCATCAATGGTGTCGAATTTTTTTCCTCGTGTATCCATAGGAGACTATCAGGGGGTAAAATGGGTCTCTTTCAGTTCGGGGAGATGATGATACTGCCACTCACGTTCTCTGGTCGTGGCCCGTTCTGCATCAGCAGGGTCGGCAGCATCCCGTACAGCAGTAGCAGCGTACATAGCAGCTGCGGGAGCATGAGCAGGAACATGGGTCGTTGCCAGCGCGTGGCCGGCGGCACGGGCAGCGGAGCGGGCCGCAGGATCATCGTTCACATCCCGGGCAGCTGCATGAGCATCGAGGGAAGTTCTGCGCACTTCGGCCATCCGGAACACACCGGTCCGCGTCCATTCCCGGCACGCTTCTATAGCTGTGCGGGGACGACTATCATCCGGGTATTTTTCCTCAAAGTATGGCAATGCACGCTCTGCACAGTCAGCAGCCCAGACTGCTAATATTTTATGGTCAGTATTCCTCACCAGCGCTGCAATCGGCTGGTCGAAGTCCGATACTGCTAATTTTCTTCGTGCCATGTCCCACCGTAGATTTTTTCAGCGGACTCATTTAACCATTGGTCACCCACGGTATGGCAATGGAAAGTAGCCACCTCCGTCCCTCTAAAAAGTTTAATAGTGGTAAGACCCATCAGTGTTTCGTTGATGTCGATGATTCAAGAGGGAGTGGTATTTGCCTTTGGGTATTGGACGGTAAAACCGGGAAAGGAGGAAATATTTCTGGAAAAATGGCAAAATTTTGCACAATGGACGTTAAATCATTATAGAGGTGCCCGGTGGGTGTATATGGTTCGGGACCAAGAACAACAGAATAAATTTATCTCCTTCGGGCCCTGGGAATCTCTTGAGAGTATCGCTGAATGGCGACAATCTTCGAAATTCACTGCTGCATTTACAGATTTCAAAGAACTCTGTGATGTGATTGAATCAAATATCCTGAGAGAGGTAAATCATATGAAACGATAGGGGGGATCTTCGTCCTGATTTTGAAAGAGGCATTATCTCAAATTATTCCATGAAAAAATTAGAATCTCTTGCCTCGTTTTCTTAACCACCTTAAGGAGAAATTCACCGTCAATTTTTCTTTTTCACTTTATCAGATCCGCACTTGGGACAAACGGAATTCTGACCCGTGCTCCTGTAAATATGGCCACAGTGAGAGCACCGGTAATGGGACCAGACGAGTTCATCAAAGGTAAAGTACTGGCAACCGCATGTGTTACACATCATGCATCACTTCTCTTTACTCAGCATGCCATAAAAAAAATGTCCTCTCACCAGCGAAGATATGGCACACCGTTGATAGGGAGGTATGATTCCCTTACCGGTATCCGTTGCCGGAACAAAGGGAACATGAAGGTCATTTTTCAGGGTTTCATAAATCATTCGTGTAAAATTCCTTTTATCCGGTTCATTTTCCTGGTGCATTTTTCTGCTTCCTCAATACGTCCCAGTTTTGAAAAAGAAACACCCATAGCACTCCATGCATCGATAAAATCAGGTTTCAGTTCTGTTGCATATTTATAACATTTTACTGCGTCCTCGAAATCTCCGTTATTAAAAAATTCATCCCCCTTGGTTTTCCAGATTATCGGATCTTCAACCATCTCCAAAGCCGTAAGAAGGTCTATAGATTCTCCTGCCATGAATACACCTCAAAGAACCGATATAACTGATCGTGATTTAATGTTTCGGCCACCCAATTTTCACGGAGGCGTTCCCTGATTTTTTTACCGAAATTTTACCAAACGGTAATAATCTAGGGTATAGTACCAATTTGACCACCAAATCCAAATCAAATTACGATTGAAAATGTGTTATGTATCTCGTTCTAAAATCGACATAGGAAAAGTCACTGAACATTCGTATGGATGCAAAAAAGAATCTGTTCCATAACACCGACCTGTCGCATAATGGGGGACGCCACAGCGGCGAGGGTAAGCCGAAGGCGCAACCCCCAGGAGCGTCTTAATCGAGATAGTGATCTCAATTGGTGGAAAACTTCGTGGCTGAAATGCCACTATACCCTAATCTAAACCTTATCTTTTAATCCCCGTGCAAATACCCTTGCTCCTTCCAGATCTTCTGCATCCGGTCTCCCCTTATTTATCCCGCCGATAAGTTTCATGGGACCAAAGGTGTCCCATCCCTTGCAGGAAAATTCACCCACGATGGAGAACCCCCGATACAGCAGCTTTTCCCTCAGAGCAGCATGTTTCCTTATCCCCCCCTCTCCACTCGTAGAGAATATAAAAGCGCGTCTTCCAATGACTGCCGGCAGGGTCTCCACAAACTGGAGGAGCGTCTTGTGATGTTTCATGAAATAAATCCCGGATCCGAATCCGACCAGCTCGTATCCAGCAAGGGTGCGGGATTGCTCCTGACCAACGGGGAGAAGGTCCGCCTCCAGTTCTTCTGCCATCACCTTCGCTACTTTTTCAGTATTCTGGTGATGAACAGAGGTATAGATTATCAGTGTCTTCATTGTGCCGGGCCTTTGTTGTAGAACGATAGGTTGCTGGTTCTTTAAACCCTCTGTCTGTTCAGCAATAATGTTTCAATTTGGGATAAGTAGCATACCTGAAGCCCTTGCCGGGTATGACCTGGACGGGCTCAAATATCTCCATGGGCAAGCACCACAAGGATCTATTCACGCTGGTTGAGAAGACCCCACGGATGGAAAACGAGGTGTTCGCGGGATTAAAAAAAGTGGGTCTGCCTTTAAATCCGGTCAATCGTGACCTTCCAGTATTCCGGGAGCCAGAATTTTGGATCAACCAGGCAGGTGTCGCACATCGCCTTTGGTTCCTGGAGGGTAATATCCAGCATCGTCTCATCAGCCGGGTCCGGAACGATCGGGACATCGACATCCTTCTGGATGACGTAGCGGTACGGGTCGAGGTTCTCTGAATAGTAGGTCTTGTACCGGTGCCGGTCAGCATCTGTCGCATTGTACGACCATTCGGCCCCCTCGGCGACCGTCACATCGTTCGGGATCCAGCCATAGCCTGGCAGGTAGTACTCGGACCAGAAGTGGCTCCCCTCGTAGCCGGGGACCATCTGCCGGCCGCCAAGAGCCCGTGCCGGGATGCCGGTAGCCCGGCAGAGGGCGGCAAAATAGGCACTCTGCGCCCCGCAGTCGCCATACCCAGTCGCGAGGACATATTCCGATACCGATTGCCCGGAGCCGTTCGCGAGGAGCCTTGCATAGGAGATCGAGCTGTAGGGCAGGCTGATGACATGCCAGTAGATCTTCTGTGCCTGCAGGTACGGGTTGGTCTCGTCCCCGACAACCTCACGGGCCTTCTGGTTCAGCTCCGGGGTAAGTGCGATGCTCTTGCCCGAAGCGGTGTACTTCTGGTACTCAGGGTCACTCGTGTTGTACCTCCCGACCGTTGCAGGATCGATACTGAACCGCTGCTCGTAACTGGTGAAACGGAACTTTGCCGTGACATTCAGCGGGCTGCCAGTCACGCTCTCCAGCGGGATCTCGAGGTAGGCAATACCAATGTCCGCGTTCGTGCCGGTCTGTGACTTCACATACCGGGCTGGTTCAACGGAGATGATCGTGACGTCCTTCTGCGAATCCGTCTCGATGGGGAGCGGCAGCCAGAGGCGGAGGGTCCCGGTCTTTGGGAGCTTGTCAGAGGGAATACTGACCTCTTCTGTCCCCTCCCAGGTGATCGGGTTACCATACGTGCCGTTCGTTAGGCCAGCAGGGGCGAGGGCATAGGGAACCAGCTGGTCGTAGAACGGGGTGTCGCCCTTTACAGCAGTCCACTCCCGCATGAGGTCCGGGTTGTGGTACAGGATATTCATGACCGTCCTCTCCATGTACCAGTATTCCCCGTCGCTTTCGATGCACTGGCTCTGGTCGCAGGGGAGCCAGGACGCCCTCCGGTCAAACGGGACATCGGGAAACTTTTCGGCAATGAGATCCTCGACCTCTGAACGGTTATAGGGATATTCGAGCACCATCATCCGTGCAATCGAGGCCCGGTCACGGGCATCCAGGGCTGCGGCGGCATTCCCGGCAGTGGTATAGTTCTCCCGGGCGAGGGTGAAGAGCCGGTAGGCGGCATGGAAGTTGTTGTCCTGGAACTCTCGTTCAGCTTGGGAAAAGAGGGTATCTGCCTCCGTTGGTTGCGGGGGGTTCCGGACAGATATGCAGCCTCCGACAAGAACCAGGGCAATGAGCAGAAGGGTGATCGTGGTTGACAGGAAAAGGATCCGTTTCATGGGGCACCTGGAGGGATATAATTCATTAACATCCGGTGGTAAAGGAGCATTAAGCTTCGGAAATGCGTCACCCTTCCGTCAGGGGGGAACTGTCTACCGGACCGGCACCAGGATCTCGGTGATAATCTCTTCAGGTTGTACCTCCCGGGGGTTATTTGGGTAGCTCTCACGGATGGGCCCTGCTATCCGGAGATGGTGTCCCTCTATCCAGGAAAAGAGCCTGAGGTAGGTTGATTCGCAGGTATCGTACGGTCCGCGATGGATCGTCCGCACCATCGTCCCTCCCGGGAGTTCGTAGACCCGTATCTCGCCCCTGCCCTGTATCGTACCGGAGACAGGCCAGGCGACCTCCACGATGGCCGTTCCCTTCTCGTTTGCTTCCTTCACCGCGTCGGGTGAGGTTTCATGGCAGACAAATGTCGGCATACCGGCGGGGGTGATCTGATGTGCGACCATGAACTCATAAATCTTCATGAGGAGTTCGGGGATCAGCTGATAGGTACCTGTCCTTGTTATCCCTATTACATGCTGGGGAGGGACTTCAATTGTCGTAATCTCTTCCATAGCTGTTGCACAACAATCAGATGCTGGATTTATTTAAGATAATGACATCACGGCATGTAAGTATCGCGCTATTACGGGATCACAGCATGCAGGACAATCGGACCGGTGAAGTGGTATCCCCTGGAGGGATGCCCCTGGATCAGGGGAGGTGGGTGCTCGTCGGCGCAGGCCTGGTTATCAACCTCTGCCTCGGGGCGGTCTACTCGTGGAGCGTATTCGTCGGGCCGCTCACCGATTATTTCTCCCTGCAGCTCGGCCAGACCGTCACTACAAATGACGTGCTGATGCCCTACTCGGTCATCCTCGCCGTCTTTGCGGTCACCATGGCCCTGACCGGACGGTATGTCGAGACCCATGGGCCACGGAAGATCACCATCGCCGGGTGCATCCTGACTGGCCTCGGATGGCTGCTGGCGTCAACAGCCTCATCCACCCTTCTGCTTTCTGTCCTGTTCGGCGTGATCGGGGGCATCGGTATCGGGATAGCCTACGGGGCAACGGTCGCCGTTGCGGCCCGGTGGTTCCCTGACCGGCGGGGGCTCGCGGTCGGGCTGACCGTCTTCGGGGTCGGGTTCTCGGCATTCATCACCGCAAATCTTGCCGGGTACTTGATTGCCGCTTATGGCGTCATGAGCACCTTCCGGATCTTCGGGATCGGGATCATCATGGTCACCGTCCCCCTGGCACTCCCGCTTGCCTTCCCGCCGGAGGGGTGGAGACCTGCCGGCTGGAACCTTCCGGTGCCCGGAGTGGATGGAGACGTGACCTGCGAGTGCAACCGATCTGAAATGGTGAAGACCCCGGCATTCTACGGTCTCTGGACCTGTTATTTCATCGGGTGTATCGCAGGCCTGATGGCAGTTTCCATCTCGAAGCCGGTCGGGACCGACCTGCTGCAGATCGAGACCGGCCTTGCGACATTCCTCGTGGGCTTCTTTGCTATCTTCAACGGGAGTGGAAGGCTGGTGTTCGGTGTCCTCACCGACCGGATCAACCCGCGGAACACCGCCATGCTGACCTTCGCCCTCATAGCCCTGGCCTCCCTGGCCATGTGGCAGGTGCCGGTTCTCGGAGTGTACACTATTGCTTTTGCCGTGCTCTGGGGATGCCTCGGCGGGTGGCTCGCTATTGCACCGACTGCCACTGCAACCTATTTCGGGACTTCTGATTATCCCCGGTGCTACGGCCTGGTCTTCCTCGCATTCGGTGCAGGGGCGATCGCCGGCCCCCAGCTTGCGGGGTTCATCAGGACCACGACAGGTACCTTCCTTGGGGTATTTCCCTGGGTATTCGTCATGGCGATCATCGGCTTCCTCATTGCATTCATCCTGATGAAGCCGCCGGA
>CAYGWN010000059.1:0-19942 GCA_964353765.1 uncultured Methanoregula sp. | reverse complement strand
CCATCCTATTCCAGGCTGGTATACCGGTTCTGAAATCGTGATATCTTCTTCCGGCGCAAGCCATACCTGGGCGGTGAGGTCCCGGTCGCTGTACAGATAGATGTTTGGTTTCCCTACACCAATGTCATTGAAAATCACAACGCCCGGGTCCGAGGACTCCCAAATGAACCGATTGCCTTTTTGGGCAACGTATTTTGCTATTTTATCTGGTTGGAAAAAGGAGTTATAATTCCAGGGCAATTCTGATGGAATAGGGAAAAATCCAAATGGAATCTGGGGGTTCTGTGTCGGAGCAGGGGTGGGTGTCATCGTAGGTGTCGGGATAGGCATCGCCGGAACGGATTGACCCTTGTAGTATGAGATCAGATCGCTCTTGCTGATTGCGAGAACAGGTGAGCATACAAGAGCAAGAATAAGAATAATACCGATAATGATACCCCAGGTCTTCATGCTAATCAAGGGTGCGTTTCGTCCAAGCTGATATAATAATTGGTATGATGGGAGAAGTTAAGAATCACGGTGTCAGATGAAAGTCTCAGCCTGGCCAATGCTTATTGCGTGCCAGAACCTTTTCTCGAGCGTGGCAAAAAAAGTCCCGGCCCGTGCTACCTGGCAGAAGAACAACCGCCCCATCCTTGTCGGCCTTTCCATGGTAATGGTGATCATGGCAGTGGTCGTAATCATATTCTCCATCCCGGAGACAAACGACCAGACAACGGAAATCCCCTGGTCGGTTGACGAATCTTCCAGGCTCTCGTTCAGCAGCCGTGAGCTGGTCGCTCCCCGGGCGGATTTGATGGAAGACACTGCGGACTACTCGCTGGAAAAGGTCACCTACTGGAGCTACGACACGACGGTCTACGGGTTGTTGCGGATCCCGAAGAACGTATCAAAGCCACCCGTCGTGATCGTGCTGCCCGCTGCGACCGTCAGCAAAGAGGCCGATTCACCGATGGCCACGGCCCTCAGCTCCCGGGGGTATGCCTCGCTTACGCTGGACGAACGGGGCAATGGTGGTGAAACGGGTGGAAGGTCGCCGATGGATTTCACGACCGGCTATGAGGTATACCGCAATGGCGGGATGCCGGCGCAGTATTCCCAGATTTACGATGTGCTGCAGGGCTATGACTATATCCGGTCACGGGATGACCTGGACGGTGGTAACGTTGCGGTGCTGGGCGAAAGCATGGGTGGCCGGTTCGCTGTCGTTGCTGCGGGCATCGAGCCGGGCATCAAAGCCGCGTTTGTCATCAGCTCCAGCCCCTACGGCCTCGATGCCGGGAATGACCGGGACGCAACCAGGTTCGTCAGTTCGGTTGAGCCTGCGACCTACCTGCAGAATCTCCCACCGCGAAAGCTGGTCATGTTCCACTTCACCGGCGACCCGGTCATCCCAATCGCCTACGGCAGGTCCCTGTATGACGCTGCCAGCCAGCCGAAGGCGTGGTACCAGTACAACGGCTCGGTCCATGGGGTGTACAGTGACCGGTATGCACCGGACCTGCACGCCGAACTGGTGAGTATTTTCGGCCGGTAAGCAGAAGAGGGGAGCGGCATCCCCTCCATCATTTTTTCCTGCCTCGCCAGGACAGGGAACAAAAAAACTCAAATGTATCCGTCAAAAAAAATATTTTCAGATATATCGTGCCTTCTTTGACAATTTTGCCGGGGTATACAGGGGCCGGAAGGGCATGCCGGCCGTCTCATGCTTGATCTCATCGATAAGGACGTCCTCGGTCATGGTCTCCTTGTGGGGCTTGTTCGGCTTCGACCGTTCCCGGACGGTCACGGTCAGGGTGCCGGACTCCTTCTCGGCATCACCGATGACCACGACATAGGGCACCCATTCCATACCCGCATCGCGGACCTTCTTCCCCACACTCTCATCACGGTCATCGAGGTCGGCCCGGACCTGTGCTTCACGGAGGCGGGTAGCAACAGCATCGGCAGCGGGAAGGTGGCGCTCGGCAACCGGGATGACCCGGACCTGGACCGGGGAGAGCCAGGTGGGGAGCCGGGCGACTTCCTGGTTTGCGGTGTTCTCGAGGAGGGCACAGATGACCCGCTCGACACTGCCGGTCGGGGAACAGTGGAGGATGGGGGGGTGGACCTCATTCCCGTCTCGGTAATACTTGATGTCGAACCGCTGGGCAGACTCGACATCGATCTGGACGGTCGGGTTCTCAATCGGGCGGCCCTGGCCATCGATGGCTGCGAGGTCGACCTTGGCCACCCAGTAGTGGACCCGGTCAGAGAGGATCTCGATGAGCAGGGGAACTCCGGATACCGCCACGATCTTCCTGACCCAGTCGGAGTATTCGTCCCAGAAGTCCCGGGTGCACCGGAAGACCCCGACGAGGTTGGTCCCGAAATCCTTCCCGGTCTTCCATCCCATGGCCAGCTGCTCTTCAAAACAGGTGAGTGCCTCGGGCATGTCCCTGCAGAGGCTGTGCATGTCCGGCATGGTGAAGGCCCGGAGACGTTTCAACCCGATCACCTCGCCCTTCTGCTCGTGGCGGAACGAGTAGGTGGAGAGCTCATACATCTTCATGGGGAGGGAGTTGGGGGAGATGTGCATGTCCCGCATGATGGAGAACATGCCGAAGCATGCGGCAAAGCGGAGCATCATGTTCCGGTTCCCGCTCTTAAAACGGTACTGCCGTTCCCCGAACTTGTCGGCATGCTCGAAGATGGCGGTGTCGGCAAGGTCGTACATCACCGGGGTTTCGACCGGTGTTGCACCGTAGGGAAGCACGAGGCCGAGCACGTAATCGGCGATGAGGTCCCGGACAAGCTTCCCTTTCGGCATCCAGCGGAGGTGACCGACATCGCTCACCGGTTCGTAATCAACGAGCTCCTTTGCCCGCATCAGTTCGACGTGGATCGGCTCTCCGCCTCCCATGGCGGGAGCGCCGAGCTCCTTCTTCAGCAGGCAGCCGAAGGGGCTGTCGTCCAGGAATTCCTTTGCCTCGTGCCGCTTCCCGTCCGGTGTCAGGACAAAGAACTCGTGGGTTACCTCTTTCTTCTCTTTTTTGGCCCCTTCTTCAGAAGGGAGGATGGTCTTTGAGAGCTCGGAGAGGGGGTGGCCCTTGCAGGAGAGTTTGAAGGACTTGTACCAGCCGAACGGGGCACGCTTGACAAAAAATCCCGCGTCCCGGAGACCGGTCTCCATCGCCTTGAGTGCCCAGACCGCGGCATCGGGACGGGAGAGATCACTGCTCAGGTGGGCATAGGGGTAGATCACGATGTTCTCGACCGAGAGCTTGTCGGCCACCAGCCCTATCTCGGTCATGGCCTGCTCGACAACCCCGGGAAGGTCGTCTTCATCAACCGCTTCAACGGCACAGAAAACGGCAAGGACTTCTTCTGCCGAATCCCGGAGCAGGTCGGTGTCCTCTGCCATGCCGGTCCGCTTTTTTGCCTCGTATTCAATAAAATCCGAATGTATCAGAAGGAGCCGCATGCGTCATCTCCAGTCTTGTCCTTATTCTGTCTCTTTTTCATAGGGTATATATCCTTCAGGAACGGGGGTTTTCATGGTACCGTGAGAGGGTTGCCTGCCGCTGGTCCATGTACTTGGCATCGGATTTCCGGTCGTAGGGCTGTGCTGCCCGTTCTGTGGTGTAGAAGACCAGCTGGCCAATCGGCATCCCGGCATACATCCTGACCGGGCGGGAGTTGACATTGCACATCTCCAGCGTGATCGAACCCCTGAACCCGGCATCGATCCATCCCCCGGTCTGGTGGAGCTCGACCCCCAGCCGGGCGATGCTGCTCTTGCCCTCGATGCTGGCCACGATGTTGTCGGGAAGGCCGATCACCTCCATGGTCTCGGCAAGCATGAACTGCCCGGATGCAAGGACAATCGAACCGGCAGTACATTCACGGGTACCGCTGGTGATGGTGTCTTTCCTGAAGGGATCGATTACGGTGTCGCCTGCCTCGTACCAGACAAAATGGTTCCCCAGCCGGATGTCAAGGGAATTGGGCTGGACAAGGGCGGGGTCGAACGGCTCCACGTGGATGAAACCCCGGGAGATGCGGTCCAGGATCTGCCAGTCAACGAGGATCATTGGGGGAGCTATGGGAAGCGGGAGGTAATGAGCGTGTCTGCCCCTCGCCAGGTGAGCAGGGGGACAGGGAAAAAACGGGCCTCTGTCACCCCAGCTGAAAGGGGAGGGCTGTAGTGACCAGGCATGCAAGGTGGTGCGAGCTGCAGTGCCCGCACGGAGGGTCCTGCGGAGGATCTGATCATCTGGGTCTCCCGGGGACTCCTGTCCCACGGTGCACGACACGGGCTGACTGGTCCGCGCAGAACAGAGTGAATTATGACATGGGAGTAAAAGATTTTTCGATTCAGCTCTCTGAAAACGAACCGGGATGTATTCACGCTGGACACACCGGTTTTCGCTGGACCCTGCTGCAGGCCGGGCATACTTCCGTGAAATTTATGAGGTTCCTGGTCTGACTTCAGAATACAGGTGATGAACCATGCCAACAGATGAAGAACTGCGGCAGATTGCGCGAAAGAACGCCGAAGAAAAATCCGGGTTTTACATCCATTTTGCCATCTATATCGCGGTAAACCTCTTCCTGATCGCGATCTGGTGGGTAACCGGGGGTCCCGGGACCTTCCCCTGGTTTGTCTTTATCCTGTTTGGATGGGGGATAGGTATCTTCGGTCACTATGTCGGTGTCTTCCGGGGGCACGCCTACGTCGAACGGATGGCAGAGCGGGAATTCCAGCGGATGAAGCAGGAAGAAGAGAGAAAATTCTAGAGAAGAAGGTATCCGGGTATCAGGGAGGACCATGGCAGAGATCACCATTTTTTATTTCACCGGAACCGGAAATTCCCTGAAAGTGGCGCGGGACCTGGCAACAAAGCTTGGCGGTGCAGAAATGGTCAGGATAACGCAAAAGAACCTGCAGCGATCCGGGGCACGAGATGCAGAAACGGTGGGAATCGTCTTCCCGGTTTACTACGCGGGGCTTCCTTCCTTAGTAAAAGAATTTGCCGGAAACCTGGTGGTAACCCCCGGCACATACGTTTTTGCGGTCGCAACGTACGGGGGGATGCCGGGATTTTCGTTTGATCTCCTTTCGGAGATCCTCGCAGGGCGGGGGATCTCCCTTTCCGCGGCGTTCGGCATTCCGATGCCAGGAAATAACCAGGTGCTCTATGCACCGGTTCCTGAAGAAAAACAGCAGGAGCGGTTCATGAACGAAGGGCAGATGACAGACCGCATCGCCCGGAACATCCTTTCAAAAAAGAAGATCCTTCCCCGGCCGGTGAACAGCATTTCGCGGACTGTCCTTGGGATATTCTACGGGAGGCTGAAGCCCCATGAACGGGACCGGCACTTCCATGCCGATGAGAACTGTTCATCATGTGGCATCTGTACGAAGATCTGCCCGGTAGAAAATATCACGCTCGTGGACGGGAGGCCGGTCTGGCATCACCACTGCGAGTACTGCCTTGCCTGCCTCCAGTGGTGCCCCGAATCGGCTATCCAGTACGACCGGAAGACCGTTTCCCGGGGACGATACCACCATCCGGATATAACGGTCAGGGACCTGTTTCAGGACTGACTGGAGGAAAACCCGGGGTTCACCCCCGGTTCACGGAAAAAAGGTTTGATGGACCATCCACCTTACAGGGGATTGGTATCGTACAGCAGGGTGATCTTTCCCGTGCCGTCCGATAAGGTGAGCTCATTTCCGGTGATCCTGTACATTTTCATCTGGGGGAGAATGGCAAGGTAGGTGGTCTCGAGGTCCATGACCCCCGGCTCTCCGCAGTACATCAGGGTTACCGCAAATTTATCGCTGATGGTCAGGGAGTTACCGGTCGCGGTATAAGAACCCGAGTAGCTGTTGCACCCTGATTTCCCGCTGACTTTACCGTCCGTTGAAAACAGCAGGGAAACGGGATACGCTGCCCCGGGGGTCCAGATCTGCCCCTGTGCGTCCACGATCGAGTTGAGGTACCAGGTTGTTCCGGTCAGGGGGGCGGGGGTCATCACGTAGGGCGGGACGGTCGAGTAGGTGAGCAGGGCCTTTCCCCCGCTGTCAGTGACCGTCAGCATGTTGCCCGAGATGGAATACCCCGCTGCACCCTGGATCGTGGTGAGGTAGACTGTCTCCTGGGTCATGATCCCTGCCGGTTCAGTGCAGGACATCTTGGTCGTGGCGGGTGCCTTGATGAAAAGGCCGTTCAGGGTCGCTTCGTAGGATGCGGTATACTGGTTGCATCCCGCAGTCCCGGAGACTTTCCCCTGGGCATCAAACAACGCAGTGATCTGGGTTCCGGGCTTGACCGAGAGAGAGGATCCTCCCTCGTTGAAGGCTACCAGGTACCAGGTCACACCGGTCAGGGCCTGGGGTGCGGGCTGGGTTGCCTGCTGGGTAACGGCAGGGGGACTGGTTGTCGGGACAGGTGTCGTCACCGGCTGGGTGGTCGGGGAAGTGCACCCGCTCAGGCAGAGCATCAGGATCAGGGCTCCGGCAAGAAGCCCATAGAAGCATGGTCGCATATCTATAAGCTATGGAACCTTGCTATAAAATCCTGCGGGTACTGGGCAGGTCCCCCTGTTTTTTAAGAGGAGAGAATATCCCCGAGGGCTGGCCCCGGAAGCGTCCGGAATAAGACGGGATCTTTTATTCACTGGAAAAAATCGTGACTGGACCAGCACCTTTCTTGATAACTGGCAGAACCCTCACAACCCGTTTCCCTGCAGGGAGGAAGGGTCATCATCGTCCGGATACGGTTCCTTCTTCCGCTCGAACGCTTCCGGGTTCATCTGCCACTCTGACCGGCGCATCAGGCCATGGATGGTGCTTGCCTCTTTGGCGGTAAGAAGGGCTCTCCCGAGAATTCTCCGGATCAGGAGCATGGTCGGCCGCCGTTTGAATGCCGGGTGTTCAATCCGGTCAAGGTAGGCATCGATGTGGGTATACAGGTGCTCCATCTCCTCCCGGGAGGCAAGGAGATACTCCCCCCGCTGGAGGCGGGCAAGTTCGTAGCAGATGATGCCCACGGCATGGGAGAGGTTGAGGATGGGGTATTGCCGTACCGTGGGGATGGTGCAGATAACGTCACTCCTGATGATCTCCTCGTTGGAAAGCCCCCAGTTCTCCCGGCCGAAGAGGATAGCGATCCTCCCGTCGAGATCCATGACCAGGTCCCGAATCTCCGATGGCTGGAAATAGGGCATGCGCATGGGATTACAGATGGATTTGCTCACCTCTCCCGTGGTGGCAATAACCAGGTCGCTCCGGGAAAAGACCTCATCGAGAGGGACCACGTCTGCGGTGTCAAGGACATCCCGGGCATGCGCTGCCCGCATGAAAGCTTCATTCCCGATCGGGCAGGGATCAACCAGCACCAGGTTAAAAAATCCAAAATTCTTCATGACCCGGGCCGTAAAACCAATATTGCCCTCATAGAGAGGAGAGACGAGGACGATATCGATCTTTGGCATTCTGCCTACTGGACTGCTCTGACCGTGGCTTTCAGGACTTCGATACCGAGGTCATAGACCGCATTGCCGACAACGATGGTGTCAGCATATTTCGCCATCTCTGCCGCACGTTCGCCTGAACTGATACCGCCGCCATAGTATATGAGGGCATCATCCACCGCTTCCGCTGCAGCTTTCACCATCTCCGGCTTCCCGTACATCCCGCTGTACTCGATATAGACGATGGGGAACCGGAAGTAGTGGTCAGCGACCGAGGCATACGAAGCAACTTCCTGTACTGAGAGGGAGCAGGTTGCCCGGGTCACTTTTCCCACCGCTGAGTCGGGGTTGAGGACGATATATGCCTCGGGGACAACGCTCTCCCAGTCCACCTTCTGGTGGAGGACCCAGTCCCGGTGCTTGCCGACAATCCACCGCACATCCGCAGAGTTGAGTACACTCGGGACGAAGAGCAGGTCGATGCCGTTGATCATGACGGCCTCCGGGCCGGCAGGCTCCATGACCAGGGGCAGGCCGGATGCTGCAACCTCTTTCCGGAGGCTCTCCAGCTTCTCAAGGGTCACGTTGAGGGTGCCCGAGAGCATGAGGGCATCAGTCCCGCTGGCGGCGATTGCGGGTATCGACCCGGGAGGAAGTATCTTGTCAGGATCAAGTTTTGTCACGTGAGCCCAGTTCTTCCACTTGGTATGCATCGTCCGCACCTCAGATAACTATGACCTCGTCGTTTTTCTTCTTTGCCCTTTCCCGCAGCACGGCCTGGAAGTTCCGGATCTTTCCTTCCGGAATCCCGGTCCGGCCGGCAAGGGTCCCCGGGTCTCCCGCAAGCAGGAGCGTTCCGTTGATAACCCCGGCATCCCGGAGCTTTCCGAGGGCCGTGCTGGTCAGTCCCGGGACAGAACGGAGTTCCTTCTCGCCTTTCCTGACCTGTGCCTTCGTATACCTGGGAGGGGGGGTCTCTCCCCTGGACCGTGCCATCATATCCACGTGGCGCTGGACCGTTGCAAGGGAGAGCCCCGTCCGTTCTGCCAGGGAGGCCGGAGGGATGGAGAGAAGGTCATCCGGGGAGACGATCCCGGCACCGAGATACTTTCTGATACTCGCGGCCGGTATTCCGGCCGCTCTGAGGACCCGGTCGTTCTCCACCATCTGTGCTTCAAGGAGGAGGGACTCGGCTTCACTGTCCATGATGCCCACCTTTTTCAGGAGGGCCGGGTCTGCCTGACCAAGGGCCGCGATGTCATTGATCCCCGCCTCCTGCAGTTTTTTGATGATCTTGGCCGGGCTCCTCCCTTTTTTGGGGGCAAGCATCCTTCTCACCAGTTTCCGGCATTCTGACCGGCGGCGGAGCAGACCAAGCACTCCGCCGGCTTCCTCCCGGATTTTCCCGGCCTCTCCAGGGGAAATCCCGAGGATCTCTCCAAGGTTCTCGGCATGAGCCAGTTCTGAAATGGTATAGATGTGTGCGCTGGTCAGGGCCTGCTGGAAGCCGGGAGTCATGGACGGGACCAGCGAGAGGGCCTCCCGGTTGGATTCGATGTGGTGGCAGAGGGGGCAGCCGATCTCCCAGGGCCTGCTCCCCTTCCGGACCAGCCTGACATGGTGGAGTCCATGGATCTGGCAGATGGAATCGGTCCGCAGGGCACGACCCCACATGGCCATCGGCAGACCGATATTGAAGGAGCATTCCGGGTAGTTGGAGCAGCCGATGAACTGGGTCTGGTTCCGGAGGTGCCGGATGCGGAGGTCACGGCTGCAGACCGGGCAGGGGCCAAGGATGAGCTCTTCTGCTGTCTGCTCCATGATCTCGTTCCCTATCTCGTGGCAATGGGTCTCGAGCTGGTCAAAGACGGCATGGAGCATCCCCCGTGATTCGGAGACCACATCTTTCCCGCTCCGCATCTTCTCCTTGATCTGCTGCATATGTTCCTCGAGCGTCCGGGTCATGGCCGGCCGGGTGATGGTATCAGCATGGTTTTCGAGCGATTCAGTGACTGCCCGTCCCACGAGGGTTGGCCGGAGCGGATTTCCTTCCACGTACTTGCGGGAGATGAGTTTCTGGATTACCTCGTGCCGGGTGCTCTTGGTCCCCAGGCCCTGCTCTTCCATATGCTGGATGAGTTTGCTCTGGCTGTAGCGGGGCGGGGGCTGGGTCTCCTTCTCTTCGAGGCTGACTTCCCGCAGGGGGAGTCTCTCCCCCGCAGTCATGGCCGGGAGCAGGTACTCCTTTGCACTGCTGTAGGGGTAGACCCTCCGCCACCCCGGTTCAATGAGCTGACCCCCGGTCGCGGCAAAGGGTTCATCCCCTGCATCAAAGGTCACCTTCATGGTGCGCCACCGGGCATCCGGTGACAGGGTTGCCAGGAACCGGCGGACCACCAGCTCGTAGATCTTCCACCGCTCGTCACCAAGAGACTGCCGGGTGGCTGCAGAGGCAGGGTGGATGGGCGGATGGTCGGTGCTCGATTTCTTCCCCCGGGTCGGGACTGGTCTCCGGTTGGCCATCACCCAGTCGATCTCCTGTTCAAACTCGGTCGGCCGGAGCGTCCGGAGAATTCCCGTCAGGTCAAGGGAAGTGGGGTAGACCGTGTTATCCGTTCTCGGGTAGGAGATGTACCCGTTCATGTAGAGGTCTTCGGCCACCCGCATGGCACGTGCTGCAGAGAACCCGAGCCGGGCTGAAGCGACGATGAAGCCGGTGGTGTCAAAGGGGACGGGGGCCCGCTCGGTCTTGTTCCCCTCCTTCACATCAGTGACCACCAGCGGTTCAGTCGTCCGGTCCCGTGCGGCAACGGCGGCCGCCTTTTCGCAGAACCGTGCTGTCTGGTGCCGGGCCTGGACTACTTCGCCGTCTTTTTCGGTTAAAAGTGAGAGCTCCCAGTACAGCTGGGGGACAAAGGCCTCGATCTCTTTTTCCCGGTCGACGATCATGGCCAGGGTGGGGCTCTGGACCCTGCCGACTGACAGGATATTGGCCCCGCCCCGCCGGGCAGCCAAACTGATGAACCGCGTGAGCGATGCCCCCCACATGAGGTCGATGACCTGCCGGGCCTCTCCGGCCGCAGCGAGGTCAAAGTCGATAGCGGTCGTGGCTCCAAACGCATGACGGATCTCATCAGGGGTTATAGCGCTGAACCGTGCCCGGTCCACGCTGACACCGGGATTTACCTGGCGGATGAGTTCAAAGGCCTCTTTGCCGATCAGCTCCCCCTCAGTGTCATAGTCGGTAGCGATGGTGACCCGGTCGGCTGAGCGGGAGAGCTTCTGCAGGAGCAGGACGATCTTCTTCTCGGTTGGTACCTTGATGGTCCCGGCATCGATCAGACTCCGGGGAGTCTTCTCCCTGCTCCTCCAGTCTGTGTACCCCTCCTCAAAATCGATCTCCACAACATGGCCCCGGAGACCGATTGCGGCACATTCGTTGAACCGGTAGACCGGGACCCCTGCATCCCTGGATACCGAGAGCTTCTCTTTTCCGGCAAGGATGGCAGCGATGCGGTGGGCTGATATGTTCTTCTCAGCGACAATCAGGTGCATCGGGATATTACCCCTCCCCCTCGAGGAGTCTCGAAAGCACGGCGTTCACGTCAGATGGTTTTGCGCATCCCCGGGTCTTCCTCATGACCTGGCCAACGAGGAAGTTCATCGCCTCTTTCCGCCCGTTCCGGTAGTCAGCGACTGCCTGGGGCTGTTCGGCGATGGTCTCCTGTGCTGCCTTCACGATGGGGTCCTCACCTGTCGCGGCAAGCGGCGTGATTACGAGGACCGTGAGTCCCAGGCGGTTGACACACTCTCGTGGTGATTCACAGCAGCCCGATTCCTTCAGCTGGTCGAGCATGAGCCGCAGGATTTCAACACCGCTTTTATCGGTAATATTTCCTCCCTTGAGGAGGAAGAGGAGTTCACGGAATGTATCGGGTGGCACCCTGACAATACTCATGTCCCGGTAGTTGAGCTCGCCGAGGAGCGTGTCTGCGACCCAGGTTGCCGCAAGCATGGCATCGGCACCGGCAACCGTTTCGTAGAATTCGGCAACCCTGAGCTCGCCGGTCAGGGTCCTGGCATGGCTGGGTGAACAACCGTACTGTTCCATGAACCTGGCCCGGCGGGCATCGGGGAGTTCGGGCAGGACGATCTCTGCTGCCCGGTCCCGGACCCGCAGCGGACGGAGGTCAGGTTCGGGGAAGTACCTGTAGTCCTGCTCCATCTCCTTGCTCCGCGAGGAGGTGGTGATCCCCCGGGCTTCCACGAAGTGCCGGGTGGCAGATTCAAGCTTCTGCCCTCTCCGTATCAGGTTCTTCTGGCGGGTAATTTCAAAGGTCAGCGCCTTTTCAACCCCCTTGTATGAGGAGATATTCTTCACCTCGACCCTTCCCCTGTCTGCCTTTCCCTTCCCCTCCCGTTCAAACCAGCCTTTTGGCTGGATGGAGATGTTGGCATCGACCCGGAGCGATCCTTCCTTCTCGCTATCAAAAACGCCCAGGTACTCAAGGGTTGCCCGGAGCTTGTTCAGGAACCTCCGGGCTTCTTTTGGTGACCTGAGATCAGGTTCGGTAACGATCTCGATGAGGGGAATGCCGGCGCGGTTGTAGTCGACCAGCGAGTATTTCGGGCGATCGGAACCGCCCTTGTGCACCAGCCTCCCCGGGTCTTCCTCCAGGTGGACCCTGGTTATCCTGACTCTCTTCTCACCCTCATCACCCTCAATGTCAAGGTAGCCTTTCACGGCAAGGGGCTTGTCATACTGGGTGATCTGGAACCCCTTGTTGAGGTCCGGATAGAAGTAGTTCTTCCGAGCGAACTCGGCCTCCTTCGCGATCGTGCAGTTGAAGGCTTTTCCCACCCGGAGGGCAAATTCGACCGCCTTCCGGTTCACGCGGGGCAGTGAGCCGGGGAGTCCGAGGCAGATGGGGCAGACGTGGGTATTTGGCTGGTCATCGCGGTAATCCGTTGAACAGCCGCAGAAGAGTTTTGTCCTGGTTGCCAGCTGGCAGTGGATCTCCAGGCCGATAATGACCTCATCATCGGCTGCCATCGTGCTGGTCACCGGTTGTGTGACCGGTGCAGCACCAGCGGTGTCAGTCATGCAGATACCCCCTGTTCAAAGGCGCAGGCAACATCGATGACCTTCTCATCGCGGAACCACTGGCCCATGATCTGGAGCCCGACCGGGAGCCCTTCCGATCTCCCGCAGGGCACGGATATCGCGGGGACCCCCGCAAGGTTGGCAGGGACGGTCAGGATATCAGAGAGGTACATGGAGAGAGGATCGGTCTTCTCGCCCAGCCTGAAGGCCACCGTGGGCATGGTCGGACCGGCAATCACATCGACCGTCCTGAACAACCGGACAAAGTCATCCCTGACCTGCTGGCGGGCTGCCTGGGCCTTGGCGTAGTACTTGCCGTAGTATCCGGATGAAAGGGCAAAGGTGCCGAGCATTATTCTTCTCCTGACCTCGGCCCCGAAACCCTCCCGCCGCCGTTCCTGGAATGCCTCGTGCCACGGGGGCCGGGTATCTGCCGGCGGCCCGTAGCGGACACCGTCGAACCTGGCCAGGTTGGAGCTCGCCTCGCTGGTGCAGGTGACGTAGTAGGCTGCCAGGGCATAGGCCATGCTCGGCATCCGGCAGGTGACGACCTCGGCCCCGCGGCGTTCGAGGAGGGTGATGCCATCCCATACCACGGAAGCGACCCGGGGGTCCACCCCTTCACCAAAATATTCCTCGGGAACCCCAATCCTGGTCCCCCGTATCTCCGGGTCAGGGGTATGCCGGTAGGGGAAGTTGATGGTGGTTGAATCGCGGGGGTCATACGCGGTGAGGATCTCCATCAGGAGCGAGACCTCCCGTACCGTCCGTGCCATGGGTCCTATTTGTTCGAGGGAGTTCGCATACGCGATGAGACCGTACCGGGACACCCTCCCGTAGGTGGGTTTGAGCCCGGTGATTCCGCAGAAGGCCGCCGGGCAGCGGATCGAACCCCCGGTGTCAGTACCGAGGGCCAGCGGGACCATACCGGATGCCACCGCTGCTGCGCTGCCACCCGATGAACCGCCGGGGACCCTGGTGGGATCGGCCGGGTTGAGGGTCGGGCCGAAACCGCTGTTTTCGGTCGTGGTACCCATCCCGAACTCGTCCATGTTCGTCTTCCCGATGATCGCCGCTCCCTCCCTCTTCAGCAGGGAGACAACGTGGGCGTCGTAGGGAGGGATATATCCCTCGAGGATCCGGGAGCCGCAGGTGGTGGGGATTCCCCGGGTGGAGATATTGTCCTTGACCGCGACAGGGATTCCGGAAAGACGGCCTGGCCCCGGTTCAGCCCCCGGGAGGGTGGTGATGAAGGCGTGGAACCGGTCTTCGGGAGAAAACGTCACAGACGGCACTCACATCACCCTCGGTGCCCGGAAGAACCCGTCCTCTGTCTCCCGGGCATTGGAGAGAACCTCTTCCTGGGTAAGGGAGGGTTCGATCTCGTCTTCGCGGAAGATATTGGCAAGATCCTGCTCCCCGGCCCCGGCAGCCTCGACCTGGTCGAGGATATCGAAGTAATCGAGGATCCCGTTGAACTGGCCGGTGAACTCTGCCAGTTCCTCCCTGGAAATTCCGATATCGGCAAGCTCAGCGATATGCTCCACGTCATGCTCAGATACCATAGCACCCTTCACCGGTCCGGTCTTTTCTGATCTAAGTACCCTTGCAAAGACCGTTTATAACCATTGGTACGTGCCAGGCCCTGCAGGAGTTTCCAGACCCCGGTCCCGTACTGCATGGCTTTCTTCTCATGGTATGCAATCTCCGGGGGAATGTGCCGGGCAGCGACCATCCGCAGCGGTCGTTTCCGGACGCCGTCCCGTATTTTGTCTGAGGAGGGGATGGCCTGTGCGGCGCGCACGACCCGGACATCAAGGTAGGGGAGGGACAGGAACGTCCGGTTCAGGGCGGCAACAGACTGGTCGCGGAATATCTGGTGCCGGAGACCGGCAACATCCTTTTCCAGGTCCCGCTCAAGGTCAGCAGAACCCAGGTAGCGGGCATATCCCCCGAAGAGCTCATCTGCACCCTGGCCGGAGAGTACCCGTTCGTGGCCCATCTCCCTGGCTGACCGGGTGATCAGGTACTGGGTGATGGCGATAGCGGTATCCACCGGCCCGGGACAGGGAAGAACCGGGAGGACGGCATCGAGCGCCTCCCGGATATCCTGTCCGGCAATCTCCACGAACTCGCAGGGAAGGTCCAGTGCATCGGCCGCTTTCCGTGCCTGTGCCAGGTCGTGCGATCCGGTACGACCGATGGCAAGGCAGGGGAGCCCGGCGAGTTTTGCCACCAGTGAGGAGTCGACCCCGCCCGAGAGTGCACAGATCCCCCGGTCGCTCCGGAGTCTCACGGCCGATACGATCGCCTCCTCAAGATCCATGCCGGGCGGGTCCGGAAGGATACTGCGGACCGGCTTCCCGTCACAAACCACTGTGCCGGGATCAATATCCCCGGGAATGATACCAAAGAGATCCCGGGCCCTGCAGCCGTTCCAGGATATGAAGAACTCACCCCCCAGGCGGGAGACGCATGCGGGGTCCTGCCGGAGTATCTCCTGGAGCTCTTCCCGGGAAAGCCGGTTACCCTCAAGCTCCGTCCAGCCTTTCAGGTGAATTTCCACAATAGTTCATCTGTTCTGATAGTACCGGTTGATACGTTTTCCGGAAGGGACCGCGAAGCTTCATCATCCTCCCCGTCAAACCGCGGTTGCATGGACCCAGCGGTTGCCGTGGACCTCGGCGCCACCAACACCAGGGCGGCGATTGTCGATGAGAACGGCACGATCAGGAAGAAGATCGGGAGGAAAACCCCGTCCCGCGATGCTGATCCCGGGGTCCTGATCAGCTTCCTGGCTGAGCTGATAACGGAGGTCTCCAGGTACCAGTCCCCTGGAGCGATCGCAGGTATCGGGCTTTCTGTCGCGGGGCCGGTCGATGTCCTGCAGGGTATCCTGCTCAACCCGCCCAATCTCCCCTTCCGTGATGTCCCGCTTACCGGCCCGCTCTCCCGTATGTTCAGTCTCCCGGTCCGGATGGTAAATGACTGTCATGCCGGGATCCTCGGCGAGATGCAGTATGGCCGGGGCCGGGACCGGGACCATGCAGTCTACGTCACTATATCAACCGGTATCGGGGGTGGTGTTGTATCGGGTGGCAGGATCCTCCTGGGACGGGCAGGAAACGCCGCGGAGATCGGCCATCTGCATGTTGATGACGTCTATAACCTCACCTGCAGCTGCGGACATTCCGGGCACTGGGAAGGATATGCATCAGGGCGATACATCCCCCGGTTCTTTGCCGCGTGGTGTCACTCCCATGGCCTGGAATGCCGGGAGACCGGGAACGCAGAGGATATCTTCATTTCTGCACGGGAGGGGGATGAGAATCTTATCCGGTTCCTTGGCGAGCTGGCTGCGATCAATGCCCGCGGGATATCCGATGTCATCGTTGCCTATGATCCGGAGCTTGTCATCCTTGACGGTGCGGTCATGCTTGCCAATGCGGATCTCCTGCTTCCGCTCATGGTGGAGTCAGTTGACCGGTACCTCGCACTGCCTGACATTGCCCTGACCAGGCTTGACGGTGATGCCCCCCTGCTCGGGGCCTCGGTCATTGCCCGGGGGTATGCAACAGGTTTCGGGGATTTTCGATCTTTCCCATAAAAGTGAAGGGAGGCACACCCACCAGCGGATCCGATGGACCGTTCTAAAAAAAAAGGTCTCCGCGTCCCTTTCTCACGGATGCTGCATATTCATGGGTGAACGGGCACGGGTTGCAGCGTCTTATCCGGGGGCGGTCGTGACCGGCGGGAGTTCCAGGTATACCAGCTCAATCCCGCCACCAGTCACCCTCGCCGTGCTCCCTGTGGTTGTATAACCCGGTTTGGATAGCTCCACCGCATGCATGCCGGATGGAATCCCGGTAAGGATCAGCGGGGTGGACCCCTTCGGTGAACCGTCAAGGGATATGCTGGCATTCAGGGGATACGACCGTATGCTCAGGCTGCCATACAGTGGTTCGAGCCGGGCGGTCCACGTACAATAGTGCCCCGGGGTGATAGTTACATTCTTCCTCCAGGTAGCATAGCCCTCCTTCTCAATCCGGAGTGTATATTCCCGCGGAGAGAGTCCGGATCGGGAGAACGGCGTCAGCCCCACCAGCCTTCCATCAAGGATTACCTTTCCGCCGGAGGGCATGGAGGTCACCGCAAGAGTGCCGGTGGAGGTCTGCGGGGAAGGGATCGGCCCGGCCTTGGGCGGGTCAACGTGGACAACGAAGACCGAAACCGGCTGGATACCCCCCATTCCACCTGACATATTGGGGCAGAGCGCGGAGGAGGCCTGGCCGTGGATGAAACGTACCGAGACTGCTGAATGGTCCTTTCCGTCCTCATACCGTTGAGCCTCACCGGGGAGGAGGGTTCCGTTCCCCTGGAGTCCGCCACCCCTGAAGATCGAGACCGCAGCAGAGTCTGCCGGACAGCGATTTCCGGTGCAGTTGATACAATCGGGCTCCGTGGTTGCGGAGACCGCATACGCACTGATGAACGGAGCCGGCAGGGAGGGGAGATCCCCAAAGATGTCGGTTGCATACCATCCTCCCTGGTCATAGACCGGTACCAGCAGCCCGATACCGGTCCAGGAACCTCCCGGGGTGCCCATACTCGCAGCTTCGACCATGGTCCCGCCTCGTGCGACCGTGAACACTTCATTGGTCGGGACAGTCCCGGTAAGTGGCTGCGGGGTAACCGGTCTCCAGCCGCAGTTCGTGGTATTGTTCTCATACGAACAACCCCACCGGTGGGTGGCCACAAGGCTGAGGTTGCCTGTTTCCGGGGTGACGGAAGTGACATAGCCCCGGTAGGTGAATGTCTGCAGTGCAGCCCCTGCCGGCAGGCAGAAGGAGAGGAGAAGAACGGCAAGAGCAATCAGAACCAGATACATTTTCTTCATGGATACCATCTCAAGCAATGATCAGGGGAACGATAGCACACCAGGGTTTAAATGGTTAGTGCAGAGATGACCATGATCACCTCTTTCCACCGTTGGAGGATTCTCGCTCTCTTATCGATAGTTCAGACAGCGAAATAAAAAAACAAGCAGGTTTTATCGCCAGTCCTGTATCACTCGTTCATGGATATCGTTCTCACTGAACCCAGAAGGTCCGGTTACCTGCCCTTCAGCTGTTTCCCAATGCTCCAGGCATTTCCAGTATGATCTCCCACCACCCAGTACCGGTTGTCCGGCATGGTGAGCAGGAGGGGATTGATCTTCCTGATGTCCGGTTTTCCATCGGTCATATACTGCTCTTCGGTATAGGACTCCACGATCTCCCCGATGAAGAACTCGTTGGTCGGGAAGCTCACCGACTGGACCAGCCGGCATTCCAGGCAGAGCGGGCAGTCCCTGATCAGGGGGGCAGTCTCCAGGCTGCCATAGAAGACGGGAAACAGCCCGCTCTTGTCCACATCTTTCCCGGAAACAAGACCGCAGTAATCGACCTTCTCAATCATCGATGCATCGGGGAAGTTGATGCTGAACGTCTGGTTCTCCTTCAGGCCGGAGACGGTGTAGTGGTGCCTCCCGACCCCGCACCCGATCAGGGGGGGATGTGCGTTGACCCGCGTAACCCACCCGAGCGCCATGAAATTTGCCCTTCCTCCGACATTCACCCCGAGAAGGGTGACCGGCATCGGGTAGACAAAGACATTTGTTCCTGTCCTGATCTTTTCGGTCATCAGGAAGAGATAGCGTTGCTGCAGATAAAAAACGGGCAGTCGCCGTCACCAGGAAGGGAAAAAATGATACCCGGGACCGGGGGATGAGCCCGGATTCCGTTCAAATTCTTTAAACAGACAGAGGAACCATATATGGGTGGGTGCGAGGGTAGCCAAGCCAGGCCAAAGGCGGCGGACTTAAGATCCGCTCTCGCAGGAGTCCGTGGGTTCGAATCCCACCCCTCGCATGCTGATCACCTGTTTTTTCCCCTGCCTTGTTTCCCTGAAGGTAATAATCCGCCCAGCAGGAGCGCAAGGACGGCAGCAAGGACCAGTGCCAGCGTTTTATCAACGATTTCAACCAGCAGTTCGGCAGAAATGAGCCCGGCCTGTGCGTTATGGAAAAATCCGGTCATCTGTATGGTGATGCCTGCCGTTCCGGAATAGAACTCCAGATGCAGAAGCATGATGATCCCGAAAACAAATAGTCCGTTTATTACCCCGGTGGCAATGCCTGCCAGGACCAGTCGCACCGGTTTTCGTACATCCACCCATCCTTCCCGCCAGAACATCCATGTCATTCCTGCAACGATGACGCTGCTGGCTGCCCAGACGAGGGTGATGGGTTCCCAGATCGATACGGCCATGATCAGGTTATACAGCACCCCGGCCAGGGCCCCGATATAAAATCCACCCAGGAGGACAGCCAGGGAAGTACCCACGGTATCCAGGAAGAACGGGAGGCCAAGGGAGACCATGGCAACAGAAATCCCAAGATTGAGCATGACAGCAACGGCAAGCAGGACGAGAGGTCCACTGGACGAGAAAAACCGATGATTCCTGTCCTCTTCTGCAAGACCACCTGTTTCTCTCCCTTGGTATGTATCATCCCGCTGGCGGGAGTAGCGGGTGCTGTAATGGGCATTAATCAGGAGCCCGATGAGCACGGCCATATACATCACTCCGACCAGCATCTCAATGATGACCACCGATCTGGCCAGGGGAGCAACGGCAAAGACATCCCCGAATCCGGCAGTTGAGAGGGATACGAAACTGAAGTAAAAAAGGGCAGAAAGAGTCAGTTCACCACGGCCTGCTATGAACGAACCACCGGAGAGGATCTCCAGCAGCATATAGATCATCCCGAAAACAAGCCCGATCATGATGTATACCAGGACCGCCCGGCAGATCTCGATGCTGGTCACTACCCGTGCCAGCAGGATCCGGTGTAAAATGACCAGAAGGATGTAGGTGAAGAAAAGTACCAGGGTCACCATGAGCGAGATCAATGCCGTATCCGAAGGCATGAAGAACCAGGTCCACCCGGTAAGAAGGGATGGAACCGCCAGGAGGATCCCCATCGCCAGCTCTCGCGGGCTGTCACTGACAGAATACAGGGCAGAGAGGAGAAACAGGTTTACCAGGAAGACCATGAAAAGATCTCCGGCGGCACTTGTCTCAAGCAGGGGAAAAACTAAGATGAAGGTCACCAGGAGTGCAAGCGTTATGAAGTCCTTGTATCTACGGACCGCTCTCCGGCAGCGGGCAACCTGTCCCTGCAAATGTCCTTCTTCATCACCGGTTTTCATACATCAAAATATTCCGTATTATCCAGATAATTGCCTCATCAGCGTCATAGCCCTGCCGGTCGGGATTATCAGCCCGCTTCTGCCAATAAGGACCGGAGAGTTCCTGTTACAGGGATATTGAGATTCC
>CAYGWN010000058.1:0-7191 GCA_964353765.1 uncultured Methanoregula sp. | reverse complement strand
CAGGGGTCATAACAAAAGTCAGGTTTGCCCCCGGGGTGACTTCAACAGGACCGGAGGGATTGATGGTGCCCCCCGTGCTGTTTGTGGCGGTGATGGTGTAATTGCCCACCAGAGCATCACCGGCTGCCGTTACCGAAATGAACATGCCAAGAGCAAGAAGAACAAAAAGAATATGTGTGAAACATCCCGTTCTCATAGAATTACCACCTGGTCAGTATATGGTGTTTGATATATACGGTAGAATAATATAGTTTCCCGGAGAGTTTCACCCGGATTGTGAGCATTCTCCCCCCTATCCTGTCGCCACTGTCACCTGTTCACGAGACAGAGCCGGATTATATCGCCCGCTTTTCGTGCTGAGCGGGAACAGGATAATCCGTGAGGTATTCCTAGGTCCCCCCTGCCATTTCATACATCTGTTCCGGAAGGATAGCAGTCATGGTTTCTGTACTGACCGTCCCCCACCTGGCTATCTCGAGAATTACTTTCGCAAGAATTTCAGCGGATGGTAATTCAACGATTGCCACGAAATCGTAGCGGCCGAAGGTGTAATAGAGGGTGATGAGTTTTCCCCCGGCTGCTTTGATGATTTGCTCTCCCTTCTCATCCCTTTCCTTCGCTTCCTTCATTTTCTGGATGGCCTTGTCGGTCAATTTTCCCAGGACAATAAACAGTGGCATAATGAGCGGGATCACAATATGGATAAATAAAAGTAATGGTGAGAAAGCGAGGGCCTTTCTTGGCCTCCAGCCACAATACACCACCCTTAAATACTTGCCCCCTATGATCCTTCTCCCCAACAGAGGGTGACAAATCACTATTTCCACGTATGAATTGAAACCGTAGGACGTCCTGAGTATCGCAAATATTGGAGCGATTTAAGGACTGATTTTTGGTCTGATTGAAGGAATTATACCAGCACTCGAAGTTGGTAGCAGGGGGGTCATTGCGAGGGGTCCATGGATCTCGAAGTTTAATCCTGTTCATAACTTCTCCTTTGATCAATCGGGAACAGTGTACCCCGGGTAAGGACTGGGCCATACCCTCCCCAATCGTCGTTGCTGCTACAAAGCGAATATGAAAAATAATCTATTTTGTGGTATTGCTAACCTTTAAGTTCAAGACATTTTTTATATTATAAATGTTTACTTTATTTTCCACAATAATTATGATGGATTATATAAAACTTCTGGGAATTGCCTGGCTGGCCCTAGCGGTATTGATCATTCCGTCATCAGCAGTAGCAGTGGGCAATTGTTCAGGAGAAGATCTTGATTATGATAATTTTTCATCACGATGCGAAGCCCGGGCCTGTTATGAGTATGGCACATCCGTAGGCCAAGATGAATTTCAAGATCTGGATCGAAATGACAACGATGGAACCGGAGGTGAGATCAGCCTGGTGCCATGGTGTTACCCTCCGGTCGCATACGATAGCAATATGACCACCACCGGGGAAACGCCGGTGGAAATTACCCTTTATGCAACCGATCCTGATAGTGATGCTATGGTGTTCAGTACCGGTCCGGGACCTCTGCACGGAACACTGGGGGAAATCACCGGAAACAAGGTTGTCTATACTCCTGATGCATACTATACCGGTACTGATTCGTTCAGCTTCAGAGCTCATGACGGAACCTGGGATTCCAACACCGCCACAGTCATTGTTACCGTCGAACCAGACTGTTCACACCAACTCCCGCACCTCTTCTATGGTAACGTGACCATAAATGGTGAACCTGCTCCGTACTCCACACTGGTAGCAGCGGCTGGACCAGGTATCTGGTCAAACAGAACAGGAAACCCCGTGGCCACCGACCCGGATGGTTCCTATGGTTCTTCCGGTGACACCGCTCAGCACCTGGTAGTGCGGGGTTGCATTGAGGATGGTGCCCCCATCACCTTCTCTGTAAATGGTAAACCGGCAGAAGTCTCTGATGTCAATACCAGCGGCCCCTGGCAGTCATCCATCCCGTTCCATGCCGGCGGGATGACCGGCCTCAACATCCGGGTACTATCCACTCCTCCTCCACCAGACCAGGTCTCTATCAACGCCCTTGATGTGACCATCACAAATTCCAGGTATGGGTTCTCCCAGACCATAAAATTAGAAAAAAATCCATGGATAGAACTGAGGGTAACTGGCGGTGTGGTCGACATTCAGATAACCGCAACAGGGTATCATGACTTTCGTGATAAGCCGAAGCTAAGCCGGGTTGCCACCCTGGGTATTTACGAAGATGGCATTCCTGTATCTCCAGAAATTACGATTCCCTTTGGATCGAGGAAAGTGAGTTATTCATACGTTCCGACTGAGACCAGAACATTTGATATTCTCATTTATGTGAATGAGAGCCCCGAAATCAGGGATGTTAAACATATTACCGTCTATGTTGTCTCCGGGCAGGCCAGGTTCAATATCACTTCTACGGCAGGTACAGGGGGCAGTATCTCCCCCTCTGGACAGGTTTTGATGACCGAGGGAGGCGCTCAAAGATTTTTCGTTTCGCCCTCGTTTGGATACCACATCGCTGACGTTATCGTTGACGGACAGTCAAAGGGCGCAACCTCCTGGTATACCTTCTCCAATATCAATTCCGATCACCAGATCCACGCAACATTTGCAGTGGCTCCCCACTATACTATTACCGCGACAGCGGGTACAGGGGGCAGCATCTCCCCTGCCGGACAGGTTTCAGTCGTCGCTGGTGCCGCTCAGAGATTTGGCGTCACTCCCTCGGATGGATACCAGGTCGCTGATGTGATGGTGGACGGACAGTCAAAGGGTGCAATCACCAGCTATACCTTCTCCCGTGTGCATACCGATCGCCAGATCCATGCAACATTTGCCGGGGTTCCCTAGGAAATCACCGGTTGCCACCTGCTGGTAATACCAGAAGGGCCTCGTTCTTTCCAGTCGGGGCCATCAGATACTGCATAATCCGGTCAATGACCAAGGGATTCCTGGGCAGATTGATATGACAGTACTGGTCAGGTGGTTGCAGGTGTTCCTCCTGTTCACCGGTGGTTGACAGGATATCCAGCGAAATACCGGGGAGAACAGACTCCCGGGCTGAATGGCATCCAGATCACTGTGGAAGGAGGAGATCCCCGTATCAATGCCGGAAATGCCCCTCCCTTTTTTTTCACCGTAGTCAGCCGGCTGGTCAAGGTACTGGGTCTCGTAGGGGTTTGGCTGGGCTTTCATGAAGAAATTCACGGATTTCGGGTCATTTGCACCCTGGTTCCCCCCCAGGTACGCCCCAACGTAACAGCCCTGTTCTGAGAGCAACCCTTCACTCACGGTCGGGATATGGTACGCCTGCACCGGCACCATCAGACAGAGTAGCAAGACCATCAATCCAACAATAACAATCCGTCGTTGCGACATCCGGATCTCTTGTTCTCAACCATAGGGGATTACCGGGGAAGAATATACCGGTTCTTTTCCCGCCGCAGTGTGCAGAATTCGGGGGGTGTTAATGCCTGCCGCTTCGTTCCGGCAGGCAGGATAACATTAAAAAAAGTTGGGGATGCGTGAGCGGCCGGGCTCCACCGTCATGCGAGCACTCGAAATAATATCATTAAGTATGTTGATGATCGGCACGAGGATGGGGGGGACACCGGTATCCTCGGTCACAACCGTTCTCCCCCCAGCGGTGAGGGTGTAGGTGAAGTAATCCGCCCCTTCGATGGGAGCAGGGTAGTGCTCTTTCAGCGTGGGGAAATCTGCTGCCGTGATATGGGAGATGAGATCTGCCATGACCGGCTGGGGTACTTTTACGGATTGGGAGATGCCCCTGCGGGTCACGGTGCCGGATCCATTCGTAAACAGAACGAGGATATCATCCTCTCCCGCGATACCCCCCATACGGGAATATTCAATGATCAGGGCAGGTTTATCGGTGATTGCTGAGGAAAAGACAAGGATCTCCCTCTCCTGGGCATCCTGGATCACCAGGTTCCCGTTGTTCATGGTCCAGGATGCTGCCCTCGCAAGGAGGGCAAGGAATTCCTGCTCCTGTTCCATGATCCCTTTAGGGGAGGAACAGTACATCTTTGTGGAACCGACAGTACCAATCCTCAGACCTGACCCGGTTGCGGTGTAACGGGCAACATACTGGTTGCACCCGGTAGTTCCGGCAACCTTCCCGTCCGGACCGAACTCTGCGGTGATCATGGTACCCGGGTTAAGGGAACGACCATTGTAAGTCATGAGGGACCAGGATCCCTCGAGGGGCAAAGACAGTCTTCCCAGTGAATCGATAGATTCGAGATTGAGCGGTGTTCCCCACATAAAAATGGTAGCCAGATCCGTTTTTTCACGGGCGGTGAAGGTGACCGGCATTCCGTCGACCTGGAATTCCTTGGGAAGGTTTAACGGCAGGTATTTCCTCCCATCCGGGGTGATGATCCCGAAGAAACCTCCTTCAAGCTCAATGTATTTCACCGTGCCTGACGATGAGATCTGCCCGCCGGACAAGCTGATGCCGGTCAGGGAGAGTGTTCTTCCCCATGTAAGGGTATCCGGCGCTGAATCCCGGACCACTCCCTCAAACCTTATCCGGAGCCCCTCATGTTTCATCGCAGCAGGGAGGTTATCAGGACGATACTGTTCTCCTGTTGTAGTGACGATACCGTAGAAACCTCCATCGAGATCAATAAAACGGACCGTCCCCTCGCCGGAGACCACGCGGGAGTTACCGCCGACCGGGTTCGACGGGACACTGCTCCTGCCAGCCAGTTTGTCGATCAGCAGTCCCTTGCCGGAAAACCCGGTAGCTGTCTGCCCGCCGTATCCGGTAACCTTTTCGGCAAGCAGTGACCGGGAAGTCCCGTGCCCTTCGCTGGTGGCCGGAAGGGATGATCCGCTGCCGGCAGAGCTTTCGGGGAATGTCGCTACGGGTGAGGAATATCCGGGAGCGACAGAGCCGGGACCTTCCGTCAGGGGGTCGGGATTACCATACGGGACTCCGATAGCGCCCTCAATCCCGGATGCAGCTTTACCCTCGGGGAAGGCGGCTAGCGGCAGGACCATGGATGCCAGGATAAAACAGGCAGCTAGCACCTGCATCAGCCTGATGCTGTCTTTTTTCATATTCATGGAGCTCACCATAAACTGGATAACCAGATATATTGCCTTTTTTTCTATAAATAATGAATTTACACGAACCTCCCGGGCCGATCAGAGAACCACCAGGTTATCCCATCATACCGAACAGACTGCGTGAGCACCTTTTCAGGACCAGGACCGTTATTCCGGACTGCAGCGCCCCCTCTACCATAGAATTATCAGACTGCCGGATGAAACGGCCTTCCATGGATACCAGACTGCGTGATAAATTCACACGGCAGTGGAATGAGTATTTTGAATGGCCAGAGCTGCCGATCACCTTCGGGATCGGACCGGCGAGAGAGATGATAAAGAAAGCACCGGTCCCAAAAACCTGGAAGTGCCTGGTCTATGACCTGGCCAAAATCAGAAAAGGGGTCTCCCTCACCTTTGACCAGGAATCACTCTCCTGCAGCGGGGCAAAATTTACCTGGGCTATGCAACGGAACGAAGCCTGGATTTCCGCTATTTCCTTTCCACCGGAAAACCCGGAGTCGTTGAAGGAGAACGGTATAAACGGACCCCGGAGCTCGTGGATGAGTTGGACCAGTACCGGGAATACATCCCGGTGGGAGGCTTGTTCTATACCTTTAAGCGGTGGGACCAGCTGACGGAAGATGACACTCCCGAAGTGGTAATCTTCTTTGCACGTCCGGAAGTCCTCTCCGGGCTCTTCCCGCTTGCCAATTTCGACCAGAGTGACCCGAACGGCGGTGTCACCTGTCCTTTCGGTGCAGGGTGCGGGTCGGTCATCTACTACCCGTGGCTCGAGCAGCAGAAGGAGAATCCGAAGGCTGTACTCGGCATGTTTGACCGTCGGCCCGTCCCTGTGTCATGCTGGATGTCCTGACCATAGCTATCCCCATGAAAAAGTTTGTAAAGATGATCGGGTACATGGAAGAAAGCTTCCTGGTCACCGTGACATGGGAAAAGGTAATGAAGAAGATCCGGAAGAGTGCCGAGATGCACTCGCGGTGAGTGCATCACCGGCATTCTCAAAGAAATAACGGACGAAATCCCCATAAATGCGAAAAAAATCGCAATCTACAAATTATTTATCAGATTTTACGAAAATGGTGGATATGAGCCGGCGTATCGTCCTCATCAGCTGTCTCCTCGTCCTGGTGCTGGTCTGTGCAGGATGCCTCACCACCCCGGACGGGGAGAACTCTGCCACCCGCGGGGAGAAATATGCCCCGCAGGCACAGAGGACCGCCCTGGCCAACCAGCTGGCCCAGTATAACCGGATCATGGAGATGGCAGAGAATGTCTCCGAAATTCTTGAGGTCCAGACCCAGATAGAGCGGGTCCAGGTCGAGCTTGACCGGATTAACGGCAGGCTCAAGTACCTCGACAACCGGGTCGACTATGCTACCATCACCGTGACGCTGCAGGAGCCCGAACCGGTGGGTGGAGGGGGAAGGCTACTCGATTGTCTCCGTGATCAACCAGGGTATCGTGGGTTTCCTCGGCGTTGCTGCCGGACTGGTCATCATTCTCATCTCGATTATCCCCCTCATCATCCTTGCGGTTATCGTCTACCTGGCCTATCGGTGGTGGAGAAAGAGGAAGGAGCCGGTACAAAAATCACCCGAAGAGAAAGAGAAGAAGAACGAGCTGAATCCCCCGGGCAGTGAAACCACCTTGCAGATCCATCCCCCCACGGATGTCTTGGTTGAATCGTGGCAGCGGAAAGTTCTGGAAAGATGAACCGCCGGGTAGCAAAGGAGTGGCCAGGATGGTTTCCCCATATTATTTTAACCCCGGAGAGGAGAGACAGAGCTTAGGAATGATCCCATGAACAACCCCCGTACCCTGACATACCTCGTCATCGGTGTCCTGATCCTCACCGGAGCACTGCTGATTCTTGCACAGCAACCGGATGTGGCGATATCAGCTTCGCTCCATTTCTATTCCCCCATGATGTCCTCCACCGTTGGAATCCCTCTCACCCCCCGGTATTCGGGATCCCCGTCCGGATCTCTCCAGTACCACTGGACAACAGATTACGGGACGTTTGTCAGGTGGGATCCCCCGGATTACACCGTTATAGACCTGGGAAGAGACACAATCACCAC
>CAYGWN010000057.1:0-12796 GCA_964353765.1 uncultured Methanoregula sp. | reverse complement strand
CAAACGATCCGACATCCTGGTCATGGGATTTCGGTGACGATACGGCTTCAGATATTGAAAACCCGATACATACCTACATGACAGAGGGTATTTACAGTGTAAACCTGACGGTAAGCAATACCCTTGGCAGTGACTCAGAATTGAAATCAGGATTCATCAATGTAACGAACCAGAGTATCCAGCCCCCGGTAGCTGCCTTCCAGGCCAATGCCACGGTTGGCTTCGTTCCACTGACTGTCCAGTTTAGTGACCTCTCAACCGGCAACCCTGATACCTGGATGTGGGACTTCGGGGACGATACGAATTCGACCAGTGACAATCCTGTTCATACCTATCTTGGCCCCGGTTACTACACGGTCACCCTTACCGTTGGAAATGCAGGGGGAGATAATACAAGCGTAAAAGAAAATTACATCGATGTCAAGCCGATGATTGGCGGGGAAACAGGGTACTTCCTGGTCCATGCAAATGTCGAGGGAGCCGAAGTATACTTTGATGATGATTTCAAAGGTACGATAGAGAACGGGACACGCCTCGTCCAGGTCTATGTTTCAGGTACTCCTTACGGAGAGTTTTCGGTCACCAAGGGCGGATACTATCCCTTTGCTGATACCATCACCGATTACCCGGAAGCGAACGAAACGATCCATCTCTATGCGAATCTGTCTCCAATCGATTTCTACTACATCAATGCAACCGCCGGTATTGAGGGAGTGATTGTACCGAGCGGTCTCATCGAGGTTGTTCCCGGAAGTAACACGACTTTCAACATAACCGCGATTTCAGGTTACGCCATCCAGAATGTCCTGATTGATGGCGACGGGAAGGGAGCGCTCGGCACATATACCTTCAGCAATGTAACTGCAAACCACACCATCTCTGCGTCTTTCCGCAAGGTCACTGCCGGTGGAGGCGGCGGGGGCGGTGGAGGTGGCGGTGGTTCTCCGGTAATCACTACCATCCCAACTACTGTTCCGACAAATCTGACATCCAGCCTTTACAGTGGGGAAGGAGGGGGAGATGCTGGCGGAGTTGTCCTGACCACTCCTACAACAGAGGTGACGGTAACACCTACTCTTGAGACCCCCGAGACCACGCCGGTTCCTCTGATCACCGTGTCACCGGCACAGCCATTCTGGGCACGCTTCCCGCTGGCCTGGCTGATTCCGGTTGTCCTGCTCGTTGTTATCCTCGCGGGACTGGCCTACTACTACTACCAGAAAGAGAAGGGTGAAGAGCTCTTCGAAGAGAAATAATCCTTTTTTAAAGACAAAAAGAATTGGGCAGAAAAAGAATTCGTCTGGTAAGAAGACGATACCCTGTTCCTGCCCTTCACAAGAGTGAATCTTGAATAATTCAGAAGAGTCCTTTCCACTGCATCCACATCTGACCTACCGGCTCATCCTGGTTCTCTGGCAATTTCGGATCGCACACCTGCAATTTATAATCCTAGCTGGCTGAAGGAATTAACAATAATCTTTACCGCTGAAAGAGGATAAGGAATGAAGATGGACGAGAGCTACAGCATCTGGATTGAAAAGTACCGGCCCGCACGACTTGCTGATATCGTAGGCCAGGACGAGATCGTGGAGCGCCTCCAGTCCTATGTGAAGGCAGGAAGTCTCCCGCACCTCCTCTTCACCGGCAGCGCCGGAGTTGGCAAGACGACTGCCGCAATTTCGCTGGCGCGTGAATTTTTCGGTGAGGCCTGGCACCTCAACTTCCGCGAACTGAATGCTTCGGATGAACGCGGTATCGATGTAGTGAGGAACCAGATCAAGCAGTTCGCCCGTACATCCCCGCTCAGCGGAGCTTCCTTCAAGATCCTTTTTCTCGACGAGGCGGATGCACTCACCCCGGATGCCCAGGCTGCACTCCGGAGGACCATGGAGAGCTACGCGCAGACCTGCCGCTTCATTCTCTCCTGTAATTATTCATCAAAGATTATCGACCCCATCCAGAGCAGGTGTGCCATTTACCGGTTCAGACCCCTTGGCCAGGATGCCATTGCCAGGGAGATACACCGCATCGCAGAGCAGGAGCAGCTGAAATTGACCGGCGATGCCATTGAAGCGATAACCTATATCGCCCAGGGTGATATGCGAAAAGCGATTAATGCTCTCCAGGGTGCGGCTATCCTTTCTCCCGAGATTTCGAAATCCATGGTATATGCCATCACCTCGACAGCCAGACCAGAGGAGATCGATGAACTGCTGGACCTCTCTCTTTCAGGAGATTTTGAAGGAGCAGAGCAGGTTCTTTCAACCCTTCTGCATGAACGGGGAATAGCCCCGAATGAACTGATAAATCAATGCTACCGGGCAATTATCAGGAAGCCGATGGATGAACGTTTGCGGGTTGCACTTATCGACCAGCTGGGAACCACCGATTTCCGTCTCTCGGAAGGCGCAACCAGTGACCTCCAGATGGATGCCCTGATTGCCCAGTTCGTAATCAATGCCAGGCGATTTGGCTGAAGGTGGACGGATGGAAGAGGAGCGGGAAGCTGAGATTATCGATCGGGACGCGGACTGGAGTAAATTCCTCAAGAGCCGGTATAAAAAGCAGCTTTCCGAGCTATCGAGGGAGTATCCGTACCGAAGGTCTGTTGTCATCGATTACCGTGAACTTGAGAGTTTCGGAAAGACCGGCCTCAGAATAGCAGACGAACTCCTTGAGAATCCGGGGAAGGTAATCGAGGATGTAAAATCAGCGGTCACCGCTCATCAGCTGATCAAGACCAAGGATGGAAAAGCAGCCAGAGATTTCAATATCAGGTTTGTCAACCTCCCGAAAAAGATCGCTATCAGGCAGATCCGCTCCGACCATATCAACACCTTCATCAGTATCGAAGGTATTCTCAGGAAGACCACGGAGGTCCGCCCCCGGATAGTCGAAGCCTACTTCAGGTGCCCGGGAGGACATATCACCGTCCGTGAACAGGGTTATGGGAAATTCCGCGAGCCGGACGGCTGTGCCACAGATGGCTGCACGTTCAAGAAACTGGAACTTGTCCCCAAACGTTCCCGGTTCGTTGACTCCCAGAAGCTCCGTATCCAGGAGTCCCCGGAAGGACTGCGGGGCGGGGAGCAACCCCAGACCCTTGATGTCGATGCCACTGATGACCTGACCGGCAGGGTGGCACCGGGAGACCGGGTGGTCATCAACGGTATCCTCCGGTCGGTCCAGCGGGTCAGTCACGGGGAGAAAAGCACTATTTTTGAGATTTATCTTGAGTGCAACTCGATCGAGATTGCGGAGAAGGAATTTGAAGAAGTCCAGATTGAGGAGAAGGATGAGGAAGAAATACTTGCACTCTCCAACGATCCGAATATTTACCGGAAGATAACCCATTCCATCGCGCCGACCATCTATGGAAACGAAGATGTCAAGGAGGCCATCGCCCTTCAGCTTTTCGGAGGTATTACCAAAGAAATGCCCGATGGCAGCCACCTGCGGGGAGATATCCATGTCCTTCTTATCGGGGACCCGGGCATTGCCAAGAGCCAGTTACTCAGGTATGTCGTCAAGCTCTCGCCCCGGGCAATCTATACCAGCGGTCAGTCATCCACCTCTGCCGGACTGACTGCCACCGCGGTAAAAGACGAGTTCGGGGACGGACGCTGGACGCTTGAGGCTGGCGCACTGGTCCTAGCTGACATGGGTGTTGCTGCTGTAGATGAGATGGATAAGATGCAGAAAGAAGATCGGAGTGCACTGCATGAAGCGATGGAACAGCAGTCGATCAGTGTTGCCAAGGCCGGCATCACCGCCACGCTGAAGTCCCGCTGTGCCCTCCTTGGAGCAGCCAACCCCAAGTACGGACGGTTCGATGAATTCACGCCGATAGGGGAACAGATCAACATGCCGGCATCCCTCCTCTCACGCTTTGACCTCATCTTTGTCATGGGAGACAAACCCGATCCCAAAAAGGACGCGGCTATTGCCGATCATATCCTCAAAGCTCATAGTATCGGAGAGACCATTGCACAACACACCCGTAATCCCATCCCGGGGGTAAGTGATGAGTACATCCGGGACCAGCTCAAACCGGTCACCCCGGATATCGATCCATCCCTTTTCAGGAAATATGTGGCATATGCCAAACGTACCTGCTTTCCCCGTCTTTCTGATGCCGCACGCGAAGTGCTGGTCGATTACTACCTCCGCCTCAGGGGTCTTGCCTCAGAATCGAATAAACCAGTCCCGGTCACTGCCCGCCAGCTTGAGGCCCTGGTAAGGCTTGCCGAAGCCAGCGCAAAAATCCGGCTCTCTCCCGATATCGATATGGCTGATGCCAAACGGGTGGTGAATATCGTTGATACCTGCCTCCGGCAGATTGCATACGATGCAAAGAGCGGTACGTTTGATATTGATAAGGTGGTTACCGGCATATCGAAGGGGAAGCGGGACCTCATCCGTACCATCAAGGAAGTTATCCGGCAGATTGCCGATGAGAACGGAAGAGCCCCGATCGATGAAGTGGTCGAACAGATCACCCGGAAAGGGTTTCCGCGGGATGAGATCCAGAAGCAGATTGAGATGTTCCTCCGCCAGGGAGAGGCAATGGAACCGAAACCCGGTATCATCAAGCTCATCTGAAGGACTGTCCTTATCAGACCCGAGTATCCAGTACTGAGTATGGCAAGCGAGCGTGAACAGGCAATATTTGAGGCAGCCATCAAACTCGGAGCCCTCTATCACCAGTTCGTGGGGACCCCGGTCTCCCGGACAACAGCGTCATCGCTCGAGACGGCAATCCGGGAGAGCATCAGCCTTCAGCCCTATGTCCGGGAGATTCGCGTCACCATCGACCGCCGGCAGATGGAAGACAACATCTTTGGCTATTCTGAACTGAAAGGAACGATGCTTACCGTTGATGTAGTCACCCGGGTCGGTGAATCCTGCTGCCATGCGCGGCTGAAACGGAAAGGGGACTACCCGCTCATGGAGATTGTCAGGTGTTATGAAGAACCCCCTGATACCAGTCACTGATGATCATATCCATATCGACCCGCAGAACGGGAGAGGTCTGGCAGCTGCCAGGGATTTTCTCAGGTCCGGAGGTACCCACCTCTTCCTGGTATCAAAACCATCCTCATCGTTCGGAATCTTTCCCTCCTCTGGTGAAGAATTCCGGTCTGTATTTGACGATACCGTGTCAGTAGCCGGACAGATACGGGAACTTGGATTGTCCGTATTCGTGGTCCTCGGTGTTCACCCGGCAGAGGTCTCCAGGCTTTCAGGGCGGTATCCGCTCGATCAGGCTGTATCGGTGATGAAACGGGGGCTTGATATCGCCGGGGAGTATATTGCAGAAGGGAGTGCAGTCGCCATCAAGAGCGGCAGGCCGCACTATGAGGTCATGCCCGAAATACTCGGTGCCTCAAACGATGTCCTCTCGCATGCATTCGCCCTCGCTGCCGATCTCGGGTGTGCAGTCCAGGTGCATGCCGAGAGTGGCCCGTGCGATGATATGGTGGGGATGGCGAACCGAGCCGGTCTGTCGCCCCTCAGGGTCGTGAAACACTATGCAACCCCCGACACCCCCCTGACACCCTCCCTGATTTCCACCCACCCGGCAATCCCGGAATTGGCGGGTGCCGGGAGGCATTTTACGCTGGAGAGCGATTATATGGACGAGAACAGCAGACCGGGAGCCGTAACCGGACCCAAATCTGTGCCGCGGGCCACATTCAGGCTGCTCGCCGAAGGTGCCATTACGATCCAGGATGCGCACCGCATTCACAAGGACACCCCGGAAAAGGTCTATGGTGTCGAGATTTCGCTGTAAGACACGTTCCCGTCGTATTGTTTAATTATCCACCCCTCCAAAGTATATCCATTGTACCTGAAAGTTCACCGCACACCCGCAGGAGATGAAGTGGTTGCGGTCTGCGACAGAGAACTCCTCAATACGAGGATTGCACACGGTGATGTCGAAATCCATATTTCAGAAGCATTCTACGGGGGAAGTCTCGCACCACCGGAAGAGGTCAGGAAAGCCCTTGCCAGTGCCACGAACGCAAACCTCATGGGGGCACGAGCGGTAGCTCTGGCGGTGGAAATGGGGCTTATCACAAAAGACGGCTATATACCTCTTGGATCAATACCACATGCCCAGATCATCAGAGTTTAAGGACCGGATCAGGGAAACTATATGCCCCCGGTGTGGCCAGCCTTCTCCCGATGGGGATATTTGCGGTGTGTGCAGAGCGTCACAGATCAGCTGGTTCTCATGCAGGAGCAGGGTCACCAGTATCATATGCCCGGGCTGTAACTCCCGCAAAGAGGCCGGCCTCTGGGCTGATATCCCGACTCCCAGGGAAGAGCTCGGATATGAACTTGCAGGAAGGGCCATCCATATTATTTCCGAGGTAACTGAGCCGGTGATATCCATCAGTATCCGGGACCAGAGCGCCAACCGGTCTGTCGCGGACTGCAGGATATCCGGAAAACTCCTGGGGGAACCGGTTGAGGGGACGTGCCAGATCGAGATACTCTGGCAGAAAGAGCAGTGCGACCGCTGCAGCCGGATGGCAGGGAGTTACCATGAGGGGGTAATCCAGGTCCGGGCAACCGGCCGGAAACCCAGCCCGCGGGAGATCCATGCTGCAGAGGTTATCGCACGGGAGGTTGAAGAGGCCTGCTTCAGTTCAGGAGACCGCCTCTCCTTCATTTCCGATATTCAGGAGACCCGGGACGGCGTAGATATCACGATAGGCTCCCAGAGGATTGGTCACGAGATCTCCTCTGCTATCGTAAAAAACATGGGCGGGCGGTTTACCACCCATCCGAAACTTATCGGTGAACGGGCAGGCAAAAGACTGTACAGGATAACCTACTCGGTCCGTCTGCCACGGTATTGTCGGGGAGATATCATCAGGGTCAGGGGGCAGTATGGTGAAGTACAGCGGACAGACGGAAAAGATATCAGATACACTGAGATTGTCGGCGGACATCCGCGGTCAGCAGGAGAGGATAAGGTTGAGTGCCGTGTCGGAAATATCCGGGATGCGCAGGAGTACCTGGTAACCTTCCGGCAGGGAGAGACGCTGGGCATTCTCCATCCCGAATCCGGAGAGAGCAGGGAATGCCGCCTCCCTCCCGGAATGCAGGTGGAGCCGGGGGAAAAGATCAGGGTGTTTAAGGTGGGGGAAGAGATCATCCTCTTGCGATGATGATGCGGACAAGAATAATA
The DNA here is from genome assembly GCA_964353765.1 of uncultured Methanoregula sp. GTDB lineage: Archaea > Halobacteriota > Methanomicrobia > Methanomicrobiales > Methanospirillaceae > UBA9949. Next base: position 5,595 of record CAYGWN010000057.1, on the reverse strand, counting down.
CCTGCAGAAATGCTCCGTTCTCTCCAGGATGCCCCCTGGATTGATACGACAAGGAGGCCGTACCGGGAAAAGGATACAGCCTTTGTACCTGTCAGGGAGGGTTTCTCCTCCGACCGGATCCTGCCCCCTCGACACACTTACCGGGGAAGAAGATTTACCATGATCGGTTCCATTGCCGTCCTGCAGGGCAAAGAGCCAACAGACGAGGAAATAAGGGAACTTCAGGAGTGGAAAGAACCGACCGCTATTCTCTGGATCCGGTCATACCGGGGGAGAGAACGAATTCCTGAGGTCCGGGTCATTTCGGGTGAATCATCAGAAGTCTGTCACCGGGAAATGGGAATGGCGTTCTGGCTGGATCCGGCACGCGTGATGTTCTCAAAGGGCAACCGGGGAGAGAAGGTGCGGATGATGGATCTTATCGGAAAGGAGGAACGGGTCGCCGATATGTTCGCAGGAATCGGCTATTTCACCATTCCCGCTGCCCGATCCGGAGCCAGGGTGCATGCCATGGAGATAAATCCGGTGGCATTCCGGTACCTCTGCCGGAATATAAGGGAAAATCGTGTGGCCTCCCTGGTGACTGCTGAATGCGGGGACTGCCAGGATCTCCTGTCCGGATATTACAACCGGGTCATCATGGGACATTTTGATTCACCCGCACTCCTCGAGACCGCGATCAGCCATACACTCCCGGGAGGCATCATCCACCTCCACCTGACGGCACCAGGCCCTCCTGAGATTCCCGGCACCTGCCGGCAGCAGCTCCAGCAGGAGAGCTGCAGGAGAATAAAAAAGGTAGCACCGCACACATGGCATTATGTCCTTGACCTGAAGGTGGCAGGATGAGAGCAACCCTGAACGGAAAGCATATTGTCCTTGGCGTTACCGGGAGTATCGCAGCGGTTGAAACAGTGCGGCTGAGCCATGCTCTCCGGAGGAAGGGGGCGGTCCTGACAGCGGTCATGAGTGCCGCAGCCACCCGTATCATCCACCCCGATGCACTCACCTATGCGACAGGGAACGATACCATCGGTGTCATTACCGGGCGGGTGGAGCATATCGGGTTCTGTGGCGAAGGCGGCATGGCAGACCTCCTCCTGATTGCCCCCTGCACAGCAAATACCCTCTGCAAGGTAGCTGCGGGGATTGATGATACTCCCGTTACTACGTTTGCCACAACGGCGATTGGACGAGGGATGCCTGTTGTCATTGTGCCGGCCATGCACCAGAGCATGTTCCGCCATCCGGCAGTCAGGGACAGTCTTGAGCGGCTGAAATCCTGGGGTGTTGAGGTAGTCCCGCCACGGATGGAGGAGGGAAAGGCCAAGATTGCAGGCACTGATGACATTGTTCTCCTGTGCGAGCGGGAACTGCTCCGGAAGCCCCTGGCAGGAAGAAAGATACTTATCACCAGTGGTCCCTGCCAGGAGGATGTCGATGATGTCCGGATCCTGACCACCCGTTCAAGCGGCCGGATGGGGCGGGAACTTGCGCTCCAGGCATTTCGTCTGGGCGCGGAGGTTACCATTGTCCACCGGGCCCACCTCCCCTGCATGAGAAATGTCGCGGTTACCAGTGCCGCCGAGATGCATGCGGCTGTTCTCGGGATCTGTGCCCGGGAAAAACCTGATCTCTATCTCAGCGCTGCAGCCATTTCGGATTTTGCTCCTGAAAAATTCAATGGAAAACTGCGGAGCGGAGAAACCCGGGAGATCACCCTGCACCCCCTTCCCAAACTGATTGAGGAGGTAATTTCCAGGCAAAAAATCCCTTCCATAGCCTTCAAGCTGGGGAAGGAGGAGGAGGAACCGGCACGGGAACTGCTCCGGAAGGGAGCGGTCATGGTCGTGGTAAACGGCCCTGAAACCATGGGATCTGACGAGGGAGAGATTACGATTCTGGATCATGATTCCCGTCTGAACCTGAGAGGAACAAAAGAAGAGCTGGCAGCGGCGGTATGGGACCGGATTCTTGCCTGTTCAGGGTCTTTCGGATGGTGAAGGAACTCGCCGGAATTGTGTTTTTCCGGGGTATGAGTTCCGGTGAATGAAGGAGGAGATCCCATGGAAAAATCGGTTACTGCTTTTTGCCCGGGTCATATCTCCGGATATTTTTTACCCGTTCTCGGTGATGATCCTGCCAGAACGGGGAGTCTTGGTGCGGGAATGGTAATCCAGGAAGGGGTATCGGTACGGGTCACTCCTTCAGAAGACCATGGCATTCTTGCCAGGCGTACCGGCCCGGGTGGCCTGATCCTCGAGGAATTTTGCGAATCTCCTCCCCTCTCCTATCTTACCGCCAAATTCCCGGGTACATTCAGGATCGAGACGACCTGCCGGCTCCCCATTGGTGCAGGGTTTGGTCTTTCGGCAGCAGCACTCATGGCTTCGGCCTTCGCTCTCAATGTGATCTGCAGGACCGGTTTTACCTTCCGCCAGTGCTGCCAGTATGCTCATGAATCAGAGATCCTGCACCGGACGGGTCTTGGCGATGTAGCTGCATGTCAGGACGGGGGACGGGACTACCGGCTGGGACCCGGGGTCGGGGCGGAGATCATACGGTACCACGACCTCCGTATTCCCGTTTATGCCGTAACCTTCGGTCCCCTTCCCTCTCCGGGCATCCTTGGATCAGAAAAAGCCCTTGATCAGATTGCCCGTGCCTATCCTGACCGGCGGCCGGACTCCCCTGAAGAGTTTTTCCGCCTCTCGCGAACCTTTGCCGAAGGGAGTGGTCTCATGAGTCCTGCTGTCCGGGAGGTGCTGTCTGCCTGTGACCGGGAAGGCGTGTATGCCAGCATGACCATGCTCGGAAACGGGGTTTTTGGTCTGGGAAAACGGGCAGCAGAGGTTCTTGGCTCCTACGGAGATGTATTCGAGCTGCGGCTTGCATCAGCCGGTGTCAGGATAACCGGTGAGGGGCCATGATTCCGGAAAACCATCCCCGGTACCGGTCGCTCGCCGTGCGTGAACGGCTCGCCCGCTGCGCCCGGGAAGGTATCGTAACCCTCGAAGGCCTCACCGCCCATGGCCGGGGTGAGGCCTTTGACTATCTCATGGGTGAGCAGACCGGTGCAGCAGCCCTTCAGGCTGAAAGGATTGCTGCCGCACTGCTCCTCACGGCTGACCACCCGGTCATCTCGGTCAACGGAAACACGGCCGCACTTGCTGCGGACCTGATTGCCGGCCTGCAGGAAGCCTCAAAAGCGGCGGTAGAGGTAAACCTCTTTCACCGGACAGAAGAACGGATAACCAGGATAACCCGGCTGCTCGAGGAACAGGGAGTCCGGGTCCTGAAGGGTGAGGCGAAACGGCTGCTCCCCCTCTCTCATGACCGTGCCCTCTGCCTGCCTGACGGGATCGGGTCCGCTGATGTCATTCTGGTACCTCTCGAAGATGGGGACCGGTGTCAGGCCCTGCACCGTCTCGGGAAAAAGGTTATTGCCATTGATTTAAACCCCCTCTCCCGGACAGCACAGACTGCAGACCTGACCATTGTGGATGAAGTGACCCGGGCCCTTCCCCACATAACGACATTCTGCCGCGAACTTGATCAGGAAGAGGCCAAAACGCTATCTACGGGATATGACAACAGGATTATACGGAAGGCATCACTGGATGAGATCATAGGGAGACTTACCCATGCTCTGGATTGAAAAATACCGGCCATCATCTTTTGATGAGATATTCGGGCAGGAGCAGGTGCTCTCCCGGCTTAAACAGGCCGCATCCGAAGGGATTGTCCCCCACCTCCTCCTCACCGGACCCTCAGGTACCGGGAAAAGTGCAGCAGCCGAATGCCTCGCCCGGGGGATGTATGGGGGGAGCTGGACGGAAAATACCACCCTGATCCAGGCTTCAGATCTCTTTGAACAGGGAAAGAAATATCTCGAGCGAAATGAGCGGTATGCTCACCTCTTCAGGAGGGAGGAGAGCCTGCTCACCAATTTTAAAAATATTATCCGCTGGTATGCCTCGGTTCGCCCTCTTGATGCAGACTTCCGCCTGCTGATCCTGGAAGGTGCCTCCGCCCTTCCCCGCGAAGCCCAGCAGGGACTCCGCCGGATCATGGAACGATACAGCCGGACCTGCCGGTTTATCTACATAACAAGCCGGCCTTCGGCCATCATTCCGGCCATCAGCTCACGCTGCCTTCCTTTCTTCTTCTCACCCCTGAAACCTGAGGTCATTGAAGCCCGCCTGCGGTCTATCCTCCGGGAGGAATATTCTGGCAGGTACCCCCTGAACGATGATGATATCGAACTCATCGTGCAGGCCGCTTCCGGAGATATGAGAAAAGCAGTCATGCTCCTACAGGTCAGCACAGGAACAGGAGGCGACCTGGTCAGGTGTTCCCAGACCGAGACCGGCCAGATTGCCCAGGCAGCCCTCCAGGCCGTCACAAGCCGGGATATCCCGGCCGCGATTCGCCGTATTGAGACACTCATGATTGAATATGGCCTCACCTCGGGGGAGGTCCTGATGGAATTCCGGAATGCTGTCCGAAAAGAGTACCATGATCCGGAAGTAGTATCGCTCCTTGCTGAGACAGATTATAGGATACTCCAGTGCAACAATGAGTATATCCAGCTCAATGCCATGATTGCACGGATTGCCCGGGAGATATTTTCATGAGTGCCACCCTCCAGAAGGTCCAGCAGCACTATGATGAGGTAGCCGATATCTATGATAACCGCTATAACCAGAGCCGGGGACGGTTCTATCACGCACATATCAGCAGGCAGGTCATGGAGTGCATCCCCGGAAAAGGGAAAATTCTCGATCTCGGATGCGGAACGGGTCTCTTCCTGAAAGCTTATGAACGGAGGGGAGGGTGGGGAATCGGGCTTGACCTCTCCCAGGGGATGGTACGCAGGGCAAAGAGACGGTGTTCCTCCAGCGATTTTGCGATCGGGAATGCGGAGCTGCTGCCCTTCAGGGATGAGAGTTTTGATGCAGTATGCAGCCTGCTCGCCTTCAGTTATGTCAGGAAACCAGCGGATCTTCTCTCTGAATCCTTCCGGGTACTTCGCCCCGGCGGGTCTCTTGCCATCTGTACCCTTGGAAAAAACCTGCTTACCAGCGGACTTCCTGCCATCTATACCATGGCCGAGGTCATGAAGGTGCGGCGGATTGGCATGGGTTCATTCGGTGAACGGTACTATGGTGAACGGGATATGCTCGCCCTCTTCGAAGATGCAGGATTTACCAATATCCAGATACGGCGGTGTTCCTTTGCCCACCTCAACCTGGTCGATCCCCTCTTTGGAATTGCCAGGAAAATCGAACCGTTTGTCGAGGAGAAGATCCCTCTCCTGGCATATAATGTCCTGGCCAGCGGGATAAAACCGGGCTAGATTCCTGCCCGAAGGCGCCGGACCACCCTGTTTTTCTTTTCCACCGCTTCATCTGCTGCCCGGAGGACGGCAGCATGCATGGCCCCGGGGTCCTTTGGACGACGATCGGCCACTTTTTTTACCGGCGTGTAGGCTGACTCGCGGAAGCGGGGGGAGAAGTCCTGCTCTTTCCCATCGACTACCAGGACTGCCCCTGGTATACCGGACTCAACCCGCCCAATCTCCCTGATCTTTAC
>CAYGWN010000056.1:0-109812 GCA_964353765.1 uncultured Methanoregula sp. | reverse complement strand
GGAGCAGTGTGAACTCGTCAACATCATGGAGTCTGAAGATGTCGGCGCCATTGCCGCCAAAATCAACGAACTCAAGGGACGGGATCCCGGTGCGTTCGCTGCTGACCCCATGATCGTCGAGGTCAAGGAAGCTGCCGGCGGAATCGAGACTGCTGCTGCGGGCGTAAACCCCCAGTTCCTCGAGATAGAGAGGCGGCTTGACAAGATCGAGAAGAAGATCGAGTTTGCAGATGCAGAGATCGCCCAGCGCGTCGGAAGAAAAATCGGTCGGGACATTGGTATCCTCTACGGACTGGTGGCTGGACTCACGGTATTTGTCCTGCTCCTGGTACTGCTCCCGAAACTTAATGTCTTAATGTAATGGAGGTGTGAAAGAATATGTTCAGATTCGAAAAAGAGCAGCAAGTCTGGGACTTCAATGGTACGAAGCTTGGTGGACAGCCCGGCGAGTACCCGACCGTATTGGCTTGCTCAATCTTCTACAACAAGCACGAGATTGTGCTCGATGACAAGACCGGAAAGATAGACAAACCAGTAGCGGAAGCTCTCTGGAACAGGTGTCAGGACCTCTCTGATCAAACCGGGGTTCCCCATATCATCCAAATCATGGCTGAATTCCCTGAGGCGTTCGATAGCTACATTTCATGGTTCGACAGCATTGACAACAAGACCGCATTCCTGATGGACTCATCAGTGCCAAAGGCGCTCGCCCATGCCTGCAAGTATACAACCGATGTCGGGCTTGCGCACCGTGCGATCTACAACTCGATCAACGGTTCGATCCTGCCGGAGAACATCGAAGCGCTCAAGAACAGTGATGTCGATTCAGCGATCGTGCTCGCCTTCAATCCTGCCGATCCCTCGGTACCTGGCAGGGAGAAGGTGCTGGTAGAAGGTGGTGTTGCAGGTCAGGCCAAGGGAATGATCACGATAGCCGAAGAGTGCGGTATCACCCGCCCTATCCTGGACACTGCAGCAACCCCCCTCGGGCTCGGGTCAGGGAGTGCCTACCGTGAGATCCTTGCCTGCAAGGCGATCCACGGTTTACCGACCGGTGGTGCCTACCACAACATGACCGTTGCATGGACCTGGCTCAAGCGGTGGAAGGGGTCGAAGAAAAACCCCTCAGTGCTCGGAGAGCAACTGGCGGGCAAGGAACTCTACCTCAAGCAGTTGCTGCATCACTATAAGGGCGGCATTGACGGTGTCATACAGGCTGCCTGGTCAGCTCCCGACATTGGCTGTAATCTGATTGCAAGCACACTCGGTGCCAACCTGATCATGTACGGTCCAATCGAAAACGTCGAACCGATGATCACGGCACAAGCCTACATGGATATCGTAACCCTCGAAGCGGTGCGCCCGCTCGGAATCGATGTCAAGGCAGACAACCACCCAATCTTCAAACTCATTTAACCTTTTTTTTCATCAGATCTCATCGGGCAGGATACCTGACCAGGAAAATCTCAATTCCCCATGGGCCCCCATGGATTCATGATAAATGCGGCCTGTCATCCCATCCTGCATACTCCCGGGATCATTTCGAGATGATCGTATGCATGAGTGCCATGATCCCCGGCTTCACGGCCTTTTTCGCCGGACCGGGAACGGCTGTCATCTCCATGCTGCAGGATGAGAGCATCTCCTGGTTGAGACGGCTGGTAATTTCATCGAATATCCTCTTATAGGCTATACAATGCGGGTCAACCCCCCCGATGGCCCCCCCGGTCGGAACCATGGCATTGTATGGACACCCGCCCCGGCAATACCTGATGTGGGTACAATTGCTGCAATTTTCATCGACATAGTCCTTGAACTGGTGCATCCGTTTCCATGCTCCTGAGCGGGCGAGATCGTCCTGGCTGGGATGATCCTGCACCTTTCCCATGCAGTACTCCGGCATGCCGATAAAACGGTAGCAGGGGTAGATACTCCCGTCCGGTCCGACCGCAAAGGTGTTGGCCATGCAGTCAACGAAGGTGCAGACCGTCCCCCGACGGGTAAAAACACATTTGCATAAGTCGTTGATATTCATGATCTCGATCCTGCCCAGGTTTTCCAGGTTTTTATCCAGCAGGAAGACCAGCAGCTCACCATACTCTTCCGGATCGAGTGCCCAGGGTTCAGGATTTTTATTCCGTAATGAGGGGAGGGCGGGATGCAGTTTCAGGGCCAGTCCCTTCTCCAGGAAAAAATTGAAAATTTCCTCCCGGTGTTTCACCGACCGGGAGGTAAAGGTACAGATGAAGCTCACCCGGAGACCATGGGCTTTCGCGATCTCAAAGCCACGCATGGTTTTATCGTAGTACCCTTTCCCCCGCTGGAGGTCATTAATTTCCCGTGGCCCGTCGATGCTTGAGCCGAGCGGGACATGGTACTCGGTTAGAACCTCTGCCAGTTCAGGGGTGAGTTTCCAGAGGTTGGTCTGGAGGGCAAACGATGGTCTCAGGTGCTGTAACTCTCTGGATAGCAATGGCAGGGCCTGCCGGTAAAAATCCGCCCCGGCGAGCAGGGGCTCTCCGCCATGAAAGGTAAAGGTGACCGGATCCTGCCGGAAATCTTTCAGCCAGGCAACCACGTCATGCAGGGTCTCGATACGCATGATCGGAGAACCTTCTTCAGAGCTCCAGCAGTAGCTGCACCGGGAAGGGCAGCCCAGCGTCGGGATGAGCATCACGTGGAACGGGGTCTTCATGGTGCGTACTTTTTTTCTTCACCCTCCGGAAGGTTAATGCTTGTCTTGTTACCCTTGTGGGGAAGAATGGTGAGAGCCTGGCCAGAACGGGAGGCTCTCCGCGGGGGAACTGCACTTTCACCCTCCATGCCATGAACCTCATCTCCCTCCCTTTCAACCTGGTGTCACGGGAAGGGTATCATGAGGGAGGACCTGGAAGAGATTGCAGTCCGGTGGATGAGAGCACGCCGGGCATTGAAGGCCGAAGACCAGGCCCGTGCTGAACGGCTCTCTGCCATGATCAGGACCCATTCGCGCGATCGTATTGCCGTTATCGAAGATCCGCTGGAGGCCGCGGTCTTCGCACTGTTCATTGAACTGGAAAAAGAACTCGCGGAACGAGAGTAATCGCTGCTGCACGGGACCGGGGGATATGACGCTCTCATCCCGGATCTGCAGGTCTCATCATCGGCTGCACATTGGACCCCTGCATCTCGCCCATAGCAAAATCAAACCGTGCCCTGATATCAGGGGGAAGTTCCTGCTCGCTGATCCTCTGAAACCCGGACCCCCCGTAGAATTCAGTCAGCTGGAGCGTGGAGTGCATATACAGGGGTTCCCTTCCACAGGCAGCAACCAGGATTTCCATTACCTCCTTCGCGTACCCCCTCCCCCGGAACTCCTCAAGCGTGAAGACGCCATCCACTTCACATCCGCCCGGGTGCCTCCTGCACCGTGCCAGACAGACCAGCGTCCCCTCGACAAATACCCCGAAGACCCGGTCGATCGCAGGGTCGGCCTTCTGCTGGTGATACTTCGTCCAGACCAGTTCCGCGACCGGAAACTCGTCAGGTCCAAGCTCTCGGGGCAGAACATCAAGCTGGATTTTTGGATAAAAGAGAAACAACGGTATTGGTGTTCTCTTTGCCACATCGGACGCAGTACTGCCGATAGGGAGGCTCCGGATATAATCAGATGCACCAAAACGGGGCATGAAGATAAGAGTGCCCTTCTCTTTTTCGGCCATCTCGCAGATCATGTCGGCGGGCCTGCCGAACCGGATGAGGATCGTGACCTTTGTTCTGCCGTTATCAAAGGATCTCCTCAGGAGCTGGAGCTGCTGGTAGGTTCCCGAAATGGCATCTCCAAGTTCCTTCCGGTCATCTGCCTTCGTGATAATGTGCAGGAGTACCAGTTCCCTGATTCCGTCCAGCGTCCTAAGAAACTCGATTCCTTCCTCACACGGTTTCGAGAAATCGACCGGGAAGACCACCTTTTCAAAGAATCCGTTCGCGGACTGCCCCGGGAAACCGACAGGAATTACCCGCTTCCATGATGGCACATGGCGGATGAGCAGGATATTCATGGTGGCATGACGGATTACCTCCGAAGAGACCGAACCAAGCAGGAGACCTTCGACAAACCCTTTTCCCCGCGCCCCAATCATGATGAGATCTACTGCTCCCTTCCGTGCCGAGCTGAGGATCAGGGTTGCAGCATCCCTGCCTTCTGCGGGGACGATAGTTCCGGTTACGGGAATATTCTCCTGTCGTAACCGCTCCAGTTCTTCATGGAGGATGCGGTCGGCGTATTCCCGGGGAGATGCAGTTTCCTGACCACCCAGCCACGCACGCGATGAGGCATTCTCTCCATCGATAATAGAGAGAAGAATGATCTCTTCGGTGCCGGGAATCTCACGCACCCGGCCGGCTGTCAGCCGGGCATATTCAGAAAAATCGGTCGGGAGGAGGATCTTTTTTATCATGCATCTCCTGAATTTTTCTCATGGGATAGATCGCCCCTGATGGTATTAATAAGAAGTCATCTCTCCTCCCGTAACCCTGACAAGGGTGCCATCAGCACAGGAGCTTTGATAGACGAGGAGAACAGATACACCTCGTACGAATTATCGTATGTCTGCAAATGATCGAGATCCGTTGAAGGAGGCACTGCAGCGAAGGGAGCTGCGCACGGAGCAGAACATAGCCATTATGATCCGGCAGCTGTCGGATGGTAATCCGACCTTTCGCTCCCGTGCTGCCGAATCTCTCGGGAACAGTAAGGATCTGCGGGCTGTGGAACCGCTCATTGCCCTTCTCTCAGACCCTGTCCCTGACGTGGTCTGGATTGCGCTCAGGGCCCTTGGAACTATCAGGGATCCCCGGGCGTATGACCCCCTCATGCAGCGCCTTGACAATCCTGATCGCTGGATCCGGCAGGGGGCAGTCTGGGCACTCGGTGAACTCGGGGACCCGCGTGCCGCTCCCGCCATTGCGCCACTCCTCTCTGACCGGAAAAAAGGGGTCAGGATCGCTGCTGCCGAAGCACTGGGAAAACTGGGCGACCGGACATACCAGGGTCTCCTGGAGTCTGCGCTGGATGATGAAGAATTCGAGGTCCGTCATGCGGTCCGGGATGCGTTGAAAAAATTATCCTAGCATCTTCTCATATTCTGGATGACCCGGAGATATACGGGTTTTTGCACACTGGAGAGAGAGGAAAAAAGGAATCTGCCGCCTGCCTGCAGCTTTTCACACATCAAGCGGCTCAAAGCCCTGTTTGAATACCTTTCCGAACTGAACCTTGATCTTCGGATCAAGTGCACAGACCGGACAGGTATAGTCTTCAGGGAGATTTTCAAATGCCGTGCCGGCTTTTATCCCCCTGTGGGGCTCTCCCCGTTTCTGGTCATACACATATCCGCACACCGAACAGATCCACCGTGTGGGAATCCATTCATCAAATCCCCACTTCCCGATCTTTCCTTTCCCCTGCATCCCGCAAATCGGACAGATATAGGTCTCGGGAAGGTCATCAAAAGCGGTTCCCGCTGGGATTCCGTTGTGTGGTTCCCCCCTGAGCGGGGAATAGATATACCCGCATACCCGGCATTTGTAACGTTTTACGACAGGCATCTTCTCCTCCTGTTGTAATCAAAGAGACTTCCCGTGATCCCATAAAGGTATTTTTTCTGGAATTCCCCCGGCAATGTCGTACTGCGGCCAGGGGGAGAGCACGGTGCGCACCATTAAGAGGATGCAGCCCTAAAAAGCCTCTCTGGATACCCCATGGACCGTGCCCCGCTCGTAACGCTTGTCATTTTCCTGATTCTGATCTTCGCTGTATTACTGTATCTATTGAATATCTTCGGGATTCCCGTGATTCAAAGCCGGAATATCTCCTCTCTCGCCGCGGTGGAGGTACGGGACTACCAGGGCGAACGCCTCTCCTCAATAGCGGATTTTCGGGAGAATTCCATTAAAGGACCACAATACGTCAATATATCAGAATACCGCCTCACTGTCACCGGGCTCACGAATAAGACGCTGAATTATTCTTATGATGAGGTCCTGGAAAAATACCCCCGCTATTCCAAGGTGATCACCCTGTTCTGTGTCGAGGGATGGGAAGTCACGATAGTATGGGAAGGAATGCTTGTGAAAGACCTTCTGGAGGAGGCCGGACCATACCCCCGGGCGAATACTGTCATTTTTAAATCCTCCGATGGTTACACGACATCGCTTCCCCTCAGCTATATACGTGATAGGGATATTATGATGGCATATGCCATGAACGGCGTTGTTTTACCACCGGAACGGGGGTTCCCGTTCCAGCTGGTGGCCGAAGACCGGTGGGGGTATAAATGGGCGAAGTGGATAGAGACCGTAGAACTTACCGACGATCCCAATTACCGTGGATACTGGGAACAACGGGGCTATTCAAATACGGCAGATATCAATCAAAGTTTTTTCAAGGATTAATCCATAAAACGGGAGAGATTTTCTCCTCTTTTTCCTTACCATCCCCTTTCTGCCAAGCCACGACAGGGGTGGCGAATCACGGCCAGACTGCTGCAGCCAGACGGCAATTTATATGTCCGTGATCTCCCATCACTATGCATGGGAACGAGAGCCTTTTATCAGGAGAAGATTGAAAGGCTCCCCCGTGAGGAGCTCAATGCGCTCATCGATGAGCGGGTCCGGTATACGATTAAGTATGCCGTTGAGCACTCCCCCTTTTACCGTTCCTGGTTTGGTACCCATGGTATCGACCCGGCTGCCATCAGGACCCATGAAGATCTCCTGGAACTTCCGATCATTTCCGGCAAGACCATCAGGGAGCACCAGCCTCCCCTCACCAGGGAATTCATGTTCCGGAGTGTTGCGTGGGATGAGGTCTTCACCATCCACGAGACGAGCGGTACATCGGGAACTCCGAAGAGTTTCTTTCTCACCTGGGACGACTGGCTCCGTTATGCCGAGAAGTATGCCAGGAGTTTCGTATCCCAGGGTTTTGGCAGAGGCGATCGGGTCGTTATCTGTGCCTCCTACGGTATGAACGTGGGGGCAAATACCATGACCCTGGCCGCCCGGGATATCGGTATGACCATCATTCCGATCGGAAAATGCACGTTTCCCGGCCGGGTTATCAGCAGTTACCACCCGACAGGAATTGTCGGAAGTGTCTTCAAACTGCTTCACCTTGCCCGGCGGATGAAAGAGGAAGGGTTGAAACCGGAAGATTCTCCGGTAAAACGGCTGGTGGTCGGGGGCGAAAGCTTCGCTGATGAATCGCGGGCCTATCTGTCAGAGGTATGGCAGCGCGATGTCTTCAACACCTATGGCAGCACGGAAGGGACCATGTGCGGTGAGTGTGTGGTTCGGGAAGGACTGCATGTACCCGAAGACCTGGTACACCTCGATGTCTATAACCCGGATCTTGAGGACTTCGTCACGGATGGTGAATGCGGACGGGCGGTACTCACCACCCTTATCCCGGTCGGTGGTCATGCCGGGACCCTTCTCATTAACTACGACACCGAAGATACCACCGTCGTGATGACCAGGGAGCCCTGCCCCTGTGGCAGGACACATCTGAAGATCATGAACCCGCAGCGTGAAGCTGAAACACTCTGGATCCTCGGCACTCCGGTAAACCGCGTGGACATTGAACGGGGGGTCTTTCAGCGGGGTAATATGGAATACCTTACCGGTGAATACGAAGCATTCGTTTACGAAGGAGAAGAGGGAGGAGAGACAGTTCTCCGGGTAAGCATGGAATGTACCGATCCATCATCTGCGAACAGGGAAGAGATCATCGAAACCTTCACCCGTTCATTCTTCAGGTACAAGCCGGCCCTCGCCCGTCTGCATGGTGATGGTTTCTCTCTCATCTTCAACCTTACCGGTCAGGGAGAACTTGAGCTCTCCCGAATCAAAGGACGACCACGACGGCTGGTGGACCGGAGGGTATGACATCATTTTTTTACGGTAGAGAAGGAGAGAGATTGCCCGGAAATCCCTTTGGGGTAAATAGTGAAGGTATATATTTCCCAAACATACATTGCTATATGCTCTTGGGATATGCCCCCTGGTTTTTCATTTTGCCGGACACCCCCAGAATCTGGCATCAACCCCCCCCTATCTATCAGGCGAGGTCATACCCAGAGCTTCTTATGGTAACCTCATCCGCTTCCCTGTATTCTGATACCCCCGTCAGAAGTTTTCACCACTTCCTTTATTCTGCTCCAAACTGAATAAGACTGGATAATGACGGAGCTCATCTCTTCGCTGATCTATTCCTTTGCAGCCCTCTTTGTCATCCTCGATCCCCTCCTTTCAGTCCCCATCTTCACCTCCATGATCGAGGGACAGAGTTCCGCCGAGATAAACCGACAGGCTCTCATTGCTGTTGTCGTTGCCGGTTTCCTCATGTATCTCTTCCTCTTTTTCAATTTTATTATCTTCGAGACGCTCGGAATAACCATTGCCAGCTTTCAGGTTGCCGGGGGGATCCTCCTCTTCCTGCTGGGGATGCAGATGACGCTCGGGATCGATATCGGACGGTCAAAAGACCATCCCCGGACTGCTGCCGGGGTGGTCATCGGCACCCCGCTCCTCTGCGGCCCAGGGACCATTACCACCGTCCTCCTTCTCTCGGAGCAGAACGGGATCTTCGTCACTGCTCTGGCTATTGCGCTCACCCTCGCTGCAACCTTCATTATCCTGCGATTTTCTTACCAGATACAGCGGCTCCTTGGTGAGTGCGTAACAGAGATCCTGGCGAAGGTCCTGGGTATGCTGGTAGCAGCTATTGCCGTCAGCATTATTGCGACTGGCATTCTCGGGATTCTCCAGGATTACGGGTCCAGCTATTCGTTCTCGCTCAATGTGGACTAATCCGTCTGGTGGCAGCAGCAAATACACCACCGGGGGGTGCAATAACCCTATGCTTCAGGTGAATTTTTCCAGATCATCCCGTGAAGCATACCATACCTCTACCATATGATGCGGGTGGTAGCGGAGTTTTGCCTCGCGGAGTCCGGGGACTCCCATGTCGCTCTCCCGGTTGATGAAGGTATAACGATCCTTCACCCGGGTTGCCAATTCCGCGTTTATGGCCTTATAGATCCCCTCACAATCGGGGAGGCCTTTCTCGAAATGAACCACCAGGGTATCCGTACTGAGTGGTTCGAAGAGGGAGATTGCCCCTACCCGATCAAGAACACGGATGAGGAGTCCCGAGAGTCCGAGCTCCTGCATGTGGGAGAGGGCACAGAGGAGGGCTTCTTTTTCGAACCCAAGGAATGGTTCCCCGTCACAGTTCTTCCATTCACACCACTCGGAGAGAAATCCCCTCACTTCCTCCCTGTTCTGCTCCCCGATCTCTTCAATGAGGGGATGACAGTTTTTCCGGAACTTGTTCAGGTGCCGGCGGATACCCAGGTAGTTTTTCCCGGGAAGTGTGGCCAGATCTTCGGAAAGATACACATACTCAAAGTAGTTCCTGTCAGGAGTGAGCGGCAGTCCGGGATACTGCTGCTGAATCCTGGCCCGGGCATTACCGTCAACCAGAACCAGAGGGGCCTCGTCACCATCCCTGATACAAAGGTGGATAAGATCATCCAGCAGTTCGCTGTCCCGGGGCCCGACAGGCGGTCTGAATTTTTTCCGGCCGTCGATCGTGCTCGAGATAATCAGGCTGTCACGAATATGAGCATACCCGTAGTGAGCGTAGTCATTCCAGCAGGCCATGTTGGCGAAAGTATTGTCACTGTGGACCGGTGAAAAACGCCGGTACTGGGAAACAAATACCGGCCGGTCTTTCAGCGTGACAGGAGAAAAGTCAGACCCGCTCAGCATGCCTACAGCGACCCCCTGAACCGCATTGCCGTGTGGTCTTTCATGATCGAAAATCCCTGCCGGGAATAGAACTCCTCTGTTCCGGGCTCAGCAATGAGGGCTATCCAGGTTATATTCCCTGAGAAGCAGATCCGGAGGAGGGTCTGCAGGATTTTTTTCCCGACACCTTGTTCCCGGTATCCGGGAAGCACGACAAGGTCCTGGATATAGGCATCAGCAACTCCATCGGAGATAACCCGCCCCATCCCGACCGCTTGGCCTGAAATCCTGTCTACGGCAACAGCGAACGCAAAGCTTGACCGGATGAGGTCCGGAATATGGGACGGGTCATGTTCCTTCAGCCACCATCCTCCTGCTTTATACAGCTCAATCAGGGCTGCCCTGTCCCATTCTTTTACCACGAACACCAAAATATCGGATTCCATTATCCCCCGATTACGATTTGTGAGAACTATTCAATCCATGACTATAAATCAACTATTACCCGGTGCGAGAGCCCAAAGCAGCACCGGCCCGTCCTGCTGGATTGCCACACCCGCACATGAGGAACCTGCCCGGGATTGAGACAGGATGTCGGCGCAGTCCCGGTGCTATGACGATTCTGAACGCCGCGCGATAATCTTTATTGCACCAGTGACGATCTCCCCAAGCTCTTCAACCCCCAGCAGGCTGGAATTCAGGATGAGATGGTAGGGAGAGAGATCTGCAATATCAATACCATAATAGGTTTTATACCGGATTGCCTCGCTCTTCTCCCGTTCACTGGTCAGCCGGGAAGCGGTATCGGGGTCTCCGATGGTGTCACGGGACTGTATCCGTAGGACACGGCATTCGACCGGGGCATAAAGCCAGATTTTCAAATCTGCCTGGGGGACGAACCAGGCCGAGAGCCTCCCCTCAACGATGATCTCCTGGTGTTCGAGCGCGATCTCCTTCTGGCGCTCATCGATCACCCGGTCATACGAAGGGTCTTTCTCGGCAAGCCTGCCAAACTCAGCGACGTCCATCCCCTGTTCGGCTGCCATCTGGCGGAAGACTTCTCCCGCAGAGATGAGGTCGCTGTTTAAAAGTTCTGCCAGATGTTTTGCCAGTGAGGTGGTCCCGCTCCCGGGCAGACCACTCACTGTGATACGCATCAGATTCCCCCGATATTCAGGGCTTTCCTGACTACCTGGGAGAGGGTAAGGGAGCATATCATATACCAGAGGATCCATGCCGGGATCGGCCCGAGAATCATTTCGGAAAGCTCATGATATCCGAAGAAGGGCATGATAATCCCGATGGAATCCGGGTAATTCGTCATACTGTAGAGAAGCCAGAAGAAGATCGGGACCGAGATGATCAGGATATAGGCCATGGGTTTGAACTGGTTCTGGGACATCTCCAGCTGCTCCTTCATCACCTTGTCCCGCTTCGCTTCCAGTTTCTTGACCCGTTTCTCATCGCCGGACAGCTGGGCTTCGCGGAAATCCTTCTGGAAGACCTTCATCCGCTCCTGCACTTCCTGCATCCGTTCGTAATCGATGGTGTATTTCTGGATGACTGACGAGTAAAGGGCCGTCAGGACTGACAGAATGATAATGACGATATAGAGCGGGAATGTCTCGGCAAGCGGTCCCAGAAGAACATCCAGCCCCTGCCCGACGGTACCCTTGATAACCGGAATGCTGTAGGAAAAGATGAGGAGCATCGCCACGATGAGGGCGATGATTCCTCCATAGCTCCGTTTTGCCATCTGCACTCACCTGAGCACTGCAGCCATATCCTCAACGGCCTTTTCAAGGAGATGGTCAGCGTTTGTGATGTATCTGATGGTGCAGCCGGTCATCATGGAATACCCTGCAGCGATAGCCCTGTTGAACTGCTGGTGTTCGGCAATGCCGTACGATCCCTCGAGATCCCGGGTCCGGGTTTCGTCCGTGAGCCTGCGGAGGAGAATCTGGTCTTCATTGGTTTCCACAAGCACGATCGTGTCGGGCATCAGCTCCTTCAGCACCCATTCCGGCAGACCGGCAAGGTAACCGGCCAGGGTCTTGATCGATGCATGGGTATCGATGATAATGTTCCCCTTTGCCTTTACCAGTTTCTGTGCTGCCAGTTTCTGGAGACGTTTCTGGCTTTCCCTGTCGAGTTTCCGCATTTCATCACGATCTCGTACGGTTCCTTCCTTCTGTGCGACCTCAAACATGGTCGTTCCGAAATTGAGGATGTTGTACCTCTTCCCCTCTCCCTCAAGAATTTTTAAGGCCCCGTTCACCACCGTAGTCTTTCCAACGCCGGGAACGCCGGTAATGATGACTCTCCTCCCCATCTGCTCACTCCTTTCCAAAGAATGTCCGCATGAACGGATACATTTCCATGATCTGCTGGCTTGCTATCTCCTCATACAACCGGTAGGTGATACTCACCGTCAGGAGCAGCCCGGTGCCACTCACCGCCCCGATGACGCCGAAGAGGTTGGCAAATACCGAGAGAAGCCCGATGAAGACGCCGCCGATGACCGTGACCCGCGGGATGTAGCGGTCGAGATACTTCTCAAGCACCTGCGGATTTCGCCGGTATCCCGGGATGGACATTCCCGAGAGCTGGATCTGGCGGGCCACGTCCTTGGAATCGAGACCGGCAGTCTTTATCCAGAAGAGGGCAAAGACTGCACCGCCTACCACCATGAAGACGATATCAACCCCCAGCCTGATCATAACCTGCCATGGTGCCTGAAGGATATTGTATGCGGGGACCCACCACATCCATTGGGATGGGCCATTGATCGGGGCAAGGTAATACATGAGCCCGCTTACTGCCTGGGCGCCCACGAACGTCCCGAAGATGGTGATCCCGATATTGTAGAGGAACAGTCCGATCATCTGGATGTTTGCCTGCAGGACCCGGACAAGGATCATCGGAAGAACACTGGCATAGATCAGCTTGACCGGGAACCGGGCCCGGGCCCCCCTGACCTGGGCATGGGCCAGCGGGATTTCAATCCGGGTCGATTCAACGTAGACTACGATGAGGAATATGATGATGGTCGTAATGAATGCCAGAAGTTCGGGCCCCATGTAGGTGATGAAATTGGCCCCGTCAATAATGACGGCAACCAGTCGTGGGAAAAATCCAACGGGGTACTGATCCGCTGCCGGTATCCAGCTGATCAGGCCGTTGATAATTGCCTGGGATATACCGGCAATGATGAACAGTCCGACTCCGGACCCGATTCCCCACTTGGTCACCACTTCATCCATGAACATGATCAGCACTCCGCCGATACAGATCTGGATAAAAATGATGAGCGAGACCGCAAACAGGTTCCCCCCAAAGAACATGTCGGCAATCACCGGGTCTGGCTGCAGGAATCCACCGACGAGATTCGGCAATGTCTCGATGATGATCATGACAAAGATCAGTAGCTTCTGCAGCCCCATGTAGAGGACCTGGCCACGGACCTCTGCCGTATCGATTTTGAGGATATCGGCCCCCTTCAGCAACTGCAGAACGATGGATGCAGTGACGATGGGACCAATACCGAGCTGGACCAGTGAACCGCTTGCACCCGCCAGGAGCGCACGGTAAAACTGGAAAAGGTCCTGTGATTCCGGGGAAAGGCCCCAGAGGGGGATGTTGGTCATTACAAAATAAAGAATCAGGATGCCGGCTGTCCATACCAGTTTGTTTTTGAAATGGACATGGCCTTCAGGGCTCCTCACGGCTGGCATGGCGGCCAGGAATGGTTCCATGCGGTCCAACAGTGTTCCCATTCTTTCACCAGAAAAATTGGTCAGATGACCAGGGCCTGACCACCCATTGACTCGATCTTGTTTTTTGCCTGTGCGGAAAATGATCGTGCCGTAATATTCATCTTTACCGTGACTTTTCCGCTTCCAAGTATCTTATCGATACCGATTTGATCTGCATTGATACTGACGATACCCGCTTCCTGTGTTGCCTTTCCTTCGGCAATGAGGAGCCGGACCATCTGATCGAGCTCTCCTACTGAGAGCGTCTTTACCTCACGGCCTGTCTGGTTGTAAAACCCGCATTTGCCGTTATGCACTTCATCATAGAGGAGGTAGTGGGAGAAGCGGTGATCACGGTGACCTGCCCTTCCTCTCCCGCCACGGTTTCCGGCTCCCCGCCGGTTCTTGTGGGTTCCTCCACCGCATGTCCGTGAGCCGCGGAACTTTGAACGCTTGCTGACCGGCATGGTTCTTCACCTCATCCTGTGGAGGAGTGAATTGATCTCCTCTCCGTAGTATCCCAGCGCCCCACCCTGCTGGATGGTCCGTTTGATAGTCCGGTAACCCTTCCGGGGCGGGTGCAGACGGAGAACGGGTTTGACGCCCGGAATATCGGTCAGTCTTGCTTCTCCTGAAGCAAGCGCTGTAGCAAATTCAGGAATGCCACTGTAGGCAGAGTTGCTCTTTACATATTCATCGGTAAGAGAAACATTCCCTGCAACCCGCCCCCGTGTGCGGAGGATAGTCTCGATTGTACCTTTATCGACCTCTCCGTAGGCAACAAAGTCCTTCACCTTCCGTATCATCCCGAGGTATTCCGGGGTGTCCGGGACCAGAACACAGTGATTGATATGGTGAAGACGGAGCATCTTGAGGGTATCCTTGATCTCCCTCCGGGTGTTGACGACTCCCCGGACCTGGACAATGGCGTACATTACTCCGACCTCCCTGTCCGGATCATGTTGGTAGCCTTGAGGGCGTTGAAGGTAGCCTTGGCAAAGTTGATAGTCGTCCTTGTCTGGCCTTTAGAGAATGTCCATGCATCCTTGATTCCTGCAAGCTCCAGCACTTTTTTGCTGATATCTCCGGTGACCAGTCCGATCCCCTGGGGTGCAGGCTTGAGGGTGACCCGGACGCTTCCGGCCGCACCTTCGACTTTCATGGGGAGTGAGTGAGTCAGATCACATCCGCACTCCCAGGAGCCGCATCCCCTCTTCACCTTGATCATGTTCATCTTGGCATCGATGATGGCCTTCTTGATCGCATCCCCGACCTGGGCATCTTTTCCCTGGCCAAAGCCGATATAACCGTTCCTGTTTCCAACAACAACCACTGCCCGGAACTTCACCCGGCGCCCTGAATCGGTCATGCGCTGGACCATCTGGATATCGAGGACTTCGTCTTCGAGATCGGGAAGGAACATATCGACGATTTCAGGTTCTTTGACGGGACGTCCGCTCTCAAGCACCTGGTCGATGCTGGTGATCTCTCCCGATATGACCTGCCTGCCAAGACCGGTGAGCGGTACCCATTCTGTCTTTTCGAATGGCATTTCACCTCAACTCCTTCATGATGCTGTCGATTGTTTCTTCCACGTTCTGCACGAGGTTTCCTGCACGCTCAGGAGCATATTCTGCGATATGCACACCCTTCACGCGGGAATCATCAGGCAGGACCTTTGCTCCATGGGGCACGTCAAGCCCTGCGGTGACTGCACCCTTCAGTGCCGCAAAGACACGGGATCCGGGTGTTGCCCGGTGAAGCCCGATATCAAGGACCGCCCGCTGATATTCAGCGTTCAGCGCCCTGACTGCAAAGAGCATCCCGGTCAGATAGGCAGCGGGTGTGCCCGACATCGATCCGGTAAATCCGTATCCCCGGAGTTCCCCTGAGCTGGCTGCGACAAGGGTCCGGTCGCCTTCAATGGCGGCGGAAACCAGCTGGATGATCACCTGCCGGTTTGTCTTTCTTACCACCATCCGGGGCCGGTCAGAGACCACGAGCTTTGCCCGGCGGTAATAATCGGTCTTCCCTTCCTTTCTCCTCCGGAAAGGGACGAAATACCGTGCACCTGTCGCCATATTATTTCATCCTCCCTGAGATAATTTCGAGCTGGGCTTTGAGATGTCCCACGTTCCTGAACTGCCCTCCGGCAGCCTTGCGGTAGAGCATCCGGTACATGTGCGGGTCGATCTCGCCGCTCTCGCGCAGGGAGACCAGGGCTTTCCTGATTCCCCGGATCTTCTGGATCCATTGCCGCTTCCGCGGATTCCGGGCTCCGGCTGCACCTCTTCGTCTGCCTGGCCCCTTGCAGTGGCCATACGAACGCTTTGCCATCTTATCCCGGGCCCGTCCGCGGCTGTTCCCGCGGACCTGGTGGGCTTTTATGGCCCCATTCCCGATCAGCCCCCTGATATCCTCACGCGAAATGGCATTCTGGATGTCATCAATACGGTCAGGATCCAGCCAGACCCGGTAAATCCCGCAGCCGAGAATGGACGCCGCAACTCTTCGCTGGTTGGAGACATCAGTCATTCTCGTTCACCTCCACGTTACGGGGAGCAATTTCCCGGGGGTTCAGGACCTTCAGTCCTTCCGAGAGTGCCTTCTCCTGGATTACCATGCGTTTCCTGTTCCCTACGGAGGCACCAATCCGAATGGCATCTTCTGCAGGGTTCAGGTCCTCGAGATCTCCCGGTGTGAAAACCCGTACTTCTCGGTACCCGCTCGGGTGCATCCCCCTGACCGCCACCGGGCTTCCGTATCCGGGAGTCGGGAGCGGGCCTTTTGCCTTCTTCTGGAGCCGCTTTTTGGAATGGAGCCCCCGCGGCCTCCTCCAGGATTCGGAGAGCTGTTTCTTTTTTCCAGCCCCGTCACGCTTGAAGCTGGTTGATTTTTCTGAGCGGACCTGGATCAATCTCTTCTTCTCATCGGCCATGTCCATCACCCCTTATATACGATATAGATGCCATCCTGGAAGATCCGCGGATCGCGGTTCCTGATCTTGGTCGCATGCTCGATGTTTGCCGAGGTGATGCCCAGGAGTTCCTTATCGATCCCGGTCAGAACGACTTCATCGTTCCCGACCCTGGCCGTAACACCATCCTCGATACCGGCATAGCGGGGCTTCTTCTCACCGAGGAAATTGGTGATTTCAAGTCTCCTGCCCTGGAGCTTGAGCTGGATTGGGAAGTGGCTGTATACCACTTTCATCCGGTACTCAAATCCACGGGTGACACCGGTACACATATTGGTGACATGGGCAGCAAACGTCCCTACGATGGCCATAACCCGTTTTCTCTCGGAACCTGTGGATATCACCACGTCGCCGTCCTCGATTCTCATGGTGACCTGGGGAAACCAGAGGTTCCGTTCGAGCTCGCCATTCGGACCTTTGACCTTCAGCACCGAACCGTCCAGTTTGAGCTGAACGCCATCAGGTATGGTTACACGTTTTTCTATTGCCATTTCCTGCACCTCAGTAGACATACCCGAGCAGTTCTCCCCCAACACCCTCTTTCCTGGCCTGCTCGTGGGTCATAACACCCTTTGAGGTGGAAAGGATCAGGATGCCGAAGTTTTTCCCGGGGAGGAACTGCGTCTCCCAGTATTCCAGTTCACTCAGCTGAATAGAGTAGCGCGGTGAGATAGCCCCGCACCGGTTGATCCTTCCGTTCATCTGAACCATGAACTGCCCACCGCGACCGTCATCAAGATACTCAAATCCGCTGATGTATCCTTTTTCCTGCATGATCCGGAACATAGCCCCGAGGAGTTTTCCGGCCGGCTCGATAATGACGCTCGCCTTGCCGCCGTCTGCAGCATTCTTCAGAGCGCTCATCCCGTCTGCAATGGTATTTAGTCTTGCCATAGGATTTTCCTCCTCAGTTCATCTTTTTAAAACCCATTTTCTGGGCCCATTCGCGGAAACACTGCCTGCAGAACATGATGTGGTACCTGCGGACGAGTCCCTGTTTCCGGCCGCACATTTTGCATGCGAAAGCGCCCCGGCCAAACTTCTTTGTCTTTTCGCCGCCCATTACCGCACCTCCACGCTGTACCGTTCCTTCAGGAAGGATAAGGCGTCCTCAGGATTGACCTGCTGCTTCTGTGGAAGCCTGTGCTGCTCGATATGTCTCCGGCTGACCCGGATACCTCTCCTGGCAAGCACGACGTTGATGTCCATACCATAGATCCCAATCTGGGGATCGTATGACATTCCGGGGAAATCGGTATGCTCTTCAATCCCGAACGAAAAGTTGCCGCTCCGGTCAAACTGGCCGGGATTCACTTTCCGTTCAATAATCTTCAGGGCTGTATCCAGGAACTCGCCTGCTTTCTTGCCCCGGAGTGTTACCTTGCAGCTGATCGGTGAGCCCTTCCGGATGCCGAACGCCGGATTGGTCTTCTTGGCATTACTCCGGACGGGAGAATTCCCTGTGATCTGCTTCATCAGGTCTACGGCCTTCGAGAGTTTCTCGCCACTTTCCCCGACACCCATATGGACAACGACTTTGTCCACAAAGACCTCGCGCATCGGGTTCATTCCTCAATCCCCCATTCGGACAGTGCAGGGGTTTCCCGTCCGACCATGTAGAGGTAGGTTTCAACGGTATCAAACACGGCTCCCGTGTTCGCGTCGGTAAGGGTGACCCGGTTGGGGACGCTGCCCGGGACTTTCTGGATGCCGGTGATTTTCGCAATCTTCCCCGAGTGCTTTCCCCCGATAACCATTGCCATGTTGCCAATGGCAAACGGGAAGTGGTCGGTGATCGTAAACCGGTCCTCATCGGAAAGTGAGATGACGATTGAATCGCCCGGCTTGTACCGGTTGTCAGCAAGGATATTTGCCCCGAACCTGAGATTCAGCTGGACCTTTCCGCCGGGGACGATCGTCTTGCCCCGGATCTTTGCAAGGCGGGTCCGTGCAGATTCTGCGTTTATCTCGATAGTTTTGTGCCTGCCCTTCTTGTCCCGGAGGATCCGATAGTGTTTTCCGATCTTGGGCATGGATATGATATCGAAGATTCCGATTCCCATGCTTGGATTGCGGCAGGGACGGCCATTGATGACGACGTCTTTTTGCGACAGGATCTGCTTGACCTCTTTTTTGGTCAGGGCAAATCCCATGTGATCCCGCAGCCAGACAGCAATCGGCATCGCGTTGGCATTGTGCGGGCCGGGTGCCGTCTTGGTGATGAACTTGTTTGTCTTCTTGGGAATATGCCATGAGTCTGGTGCCCGGAGACGTTTGAGATGATCAGACATCAGCTGCCCTCCGATAATTTCTCAACCCGTCGGGAATCCTTGAGGTTGAGCTTGGTGATCTGGACGTTTGACGGGTCGACCGGGCGTGGCATCTCGGTGCCATCCGCCTTGGGGATGGTGACTCCTTCGATCACAATCCGGTATGCGCCGGTATCGATCTCCTCCACCAGTCCTTCTGTTCCTGCCGATGCTCCCCTCATCACCTTCACGGTATCACCCTTGATGACCCGGGCGGAGCGTTTCCTGTACTGGCTCCTGAGTTCGGGGGAGAGGGGGGCGGAAAGAAGCTTGCTGCGGAGGTGGGATGGTGCATTAAAGCGGGCTTTCCGCTGTTTTCCCGGATGTTTGCTTTCAACTCGTACCATTGGTCATCCACCTCACACAATCATCGTGGCCATGGAGCCGATTTTGGGAAAGCGCTCCGCCACTTCCCTGGCGACCGGACCCTTGATCTCCGTTCCCCGGGGCTCATTCTTTTCATCCACGACCACCACAGCATTGTCGTCAAAGGATACCCGGAGCCCGCTCGGCCTCCTGATCTCCTTCCGCTGCCTGATGACCACAGCTCTCACCAGTTTTCTCCGCATATCCGGAGTTCCCTTCTTCACGCTCACGGTGGCGATATCCCCCAGCCCCATCTTCGGCTGCCGCCTGCGGACACCATGGTACCCGAATACAGAGACGATCTGCACTTCGCGGGCGCCGGTGTTGTCAGCACAGATGAGGCGCGTCCCGGTGGACAGGGCCCGCGGGGTATTTGACTGCTTGGCCTTCATGGCTGCAGCACCTCCACAACCACAAAAGTGGTAGCCTTCGAAAGCGGCCTGCATTCCGCAATCTTCACGGAATCACCGGCTTTTGCCTGGATGCAGGGGGGGTTATGTGCGTGAATGCGTGAACTCCTCTTCTCATACCGGTTATACTTGCCCACATAATGGAGGTAGTTTCTCTCAACCACCACCGTTCCCATCATGCGGTCGCTCACGACTTTGCCGGTAATCACCTGGCCGCGCACCGGTAAAGTGCCGTGAAACGGACAATTTGCGTCGCTGCAGGCCGTCTCCGGCTGAACAACGCCCAATCCAATGTCTCTTGCCATTATTTCCCTCAATTTCTTGTGTACTGCGTGATCCTTTTCTCGGGGGTCATGACCAGCGCTGAACCGTCAATCTCGACCTTCACACCCTCATCAAGGGTGAACCTGAACCGTGTGAATGGTTTTGGCACTCTTTTATCTCCGCACGGTGTGCGGATGAGGAGGGTGTTTCTGGTTTCATCGATGACTCTGCCGCAGATCCCCAGGTAGTGAGGATTTTTTGCCGCAACAACCAGAACATCCAGTCCGATAAATTCATGACGCAGGATGTTCCGGGGCGCAATCATGCCGCTCTCCTCTGGTTCTGTTCAGTGAGCATCCTGGCTATGGTCCTCCGGAGTTCCCTTATTCGGCCCGGGTTCTCGGTGGATCCTCCTGCACTGACCTTCCCCTTATACTGGATGAGCTCGATCTTCAGCTTGTCCATCTGTTCCTTGAGCTCCACATCTGAAAGCTGCCTGATCTCCCGGGACCGAAAGATTGCCATTACTTATCCTCCCGAAGGGTCGATTCATCATAGTCATCAACCAGCTCCTCGAGGTCCCTGTCGATATCCTCCCCCACGTCCAGGACCTGGATCTCGGGTTGTGGTATGACTTTCCGTTTGGGCACGATCATCTCGAAGTGATCAGGAAGTTTGGCATCCGGTGGGATGATCCTGACCTGAACACCAATTACTCCGAGCTTCTTTATCGCCACGGCATAACCTTTCTCAACAATGGTGTTGACGGGTTCACCGCTGTGCTTGATGTAGCCCTCGGTGAACTTCTGGGTGCGGGCCCGGGAACCGGTCAGTTTTCCGGCGATGATGACTTCACACCCGAGCGCTCCGGATTCCATCACCCTCCTGATAATGCTAGACCCTGCCTTCCTGAAGTACCAGCCACGTTCGAGGGCATTGGCAAGACGTTCGGCCATGATCTGGGCGTTGAAACTCGGGTTTGGCACTTGCTGAACTTCGATCTGGGGGGACTCGACACCGAAATCGGTGGCAAGATCCTGGGTGAGCTGCCGTACCAGTTTTCCTCCCTTGCCGATCACGATACCGGGTTTTTCAGCAAAGATGGTGACCTGGGTTCCCAGGGGGGTCCTCTGCAGGTCCATCCCTCCGTATCCGGCCCGCTTCAACACCCGTGTGAAATGTTTTTCCACACGGGCTCGCCGGGTTCCTTCAGCGACAAATTTTCTCTCCACAGCCATCATGCCACCTCCCTGACAACGATCTCGATATTTACCGTTTCCCGGCGCTTGGGGGTTGCACGCCCCATTGCTCTGGGGAAAAACGCTTCAAAGCCTCTCCCCCGGTTGGCGGCGACATGGACGATCCTGAGATTTTCAGTGTCAAGACCGAGATATTCGGCGTTCTTGGTCACGGAATGAATGAGCCGGATATATGCCAGGGATGCCTTCCTGGGGTACCGGCCGGCATCCCATCCCGAAAGCCCCCGTTTGTGGGCGACTTTGCGGTTGAACTTCCGGAATGGAATAGCCTTTTTCTGGGCCACAACTTCTTCAAGGTAGGCCACAGCCTCACCGGTCTTCTTGTTCCTGATGAACCTGGCAATCTCCATGGCATGCTTGGGGGAGATCGGAAGTTCATTCGCTTTCCCCCGTGCGAGGGTATCTCCCTCGAGTGCTGTTGAATATCCTGTGCGTGCCATGTCCATCACTTCAGCGGTACATATTTACTTGACCGGGTTGCGCCAATACCGGCACTCCCGTGCGTAACTCTCTTTCTGGTCAGCGCGAACTCGCCAAGGTAGTGGAATACTGCCTCAGGCTGGAGTTCAACTTTCAGGAATTCCTTGCCATTATAGATCTCCACTTCCTTTCCGATCATCTCGGGCATGATAATCATGTCCCGGAGATGGGTCCGGATCTTGGTATCCCCGCTCCTGAACCGGGAGAGGAGGTTCTCTTCACCACGGGTAAAACCCCGGGCAACCTTCCGGCGGGCCCGTGCGGGCATGACCGGCAGAAGCTCGTTCCTTCCCATCGCGCGGAGCTCTTCCAGGCGGAATCCGTGGTAGGTGAATTCCTCACGCCGCCGCGGTAATCTCTTCTGTGTCTTTTTTGCCATGTCAAACCCTCACTTCTTGCCCCGGCCTGTCTTGCGGGCGGCAACGTGGCCGACAGTCCTTCCCGGGGATGTCCCTCGGGCAATGGTCTTGGGCCGTCCGGCATGCTGGTGACCGCCGCCGCCAAAGGGATGGTCAATGACGTTCATCGCGACACCCCGTACGCGGGGCCAGTTCGATGCAGTGTTCCTCATTTTGTGGAACTTGTTCCCGGCCTTCACGAACGGTTTTTCACCACGTCCGCCACCGGCAACAATACCTACGGTTGCCCTGCACCGGGCGTTGAACCACTTGGTGATCCCGCTGGGCATCTGGACGCCCACCCGGTCCTCGCTCTTGTCAACAACGATTGCCTGAACCCCGCTTGCCCTGACAAACTTTCCTCCGTCATTGGGCCGGGCCTCAATATTGCAGACATACGCTCCGGCCGGAATCGAGCCGAGCGGGAGGGTATTCCCGTTCCGGACCTCGGCTTCCGGACCCCAGACAACCTGGTCATTCACCCCGATACCTTCGGTGACCAGCATGTACATCTTCGATCCATCATCGAGTCTGACGAGGGCAATAGGAGTATGGCGTGCAGGATCATGCTCAATATCGATTACGGTCCCCCTTACGGTGATATCCCCGCTTCCGGCATGACGGAGTGCCGCTTTATACCGGTGGGACGGCACCCTGTAGGTCGGACCTCCCTTTCCTCTGTTCTGTGTTGTGATACGGTGTCCCATCTTTCTCACCTACATAATGCCAAGCCGGCTGAGGATCTCTTCGGCAGCCTTGTCATTGGCAAAGCTGATGATCGCTTTCTTCTCGCCATGCATGGTCATGACCGTTGAGATGCCGGTAACCTCCTGCTCGAAGGTTTTCTCGATCTCCTTCTTGATCTGGCTCTTTGTAGCATTCCTGTCCACGAGGAACTGGAGCTTGTTCTCCTTCTCAAGCGTCATCATGGCCTTTTCTGTCACATAGGGGTGCTTGAGTACCATCTTACTGCCCCCCCAGTATCATCAGGGCACGCTCGGTAAACACCGTGAGACGGCCCGGCAGGGTACCCGGTGCGAGCAGCTCGGTGTTCAGCTGATCGACAGATACCGCATCAACACCCGGAAGGTTCTTTGCAGCCTTTAACGGTGATCCGGAGGTGACAATGAGGATGCTCTTCCGCTGCTTATAGCGCCGTCCCCTCATCTTCCCCCGTCCGGCCCTGACTTTCCTGCTCTGCTTGGAGCGTTCGATGTCGGCATAGACGCCCACAGCTGACAGTGCGGAGATCACATCTGCCGTCCGGCTGAGATCTTCAAAACTATCCTCAAATACCACGGGAACCGGTCCCGAGAAGCGATGCCCCCGTGCCCGCACCAGATCTTCCGAAGCACTTGCAGCAAGCGCTGACTTGAAGGCTTTTTGCTTTTCTTTTTTATTGATCCTTTGCACGAGAACCTTCTGGACCACCGGGGGATGGGCTTCACGCCCGCCCTTCGCCTGCGGCACCTTCGCTGCCCGTGAACCGCTCTTGATGCGGGGGACATGCGAGGCACCACGGCCGCTTCCCCAGCCTACCGCGGAAGATTCGATACCTGCGTAAGGATATGTTCCATGGGGCTGCCTGCGGGTACTCTGGAGTGCCAAAACGGCCTTCTTGATGAGATCGGGTCGCAGCTCTTCGGAGAATGCAGGAGGGAGATCGATATCACGCTCAACCGTTCCATCAAGTGATAAAATCTGTGCTTTCATCCCTGGTCACCCCTGTTTACTCTGGACGCTCACAAACTCAATTGCGGGCTGTCTGACCACATGTTCACCCTGTCGGGTAGCCGGACGAATCCTGACCAGCCGCTTGGCCGGTCCCGGGATCGAGCCTTTCACCAGGACATACGGATTGCGGATAACGCCATAATGGAGAAACCCTCCGGAAGGCGTGATATCCGTGCCATCTTCACCGATCCTGAGAATCCTTTTGTTGAACTCAGTCCTCTGGTGGTATCCCATCTGTCCGGTCTGCGGAACCTGCCAGCGGACATGGTGAGGATTCCAGGGGCCGAGGTTTCCGATATGGCGCTTCTTGCCACCCCGGGAATGCTTCCGCTTGCGAAGTTTAATTCCCCATCGTTTAACCGGACCCTGGGTTCCTTTCCCCGTTGTAACTGCAGTGATGTCGGCATATGATCCTGATTTTATAATGCCCGAGATGTCCACTTCTTTCCCGAGCAGCCCTGATGCATACTCGTACCGGCTCTCAATCGGTCCCCCGGCCACCCGGACTTCCATGAGATCGGGAACCTTCTTCGGTATTCCCGATATCATTTCAGGTGCAGTGTGCATGAGGACAAAAATCTCTGCAACCCTGCCTTCGTTGATGGCATCCTGGATTGCCTTGTGGGCTGTTTTGCCATCGTACTTTTTAGGCATGGTAATCCGTTTTGCCAGGGAGGGGTCAGGAGTATCTGTCCAGACTTCGGTCATGGGGTGGCGGCCATACGTATCCCTGGTATAGGCACGAATGGCGGCAACCTTCATGGCAGGGATCTCAATGACGGTCACCGGAACCATGATGTCCTTCCCTTCAGTCGGGCTGTTCTTATGATCGTCCACCATGACCACGTGCGTCATCCCCACCTTGTAACCGGCAAATCCCTGCAGCACCGGGACCCCCTCATATTCAGGCCAGGACTTGTATTTCGGGACCTGGCTTTGTGCCCTCTTCCTGGGACTGAACGCGAGAGAACCCTTCCGCGGTGTGTTGATTTTCGGCATCTTGTATCATTCCTCGTGAGATCGAACTGTTCCTTCTGTGTTCCGGACTTTGGCTGCCGTCCTGAAGAGGACAGGCCCTGGTTGCTCCGGTAACCTCCGAGAGAGCGTGATGCTCCTGAACCTGAACGAATCCGCCGGTACCTTAACCTGCGGTGCGAACCTGTATCATGAAATGGTCTCTTTCCTTGAACCTGCGGATTTCTTTCATCCGCCGACCATTAGATCCTACCGGTCTTCGCCAACAGATACTGAGTCTCGCGCATATGCACAACGCATGGTGCATGCAGGCTCGTGAAGGTCACGTCCACCCGTGCGCTTATCAGATCCACCGTGTCAGCCCGTTGTGAATGATCACAACTCCATCTCGGCTGTGCCCCGGACATGGGAGCACACGCCAACCATGAGAACCCGGAAATCGCCGGAATCCCCAGAGAGGCTTCCATAATAATTACACAGAAACGGATATAAACCTTGTCGAGGTCTGCAGGAGAATTTTCGGAATAGAGGGTGAAAACCAGGAAAAAAACTGCCGGTCCGCACATGAGTTCGTCTTCAGGGAATCATCCTGTTCCCTGAGACGTGAAATTTGCCTCGTTCATCCGAAGTAGAGGTCCCCCTCATCATTGATATAAACCTCAATCTTGTCCCGTACATGCCGGGCCCGTAATCGTTCCGGCGTGGCTTCCCGCAATTTATTGATGAGGGAGATGGTGTCATATTTTACCTTGATTCCCAGCCCTTCAGCCTCCTGAAAGATGAACGGGGCAACTTCGAGGAGGTCGGTCCCTGATTCCACGGTGCAGAGGTGCGTGGCGTCCAGGGTATAGAGAAATTCAAGTGTCTCCCGTGCTCTTTTAATATTCTCCATCCCCGATTTTTCGATCGTACAGACATTTGCTTTTGACGTATGGATGATATCTGCAATCTGCTGCTGGGTCAGTCCCTGCTTCCGGTACCTGAGTACTTCCTTCTGGCGATCGGTAAGCAAACCGTCCTTCATCAGGATTATTTTTGCAGGGTTGATTTAAACACTTTTCGTTAACCTGATTGACCTCCTCCGTTTAATCATCGTGAAATGTGGTGCAACAAAGGCCCGGGGCGTTCAAAAAAACACTGAAAAATGGCTGAATTTTAAAATTTGTATCAAATTTCAAAACGTTTATATCTGCACGGGCGAATAGTAACCTGTTATAACAAAAAAGAGGTGCGTACATGGTAGTTAAAGTTGGCGTTGCCAAACTGGGCAACATCGCAAGCGGCGTAATGGCCGAACTTCTCCTCGATGAGAGGGCAGATCGTGAGGACATGCAGACCTTCATGGCAACCAGCGGGACCAAGCTCCAGCCCGAGGATATTGACAGGGTTGTCAACAACATGGTTGCATGGAAACCTGACTTTGCAATCGTTGTCTCCCCGAATGGTGTCCTTCCCGGACCGACGGGAGCCCGCGAGCGGCTCGCGGCAGCCGGAATTCCGGTAGTGTTTATCACCGATGACGTTACCACCAAGAAGGAATGGGCCGAAATTAAGGACGGCAAGTTCGGGTATATCATCATGAAGGGCGATGCTATGATTGGTGCCCGTCGTGAATTCCTGGACCCCATCGAGATGGCAGATTACAACGGCAACCTGGTCAAGGTCCTCGCAATCACCGGGGCATTCCGCAAACTCCAGATGGCTCTCGACCAGGTCATCGACCAGGTGAAGGCCGGAAAGAAGGGTGGAGACCTGGTTCTGCCGAAGCTGGTTGTCGGTTCCGACAAGGCTGTTGAGGGTGAGTTCACCAATGCCTACGCCCTGGCAAAAGCCCGTGCCGCCTACGAGATTGCGTCTGCTGTTGCTATGGTCAACGTCAAGGGCTGCTTCATGACGAAGGAATGGGAGAAGTATATCCCGATTGTCACCAGTGCCCATGAAATGATGCGCTGTGCTGCGGTTCTCTGTGATGAGGCCCGTGAACTTGAGAAGGCCGGCGACGGAATCATCAGGAAACCCCACAAGAAGGACGGCGTCATCGTCGCCAAGACAAAACTGATCAGCAAGCCTGAGTAACTCACAATTTTTCTTTTTTCGGCTCGCCTGAAATCTTTCGTTATTCTTTCATTCATCTGAATGCCAGGCAGGATAGTTTTTTTCGGTGTTCTGCCTATTCTGGTATACACGGAGAAAGATCTTATCAGATCCCTGTCATGTTTCTGAAATTCCCTGCAAATTCCTCAGGAAGGGTAAGGATGACCGGCTCCCCATGGAGCCGTTCCATGAACGCGCTGTCACTGGTGGATGATGCATTGGGATTGATGCGGGATATCACTGAGCAGAATGCAGAAAAGCCGTTTCTGTGAACTGCCTGGTCAAAAAAGAGCGACATGTTGAAGGCATAGGTTCCAAGGCTCCGGTAGAAACCGAGAATCCGGAGCAGTCCCTCAACAAACGGGTCAAGGTAGGATGAAAAATCCTCAATACAGGATACCGGGATGATACATCGTGCCTCCCGTTCACCGAGCGGAACATGGTGGGCATACCAGAAGAGTTCATCACTAAAGAGAAATCGTTGCGATTCGCGTTCCTTCCGGATAAGGTCTTCCCAGTAGCTGCTCCCGTGTTTTACCTGATACCGTAATCCTCCGATGATGTATTGTTCTGCGGTGTACGGGGGGCGTCTGTCGGCAAGTCCCTGGAGGTGAGGGTGGGCAATGCTCGCCCCTGCTGAGGGAAGGTAGTTCCAGTTGATGCTCTTGTATCCTTCGGCATGAGCGAGAGAACGGATCTGGCCTGACAGGGCATCACGGATTTCAGCAGGTGAGAATTTCTCTGTATAATGCCGTCCGGAAATCACGGTTACGGTATGCCATTCCGCGAATGGAAAGAGATTCGGAAAGGTCACGCTCTCACCGATGCAAATCCGTTCACCGCTGGCAAAGGTAGGGGTAACTGAAAAGATCCTGTCCCTGCAGAAGGGACAGTCCGGAACTGCCGGAGGCGGACTGAATACCGCATCCAGGCGCCGGTTCAGCCGTTCCGGTGAGATCTTGCATCGGTGACCGGTTAAAAATTCCTCTCTGAGCTGGAGAGAATGGGTCCCGGTAGGGATTTCAGTGATGGAGAACATTGCCCTTCAGCTTCTCATTCGAGGGCAACCTATTAAAATTGTGTGAACCGCAGGGATCTTCCCGGGATGCTGACCGGCACCGGTAAAAAAAAGGAGAGTGGTTCGGACCGATCGTATCAGACGACGTACTTGCCGAGCAGGCGGATGGAGGTGGTCATGTCCGGCCCGAGCGGGGATCCGAAGATAATCTGGGTGACACCGGCCTTCGCGAGGTCTTCACACTTCATTTTCACCGTCTCCGGAGTCCCGGCAATGGTGAATGCATCGATGGTCTTGTCATCGACATTCTCACCGGCAGTCTTGAAGTCGAATTTGGCGAGGGCGCTCTTGATGGTTGCCACCTTTGCCGCATCGAGGCCGTGGCGTGCGATCAGGTCAGGCGGAGAGCCTGCAGCAATGAAGGCTGCCACGATCTTGGCTGCATTCCGGGCCTTCTTCTCGTTCACGTCAATGGACATGGCAGTGTAGGCACCGACATCAAAGCCCTTCTTGCCGATCTTGTCGCAGGCTGCCTTGATGATCGGGATCGCGATTGCGAAGTCTTTGGGATTGGATGCATTAATTAATGCCCCGTCACCAACTCTTCCGGCGAGTTCAAGGACCTTCGGTCCCTGTGCACCGATGTAAATCGGCACACCCTTCTTGCCCGGGAGATTAACCCCCGTAAGCTTTGCACCGTCATAATCAAAGAACGTCATACCTGATTTCTTGACTTCCTCCCCGGCACAGAGCTTGCGGATCTGTGTAACTGCCTCTTCGAGACGCGCTACCGGCTTCTCAGCCTGAATTGCAAGTTTTGGGAGCGTGGAAAGGTCACCGGGGCCAATCCCGAGCACTGCACGCCCATCCGAGATTTCGTTGAGCGTGCAGAAGAATGATGCCATTGCAGCCGGGGTGTCGGTGAAGGAGTTCATGATCCCCGGGCCCATCTTCAGGGTCGTTGTCGCCTGTGCGATTGCAGCAAGGGTGGGGTAGCAGTGGCGGTTGTTGTAGTGATTTGTGATCCAGGCATAGTCAATATCCTTGGATTCTGCGAGCTTGCAGAAATTGACCACCTGTTTGACATTAACATTACCAGGCACAAATTCTATTCCATATGTTGTCAAGGTTAGTTCACCTCACTGTAACATATCGAACACAAAATTAAATAGCTTATGATTTTCAGTTTTTGAATTTCTTACAAGATTTTTTGGGAAGCTAAAAAATCAGTCGTTCTTTACAATTCTGTCATGTATGTTCTCCCCGGCGATGGTATCCCCTGCTTCACTGAGTCCCCATTGCCTGCTGGTTCCGGGGAGATTTTCATGGTTCTCGTCCGATAGTCTTTATTTTCCTGCCGGTACAATGGGTAATTTACATTAACCCGAACGCCAGGGATTTCGGCGGAAGGAAAAGAATCATATGCGGGTATTGATTATTGGAATCGGAGGGGCAGGTTGCCGGATCGCTGACGCACTCGCCGAACATGATCTGCGATCGCGGTCTCTCCGCTGCATTGACGGGATAGCGGTGGACGGGGATGCTGATAATCTCAATTTCCTCAAAGCAATACCCAGGGAAAACAGGATCTTCTCCCAGACCCTCGACCCGCTCCATGTAGGAGGAGCGGTGGGCATGCTGCCTCATGATGAGATCACGGGCAGGCTCCATACGCTCGATCCCGGAGACATCGATGCATTGTTACTCATTGCTGGTCTCGGAGGTGAAATGGCGACACTGATTCCGGATCTGGTGACCCACATCCGGGAGCAGTTCATTGAGCCGGTGTTTGGTCTCTTCACCCTCCCCTGTAACCGGGAGGGCGAAATGATCCTTGCCCGGGCTGCCGATGATCTTGATGCTCTCAGGCCGGTGCTTGATGGCATCATCCTTTTTGACAATCAGATCTGGTTCGAGCGAGGGATGGCGGAGGAAGAACAGGAGGTTCGTGCCGGCAGTGAACGTGAGTTCAGACTCGCACTCTTCCGCCCGGTCACCACCCCGGGAAAGATTCCATCCGGATTTCGCGGGATCAACATACTCATAGGGCGGCAGATCAGCCTTCTCCTGAGGGCCGGTGAGGTCGGTGATCAATCCGGAAATGAGGCGGCAGAGGTTGCCCTTGATGCGGGTGAGGTTCTGAATACGATCCGGGGAATGGGATTCATTGCGCTGGGATATGAGCGGGAACACCTGCCTGCAGTCAATCCCGATCTCCTGGCCAGGCTTCGTCCCGTTGGCCATGCGATACAGGAAAGTCACCTGAAAGCTTCCCGCATTGTCACGATGGCAAAAAAAGCGGTCGCCGAGGGCCTGTCAGTCTCCTGCAACCTTTCTGATGCAGAGAAGGCACTTATTCTCATTGCAGGCCCTCCCGGCGAGATCAGCATGCGGGGGTATATGACCATCCGCCACTGGATCGACCGGAGCATCAGCGGGCAGGAGGTGCGGTCCGGGGATTATCCTCTCAGTGATACCAGGTATATTGTCGTGATGGTTGTCCTGTCCGGTTTTCAGCATTTTGCCCGGCTCGATGAGCTGCGAGAAACTCGGGACAGAGTACGGCTTTCCGGGAATAGCGGGTGACCCGGGGGAAGCCGGGTGCAGCCTCCCCGTGCCTCAGGATATCTGGAGAATTTTTGAATAGGGTATGTTCCCTGCTCCGATTTCTGTCCTGATGGGAATCCCCTTCTCAAAAACCCCGGCGACAAAATTCATCCCGGAATATGATACGATAGAGAGGCGGTAAGGGTTAGAGGGAAGATTGAATGGGGATATCCCCATGGTTACGGGAAAAACAAATCCACTCTTCCGCATCTGTGCTATCGTCTCCCTCACCTTTCCTTCCGCTGGCGCGGGTACCTCTCTCACGTTTGCCAGTGCAGTCCCCCTCCCTGACTTGACCATGGCAGAAACTGAGGTGAGTCCGGCTGATATAAAAAGCTGCAACGGATCGATTGTTGTTCCCCGGTACCCGATGAGGTCGATGAAACGGATTGGTTCACCGTGTTCTACGGCAAGTCTTCCGCCGTATGCCATCCTCACCGGAATTCCCCTGCTCTGGAAGACGCCATCCATGGTGATGCTGCAGACAGTCATGATACCAATGCTGCCTTCAGGAACACGCGGATCCCTGTCAATGATCCGGTAGGATGAAAAAAAGCCTGTTTTTGCCCTGACAATCTCCTCAAAGCAGGACAAAACCTCATCGGTGCGTTCTTCTGGAACGATCGAGAGATTGTAGGCTACATCACCCGTCTGGGTAACAGGATCAAAGGTACTCCGGAATGCCAGCCGCTCGAGTTTTGATATGATAAATCCGATTCGTTCACCAACAAGGGCGCTTTCCGTCTCCGCCATTCCATACGGTGTGAGGATTCTCCCCATATTCCCGATCTTTTTGGTAAATCCCATCTCATCGAGATACCTGAGGTAGTACTGGACTGCACGATCACTGAGTACGAAACCGTGCTCTGCCATAAGTTCCGAAAGCCGTTTGGCTCCCATTGGCTCCTGGTGTTCTTTGAGGATCCTGAGGATCTCGATATATTTTCTCTCGGTCCGAATCATTGGTCACCTCGCCCCGACAGCGCCGATGCTGTCCTGGTACCTCCCGTCGTATATTCGTTCAGCCCCGGTCACCTGATGAATGATCATCTGCACCACCCGGTCATGCTTCTGCAGCGCAACCGGCTCGGAACCCACCATGACCAGCCCGAGCGTCAGCTGTCCGCGAAATCCCGGATCGACAAATCCCGCCGTAACAAGGATCCCTTTTCTTCCATAGGAGGAGCGGGTCCGGAGGGTAGCAGCAAGATCTGCAGGCAGCTCAACCCATTCCAGTGAATGGGCAAGTGTACAGGTACCGGCGATCAATTCAGTATCCTCTGCAATCCGGAGATCATACGAGGCTGGTTGCTGGCACTCGGCAGAGTACGGCCGTATGACCAGTGAGCCGTCCTGGCTCTTTTCACCGAGCCGCTGGACAATTTCCCGGGAAGAGAGTATCATCCACTAGAATAGTTTTCCGGAAAATGCTTAATATCTTATGATACCAATGAGAGGGACGGATCCATGGGGTAGAGGATATCCTCTTGGGCTTCGGACCCAAGGACGCGGGTTCGATTCCCGCTGGGTCCGTTCGTTTATTGCCCTCATCCATCGTTCTGACATTGAATGAATCTGTCAACGAGAATCTGACAATCCCTGACCCGGGCACATGACAGGCAAGCTGCCCGGAACATACTTTTTAAAAAAGGAAGGGTATAGTAACAATTTGACCACCAAATCCACAATCAAATTACGACTGAAAATGTGGTATGTATCCAGTTCTGAAATCGATATAAAAAAAGTCACTGAACATTCGTACGGATGCAAAAAAGAATCTGTTCCATAACACCGACCTATCGCATAATGGGGGACGCCACAGCGGCGGGGGTAAGCCGAAGGCGCAACCCCCCAGGAGCGTCTTAATCGAGATAGTGATCTAAAACCAGTGGAAAACTTAGTGGCCCAAATGCCACTATACCCAAAAAAATTATCTTCCTGCCTCTCCCAGGTCAGAGACCGCCTTTTCCATGCCGTGAATGCTGCGACCCCCTGGATCTTCTCCATATTCCAAAAATGAGGAGGAGTGCTGCCCCGACAATGAGCAGTGATCCGATCAGCAGCCGGTTCACACTCTTCTGCAGGGGGATAATGAGCTCTGGGGGTGCAGTCGAGTTGATTTCTGTCTGCACCGCAGCGGAGTTGTATCCTGATTTCGTTGCATTAATGGTATACGGCGTATTCAGCCGCAATTTTGTGGAGAATCTGCCCTGCTGATCGGTTGTTCCCAAAGGTTTTCCGTTTATGGATATCTGGGTCTCCGGAAGGGGTTTGTTATCAGTTCCCACGGTCGCGATAGTAAGATTTGCTGTCGCATATTCAAGCTGGATGCCCAATTCCCCTGCCATCTCGGTCACCTCAAGGGTACCTGACTGGTTCCGATACCCTGGACGTCTGACCGACAGCGGATACTCCCCCATGGTCAGGTTTTCAAGTGTCGCCCTGCCAAAAGCGTTTGTCGTCCCGGCCAGGGTACCCTCAAGAAAGATCTCTGCATTTTCTACTGGCATTTTTGCTTCATCATAGACGAAGATAAAAACGGTCGAGGGCGCCTTGACAAGGGAAAGAGTAACCAAGGCTTCGTCATTGCTGATGATCCGCTTCTCGGTATAGTCCTGGTACCCCTCTTTCCTGATTTTAATCTGGTACACCTTATCCCGTGGCAGATCGATAGTTAATGCCCCCCTCTGGTCGGTGATCCCTTTGCTCACCCCGTCAATAAAGATTTCTGCATCATCGACCGGCTTCATGGTCGTTTCATCTTTCACTACAAGGGCAAGGCGTGCGTCGTGGTAGAGCCAGTACTGTACCGTCTTGTCATCAGTCCCCATTTCGACAGAGGCGATTCGTGCCTGGTAATTCGGCGCATGGACCGACAGGTCATAGAGTCCCCCGGCCATGACCTGAAATGTCACACTGCCGTTTGAATCTGTCTGTCCTGATGCGCTCACTCCCCGGGTTGAAATGGCGACCTCAGCACCGCTCACCGGAAAGAGCATGTCAGCATCGTAGATATTGATTCCCAGGGTAAGGTTTTTTCTCTCCATCTCAACCAGAAGCGATGTTACGTTTCTATCAAGTATCCCGGTCCAGTCCCCATATCCCCGTTTGATAACTTTCATCTCCAGGCTGCCGGTCCCGGGATGGGAGAATTCAAGGTAACCGGTTTCATCAGTTTTGCCCACCAGCCCGTTATCGGCATACACCGTAGCCTGGGAGATCTTGGTGAGATTGGTTCCTGTCTCATAAACCGTGACACTGACCGTCACCCCTCCCGCACCGGTAACAAGGACAAAACCCATCAGGAGAACCAGCAGCAGACTGAATACCTTCTTTTGCATAATCTGATTTCAGGTTTTTTCCTATTTGAGGTATATGATCCCCTGGCCGGTGGTGCAGGAGAAATTTGAAAAAAATGAGGTTGGGGAACGGTACGGAAATGAGCTATTCCCACTTCATTTCATGGGGGACACGGTCAAGAAGCATCCCTTCTACCAGAACCGGCATCAGACGTCTTCCTTCTTCCGTTGCCTTCTGGAGACGCCAGGCACGGTCAGCGTAAATCGTAAAGATCGGTTCACCCTTCTCCACCCTGTTCCCTTTCTTGGCATGGAGGAGGATGCCCGCACCCCGGTCATGTGGTGCCCCGGCACTCCGGGCAAGGCTGATGAGTGCCTGGTTGTTCATCTCAACAACATAACCGGTTGCAGGGGCATTCACCACGAACTGATGGGGTCCGGGCATGATATCGCCTGATTTCACCCCGGGATCTCCTCCCTGGATAGCAATAATTTCCTTGAACTTCTTGAGTGCTTCACCGCTCTTCAGGATGTCATGCGCCAGCTTGCTTCCGGTCCCGTGGGGGGCTTTTCCCGACATCTCAAGGGCAATACCGGCTATCGCAACACTCTTCTGGAGGAGTGACCCCGGCTCTTCTCCTCCTTCAAGAATCCGGAGCGCTTCCTGTACTTCCAGGTTCGGTCCGATACTTCTCCCGACCGGTGAATCACCATATGTCAGCGCACATTCCACCCGCATATTCAGCCGTTCACCAATCTCGATGAACTCCCGTGCAAGCTTCCTGCCCTCCATAATATTGGGTACCTTGGCATGCTGGCCAACAGGGATATCGATAACCACCAGGTCAGCACCGACCGCATATTTCTTTGCCATGACACTGGCCAGCATCTGGCCCCGGGCGTCAATCCGGAACGGGTACTCCTGAATGATAATGTGATCATCAGCCGGAGCAATGTTGGTTGCCCCGCCCCAGACGATTGCCCCGCCCACTTTGAGGGTCATCCTCTGGACCTCTGAAGCAGAGAACTCGACCGGTGCCAGGACCTCCATCAGGTCGGCGGTCCCGCCGGCACCGGTGATAGCCCGGGAACTGGTCTTGGGAATCTTCAGGCCGCTTGCAGCGATGATGGGCACCACGAGGAGGGATATCTTGTTGCCGGGAACGCCGCCAATCGAGTGTTTGTCCACAATGGGGTGGGTGTGGAACGTGAGCCGCTCACCGGTTTCCACCATGGCCCGGGTGAGATGCTCCACCTCATCCATATCCATGGTATTGATATAGCACGCCGTGATGTAGGCAGTAAGTTCCGCGGGTGTGAGGTCTTCATTTACCACGTCCTTGATGATGGAGAGGGTTTCTTCCTTATTCAGACGCTCACCATCCATCTTCTTCCTGATGAACTGGAGTGATGTCGGCCGCTCTGCCAGCCTCACCTCGACCGGCGCTCCCTCCTCCACACCGAGCTTGTCATTGGTTATCCGGTAGATGCCGACGATCCCCTGTGCGATGATCGAGGTGGTGGTATCAACGAATGCCGCAACCGAGACCCCGGTCTTCTGGTTGAGGATCTGGACCCGGTCCCCGGCGAGGACCCCGATGCTTCGTGCATCCTCGATGTTGAGCAGCACCTCACGGGTTCCGATATCAATCAGTTTCGTGGTGAGTTTCATGGTTCATCGGCTCCTTTCCGGCATGGTCTTTTACCCTTCCCTTTTTCCTGGAGTCCTGTGCGGAACATACCAGCCGGCTCTATTACAAGTGGGGGTATCAACCTATATGCTCTTTTCCGGCAGTCAGGCAACAACCTTGAATCCCGGTCTTTATCCTGACACTAGCAGAAGAAACGCCAGGAAATGCCACAGAGAAAACAGCGGGAATAACGGATTGAAAAAAGGGTTGTGGGGTTAGTGCTTGCGCACGATGAGGAACGCAACAGCGCCGAGACCAATCAGGGCAACCAGTGCACCGAATCCGGGTGTGGGAGTCGGGGTTGGAGTCGGGGTTGGAGTTGTTGTGGTCGTCGTCGGTGTGGGGGTCGGCGTCGGCGATGGCTTGAATTCAACAACGTTGAAGAGCGTGGTTGCTGTTACATCCTGGGCGCTCTGGAGTCCGATTGCAGAAACCGAAACGATGTACTCATCGGGCTTGAAGGTGGTAGTGTCAACCGGGAAGGACCAGGTGTTGAAGCCCTCGGTTCCCTTGACAACCTTCACGACCCCTGAGACGCCGTCGAATTCACCGCTGGCCCCTTTCGGGGTCGGCCCGAATGAGGAGGAGTAAATTTCAACGAGCAGTTCGTTATCGACTGCCAGGTTGGTGGTTCCCTTGACCTCGAACTTGTCGCCGACCATCTTCTCGGTGATCGGGACGATCTTGATCTCGGGCACTTCTACGAGGAACTGAAGCTTGGTGTAGGTGTCGTCAATGGCTGCGCTATCGAGGGCAATGGTCAATGCATTGGCTGCATCGGAACCCTGGAGGCTGCCCGATCCACTGAGCTTGAAGAGGTTTGACCACCGCACAGGATAGGCTCCTTGTACGAAACCAGTCCCAGCGTTGTATATCACATCGAACTCGTCATTGTACATCGGGTGCTGGATGACCGTGA
The DNA here is from genome assembly GCA_964353765.1 of uncultured Methanoregula sp. Taxonomy (GTDB): domain Archaea; phylum Halobacteriota; class Methanomicrobia; order Methanomicrobiales; family Methanospirillaceae; genus UBA9949. The sequence goes on along the minus strand of CAYGWN010000056.1, from coordinate 73,462 downwards.
AGTATTGCCCGCTGGTCAATGTTGAGGTGACTGCACCGTCAATTTCGTAATCGAACGTGCCATCGTCATTGACACTTTCTGTCTGCCTAAGTGCATAGTTCTTCCCCATGGTCCAGACTGCGACACCCGGTGAGGGCTGACCTTCTGCGACACCGCGGAAGTGCACGCTGTCACCCTGGGCGACAACTGACGGAGAAACCTGGGCAGTGACGAACGGCTTGCGGATGATGACCGAGACGGTTCCATACTTGGTATCGGCAAGCTGGGCCTTGTTGGACGGTGTGGCTACCGCGTAGATGGTGTAAGTTCCGGCATCGATGTTGAGGTTGGCAGTCTGCCACTTGTACTCCCAGGTGTTGTCGTCGTTGACATCCGTTGAGGTAATGGCGTACGGTGCGACAATAGTCTGAACCGGCTGCCTCGGGTTGGTCATGAGTCCGCCGTCATTCGGGAGGTTCGGGCCGGTGATGAAGAGGTAGACGTTGTCGGTCTCGGAGTTGGTACCGGAAAGCAGGACTTCCTGTCCGAGGAAGTAGCTCCCGTCGCCGGAAGCGACAACGGTCACGGTTCCCTTCTCGACCTTTACGTCAACCTCGTCAGACTTGAAGTTCGCAACTGCGAGGGTGCCGAAGTTCCTCTCAACACGGATGGTGTACTTCTTATCATCAGTGGATGATCCGGTAACGAACCCGACGGTGCGGGTACCACTGGCGGAGGTCTTAATCCCGCAGTAGTAGCTGCATGATGGCGGGGTGGTTGTCGGGGGCACGTCCTGGCCGATGGTCTTGCCTGCGCCGCCTTCAAACTGGTAGGCGCTGATTGGGTTCGGCATTCCTGTTGATACCCACCATCCGATACCACAGGGCGGGTCCATGAAGACGCTGTCCTGGGCTAAGAGGATCTGCGGGGGCTGTTTGGTAGGATCAGTCATCGAGCCGGTTCCCTTGACCCAGACGTAGTAGTATTCGTTCGGCCTGCCGGTCACGGTAACCGAGAACTGGTTGCCTCTGACCACCGTGTCCTTGCTGGCCTCGATCTTGACCGTGTCACCGGCGATGACGACCGTCTTGAGCGGGGTTACCGTCTTTCCGGTATAGTCGCCGCCGTCAGGAGCCCTGTAGTTGTCCTTGATGCTGTTGAGGTTCAGCTCAGCACTCACGGTGTAGGTCCCGGCCTTGTAGAGCTTGGAGCCTGCAGTGTCGACAACTCCGGTGTTCCATCCGGTAGTGGGTGAGATAGCAACCCATGTCCAGAGGGACGAGTCAACAACCCGGTTGGTCAGCGGGATGGCGACCGTGGTGCTCTCCCACAGTGCCGTGTAGGTGGCACCATCAGCAGTCTTCACCTTGATGGTGACAAAACCGTCAGTGGCCGTGTTGAAGGTAGGTCTGGTTGCAACCGAATAGGTGTTGGTCTCGACCCTGAAGTTCAGGAACTCTCCTGAGGTGACCGATTTGCCGGTTACATCCTTGTTCGCGGTGTTACTCCAGATCTTGATGTCAATGCTGGGGTCAACAACCGTAAATGCAGCGGCGCCCGCTGGTACCGCTCCATTCCATTGATACCAGACGCCAGTCCTCCCAACGAAGGTGGCAGGGGCAACATAGAATTGGGCTGCATTCCCTACTGGAACAATGCTGTTTGGTGTGTCTGTGCTGGGATTGGACCCTGTTGCATACCATGCAACGTTGGTGGCTGATCCAACACCGGCACTCACATCAAGACCCTGTTCACCAATGAACACATCTCCCCCTGCTGCAATCACGTTTTTCGCAGCCGATGCCGGAAGAATCAGCATCGCCAGTGCTACCAACGCGATCAGCACAAGGGTAAAGCGCTTAGTCATTATTTGTCCTCCTTAACTCATGTCCAATTTTGAACGTTCAAATCCATTGCACACGAAGTGATCCGTAATCGACATATGCCGAATACCGGTTCATTGTGCTCCATACTCCGAATAACGGAATATGGTTCAATATTTGTGGAACACTTAATATATCTTTTTTGGTCGATTGCCGGGGAATATGGGGAAAATCAAGGGTTAAAACTGGCGAATATCATGAATCCGGGCTTTTTTTTCATTTTTCTGACCTTCCTGATCAGGGATCAGGGGCGAGTATAATACTTGGTACCAGGGATCCCGGTTCGCGCATATATTAGTAAGTTGGTAAGTAGTATAGTGGGTAGGTTCCTGCACTTACTTATTCACTCCTCTGTAGATACCATCTCATGGACCTCTGCTGGTTTAATCATGGACTTCCGCTGGTTTAAAAAAGCTATGTTTACAAGGATGTATTCGACATACATACCAGTATGCGGATTATCAGGGCACCGTCTCTTGGAACAGCACATGAACTGGTGGTTAAGATGGTGCTTGAGAAGGGAAGGGTGCTCACCACGGAGGATGAAGAGGCAACCGTGGAGTTTGATGAAGTGGCTATCCGGGTGGAAAATCCGGCCACCGAACCGATGGTCAGCTCACATTCACGGTTCTCACGGAAGTTCATGGACAAGTATGCCGAAGATCTCCTGAACGGAACCTCATCGGTTTTTGAATACGACTACCATGACCGGCTCTTCAACTGGGGTGATCAGCTCCGTTCCCCAGAGGGAGAACCCGTCCATATCAACCAGATTGACTACGTCGTCCGGAAACTGACCGAATCTCCCGTAAGCAGGAGAGGAATTGCCATCACCTGGAACCCGCAGATCGATGAACAACTGGATGATTGTCCATGTCTCCAGCTGGTCCAGTGCCTCGTCAGGGATGGCCGTCTTGCCATGAAAGTGGTCTTCAGGAGCAATGACATGCTGACGGCGGCAGGGGCAAACATGTATGCCCTGGTGCGCCTCCAGAATGCGATTGCCGGAAGACTGGATCTCCCCACAGGGGCATACACCCACATCTCGCTTGTCCCCCATATCTATTACCGGCGTGATGTGCATGACCTGGAACCGTTCTGCGGAAAGGGTGAGCTCATCCGGCCCATTGATGAGATCTGCAGGGTCTGCGGGAAATGCCGGAACAAATGACCCTGGTAAACCATCATCAGTCAGGTTAATTAAGAAAAAGTGGCAATAAGATACGGTATTGTAGCCCGGTAGTGTAGCGGTCAATCATGCGGGACTCTGGATCCCGCGACAGCAGTTCGAATCTGCTCCGGGCTATCAGCTTGTCTGTTCCCCGGAATTCATGATCGCTGCAGGATCAGAATCCTGGATTTCCCTCTCAGACTGTTCCGGCCGGTTGTATCCGGTTTCCATTCTGGTCCTAAAAACTGGTCAGAATCCGTAACCGCCCTTCTATCATGATTTTCTGCAGAGGAATGCAACGTGATCGGGATAATAGGGTGTAAGCCAGACCACATCATCTATGTACACCCCGCCCTCCTGAAGGTCGTCATGTGCTTCTCCTGCCACGTCACAGGGTGATCTCGTCACATCAATGCTCTTTGGCTTGAGCATCAGCACAAGGTTTCCGTCCGGCTCCAGGAACAGCATGTTCCTGATCAGGATCTCAACCTGCAGGGGAGATGCAACATCCTGGTAGATGAGATCGACCAGTTCAACCATCGGGAGGTAGAGATACGGTTTTCCAGCGTCAGCCAGAATGGGAATGATATTTTTCCTCTGTCCTGCAACCACGAGCAGATCCTGGAGGGGTCGTGGAGCATGTTCGACTGCGTAAACAACTCCGGAATAATCTGCAACATGGGAGACCGTTGTCCCGTTCGCCGCGCCAAGGTAGAGGACGCGGTCAGCTTCTTCCAGATCCGGCCCTTTCCCCAGGTGGAAGAGGGCGGCAAGTTTGCTCCTCCTTGGATCCCATACCCGGAACCCCCTGACCATTCGTTCCCCGTATACCCCCCCGGGCCCCGGAGAGACCAGGTGTCCTTCGACCCAGATCATCCCTTCCTCCCGGCCTTCCGGATTATTTCAGCGGTTTTTTCAAGGAATTCCCGGTCATGCTCCTTCCGGTAATAATCGATCCGTGCTGCAATTGCCAGCTTGGCGGACAGGGTACGGGCAACTTTTCCCCGGTTTTCTTTCCGGGCCCCATGCACCCTGCCGTGCTGATAGATCACCCCGTGCTTCGGAGGGGGGCTTCCGGAAGAGAGGTGAGAGAAGAGTGCCTGTTTTGCCCCAAGCACCTGGATCGAACTTGCCGGCATCATCGCCAGCTCCCGGATACCCCCGGCTTCAGCCGCGAGCCGGGCAGCAACCAGCCCTCCGACAAGGGCACTGCAGTTCGGGAGCTCCCCTTCTGCCCGCTGGGAGACCCTCTTCGCAAGAGACGTCCTCTGTTCCATCAGATGTTCAATCTCATCAAGCACCTCGGCGAGTGCCTCATCAGCATCCTCGTGGAGCCACGCGATCAGGTTCCGGCCTGACGGGATGGCCAGTTTTCGGCTGAACCCCGGGCGGGTTGCCCGGAACCAGTCAACCGCCCGTTCGGTAAGGAGGTTGACTGCATGATCGATCTGTTCCAGCATCCGCACCATCGGGATAAGCCCTGAGTGGTCAGCCTGATAGCCCCGTTCAAGGTTCTCTGTGGCAAGAGTGATCGCTGCTTCCCTCAGTACCTGCACGTACTCTGCCCGGTCACGGATAAAACCACACCGGACGGCAATCCTCCAGTCAGGGATGTTTGCATCCCTCCTCTCTGCCAGCAGCTCTATCCGCCCGGCCAGGATAGCGGGATCGTTTGGTGCGGGCCGGCAGACCTGGCCTTCCCTGTCACCAAACCAGTAGGATTCCATTACCCTTAATGGGGTTCTTCCCGCTCATATTAATGCCTGGATGCGATAGCATTCCTGCCGGCTTAAAACCCCGGAATTCCAAATGAAAAGAGAATAACCGGTACCATGACGGCTCCCATGCAGTACATTTGCGGGATGTTCAGGAGCTTTGGCACCATGCCAAGCAGTGTTGCAAGGACGAGGATGAATAACCCGAAAAATCCGGACAGGACAAACGTAAGCAGGGTCACAAACCCTGTCACCCCGATACTGAGTCTCCACTTGTCAATGCCCCCCATCCTCCAGGCTGATCCGGCAATCAGGATGGTGATGAGAAAAGCGAAACATGCTGCAATTGCAGCTGCTGCAAACAACAGTCCGGGGGGAGGGATCTCGAGTGCCGAAAGGGCGACCATTACGCCGTTCCTTGTGCGGGAGATGGCATAAAGCACCCCCAGGCCGGCCAGGACATTGACGGTGTTTGCAGCACTGGTGGCAAAAATATACCCCCTCGGATCCCGATCGTACCTTGTCACCGTTGCGATGACCGCATTTGCCGTAGCATTGGAGAGGCCTGGCAGCCAGCCCACCACCAGACCGGCAACCGAACCCGAAAATCCACCCTTCACGATCGTACCCCGGGGAAGGGTAAAGGTCCCGAATTCCTGGTCCGGGATTTTCCCCTGTCCGGAAACAATGAGGAGAGAGATGCCGAACAAACCGGAGAGGAGCGGCATGAGGATGCCGGAAAATCCGAATGGTGACACAGACAGGTAGCTGAAATGAAAACTGAAAATGCCAAGGATACCTGACACCAGGAAGACCCCCAGGGCATGGAGCGGCGATTCTCCAAAGAGGATCAGGTATGCCGCAACACCGGTGATGATGATCCCGACCGCCCAGTCGACAGAGCCCTGGATATGCGGTGCGACCAGGAGCAGGGCGAGAGCAAGGGGTATCCCGGCCAGGATCCCTCCGGCACTTCCCAGGGCGGCAATCCGGACCGCTTCCTCCCCTTTGCCTTCAAGACAGAGTGAATGTGAGGGGATGACCGAGAGGGCAGTGTCAGGATCAGGTATACCGAGAAAGGTGCTGGGAATTGTATCCAGAAAGCTGTGAGTGACAAGGGCTGCGATCATCGCTGCTGCAATCATTTCCGGTCCAAATACCGGAACCAGGGCGGTCTGGACCGCAAGGAGACCCCCTGCCATCATATTGACATGGACCCCTGGAAGGAGTCCGCTTATCATGCCCAGGGCAATACCTGCGGCTACTCCTGTCAGCAGTCCAATCATTCCCGCCTAGGTTGATGGGGGTGAAGATAAATACATCGAAACAGAGTTATTCATAACGAATGGAAAGGATTCTGTGAGGATCGCGATTACCCGGTTAGCGGGAAAGGATACAGATGATTCTTCCCGGTGTGCGACATTCGGCCATACCTGCTATACGGTCTCTCCTCTCAGGGCAGAGATCCGCCCCGACAAAATAGCATCCTTCGTTGCAGCAGTTGAGGCTGGCCTGTTTGACGGTCTCTTTTTTTCAAGTGCCCTCCCGGCACAGATCATTGCACCGAGCCTCTCCCGGTGGCCAAGGGTTATTGCTATCGGCCCCCAGACAGCAAAGACCCTCCTGCACTTTGGCATCGAGTGTGAGGTTCTCCCGCACTATTACTCTTCAGCCCTTGTTCCCTATCTCGGGGTCTGGTTGAGAGGAAAACGGATTGGAATACCCCGTGCAGATGTGCCGAATCCCGGTCTTATCGAGGGTATTCGCGGCGCCGGTGGAATTCCCGAAGAAGTCCGGGTATACGAGCTCCTGCCTACCGGTGATGACCTGGATCTCAGCTCGGCGGAAGCTGTCCTCTTCACCAGCGCCATGTCATTTGAGCGGGCGATCTGGCAGGCCCGACCAGGACTGCTGATCATTGCTATTGGTGAATCCACCGCTGGAGCCATGAAGAGACGGGGAACTGTGCCCCATGTTACCGGAGATGGATCCCTTGAAGGAGCACTCCGGGCGCTCGATACCTTTCTCATTGGCGGGAAAGGGGGCTGACCGCTCCATGGCCCGCGATATGCCCCGTCTTCCCGAACCCATCCTGTCTCCCGGTCTCCTGGTGATCGACAAACCCAGGGGGCCGTCCAGCCACCAGGTCACGGCATGGGCAGGGGAAATGCTCAGGGTGCGTGTCGGCCATGCCGGTACCCTTGACCCCGGGGTTTCCGGTATCCTCGTGGTGATGCTCGGCACGGCGGTGCGGCTTGCACCGGTACTCCTCTCCGAAGACAAGGAATATGTCTGTGCTTTACGGATGCATGCCGGAGTCCCGGCCGGCCGGTTAGAGACCGTGCTTACCGAGTTCTCCGGTCGGATCTATCAGAGACCACCAAGGAAGAGTGCCGTGGCCAGGAACCTCCGGATCAGGACGGTGCAGGGCATCGACCTCCTTGACCATTCCGGACGGGATCTCCTCCTTGCCATCCGCTGCGATGCCGGGACCTACATCCGGTCTCTCTGCCACCACATCGGCCTGGCCCTGGGAACCGGCGCCCACATGGAAGAGCTGAGGCGGACGCGATCCGGATGCTTCGGCGAACAGGAAGCATATACCCTGCAGGAGATCAAGGATGCCGTGGTCGGGGCCTCTGAGGGTGATCCGGAAAGACTGAAGGCCATGATCCGCTCGCCTGTCGAAGCAGTCGGGGGACTGCCCAAGGTGATACTCAGGGATACCGCTGTTGATGCCGTCTGCCATGGTGCGGTACTGGCACGGGCAGGAATGACAGGATATGATGAATTCGGAAAGGGGGCACGAGTCGCACTGGTGAGCCGGAGGGGAGAGGTGATCGGGCTTGGCCGTTCCCTTGTATCATCCAGGGATACTGGAGGTATGACCCATGGCCTGGTTATCGCCCCCACCTCGGTTTTCATGAAACGGGGGACCTATCCACGGAAATGGCAGAGCCGGCATGGCACGGCCGGCCCGGGTCTTCCGAAAGATAGCATTAAAAAAATACCCCGCTAACAGTATGGGTGCATTTCTGTGCTGAGGTAGTCTAGACCGGTAAGGCGCAGGCCTGGAAAGCCTGTGGGGCGTCCAGTCCCTCGGGAGTTCAAATCTCCCCCTCAGCGTTTCCCTTCATTTCCTCCAGGATTACCCTCTGCAGGGGCCGGGTCTGCGACAATGCATTCCTCAAGGCGCTCCGATGCAAAACGGTAATATTCCGGGACGAGTTCAAACCCGAGATACTTCCTGCCCATCACTTTACTCACTACCGCAACGGTTCCTGATCCCAGGAACGGATCGAAGATCAGGTCTCCGGGATTGCTTGAAAAGGTGAGGATTTTTTTCACCAGCCCGAAGGGCAGCTTGGTAGGGGTCTTCCTCTTTCCCTTCCAGTACTCCCGATTGATAATCCAGACATCCTCGGGATAATGTTCAGCCTTGTTGAAGGTGTAGCTCTTTGGATTCTTCACTGCGTAGAGGACATGGTAGTGGCTGGTGACAAATTTTTTCCGCGTGAAAACTCCGAACTGGTACTTCCAGATGATATGGTTGAGCATGAAAAATCCGGTATCATCAAGGCTGCACAGGACATCTTTCAGGTGGTTCCAGCCTGAGAAGACATAGATGCTGCCCGAACCGGAAAGAATCCTGTAGGCCTCTTCCATCCAGCAGCGGGTAAATCCGGCATAGTCCCCGGGCTCCACATCGATATAACCCTCAAGGACATGTTTTCCGGTTCGGTTGTAGTTCATGCGTTTTGCCCGGAAATCTATGGCGAACGGAGGATCTGTGATGACGAGGTCGATGGATCCTGAGGGGATATCTCTCATCAGCTCAAGAGCGTCTCCCTGGTATATGCAGTCCGGTGCAAACGGACCAAGGTTCCTTCTCACCACCAGAAAACCCCGCCTGATCTCAGCAGGTCTGTCCCGCCGCACGGCCTGTCTCGAACGCCCGGGTGTTGACCACCACGGTGTGTGGGGGCACCAGCCTCTGCACCGCGGTGAGCAGAGAGTCTGCCCGGAGCGGGAAATGGAGGGAGGCGGCGCCAAGCATTACCACATTTGCCGAAAGCGGACTCCCCGCTTCCCCTGCTATCCTTTCTGCATCGATGAGGCAGAGATCCTTTCCCGAAAGTCTGGCGATAATCCCTTCTTCAGAGGGCAGGGAAAGCCCCTGGACAAAGACAGAGGTGGGGACCACCATGCGGTGGTTGAGGACCATCCTTCCCCCATTTTTCAGGTAATGGGAGTACCGCAACCCTTCCAGCATATCAAAACCGATGAGGATATCGGCTGTTCCGGGCGCGATCAGCGGCCCGTATTTCCCGTCGATCCTGATATGACTTTCGACGGAACCCCCGCGCTGGGCCATCCCGTGGGTTTCTGCACCCCGGACCGATCTCCCTTCTATCAGACATGCCTCGCCGAGAATATTGGAGGCAAGGATGGTCCCCTGCCCCCCGATTCCTACGATCATGATGTCATAGCTTTTCGTCATCGGGGTCCCTCCTTCCTGATTGCTCCAGCCGGACAGAGCTGGGCACAGACCGAACATCCACTGCAGAGTTCTCCGATGGAAGCTTTCTCTTCCAGCCGTTCAATGGCGGGGCAGCCGAAGGATATGCAGATGCCGCAGCCGGTACAGGTCTCCTGATCAACCCGGTACTTTCCGCGTTTGATCCCAGCACGTCGGGCATTAATGACACATATCTGTTTGGCAATGATTACCTTGACACCAGGCCGCTCTTTTGCTTCTTTGAGAGCGTAAGTAAGGGAGGTCATGTCATAGGGATCAACCGTTTCAACGAACTGGACACCACATGCCCGGCAGAGAGCTTCGAGAGAGACCTGGGGAGCCGGAGTTCCGCATGCGGTAAGACCGGTGGTGGGATTCGGCTGGTGTCCGGTCATGGCCGTGGTCCTGTTGTCAAGAATGACAATAGTCATCCTTGCTCCGTTGTATACCGCATTCAGGAGCCCCTGGATGCCGGTATGCAGGAAGGTTGAATCACCAATAGTTGCGATGATCTCCCGTTCTTCTCCTGAATGTGAAATCCCGCTTCCGATAGTGATTGAGGCTCCCATGCAGATTGTTGTGTCCACGGCACCAAGCTGGATGCCCAGGGTATAACAGCCGATATCACTGGGGTATATTCCATCCCTGAAGACCTTTCTGACAGCAGAAAAGACCGGGCGGTGCATGCAGCCGGCACAGAGGATTGGCGGTCGGGGCGGGAGATCAGGAACCGGGGTAACCGGGGGGAAGGTCATCGCGGGTGAAAAACCACACGATGCCATAATCCGTGCAACAGAATCAGGGGCCAGTTCCCCCTCCCACGGGGAGTGCCCGTCCTTCTTGCCAAAAACCGTCACACACCCTGCCACTTCCCGGACCGCCTCTTCGAGCACCGGGGCCAGCTCTTCTATGACCAGCACCTCATCATGGAGCCGGACAAATTCGGCGAGCCATTCCTCATCTATCGGGTAGGCCCCGATCTTCATGAAGGAGATATCCGCCGGAAGAACCTCCTGAACATAGGTGGCCGCTATTCCGCTTGCGATTACTGCCCGTCTGCCTCTGATGGTAGCGTGGTTATATCCGGTCTCGTGCAGCTTCTTTCTGACTTTTGGTTGTTTTTCATTCAGCTTCTTATGGAGAATCCGGGTATGTGCAGGTATCACGACATACTGACGGGGATCCCGGTGGAACTCCCCCTTCCGCGTGTTCTCGATGACGGGGCCTAACTCCACATCCCCTTTTGAGTGACAAATCCGCGTTGTCGGGCGGAAAAGGACCGGGAGGCCAAGTTCTTCAGAGAGGGAAAAAGCGTCCCTGACCATATCATGGGCTTCCTGGATGGTCGCCGGATCAAGGCACGGGATCCTGGCAAACTTTGCATACATCCTGCTGTCCTGTTCATTCTGTGAAGAATGTGCAAACGGGTCATCCGCGGCCATGATGACCAGCCCGCCGGTAACCCCTGTATAGGCACTGGTCATGAGGGGATCAGCAGCCACGTTCAGCCCGACGTGTTTCATCGTACACAGGGCTCTGATCCCGCACCACGCTGCAGCGAGGGCATTTTCCAGGGCAACCTTCTCATTGACTGACCACTCGGTATAGTAGCTCCGGTCAGGAAGTGACGAGAGCACCTCAATCACTTCCGATGAGGGTGTCCCCGGATACCCGCTGACAAAACTGATGGGGGATTCGAGGCATCCGTGTGCGATAGCCTCATTCCCGAGAAGATAGCGTCGTTCCATATTCCCACCAGGAGGTTCTCTTTCCTGAATTACTCTGGTTCTCACCCTTATATAGGGATTCGGCTGGTATTTCAAAACCTATAAAAAGTTCCGCAGATTAACTAGTACGGCAATTTAGGGGCCCGTAGCATAGCCCGGTGGTGCGCCCGGCTGATAACCGGGAGGTCATGTGTTCGAATCACATCGGGCCCATTTCCATTTTCTTAAATATCCGAAACAGCGCAGGTACAGTATGCAAAAGAATCACATGATCCTGCTTGGTGCAGTGCTCATCGTGTGCCTGGGTCTGTTTATCCTCAACCTGTATGCGGGACTTACTGGTCTCGTCATCTTTGCCGCCCTCTTCATGTCGGTTCTGATCATGGAGGATACCCTGGGAAAACCTGAAATCCTCGTAACCCTCTCTGATGAATCACAGTCTCTTGGTCTGAGGAACCGGGGGAATGCTGTGGCATACGGGGTCCATGTCTCCGTGATCCCCCATAACATCGATTTTGATATCCCGCAACTCCAGGTAGAAGAGAGATTCTCCTACTCCTTCGAAACGATGATTCAGCAGGCGAAGGTTATGATAACCTATCGGAATGAACGGGGAGACCGGTTTTCAAAGACCTCCATGCTCTCTGTATTCGATGTCAGTGATGATGACCTTATAAAGCCGGTATTTCCTCTTTTCAAGTGGAAAAAAGAAGATTAAGGTTTTTCCGGAGTTTTTTCCGGGGATTTTCCCGGGAAAACAAAATCAATCGTAACTCTGAGGGCTTTGATGAGCTCTTCCTCTTCCTTGAGATAATCGTGCAGGGCATGATACAGCATGCGCATGACTTCCAGACCGTACCGGTCCAGTGCCTCGCGGGGTGTCAGAGGGTTGAGGTATGAGTCCACCATAAATCCATCAAACGAATACATCAGTTCATAGAATTTCCCGTCTTCGGAAAGAACACAGAACTGGTCGTCAACTTTTTTTGAGGGGTTATCAGGACGAAATTCTGCAGGTTCTGTCTTTCCGAGCACGATCATTTTTTTCCTTGTAAAACTTGTATCATAGAGCTCTCCTTTCGTGTCCTGTTTTCCCCTCTGTACCATGTTCAGGCCGATCCCGGGGATGAGCGGGGCAGCGCTCTTTGCCATCCGGCCGAGAAGGGCTGCATCGTTCTTTCGTACTTTTTCTGATAAGGTCGCTTTCTCCTCCTTCTTTCCCTCAAGTTCCGCAATACGGTCGACCAGTTTCTGGAATCCCTGCTCTATCTCGTCCATATAGCTTCCTTCCTGTCCGTAAAGGACTCAATGGGATGGCATCAGGATTAACCTTTTCGTCGGGATATCTGGTGGAGCGGCCCTGCCCTGTGAAATCCATCCCTTGAGCAGGGTGAGGGGGTTAACGAACAATCTCCCCGATAAAAAAATAGGTCCTGTCCTCAACAGGACGAACGTTCAGCTCTGTTCCCACCGGGAGATCCTCCCGGAGAACAATACCGGTATAGGAATCTGTCCGTGCAAGAACCGTGCCGGGTCTTATCCGTTCGGTTACCATCACTGCAGCATCCCTTCCCAGCAGGGCTTTGTTCAGGTTCCTGTAGAGGGCTTCCGCATGCCGCTGGAGAAAACGGGACCGCTTCTTCTTGACATGGCCGGGATGATCCTTCATCTCAGCTGCGGGAGTATGCGGTCGACGGGAATACCGGGTGATGTTAACCTTGGCCGGCATTGTGGCATCAAGGAGGTCGCAGGTTGCTGCAAGGTCATCGTTGTCCTCACCTGGAAATCCGGCGATGACATCGGTTGCAATGGTGATACCGGGCAGGGATTTCCTGAAAACACGGACAATTTCAATGACATCATCGCGGGTATAGCCACGTCCCATGCTGCGGAGAATACGGTCCGAACCGGACTGAACGGGAATGTGGGCAAACTGGAAGATATTCTGGTATCGGAAAGAATCGGGCAGGGTATCGAGGATTGGGAGGATGGTTGCCGGGTTCATCATACCCACCCTTATCCGGAATTTTCCAGGGAGAGCCCCTATCCTTTCAAGGAGGGTCGGCAGCGAGCTGCCGCGATCCTTCCCCCACGCGCTGCAGTCCTGGGCGGTGAGCCTGATCTCTATCGAACCTGAACCGGCCTGATTCCTGATGCAGTGCAGGATCTCTTCCTCCGGATAACTGACCAGCGGGCCCCGTGCCACCCTTGTGATACAATAGGTACAGGCTCCCGGGCACCCGCGGCTGAGCTGGACAATCCCTGTCTCATGCGGGATGAAGGTCGCTCCTTTCCGCCAGGTATCGGTAATATCACGGGGAGAGAGAAACACCGGGTCACAGACCGTGAGAATCTCCTCACGCTGCACGGGGGGCATACAGCCGGTCACGTAGAGCGGCATATCCCGGCACTCCCTAAGGACCCTGAGCATCTTCCGTTCGGTTGGCCCTACCACGGTGCAGGTATTCACGATTACTGCGTCTGCATCGGCCATTGAACCGGTAATGGTGCAGCCCTGTCCCGCCAGCACTCCTTCGAGGTTTCGGGTATCCCCGTGATTGTAGGTACATCCGAAGGTGATGATAACCACCTTTTTTCCCCGGAGATCGGAAATGTCCCCGCAAGGGGGTTGAGATCCGCTCCTCTCCATCCCTGATTCGCTGCCCATTCTATCAGATCAGTCGTTCCCTGCCCTTATGAAGTTCCCCCGGAGGATTTCCTGCAGGTTATGAAAATGCTTAATCAATGGTATTGTCAATGATGTAGTGATGCTTACCATCGGGCTGCTCGGCTGTGGCAATATCGGTCATATCATCGGGAAATTCCGGGGGAACTGGAAAATTGTCGCGCTCTACGACAAAATCGCTGACAGGGCTGAAGAGCTTGTCCGCGAAGCTGGTGGAATTTCATACCAAAGCTTCGATGAATTCATCCGTGCCGATTTTGACCTGGTGGTAGAGGCAGCATCGGTGCAGGCTGTACGGATGTATGCTGAAACGATCCTCCGCCATAAAAAGAACCTGGTTATCATGAGCGTCGGAGCGCTCTCGGATCCGTCATTCAGGAGTGAACTTGTATCGGTAGCAGAGGGCGAGGGGAGACGGATCTATATTCCCAGCGGGGCAATTTGCGGGCTTGATAACCTGAAGGTGGGCCGGATTTCTCCTGTATCCCGCCTCCTCCTCCGGACGACAAAGAGCCCGTCATCCCTCGGTATACCGGCTGGGGAGAGGACCCTCATCTTCAAGGGAAAGGCGAATGAGTGTATCAAGGAATTTCCCAAGAATGTGAATGTCTCGGTTGCCCTCAGTCTTGCCTGCGGGAGGGATGCCGATGTGGAGCTCTTTGTTGATCCTCGTGTGGAACGAAATGTCCATGAAATCTTTGCAGAGGGTGACTTTGGGGACATCTACATCAGGGTGAGTAATCTGCCAAGTCCGGATAACCCGGCAACCAGCTATCTTGCCGCACTCTCGATTCTCTCGCTGCTGAACCAGATGGATGACCCGCTTGTGATCGGTGCATGACTCTTGATGAACGGATCATGGCTCTCAGAAAGGAGAGAGATGCTGTCATTCTGGCTCACAATTACCAGCGGCCAGAGGTCCAGGATATTGCCGATTGTGTGGGGGACAGCCTGGAACTGGCGATAGAGGCAAAAAAGACCCGGTCCACGGTCATCGTCCTGTGCGGGGTTGATTTTATGGCCGAGACGGCAAAGATCCTCAACCCGGCAAAGACCGTGCTTCTTCCGGTAAGGGATGCAACCTGCCCGATGGCCCGCCAGCTCACGCCTTCGATGATCCGGGAGGCACGGGCAAAGCACCCTGATGCATCAGTCGTTCTCTACGTCAACAGCACCGCGGAGAGTAAAGCATACGCCGATGTGGTGTGCACCTCTGCAAATGCCGTCAAGGTGGTCCGTTCTGTCCATACTGGTGAAGTCCTTTTCGGGCCTGACTGCAACCTCGCCTCGTATGTCCAGGAGCGTGTCCCTGAAAAGAGGATCATCCCGCTACCCCCGGACGGGCACTGTTATGTCCATACCGGTTTCTCTCCGCAGGATGTCCATGAGGCCAGGAGGAGGGGCGGTACCATCATCTGCCATCCTGAATGCATTCCCGAAGTGCAACGGGGATCAGATGTCATCGCATCAACCGGGGGGATGGTCCGGGCAGCTCCTGATGCTGAGGTCTGGAACGTCCTGACCGAACGGGAGATGGGCTACCGGTTAAAAACCCTTTACCCCGAAAAAACCTTCTATACCAAAGATGACGCGGTATGCGAGGATATGAAGAAGATAACCCTGGAGGATGTCTGCCGGAGCCTCGATACCCTCCAGTATGAAATCCTCCTGGACCCTGAAATTATGGTCCGGGCACGGGTGGCAATCGAGCGGATGATTGGCATCGGGAGATGACAGCTTGACAGATCTCGATCACCTTCTCGCCTTCATCCGGGAGGACGCTCCTTCCGGGGATATCACATCGGAAGCCGTTATCGGTGATGCCCGGTGCCGTGCAGTTATTGTCACCAGAGCGGGCGGGGTGATTGCCGGACTGGAGGAGACAACGCTTCTCTTCCAGCATTTCGGGGTCATGGTGGAAAGATCTGTCTGTGACGGAGAGACCGTAATCGGGGGAACCGTTGTGATGGATCTGGATGGCCAGGCCAGGTCCATCCTCCTCGTTGAACGGACCGCACTCAATATTATCGGACGCATGAGCGGAATTGCAACCCGTACCAGGATCATGGCCACCCTGCTGGAGAGTGCAGGGTGCTCCTCCAGGATCAGCGCAACGAGAAAGACTGCCCCGGGACTTCGTGCACTTGATAAAAAGGCCGTGGTGCTTGGCGGGGGAGAACCCCACCGGGCGAACCTGTCTGAGGGTATCCTGATTAAGGATAATCACCTGGCGCTGGTCCCGCTCGAGCAGGCGGTCTGTTCTGCAAAACAGGTACCGTTACCCCGGAAGATCGAAGTTGAGGTCGCAGACCCTGCAGAGGCCGTCGCTGCAGCAGAAGCGGGGGCTGATATCCTCCTCCTTGACAATATGACTCCTGATACGGTGAAGGCAACCCTTTCACTCCTTGAAGAGAAGGGATTGAGGGATGCCCTGCTGATTGAAGTTTCGGGAGGAATCACCGAGGAGAACCTGGTGTCCTACGCTCTCCCGGGTGTTGATCTCATCAGTTCCGGAGCCCTTACCCACAGTGTGAGGAATTTCGACGTGGGTCTTGAGATCATCCCGGGAGACCGGTAGTTCCTTTGAGACTGCCCGTCTCTCTCACACCAGCACAAACCTTATGCTGCCCTGGTCACAATCCCCGTTTACGTGGAGATCAAGTCATGGACGAAGGAGATGGCGGGGACCAGAACGGGAAATATCTCGAGATTGAGGCTCACAGGCGAAAGATAAAAGGGTATATTGACCTCCTGAAGAGTCCCCATCTTGACAGCCGGTGGAAGGCCGCTGAAGCACTGGGGGGTTTCGGTGACCAGACTGCTGTTGTCCCTCTCATCGAAGCACTTGATGATCCCTATGGCGATGTTGCCTGGCTTGCCGCAAAATCACTGGGGGCTCTTGGTGATCTCCGTGCCGTGGAACCACTGATCAGGGCACTGAAATCTGATGAGAAATGGCTTAGAACCGGGGCTGCGATCGGTCTTGGTAACCTCAAGGACATACGCGCTGTTGAACCACTGATTACCGCTCTCCATGATGAGAAAAAACAGGTCAGGAAGCTGGCAGCGTGGGCTCTCGGGAACATCGGTGACGAACGGGCACTGAAACCCCTGGAAAAAGCTCTGTCTGATCCGGACGAATCAGTCCGATCGGCCGCTGAGCTGGCCATAAAGGCTATCAGAATGAAACAGGCTTCAACGGGTACGACACCAGATTCCGATTCATGATTTCGTCGATTCCCCAGGCAGGGATACCTCCCCCGTACCCCGGGGTGAAATATCAGCCGGGGATTGTACTACAATCTCTTTTTCTCCCCGATAGGTCTGGACGATCCCGATGATCCGGACGTGATCGCCTTTCCGGAGGGATACCTTTTCAGCGGTATCGGAAGGAATAAAGACCGGGATGCCATCAATCCGGGCTACCAGGTGCCCACCTGTCCTGGTCCTGGATAGTTCTCCTACTTCTCCGTTGATCTCTACAAGGGCTCCATCAGGAGCCTTATCATGGTAAGGTTCGGCGAAATTTGTACGATCTATGCCATAGAGGACCACTGAAGTGAGGATGATAACCACGGTCACTGCACACAGCAGACCGAGGGCAAGCCGTTCCTGCCGGAGAAGCATACAGTTCCGTCTCTCTTATGCTGCTATATAATCGATAGGTTGATGTGTTAACACTGTTAACAATGAGGTATGCATGACGCGAACCTTCCCCCGTCTTCAAGGACCGTCCTGCACCTGCTCGATGAAGAGGGTGCGATGACCCACAAGGAGATTGTCCAGCGGAGCAATCTTGCACCGCGGACCGTCCGGTACGCACTGAAGAAACTGAAAGATAACCAGTTGATCATCGAGAAATTTAATTTCAGGGATGCCCGGCAGATCATCTACCAGAACCGGGAATCCCAGCAGGTGACCGCATGAGGGATACGGAGTGTGATATCCAGCTCTGTGACATTATGGTCAGGAAGTACATCCCTGCGCTGCGGGCTGAAATGGTCCTCCGGCTGGTGCAGCGCGATGGCATAAGCCAGAGCGATGCAGCAAAGCGACTCGGGGTGACCAGGGCAGCTATTTCCCAGTACCTGAGCGGGAAACGAGGGGACTCGAAAGTCGAGATCTCAACCGATTTCGACCCGCTCATCGACCGGTGGGCCCTCTCCATTGCCAGGGATGACACCGGGATAACGGTCTGTGATATCTGTAAATGTGCGATGAAAAAGGGCTGATCCCGGGAATTAATCCCAGTACGTTTTTCGTTTCCAGAGCCACACCGAGAGCAGACCTGTGATCACCACGACAGTAATTCCGATTTTCAGCAGATCCGGCCGCTGATCCGGTGGATCGCTTGAAGCACTGTTCCAGTCATCCGCAAACACTGCTGAAAAGTAAGCGGCAACGCCGGGGTGTTCGATAATTACCCCTGCTTCCCGGTTGAACTGCGGGGAGTTGGTATTCCAGTTTATGCTGCTTACGAGCACCTTATTCCCATCAGCTATCACTCCCTTGTTGTGGATCTTTTCAAGGTTGTTTCCATCAAGATCCGCGCACCGTGCTTCAACAGGGAGGCCTTCTGCCGCAGCATACCGGTTGATGGCCAGAACCATCTCATCGTTATCTGCATCCTCCTCAATGGCGTAATATGAGGAATCCAGAAGTACCCGGACCTGTACTCCGCGGTGCGCCGCATCAAATGCGGCTTCGAGGAAGGGATTGAATGTTCCGTCACTCTCATTGGTAATGTAGGCTTGTTCGATATCCACAGAAATGGTAGCGTCCCTGATCAGATCAATGACAAGACTGCTCGTATCAGGAGACAGCACCGGGGTTACGGTCGCGTTCCTGAAAGAGTATGGAAAGAACTCAGTCCTGTAGGGCTGTCTGTCGGGCTCTTCTTCACTCCCCCCGGTTACTTCAGCGGGGATGGTCCAGGCGCCACTGCTGTCATGAGAATACACTGAAATGAAATAATCCGCAAGCCCTTCATCCTCGAGCACGACTCCCCATCCACGGTTTCCTGAAATACCTGCTTGGGGAAATCCATTTGATTTGAAATTCTCGCTCGTTACAAGGACCCGGGAGCGGTCAGTGACCAGATACTTTGCATGGTCGAACCGGTACGGCGGATGTGCCGCGGTTCCTGAGCCCATCAGCCGGACTGGCACCCCCCCTGCCCTGAGAAGGGAGACAGCCCCTTTCTCATCCTCACTTATCCCCCCCACAGGGCCTCCTTCGAGCAGTACCGAGACGTTTACCCCTCGTTTACGGGCATCCACAAGAGACTGAATCATCCGGGGACTGGTGAACTCGTATACATTTACCAGGATATGTTCACGGGCAGAGCCCACTGTTTCTTCGTAGAGGGCAAGGGAGCAGTCCGGTGCCGTAAAGGCCACACCGTCAACTCCGTGAAAAATGGCCGGGGTGAACCGGGACTGTCCAATCATGAGTACCCGGGGGTCCCATATTCCGCCTTCGAGAAAATGGACCTGCCCCTGTCGGGCAGTTACATCCCGCGGCCAGGCGATCTCCTGAGTGGGTGAACCCTGTTCAGAGAGCGTCAGCTGGTCACCGGTATTTGCAAGCTGGAGGGTGCCGCTCCGGATGACATCCGGGACGGATGGTGAATAATCATACCATTCATAGTCGGGAGGAGTACCATGAGTCGTAGTGTATGCTGCCCCGTTCCGCGCAATGACCAGACGGCCGGATACCACGGAGCCTTCCGGAAAACGGAAACCTCCTTCGCCATCAGATATCGTTACACCATCAAGGCTTCCATATCCTTCGAGAACCAGGTATTCATCAGGATCACCGGGGAGGTAGGGGTCGGGACAGAACTCAACAATCTGGAGTGCTGCCGAGGGGGATATGAGGAGCAGGAGCAGGAGAAATACGAGCCTGCGCATAGCACACCGGTTCGGAGCCTTAGTTTATTAATCTCGCGAATTTTATCAGCTACCATGGCAGTTCCCGTGGTAGTAAAGATCGGGGGGAGCCTCTGTGACCATATCGATCCCATTATCGCAGTCCTGCGCCATTCCGGGCGACCCGCTCTCATCGTTCCCGGTGGTGGAATATGTGCCCGGTTCATACGGGAACTCGGCATGGATGGCGATGCAGCACACTGGATGGCGGTCTGTGCCATGGAACAGTTCGGGTGGTTCATCGCTGCAAAAGGGGTCACCCCTGTCAGGGAACTCCATGCTCCCCGGGGGCTGGTGGTCCTTCTCCCCTACCTTCCCCTGGTACAGGCAGATCCCCTTCCCCACACCTGGCAGGTCACCTCAGACACGATTGCTGCCTGGATTGCATTCTCTCTCGGACTCGACCTCATCATCCTCAAATCGGTTGACGGGATCAACAGAGACGGGGTGCTTCAGGCACGGCTCAGTGACGTGATAACCACCGATGTCGTCGACTCCTGCTTCCTTCCGTACGTCCTTTCGAACAAGGTACATGCTGTGATCATCAATGGGAGACACCCCCGGCGGCTGGAAGATTGTCTCCGGGGAAACCGGGTGACCGGCACAACCATCGGCTTTTAAAACCATCAGATGAGATAGTATAAGGACTGACAGACAGGAGTCTCAAATCATGGCGATACGCAAATGTACATCGTGTAATGCTCCGCTCGCAATCGAAGGTGCGACAGAGTTTGGATGCCCGAAATGCGGGTATGAGATACGGAGATGTGTCCGGTGCAGGGAACAGAGTATTCCCTACATCTGCCCGAAATGCCATTTTGGGGGTCCCTGAATAATGGGGAAAGTTGCCCTCATCCTCAGGGTCATGCCGGAATCCCCTGACGTTGACCTTGAAAAACTAAAAACAAAGATAACGGCAAAGATACCGGAAGTGCAGGATGTCCGGGAAGAACCCATCGGATTCGGTCTCAAAGCGCTGAAAATCGCTGTGGTTGTCAGTGATGCCGGGGGTCAGAGTGATACTGTCGAGGCCGATATCACCGCGATTGAAGGTGTGGAACGGGCAGAGATCGTTGAATTAACCCTGCTGTGACGAATTGTGCAAATATCTTCCTAAATATTTTCCTTTCTGAGAAGTTCCATAAGCTCGGCTGTTATCCCACGGATCTTTTCCACCGAAACCTTGAAGAGTTTCACTTCCTGCTTATCGATTTTAATGGGGATGGGAAACACCCCGTTCCGGTTGATGCGTGCAGGAACGCCGATGCAGACATCGCCGATATCATGAACTTCGCTGATAACATACGCTGATACCGTCAGGATCCGGTTTTCATTCCCGAGAACGGTCTTCACCAGGGTGGCAATTGCTTCGCCGGGCCCGAATACCGTGGCCCCCTTATTCCTGATGATACTTTCCCCACTGCTCTTGACCGTCTCCATAATTTCCGATACCGGCAGTTGGGAGAACGCCGGGAGATTACTGATCTGGATACCCCCGATGGTGGTTGCTGACCAGAGAGGAACCATGCTCTCACCGTGCTCACCGATAATCCTGGTGTGCACTTCACTGACGTGTACCTTGAAATAGGAGGCGATAAGGGATTTGAGCCTCATGGAATCAAGATGCGTCCCCAGACCAAAGACATGCGACGGCTCCAGGCCTGAATATCTCAGCGCGACCGAAGTCATCACATCGACCGGGTTGGTGACCATGAGGATCACTGCGTTGGGGGAAAATTTCCCGATTGCCCGTGATGCTGCTGCAACGATACGGGCGTTTCCAAGAGCGAGGTCGAGACGATCCTGTCCCGGGCGGCGGGGCGTGCCTGCGGCGCATACCACAATGTCCGAATCCCTGCTGTCCGCAATATCGGTGGTCCAGCTGATGTCCGTGTAGTTCCCACAAGCGGCAAAGGAATCTTTCAGGTCATGGGTAATACCCAGGAGCAGGTTTTCCCGCCCTTCCCTTCCAACGAGGAGGAGCTCACTCACGTAGGGAATTTCTGATATTGTGTGCGCAGCAAATGAGCCGATGTTGCCGGTCGCTCCGATGATCGTGACCTTTGCCATACAAAATCACATCGTGGGGACGCGTTCTTGGTCGACCGAACGTTTCTGCGTTCACCGAAAATCCCTTCCTCCGCCCCGCGACCCCATGGGCGCCGAATGTCTACGGTAAGTCTGCTCCCTTCCGGGCCTGGACCGTTCCCCGCAGCAGCAGGTCGCTGCCCCCTCCGGAGCTTTGATCCCTGTCCACCGACCTCATGGGACGAGGTTTCAACGTCAGGAACCTCCTGGCTCCTGCAGCCCGCCTCGGCCTTCCTCAAACTTCGCCCCCCGCATACCGACGGTTTCAGGTGACAGGTGACGCCGAACCACCCGGGCTAGTCCCCATATAGTATAGCAAGCTCAGGGGATAAATGCCTCGCCGGCCACCAGCTTGTGCCATCGCTGCCTGACTTCCCCGGCTGCGCCAGGATCCTGTTTCTCAAAGAGATCAAGTACGGCAAGGACCGGATCTCCCGGAAGTACACGGTAGAGTTCGCGGAAATCCCCCTGGTATACCCGGATTTCCTGCTCTCCGGTGGTTTGTGCAATGGGTTTTGGCTTGCGGACCACCGGATTTTTCTCCATGTCCCTGTAATCCGCCAGAACAGTTACCTCATCAACCCGGAAAAATTCACGATTCACCGCCGTGTTATACGCTGCCCAGAACGCCGCGGCGTACCAGGCATCATTCATCACCACATGCGACACCCCGTTCCGTGCCCCAACAAGACCGAGGGTCCCTGCACCACAGAACGCATCGACGAACCATAACGGCCGCGATCGGGAAATCTGCCTTTCAACTGCTTCGATCTTCGGATTTCGGTCCCGTGGAAACTCGATATGAATTTTTGACTGCTGCTGGTAGAGAACAAGCGGACCGCTCCGGGACGGAAAGATATTGGCACGGACATCGCAACCCGCAAGAAGCTCGTAGGACCGGGGGGGGAGTGCCAGATCGGGACCGGATACTCCCGGGGTGAAATCCCCGAACTTTACCACGGCGCGAATTTCGGGAATTTCCTTCAGCATGCAGAGTGCGGCCCCTGCATCAGCCGGACGGGAAAGGAGCAGGAGCGATTTTTCCGGCAGGTGGGGGGGAGTCTTCATCGGAAATCCGGGATGGACAAGGGGGGTTCCGACCGCCCGGAGTGGTTCCCTTCCTGAAAATATTCCTTCCCTGACCAGAATTGCGTACAGGTGGGCAAATACTTCATCGATAAATCGTCTTCCGCACCGACACGGATCCCGATACCCTTCCGGCGGTGGCGGACTGTTCTTATCAAGGATCCGTGACCGGCACTCCGGACAGGGAGAGAATACCCCCGGGATACTGTCAATCAGCTCGTGTGCTTCCCGGACACAATCCCCACCGCAGACAGGACACTTCATGTACTAACGGGAAGGCGCTCCCGGTAAATAGGTTCGACTATCCCCGTTGAGAAACGAAAAGGCAATGGGCCCGATGCGATTTGAACGCATGACCGCCCGGTTATGAGCCGGGCGCTCTAACCGGACTAAGCTACGGGCCCGCCGGTAAAGCGCCGCCAACAGGACTCGAACCTGTGACATGCTGGTTAACAGCCAGCCACTCTACCAACTGAGTTATGGCGGCACAATCGATGTGCTTTAATACATTCTTTCTAAATACTTTTAAAAGTAGCGTTGCTCTTCTAAAAAAAACGATTTCCGGCAGGAAATAATAATTTCACCCATGATTACTGCTTCATCGTTTCCAGGAGCTCCACCATGGTCTCAATTTCATCATTGAGGTTTGCCAGGAGATCCTGGGCCTGGCCGGTGGCCACCGCCCCGGCTGACGATGCCCGGATATACCCCATCTGTTCGAGAACCCGGAGCGAATATCTGATACGGTGGAAGGGGAGGTCCAGGAGCTCTGAAAGCTTCATGATCCCAATCGGCTGGTGGGATACAACGGTCTGAAGGACCTCAATGTGCCGTTGCATCAGTTCGATCTCGCTCTTAACTTTTTCGATCATCAGAGGATCAAATCCTGATACGACAGATAACCGGACCGGACACTATTGCTGTTCCTCCAGCCATTCCCTGGTCTCCCGGTATTTACCTCTGAAGTAGATGCCAGAGATGATTGCCGCAGTCAGCAGTATGAGAAAGGAGGGGACCCGGTAATCTGCAGGGGCAATAAAGAGGGCAATTGCTCCCGCAGCGATGAGCAGGACGACGAGGTTTAACAGCATCGCAAGACGGTAAAATTTCCATTTGAATTGTTCTTTCGTCGCCGTGTCCATTATTCATAGATAGTTCCTATGATAAAAGTACTTGTGGTCAGGATGCCAACACGAAAGGGTATGGACGCGCTCGATAAATCACTGAAGAAGAGCGGCGCGGATGCATTCGTGATGATTGGTTCGTCCGATACTGCGGATATGCGATATCTCACCCGTTTTATCACCACCGATCCGGTAATTTTCATCAGGAAAAGAGGGGAGACAGGGAAAATCATCGTCTCCCAGATGGAATATGAGCGTGCTGCAAGGGAATCGGCGGTGCCGGCGATCACCCGGGCAGAATCAGGTCTCATCAGAATTCTTGAAACGGAACCTGACCGGTGCCGTGCCATGGCACGGATGATTGCAGAATATGCAGGGGGGGACATCCTTGTCCCGCCCCTGTTCCCTTATAGCCTTGGGATTGCTCTTGCGGAACACACCAGGGTCGTGGTCGATACCGGCACGGTGGGGACCATGCGTGCCAGAAAACGGCAGGACGAGCTTCTCTGCATCCAGCGTGTCCAGCAGGCAACCGAAACGGCAATGGAGCTTGCGATTGGTCTCATCCGTAATTCAAAACCAAGGAAGGGGATATTGTTCAGGGGACGGGACCCGCTCACCTCCGAATCTGTCCAGCTGGCGATACGGGATCTCCTCCAGAAAAAAGGATGCTTTGCCCGGGACACCATCGTATCCTGCGGAAAAGATACCGCTGTGCCCCATGTGAGGGGGAGCGGTCCGCTCCGGGAATGCGAACCGATTGTGATCGATATCTTTCCCCGTGATGAGACAGCAGGCTATTATTCTGACATGACCAGGACCGTCTCCAGAGGGAGACCTTCACCGGACATCTCTGAAATGTATGATGCTGTGCGGGATGCCCAGAATCATGCTGCAGCATCCCTGAAACCGGGAGTTACCGGAAGCACAATGTACCAGGAGGCTGTCGACTTTTTTAACGATCGCGGCTATCAAACCGGAACGGAAGGATTTGTCCATAACCTCGGACATGGTGTTGGTCTGGACGTTCACGAGCTCCCCGTGCTCGGCCCGGGAGGGGGGCTTCTGGCTCCCGGACACGTGGTCACGATTGAACCCGGGTTGTACTATGCCATGACGGGGGGGGTGCGGATCGAAAATATCGGTGTCATAACCAGGGCAGGATACCGGTGCTTCACCAGGTTCCCGCGGGAGCTGGTGGTATGAACCGTCCCCTGCCTGATGATATTTACGATTGTTACATCGAGGCGGGAAAGATTGCTTCGGTCATTATCAGGGATGGAGGGGGTATGATCCAGAGAGGGGTTCCTCTCCTGGAGGTTGTCGAATCTGTGGAAAGAATGGTCAGTGACGCCGGTGCCGGACTTGCCTTTCCGCTGAATCTCTCCCTCAATGAAGATGCCGCCCATGATACTGCCTCAAACGGTGACGAACGTGTTTTTTCCGAAGGCGATGTCGTGAAGCTGGATCTGGGTGTCCACCTTGATGGATATATTGCTGATACTGCGCTTACGATCGACCTTGGAAAGAATGGTCTCCTTGCCGAAGCATCAAAGCGGGCACTCGAATCGGCGATATCAATCGTAAAACCGGGAATTTCAATCGGTGAGATCGGGGGAGCAATCCAGGAGGAGATCGAAGTGCGGGGGTTCAGGCCAGTCTCGAATCTGACCGGCCACGGCCTGGCCCGCTATGCCATCCATACACCCCCCAGTATTCCCAATATGGGGTTCCAGGGGGGAATGCGACTTGAAGAGGGGATGGTCTTTGCCATCGAACCCTTTGCCAGTTCCGGATCAGGCCGGGTAAACGAAAAGTCACGGGTAGAGATCTTCCAGCAGACCGGCATCAAGCCGGTCCGTCTCCCCTCAGCCCGAAAGATCCTCGCCTCCATCCGGGAACGGAATGGGATGCCCTTTGCCAGGAGGTGGATACCTGACGAGAAGCGGGACTTTGCACTGACGACCCTCATCCAGCAGGGAATTGTCCGCGCATACCCGGTACTTGCCGATATCCCGGGATCATTGGTCTCCCAGCATGAACATACCCTTATCGTGACCGATGAAGGCTGTATCGTGACCACAGCATGAGATACTCTTATGGAACTCTGGGATTAATACTATAATTTACAGAGATGTCCGCAGAGGATGAGACCCTGAAACTCCTTGAGCTGGCGCTCACCGCGGAGATATTCAACCGGCACCCTGACCTCGATATCAATGACCTCACACCTGAATGCCGGAATTTATTCGGTGTCAATGGTGATACTGAGGTAAAACGCCCCCTTTCACTTTCAGAAGGCATGATCAAGCGGAGCATCGGGATCACGGATGCCTGCAGGAAACTTTCGGCGATTCCAGTCGTCAGTTGTGAAGAGTTTGGCCAGCGCATCCATGTACCAAGCCTTGAGGCCGCGGCCGGCTGGTTTTTACGGAAAGGCGGGACTCCCCTGATCCAGAACAATCCGACCCTTGCCTACTACTTCAGGGATTCGGACAAGGCACTGCCATCCTACGAAGTTGTCAGGTCAAGAAATCCCCCGTTCGAGGATACCCGCGCTTATATTGAGAAAAGGATCGCAGCGATTCTTGCAATCGATGAAGGGCTCAAGCCTGCTCTGGACCTGGTGATTGTCAGTGCACCGGAAGAGATCGAACAGAATTTCGATGAGATAATCTGTACCACGGAACAGAAACGGATCATCAGCAAGATAAGGACCGCCCGCGAACACCGCGATTTTCTCCGGAAACACCGGATCCATGAAGTGGGAAAACTCCTTTTCGTCGGACCTCCCGGCACCGGAAAGACCTCGCTTGCGCTCGCCCTCTCGCGTGAGATGCACCTGCCCCTGATCGAGGTACGGCTTTCGATGGTCACCTCCCAGTACCTGGGGGAGACCTCCAAGAACGTCGACCGCATTTTTGATTTCGCACGGAAGTTTGCCCCCTGTATCCTTTTTATCGATGAGTTTGATTTTGTGGCAAAAAGCAGGATGACCGATGATCATGGCGCTATGAAGCGGGCAGTGAACTCGCTCCTAAAAAATATTGACAGAATCAGCCTGGTCAAGGATAGCGTTCTCCTGGTAGGGGCTACCAACCATCCCAAGCTCCTTGATGAGGCCGCCTGGCGCCGGTTCGACGAGATTGTGGAATTCGGACTCCCGGACCGGAAAATGCGATTGCAGATTCTGAAAACAGTTACCGCAAGCATCGAATGCCGGTGTAACTATGAAGCACATGCCGATGCAACAGAAGGATTCTCAGGGGCTGATCTGAGGATCCTGGTAAAGGAAGCCCTCCTCTCTGCCCTCATGGAACGGCGAAACTTCATCACCGATCAGGATATCGGCAGGGGTATCGCTCTCATCGGAACCCGGGGGATCGTGCGGAGCCAGAACTGGTTGTAAGATGAAGATCACCCTGCTGGGAACCGGTGATGCAATCGGAACACCAAAGATCGGGTGCTCCTGTCCCCGGTGCAGGTATGCCCTGGACCACGGGCTCCAGCGGCTCAGGACCTCATTTCTCATCCGGAACGAAGAGCAAACCCTCCTCATCGATTCTTCCCCTGATCTGAGGCAGCAGCTTCTCAGGGCCGGTAGCCCGGGAATCAATGCGGTACTTTGGACCCATGGCCATTATGACCACTTTATGGGATTCGGTGAATTTTACCGGGTCCAGAACATTCCGGACACCTACGGTGCAAAGGGAGTTCTTGATTACTGCCGGAGTATTTTTTCCTTTCTCCCTTTCACCACCCACCCGGTAGAACCATTCAGACCGTTCCGGCTGTGCGGCTTTGATACCGTGCTGTTCCCGGTCAGCCATCCCCCCTGTGAGACCTACGGCCTCCGTCTTTCAACCGGAGATCTGCGCATCGGGTTTACTTCAGATACCAATGGTGATATTCCCGAAGACAGCCTCTCGCTCCTTGAGGGGGCTGACCTCCTGTTCATCGATGCCCTTGTCCCGTCTCCCATCAGCATTCCCCAGCACATGAACTACGCAGAGGCATGCGAACTTGCCGGTATCCTCCGGGTAAAGGAATGGAGGTGCGTCCACATGAGCCATCTTCTTCCCTGGGATTTGCCGAATACCGGTATCGACGGTGAAGAATTTACGTTTCCGGATCCCTGAGGGCAATCCTGCCAGGAGCGCGGCCTCCCGTGCGCCACGGATACCTATATACCGGTTTACCATACATTCATAGGTGAGATGAATATCAAGATTCTGGAGCTCGGAAAAAACAAGGCACGCCTGGTCATTCAGGGCGAGGGGCATACGTTCATGAACCTCCTTACCGAGGAGATTCTCAAAGACCCTGATGTCGATGTAGCAAAGTACCTGATAAAATTCCAGTTCTCAGAACCCGAGCTCCTGGTTACCACACGGGGGGACCGGGATCCGATGGCCGTCGTGAAAGATGCGTGCGGACGCCTGTCAGGCTCCTGTGACGAACTTCTGGACAAGATTCCTGCAGATTAAAAAAAATAATTATACCTGTTCTGTAAACACGATTGAGCCGGAGATTCTGGTAATCCGGACCTTGACCTTCTGCCCCGGTTTTCCGCGTGGAACATACATAATGTAGCGGCCCATCCGCACAACACCATCACCCCGCTTGCTTACCGACTGTATTTCAACATCAAGCTCCTGTCCTTCCTGGAGTTCGCTTCCTGCCGGTTCTGTCCGTGCCCTGCGCTTCCTTACCGGACGGTGGCCCCCGCAGGCATCACAGCGGAGAAGAAGCACCCGGTCATCCTTGACCAGCCGGGTATCGGGTTTTCCGCATTCGGAACAGATGACATAATCATCCACATAGCTTTTAATGAGACCGTTTATGAGGGCCGGCTCAAACTTTCCATTGAAAATTGCCCGTGTCCCATCAATTTTTCCAGCGGTGCCAAGCTCTCCCAGGAGATATTTCATCAGGTGGTCCTGGTCCCTTCTCACGATATCAGCAATTTCTGCGAAATTTTCCAGAACCGTGGTTTTCCCCTCAATATAGGACTTCGTTTCAGGGACGGTAAACCGTTCTGTGGACTCGCTCTGAACGGTTACACCCGCGTATGCCTTCTTGAGGAGTACCTCATAGGGATCAACCATGCTCTATACTTCTCCCCTGTACCGTAAATAATGAACCCCACGATGGAAATTTAAGGTTGGGTGAGAGAGATTTCTCCAGCATGTTATCGGCCGCAGATCTCGGACACATCAGGAAGACTCTCATGCGTGAACCGACCGATGTGGAGATTGCCTGTTTTGAGAACCTCTGGAGTGAGCACTGCAGTTACCGCTCAACGAAACGTCTCCTGAAGACACTCCCTACCACCGGGGAGAATGTGATCCTCGGTCCCGGTGATGATGCGGCCATCGTCCGCTTCACTGACCAGGTTGCCCTTGCGGTGAGCATGGAAAGCCATAACCATCCGAGCTATGTCGACCCCCATGATGGTGCCGCAACCGGTGTCGGGGGGATTGTCCGCGACGTTCTCTCCATGGGGGCACGGCCGGTAGCCCTCATGGACCCGCTCTATTTTGGTCCTCTTGAGAGAGAGAAGAACCGCTATCTCCTCGAACATGTAGTGGGGGGAATTGGCGGTTACGGGAACTGTATCGGTGTTCCGGTGGTCAGGGGTGACCTGTCATTCGACAGTGGATATAACGGAAATCCGCTCGTAAACGTCGTTTGTGTGGGTATCGTGCATCCCGACCGGTATATCACTGCCCGGGTGAAACGGCCTGGTAACCATCTTGTGCTGATCGGTTCATCGACAGGACGGGACGGCCTTGGGGGGGCATCGTTTGCTTCGCGCGACCTCTCGGAGGATTCAGAAGCGCAGGACCGGCCGAGCGTTCAGATCGGAGACCCGTTCACTGAGAAACTCCTGATAGAAGCAATCCTTGAAATGGCTGATACCGGAAAGATATACTCCTGCCGGGATCTCGGAGCTGCAGGTCTTGCCGGTGCATCGAGCGAGATGTGCAGCACGTATGGCGGACTCATTCATGCTGACCGGGTACATCAGCGCGAGCCGCAAATGCGGCCGGTAGAGATCATGCTGGCTGAGTCGCAGGAGCGGATGCTGATTGAAGTTGCACCTTCCGATGTTTCCCTGATGGGGAAAACCGCTGAAAAATTTGATCTCAAATGGAGCGATATCGGTGAAGTGATTGCTGATCCACGCTACGTGGTCATGTTCCACGGCAGGACCGTTGCTGATATTCCGATTGATTTCCTCTGTGGAGATGCTCCTGAATGCCACTGGGAGATGCAGCCGTATACTGCTGTCCGGCCATTCACACCCCCTGCCGGTGATCTGGCAGGTCTCATCCTCACGATCCTCTCCCATCCCGAAGTCGCGTCCCGGGCCTGGGTGATTGAGCAGTATGATCATGACGTACAGGTGCGGACGATATCTATCGAGGGGGATTCTGCACTGTTGAGAATTGGTGACGACGGACTTGCCCTTTCCTGCGGATGTAACCCCCGCCAGATCTTTCTCTCACCCTACGAAGGCACTGCAAACGCGGTCTACGAGAACGCGGCTAACCTTGCCTGTGCAGGTGCCGAAGCGCTCTGCATTGTCAATTGCCTGAATTTTGCCAGTCCGGTGCACCCCGATATTTTCTGGCAGCTGGCAGAGAGTGTCCGGGGCATGGGAGATATGGCCCGTGCCATGACCATTCCCGTGGTGGGAGGCAATGTGTCACTCTATAACGAGAGTGATGAGATGGGTACACAGATTATGCCCACACCATCTATCGGGATGCTGGGCCGTGCAGCTCCCGTGCGACGACTACAGCCTTCGGAGGGTATGGGCCTTGCCCTTATCGGTGAACCCGGAGACCATTTCGGAGGGTCGGTCCTTGACGCAGTGTACGGCTGCGGCGGACTTCCGCCGCCTGAGGCCCATCCAGCAATCGTTGCCCGTATCCGGACCCTCGTACAGTCCTGCGGGGGATGTGCCGTAACTGATCTCTCCCAGGGAGGACTCGCAGCGGCGGTTGCCACATTCTGCCCGGGAGTACGGATTGAGATTCCCGGATCCCCGCTCGTAAACCTCTTCTCCGAGACCTACGGAAGATTCCTTGTTGCTTATCGGGATGAACAGGATCTGAAGGGGCTGCCGTATACGGTCCTTGGCGAGGTCATCGCGGAAGGACTTGATATCCGGTGTGATGGAACCCGTGTCACCGTGGAGCAGGGACAGGTTGACCGGGCTCTCTCATCGTTTACCCGGATTATGCAGGGGTGAGGGAAGGTATTCACCCCGTTCCGGACTGAAGAATCGTGAAGCAGAAATACTTCTGGGGGTTACCAGACACCGGTCGGAAAAAAGAGATTATTTTTTCTGGAACTGGGGCATGAGAGAGCGGACCTCTCGCCCTATCTCTTCAATGAGGTGCTCTTCATCAGCCCTGGTCAGTGCGGTGAAGACCGGCCGGTTGACCATATTCTCAAGCATCCACTCCTTTGCGAATTCCCCGGTCTGGATTTCACGGAGGATCTCCTGCATGGAGAGGTAGACCTCGGTGCCGATTATCCGTGGTCCGCGGGTAAGGTCTCCATACTGGGCAGTATTGCTGATCGAATTCCTCATTTTGGTAAAACCGCCCTCATAGATCAGGTCAACAATGAGTTTGAGCTCGTGGAGTATCTCGAGGTAGGCCATTTCGGGTGCATAACCGGCATCAACAAGGGTTTCAAAACCTGCCTTGATCAGCGAGGTAACCCCGCCGCAGAGGACTGCCTGTTCACCGAAGAGATCAGTCTCTGTCTCCTCCCGGAACGTGGTCTCGAGGACAACCGCCCTTGTCGCACCGATTCCCTTGGCATATCCAAGGGCCAGCGCGTGGGCATTTCCGGTATAATTCTGGTGAACCGCAATGAGCGCAGGCACCCCTTTTCCGTCTTCATACATCCGGCGGACCAGTGCACCCGGCCCTTTCGGAGCAACCATAAGAACATCAACATCAGGGGGAGGAACAATCTGGCCGAAATGGATATTGAAGCCATGGGAGAACATGAGGCACTTGTTCTCGGTCATGTGAGGCCGGATCTCGGTCCTGTAGACCCCGGCCTGGTTCTCATCGGGGAGAAGGATCTGGATAATCTGGGCCATCTTCACTGCTTCGGCCACCGGATAGACCTTGAACCCGTCTGCACTTGCCAGGGACCAGCTCTTCCCGGGTCTCAGCCCGATAATCACATCGAGCCCGCTGTCCTTGAGATTGAGAGCCTGCCCCCGGCCCTGCGAGCCGTACCCGATAACAGCAATTCGTTTTCCGTCGAAAACGGAGAGATCGGCATCTGATTCGTAGTATTTTTTTATCATGGATGTTCCATCAGCTATCGCTAACAGAGCACTTAAATATTATATAAAAAAACTACATCACACAACCGAATACAACAACACCGGAGCGATGCAATATTCACCATGACCTGAGGCCCCAGAGCGGACGTGAATTGCCGGACATCCAGTCCACGACCCCTGCGGTGCGGATTAATCTTACCCGTGTAGGCGTAAAAAATGTAAAAAAACTGGTCGAAGTATCCCGGCAGGAGAAAAGACCGGTTGTTTTCATATCCAATTTTGATGTCTTTGTTGATCTCCCGGGGAGTCTCAAGGGGGCGAACCTTTCCCGGAATTTCGAGGTCATCGATGAGGTGTTACAGCAGGCTATCGATGGTGAAGTGAAAGAGATTGAAAATCTCTGCAGTGTCGTGGCAAGGAAGCTTCTTGACCGGCATGAGTATGCTGACAGGACTGAGGTCCTCATGCAGAGCCAGTTCATGGTGAAACGGGAGACCCCGGTCTCCCGTACCAGTTGTCATGAGGTGGTCAAAGTCCACGCACGGGCAATCGCCCGCAGGACGTTTCGGGATCCTATTGTACGAAAGAGTATCGGTGCCGAAGTGACAGGGATGACTGCCTGCCCCTGTGCCCAGGATATCATGAAAGAACGGGCGATCTATACCCTCCGGAACCTGGATATCGGGCAGGAGAAGATAGATGCATTCCTCAGGGAGGTCCCCATGGCTACGCACAACCAGCGGGGACGGGGCTTTCTCTGCATAGAAATTGATGATGACCAGCATGTGAAGCTTGAGAAGATCATCCAGATTCTCAAGGGTTCCATGAGCGCAAGTATTTTCGAGCTGCTCAAGCGGGGGGATGAGAGCTATGTTGTCCTCAACGCCCACATGAATCCCCGGTTCGTCGAAGACTGTGTCCGCGAGATAGCCAAGAAGGTGATCAATGAGTTCAGGGATCTTCCCGGCGACTCGCTCATCACCATCAAGCAGACCAACGAGGAGAGTATCCACCAGCATGATGCCTATGCCGAGCGGCAGGCTACCATGGCTGAACTTTTTGTCGAGCTGAATGGTGAACAGACTGAAATGGGAGGAATCTGAGGAAATTATATATATAGAATTTTTCCTTCCATTTCGGATGCTTATTTTAAATGCGGATTTTACCCTCCCTATATATTAATTTCCTTACCCAAACTTTTATTACCATATATTGATTTCTATTTCGGCATTCAGGCCCGAATTATACCCGGAATATTGCATAGATGATATATAATAGGAGAGGGTAACGTATCCTGAACGTACTCTGTACGGTCAATCATCTATCGAGATGAGTTGTGTGGATTACACCGGTACCGCGATATGAACAACTCAATAACATGAGGCGATACTATTGTCGAAAATTGTAGAGATTTCCCCAACCACGAGGCATGAGGGACACTCGAAGCTCGTCCTGAAGGTGGACGATGCGGGCATCATAGAGCGTGGTGACTGGCTCTCTATCACCCCTGTCCGGGGAGTGGAGAAGCTTGCCATCAACAAGACAATGGATCAGGTGCCAAAGATCGCATCACGCGTCTGTGGTATCTGTCCCATTGCCCATACGCTGGCCGGAATTGAGTCGATGGAAGGCTCCATCCGCTGTGAGATTCCGAAAGATGCAAAGCTCCTCCGTATCGTGCTGCAGTGTGCCAACAGACTGCACAGCATCGCACTGCACAACATCCTGATCCTTCCTGATTTCTACATTCCCGGAACGGACAAGAAGATCAACCCGTTCACCCCCGAAGAACCCGTGAGGAGTGTAGCAAAGCGCATCCAGCGTATCAGGGAGATCGGCCAGACTATCGGCGAGATTGCCGGCGGGGAAGCGGTCCACCCGAGCAATCCGCGTGTGGGAGGTATGTACAAAGCCTGCACACCCCGCGCTGTAACGAAGATGTATGACCTTGCCAAGGAGGGTCTCACCCTCGCCCATGAACAGATGGACTTCATGCTGGCTGTCATCAATAACATGAAGAAGCGTGACTGGGTCGAGGTGGGAGGCAAGCAGATCCCGCTCCCGAAGACGCTCGGTTACCACAACCAGGGAGTCATGGCAGCACATCCTGTGTACGCCAGCACCAATCTTGATGAGCACCCTGGCTGGGACCCCAAGCGCTGGACCGATGTCCGGCCATGGGACTGGTATATGGGCGAAGGAGAGGTCAGCCTGGCCGACCCGAGCTATCCGATTGGTGGTACCTCCCCCGTTGGTACCAAGGTGAACCCGCAGATGGAGGCCTGTACAGGCGTACCACTCTACGATGGTGCACCGGTCGAGGTAGGACCGAGGGCCAGGCTTGTCACCTTCAAGAACTTTGACGAGAAGGGGACCTGGGGACAGCATATTGCACGGCAGCTCGAATACACCGACAGCCTCTATGCCATGATCAATGCCCTTGACGAGTACAACCCTGCAGGGACAGTCCTTGCTGACCCGATACCCCAGGGCGACGGTTCGATGGGCTGGGCGGCCAATGAGGCCCCCCGCGGGACTGATGTCCACCTGGCAAAAGTCAAGGATGGTCGTGTCCTCTGGTACGAGATGCTTGTGCCCACCACCTGGAACTTCCCGACCTGCAGCCGCGCACTCACCGGTGCTCCCTGGCAGGTCGCCGAAATGGTGGTCCGCGGTTATGACCCCTGTGTATCATGTGCCACCCACATGATCGTCATTGACGAGGACAAACGGGTAGTTGCCCAGAAACTCATCCAGTGAGTGTAACCTGATGCTGTTTCCGGAAATTGTGGTTGCAGGGTGTGGAAATCCTCTCTTTGCCGATGACGGGTTCGGACCCGCGGTTATTGAGGAGCTCCTTCGTCTCGAACTCCCTGGCAATGTCAAGGCGATGGACGCCGGCCTCGGCGGCCCGCACTTTATTTTTACCCTGCTCGATCCCCAAGTCACAAAGCAGCTTATCATTATTGATGTTGCCGACTTCGGGGGCAAGCCAGGGGATGTTGCCACTTTTGATGTCGAAGACCTCCCTGCAGGAAGTTACCGGGATATTCACTCCTGGGATATCACCGAGCCGCTGCAGCGGCTGAAAGATGGTATCACTATCACAATAATCGGATGTCAGCCCGGCAGGGTTACCGCCCCTGATTTCGAACTGGGGCTCACTGATGAGGTAAAGGACGCCATTCCAAAAACAGTCCGTATTGTATTGGAACTTATCGGAGTGGACTATGGGACTGCTATCAAGAATCTTCGGAAAGAAGGAAGCCAGCGAGACACCGACGGAGAAACCTGTGCCGGTGAAAGCTGATGCGGAAAAAAAGGCGGAAATTTTAAAAAAGGAGGAAAAGCCTGTGGCAGACAAGATTACAGTTGGCCATGTGCACATGAGCGGATGCACTGGCTGTCTTGTGTCCTTAGCAGACAACTATGGAGGATTGCTAACAATCCTGGACAAGTATGCTGATCTTGTATACGGCCTGACCCTGGCAGATGTGCGGCACATTCCCAAGATGGATGTAGCGCTCGTCGAGGGATCAATCTGTATTCAGGATAAGCTTTCAGTTGAAGAGATCAAACAGACGCGTGAGAAGGCAGCAGTCGTCGTGGCTGTGGGCGGATGTGCCTGTTATGGAAACATTACCCGGTTCGGACGCGGCGGGCAGCCAAACCAGCCCCAGCATGAATCATATCTCCCCATCGGAGATCTCATCAAAGTTGACGTATACATCCCCGGATGCGCACCCTGCCCCCAGCTCATCAGGAATGTCTGTGTCATGGCCTATCTGCTGCTGAAGGGAACCAAGGAGCAGAAGGAACTGGCAACCAAATACCTGACCCCGTTGATGCAGCTGGCAGATCGCGGCACAGAAGCCTGTGGTTGTGACCTGATGTACGATGTCATCAACCAGGGACTCTGCATGGGCTGCGGAAGCTGCGCAGCTGCCTGCCCGGTCAGGGCTATTACCCACGAATACGGGAAACCCAATGTAAACCGGGAGATGTGCATCAAGTGCGGGGCCTGTTATGCCCAGTGCCCGAGGAGCTTCTTCAACTTTGATGTCATCACCGAATTCGAGGGAATATCCGAACTCATCAAAGGAGCACTCCAGTGAGGTGATGGTCATGGGAACAGAACTCGGTAAGTACAAACTCTGTGTATCGGCACGCAGCACGGACAAGGAGATCCTGAAGAAGGCTCAGGACGGCGGTATTGTCACCCAGCTCTTCAAGTTCGCCCTTGAGGAGGGCATCATCGACGGTGCTATCGTTGCCGGGCCAAGCGACGAACCCTGGAGGCCCCGTCCGTTCATCGCCACGACAGTTGAAGAACTGATGGCAACTCCCGGGACGAAGTACAACATCAGCCCCCAGGTCTCCTGGATCAAGGAGGCAACCCGAAGTTTCGGGCTGGACAAGATTGGTATCGTCGGAACACCCTGCCAGATGCAGGCGGTGAGGAAAGGGCAGCTCTACCCGGTCGGGTTGAGAGATGTCGATGATAAAATTGCCCTCGCCATTGGTATCTTCTGCATGGAGAACTTCTCCTACCAGAGCATCAAGCAGCTCGTTGAAGACCATGCGGGTATGAAGATGGAAGCGGTCAAGAAGATGGAGATCGGCAAGGGCAAGTTCTGGGTATACGGTCAGCGCGGACAGGTCGTCCAGCTGCCGCTTAAAGTGACCCACAAGTACGAACAACCAGGCTGCCATGTCTGCCTCGACTACGTCGCAAACCTCGCTGATGTCTCTACCGGATCAGTAGGAAGCCCGGACGGCTGGAGCACGGTGTTTGTCAGGACCAAGAACGGTGATGGTATCTGGGCAAAGGCTGTTGCAGCAGGCTGCTTCGACACAAAGCCCATTGACCAGGTCAAACCCGGTCTCGAGCTCGTGTCCAAGCTTGCCAATGAGAAGATCGGCAAGAACCAGAAGACCGTTGAGGAGCGGGCCAAGTTCGGTGTGAACAAGGCTCTGCGGAACCCCTATATCAGCCCGAAATAACCTAAAATTTTTTTTATTTTGGTTCCGGATATTCGCCCGGAATTTCTCCAGGAATTGTTCCACCCTCAGCATCCCTGCTGTCCGGTACACCCCTGCCAGAATATTTTTGAGGTATAATATTAATTTTGCCACCACTTACCATCAGGTTACGATTGAAAATATCCCATCCTCCGAGTGTCAAAATCCATGCCAAAAAAGTGATGGAACACTTTGTAAAATCGAAAAAAAGAAATCTGAGGGTTGATAGCCCCCTAACGCAGCGTGGGGGACGCCCCAGCGGCGGGGGTCAGCCGAAGGCGCAACCCCCTGGAGCGTCTTTTAGGGTATGGAGGATTGTATTGGGAGAAAAAAATTGGTGGATGAAATGTCACTGTACCCATTTTTGATGAGCATGTCTCCACGGGATACAACCGGTGAAACCTTCGTTTTCTGCCTGGAGGATAATAAAAAAGGGATATTATTCGGTCATTTCCAGACCTCAACAGGGTTGATCGTGGCATCGATGAGCAGGTCAAATTCCATGGCCTTCAGCCACCCTGCCTTCTCAAACATGTTCATGAAACAGATGCCGATCAGGTACGCACCGGGATGTTTTTCCGCCGCTGCTTTGACCTGCTCCATGGTTACCGGCACATTCGGCATGGAGAGCCCGCCCATGATCACGACCGCCTTTGGTGACCGGACCATGGCAGCCCCTGCAGCCTGCATTCCGATGTCGGGGGCGAGCCTTATTTTCTGTGCCTTGGACTCATCAACATACGGAACAAAAACCTGGTCAAGCTCCATGCTCCGGACGGCAAAGCCCAGAAGCTCGACAAACGGCGTGCAGGTGCCCGGACACCCGTAGTAGACGACCTGGTCACCAGCCTTCAGGCCCATTTTCTCGATGAACTCCTTAAACGGCCGCAGCATGCCGGGGACGCCCTGAAAAACCTCCTTTTGTTTCATAGCAATCACAGGTACCTCTCATCCAGCGTTCCGGCAGCCGGCCGGAATACCGGGATTGTAAATAGAGAGGTCTTCAAATATTAAGGTAACAGCGGTTAGAACAGGGTGAGGGATATGCATACCATTCTTGTCTGCTACGCCACCAGGTACGGCTCCACAGGGGATATTGCCGGAATAATCGGGGAAGAACTCAGGAAGGAGGGGCACGGGGTTGTGGTATCCCCTCTTTCAGAAGTCCGGGATCCCGGAATGTATGACGCCGTGGTTATTGGAAGCCCTCTCTACATGGGCAAATGGCTTGCCGAAGCCCGGGATTTTGTGAGCCGGTTTCGGCACCCGCTCAGGGAACGCCCGGTTGCCGTGTTCTCGGTCGGTTATTCCCTGAAGGAGAGGACAATTGAAAATCTCCAGAATGTTGATGCTGCCCTTGATACAGCCGTGAAGATCTTCCTCTCGCCGGTCCATTCGGGATATTTTGCCGGTTCCGTAAATCCTGATATCATGACCCCGGCAGACAGGGCCATTGTCACTATGAGCGGTGCTTTGCCGGGTGATTACCGTGATTCGGCGGAAGTGAAGCGATGGGCGCGGGAGCTTCCCGCGTTCCTTTTCCCGCAGGGTTTGTGATGGGAAAACGGCGTGAGAGGGGTATATCACCTGCTTTTTCCCTATTTGGAGGGTATCTCCTGCAGGAACTGCGCGAGCGCATCCCGTGCGCTCTCCGGATGCCGAGCTGATATTTCATAGGTCCGGGCACCGGGAAATTCGCCTCTGATCACCGAAGGGCAGGATTCAGTGAGATCACACTTGTTCAGCATCACTGAGAACGGGACACCGGTCTCGGAAAGATGATGGTAGAGCTGCCGGGTAAATTCGTCCACGCTGCAGGAACAGTCCACCAGGAGGATTGCAGCATCCATTCCGTTTGCGATGATCTCACGGACAAATTCAAACCGTTCCTGCCCGGGTGTGCCATAGAGATGGATATGCCTGCCGGAAAGATCTGTTTTCCCGAAATCGAGTGCGACGGTTGTGGTCCCCTCGCCACAGTCTGCATCAACATGCCGTGAGGTGTGATCAATCGCCTGGATGAAAGTTGACTTGCCGGAATGGTACGACCCGAAAACCACTACCTTCAATCGTTCTGGATCCATTGCCGAACTATTGGCGGGGATTTTTTTTATTGTTTTGTTCCCTGCCTCATCAGGATACCCCCCCAGGGTCGCACCAGCCTGATCATACTTCGGCTGTTTTATTCCTGCCCGCGTCAACCTTCCTGCAGTATGTCAGGACCAGCATTGCATACGGCCGGCACCAGGGTAGGACTCGAGACCACCATGGGTGAGATCATCCTTGAGCTCTCTGCTGATATGCCGGTGACAGCCGGGAACTTTGAATCGCTGGTCAGGAAGGGATTCTATAACGGGATTATCTTTCACCGGGTTATCGACCGTTTCATGATCCAGGGAGGCGATCCCACCGGGACCGGCACGGGCGGACCCGGGTATACCATCAGGGATGAATTCACCCCGGCTAACAGGAACAACCGGGGAACTATTGCCATGGCCAATGCCGGGCCGGATACAGGGGGGAGCCAGTTCTTCATCAATCTTGTTGACAACAATTATCTTGACCGGAATCACCCGGTCTTCGGGAAGGTAATAACAGGTATGGAGGTTGTTGACCAGATCGGGAAGGTGAAGACCGATCGGAGTGATCGTCCCAAGGAGCCGGTCACCATCCTGAAGGCCACGGTGGTGTAATTTTTTTTTTCAACCCGTTCAGATCCGTTTTTTCAACCCTCTGCTTCCGGAATCTTTTTCCTGACAGGAAGTGCCATGGTGCAGGTCCATCGAACGGGAGAATGGTGTGAAATGTCCTTCTGCGGGTGCCTCTCCGCCACCTCCCGATAGCGCAACGGACTGCCCACCGGGGTGGAGGCAGGCGGGGGGATGGGCAAACCACAAGGAACTCCGGGAGAGTCCCCGGAATAATCCCGGTGAATGTTTTAAAAAAAAGGAGGTGGAGGAGAATTACCCCAGGTAATCCGAAGGGGTCGGCATCTGGTCTTTCAATCCTTTGCGTTTCCGGATGGCAGTCACGACCTCCTTTATCAGGCTGGCAGGAACGATCTCGAACCCGGCAAACTCAGTACTCCACATCGCACGCCCTTCTGTGGCAGAACGGATGTCCCCGGAGAACCCGAAGAGCTCAGCTACCGGTGCTTTGCCGATAACAGTCATGGTATCCCCCTCGCTCTGCATATCAAAGACCTGTCCCCGCCTGCCCTGGATCTGGGATGTTGCATTCCCCATATGATCGGTGGGTACGGTAATCTGTATCTTCTGCATTGGTTCAAGGAGTGAATCCCCGGCCAGCAGGATGCCTCCCTTGAGGGCGCTCCGGACAGCGGGGATGACCTGGGCAGGACCACGGTGTATCGCATCTTCATGCAGTTTTACATCAACGAGCCGGATCTTGAGGTTCTGGACCGGTTCATCTGCAAGCGGACCACCGGCAAGGGCTTCATGGATACCTTCAAGGATCAGCTCCATGGTCTCGTTGAGGTACTGGATACCCTTGGTCATGTCGATGAACATGTTGGTGCCATGGATATCCTTGATATTTTTTGCCTCGTCTTTTTCCATGCCGGCCGCAACCAAGGCATCCCTCCGCTCGAGCGCGGTCTGGTTCATGGAGACCTCCCCGTTCTTAATGAGCATAACAATCTGTTCGGGAAGCGGTTCGATCTCGAGGTAGAACCGGTTATGACGGTTCGGAGATTTCCCCTCAACCGGGCCGGCTTTCTGGGTAATCGTTTCACGGTACACCACAATAGGCTCAGACGTGACGATCTCAACACCCTTGTCGCGCTTGATCCTGCCGGTAATGATCTCGAGGTGGAGTTCCCCCATACCGGAGATGAGGTGCTCGCCGGTCTCCTCGTTAATGGTGACCACGAGGGTGGGATCTTCCTTGGCGACCTGGCGGAGCACTTCCACCAGCTTGGGCAGGTCTTTCATGTTCTTCGCTTCGACTGCAACCGTCATCACCGGTTCACTGTAGTGCTTGAGCGACTCAAAGGAGGTCATATCCATGAGCGTGGTGACGGTTGAACCGACAACCGCATCCCTGAGCCCGGTGACTGCTGCGATATTGCCGCCGACCAGCTCATCGACTTCTACCCGGGTCGGTCCCATGAAGATCCCGACCTGCTGCAGGCGGTTGACCTTCTTGGCCGTTCCCATCACATAGAGCTCTGAACCCCGTCTGAGTTTGCCGGAAAAGAGCCGCCCGGTCGCAACCTCCCCGGCATGGGGATCAAAGGATATATCGGTAACCATCAGGGTTGCCGGACCCCCGGGGTCACAGTTCAGCATGGCCTTCCCTTCCGGTGACTCCGTATCTCCATGCCAGATGACCCTGATACGCCGCTTCTGGGCATCAACCGGGTTTGGCAGGTGCCGGACCACCATATCGAGCACAACATCACAGAGCGGGCTCCTCTTTGCCAGGCTCTTCATATCGCCCTGCCGGCATTTGTCGTATACTTCCTTGAAGGAGACCCCGCTCTTCTTCATATAGGGAACTGAAACGCCCCAGTTATAGAGGGCAGAACCGAAAGCAACGGTACCCTGGATGGCATCAAGTTTCCAGCCCCTGTTGTAGGCCTCCTCGTTCATCCCCCTGACCAGCTTGTTGACCTTGTCGATCACCTTGCCAAGGCGGATCTGCATCTCCATCTCATCGACTTTCAGCTCGTTAATGAGGCGATCAACCTTGTTGATGAAGAGAATGGGCCGGACACCTTCCTTCAGTGCCTGGCGGAGAACAGTCTCAGTCTGGGGCATGGTCCCTTCGACCGCATCAACGAGGACGATAGCCCCGTCCACCGCCCGCATGGCACGGGTCACGTCCCCGCCGAAGTCGACATGCCCGGGGGTATCGATCATGTTGATGAGGTATTCCTGGCTGTCATATTCGTGGATCATCGACACGTTGCTTGCATCGATAGTGATACCCCGTGCCTGCTCCTCCTCATCCGAGTCCATGAATAGCTGCTTCCCGGCAAGCTCCTCGCTGATGATTCCTGCACCTGCAAGCAGATTGTCGGAGAGGGTTGTCTTTCCGTGGTCAATATGCGCTACGATGCCGATATTCCGGATGTGAACCGGCTCGTTCATCAGCTCCTTTACCCTGTCTATGGATTTCCTGCCTCTGGCCATAACAACACCATAAAAAAGAAAATTTTAACGAGCGGATTTTGCGATACGTTCGCGCTCTTCCTTTTTATTCACCGAGTATGCCTTCTGATCGCCCTTCGAAGCCGCTATCAGTTCATCCGCAAGACAGGCGGCAACTGGTCGCTTGCTCTTGTGGGCGGCCTTCTTTACGGCCTCTGAAATGAAATAGAGAGCGGTATTGACCCGTCTGATAGGGGCAGTATCAACAGATTTCGGGACATTGATCCCGCCATACTTGAGTCGCACCGTCTCCTCGCGCTGACCGGTATTGGTAATGGCCTCAACGAGCACCTGGACAGGGTTCTTCTTTGTCTTCTGGTGGACCATCTCAAAGGCATCACGGACAATCCGGATTGCCAGCTGTTTGTTGCCGGTATTGGCCTCCGATTGCATGAGCCGGTTGATAAGGCGCTCAACGATGAGCATGTTTGCCTTGTTGAACTCCTGCCGGGTGAATTTCCCGGTGGAATGGGGGACAATGACCGGGTTTAACCCGACATACCGGACAAGTCCGGGATCGGTGATCTGAACCTCAGAGAGGTCCCACCGGTTGAAGAGGAGTCGTTGTAATGCCGCTGCTTCTGCCATGTCCGTCACCTGCGTGGTTTCTCCTTCCGGCCGATGACCATCTCGTGGAGGGAGACATTATTCACCTTGGTCACGACATACCGGACGCCCGGGATGTCTCCCATGGAACGTCCGAGCCTGCCGCCGATACCTTCAATTTCCACTTCGTCATGTTCATCGATGAAGTTGATGGCCCCGTCGCCCACGGCAAAGGCGGTTACCTGACGGCCGTTCTTGATCAGCTGAACCCGAACGCACTTCCTGATAGCAGAATTCGGCTGCTTTGCTTCAACACCGATCTTTTCCAGTACGATACCCCGTGCCTGGGGTGCACCTTCAAGAGGGTCAGACCTGACGTTGACCTCTGAATGGCTCCGTACGAACTTCGGATCACTCCACCGGAACTTTTTTGCGTCGCGGATGAGTTTCCTTGCTGCGAATTTTCCCTGTCCCATGAATTGCCCTCAAATGCTTTGGTCTCGACGATCTGGATCGGACCCACTGTGATATATATAATCGCGCGGAACGGTTTTATATATTGTGGCGTCCCAGCCTGTGCCTTTCTAGGTTATCCGCCATTGATAATAATATTATACTTCTATCCGGCGTACCAGTACTAGATGAATTCCCGGATATACAAGGCGGTGCACTTTGATGCCAGCCACCGGCTCATGCATTACCGCGGAAAATGCGCAAACCTTCATGGGCACCGCTGGAAAGTGGAAGTCTGGATCACGGGATCAGTGGATGAGGTTTCAGGGATCCTGGTCGATTACAACACCATCAGGTCAATAATCGAGCGCTTCGACCACCAGGTCATCCTGAACCGTGATGATCCGATGGTGAGCTGTATCGAACAGTTCCAGCCGGTTATCACCACGCCGGGAGACCCGACCAGTGAGCTCCTGGCTGGACTGCTCCGGGACATGATAGATTCAGAATGCCGGGAGGCCGGGACAACTGCCCGGGTCGATATCATCAGGGTATGGGAATCAGATACCTGCTACGCTGAGCTTGACCATGAAGGTTGCTGAGATATTCCGCAGCATCCAGGGCGAAGGCAGGCGACAGGGGTATCCCTGTATATTTCTCCGTCTTGCCGGGTGCAACCTTGCCTGCTCCTGGTGTGATACCCCGCATGCCCGGACCGGCGGGACAGAGATGACCCGCGGGGAAATTGCCAGGCGGATTGGTGAGATTCCCGGCCGCTATACCTGTATAACCGGTGGAGAACCGCTCTTGCAGGGGGACCAGCTGCTTCCCCTCATCAGGTATCTCCACGATCGGGGATACATAATCGATATTGAGACGAACGGGACGGTGGATTTCAGACAGTTCCAGCCCTGCGCTTCTGTCTGCATGGATGTAAAATGCCCTTCTTCAGGAGCAGCAAGTGATCATTCGCTCCTCTGCCATATCTCCGAAGAAGATGCCGTCAAATTCGTTGTGGCAGACAGAAAAGACTGTGATTATGCTGCCTCAGTCCTCCAGGATCACCCGGTCAGAGGTGAGATCTTCTTCTCGCCGGTCTTTGGCATCGATTACCATCAGATCGCTGATTTTCTTCTCGCCGGGGATCTGCCGATCCGGCTCCAGTTCCAGCTGCACAAGGTTATCGGGGTCCGGTAATGAAAGCGGTATGCCTGATTTCCGGCGGGATGGACTCGGCTACCCTTGCCTATCTTGCACGCAGCAGGGGATATGAGCTCTTCTGCCTCCATTTCAATTATGGGCAGAGGACAGAGAGAAGAGAGCGGCAATCGGCAGAAATGATTGCCGGTCTCCTGGGAACCCGGGAGTTTCTGGAGAT
The DNA here is from genome assembly GCA_964353765.1 of uncultured Methanoregula sp. Lineage (GTDB taxonomy): Archaea > Halobacteriota > Methanomicrobia > Methanomicrobiales > Methanospirillaceae > UBA9949. Next base: position 28,661 of record CAYGWN010000056.1, on the reverse strand, counting down.
CGATCTTGCGTACCTTTCCCGGTTTGGCGGGAGCAGCCTGACCGATCACCGGTTGACCGTTGACCGCCACCGGCAGGATCGTGCGGGCGTTCCCAATACCTACGTCCCGTTCCGGAACGCCAACCTCCTCTCCATCGCTACCAGCTTTGCCGAGGCAAGGTCCGCAGATGCCATATTTATCGGGGTGCAGTCACAGGACTACAGCGGATATCCGGACTGCCGGCCCCGGTTCATTGAAGCGTTCCAGCAGCTTGTGGACATCGGAACACGGGATGAGACCCGTATCACCATCATGGCCCCCTTCCTTGAGATGACAAAGCGGGATATCCTTGCCCTGGGTATGACCCTTCGTGTACCCTATGAGCATACCTGGTCGTGTTACCAGAACGAGGAGAGAGCCTGTGGTGTATGCGGGGCATGCCATTTCCGGCGTGCGGCATTCAGGGAGCTTGGGATACCGGATCCGATTCCCTACGTGGGCGATGACTGATGGATCTCTATCAGGGCCCACGGTTGAGCATCGAGAAGAGGATGGAACGCCTTCCCGGGGGAAAGGAAGTGGAGCGGGTCGTGGTTCATCCCGGGGATGCCGTGGCCGTGCTCCCGGTCAGGGCTGATGGCAGCTGTTACCTCATCCGCCAGTACCGGTATGCCATCGGCACTACGATCTGTGAGGCACCTGCCGGCACGGTGAATGCAGGGGAGCGGCCAGAAGATGCAGCGAGACGGGAACTCATCGAGGAGACAGGGCTCCAGGCCGAGACCATGGTTGCGAGAGGATTCATCTACACCACGCCCGGATTTACCGATGAGCGGATCTTCCTCTTCGAAGCGCACGGGCTCTCCCCTTCCTGCCTGTACCAGAAGGATGAAGATGAAGAGATCGAACTGGTTAAGGTACCGCTTGCAGACCTGTCTTCCCTGATCCGTGATGGGAGCATATCTGACGCAAAAACCATCGCCCTGGTCTACCGGTGCCTTATCCGCTGATACCGGATCTTTACCGGGACAGCACGTGGCGCAAATTTATACCGCCACAGGCCGAATAGCAGTAAGCTTTTGAATACCGGTGATGCCCCCCATGGCCGAAACAGCGGAAATGGACGACGCGCGGAAGCGTTACGAATTTAAAAAGACCCTCGAGAAACTCGAGGCAAAGCAGGGGAGCGGAACCGAGCTCATCTCCCTCTATATCCCTCCCGACAAGCAGATCCATGATGTCACCGGGCAGCTGAGGGATGAATTCGGACAGTGTGCCAATATCAAGAGCAAGCAGACCCGCACGAATGTCCAGAGCGCCATCTCCTCCATCCTTTCCCGGATGAAATACTATAAGAACCCCCCGCCAAACGGCATGGCAGTCTTCTGCGGAACAATCCAGCTCGGCGGTGACCGGTCTGATCTCGAATGCACGATCATCGAACCTCCGGAGCCCCTCAACCTCTACATGTACCGGTGCAGCTCAAACTTCGAGCTTGAGCCGCTGAAGCAGATGCTCGAAGAGAAGAATGTCTTTGGGCTGCTGGTCCTTGACCGCCGGGAAGCATACTGGGGATTCCTCCGGGGAAACCGCATTGAACCGGTTGGCGGTGTCACCTCAAACGTCCCGGGAAAACAGAGGAAAGGCGGCCAGTCGAGTGTCAGGTTCCAGCGTCTCCGTGAGATTGCCATCAATGAGTTTTATACCAAGATCGGGGAGCGGGCAAGTGCCATCTTTCTTGCCGAGAAGGACTTTTTCGACCGGTTCCGGGGAGTCCTCATCGGGGGGCCGAGCCCCACCAAGGAGGAGTTTGAAGCCGGCCAGTTCCTCCACCACGAGATCCAGAAGCGTATCGTTGGCATTTTTGACGTTGCCTATACCAATGAGAGCGGACTGGCCGAGCTGGTCGATGCAGCAAAAGATGCCCTGAAGGGTATGGAGGTGGTGAAGGAGAAGGAGATCATGAACCGGTTCCTGAAAGAACTGGTCAGGGACGACGGGCTGGCTGCCTACGGCGAAGAGAGTATCCGGAAGAATCTCGGCCTCGGCGCAGTAGATACTCTCCTCCTCTCAGGCCGGCTTCGGAAATCCCGGCTGACCATTACCTGTCAGGTCTGCGGCCATGCTGAAGAGCGGACCATTGCCCTTGAACCGGGCAAGACGGTGGAAGATATCCTTGCCACCAGTTGCCGGATCTGCTCTGCCCCCCTGGTTGTTACTGCGGAGGTTGATATCGTGGAAGAGCTCACCACCCTTGCAGACCAGACCAGCACCAGGGCCGAGATCATCTCAGATGATTTTGAGGAGGGGGCGATCCTCTACAACGCATTCGGGGGAATAGTCGCCATTCTCCGGTACCGGACGGGGCTCTGATGTATCTCGAGACCTACGAGCTCATCAGACAGGCTCTTGGAACGGCAACCGGACGTGAGAATCCACCCCTTGCTGACGGCGGGATGCATGCCGATTTCGCATCCCCTGTTGCCTTTGACCTGGCACGGGAACAGCGCAGGCCACCGGCACAGATTGCCACAGAGCTTGCGGGAATCCTGAACCGCGATCCATCCCTGGAGGGTATACGGGTTGAAACCAAGGGCCCGTACATCAACTTCTCCACCGGTGACGATTTTATCAGGAAGACCCTTCTTTTAGCAATCATGCCGGGGTATGGAGATCTTCCCTCCCAGCCGGAGCGGATTGTCCTTGAACATACCAGCGCCAACCCCAATGGCCCGCTCCACGTCGGACATATCCGCAATACCATTATCGGTGATACCCTGGCCCGGTCGTTCCGGAAGGCAGGACACCGGGTCGAGGTGCAGTTCTATGTCAACGATATGGGCCGCCAGATTGCCATGGTTGCCTGGGGATTTACCCACCTTGACAGTGCCCGGCACGATGGCGAGAAGGGCGACCACCATGTGGCCCGGCAGTACATCGCAGCCAACCGGGAACTGGAAAAGGATCCGGCGATTGTGACCGGGATTGACCGGTTCATGCAGCAGGTGGAGAAAGGGGACCGGGAGACGGTTGCCCTCTTCAGGAATGCCGTCAATGAATGCCTTGATGGTTTCAAAGAGACCCTTGCCCGCCTGAATACCCGGCATGACCGGTTTGTATGGGAGAGCGATTTCATCAGGAACGGGGATACCCGGCGGACCATTGACCGCCTGAAACGGATGGATGAATGTCATGAGGACGGGAAGCTCTGGATCGACCTCTCGGCTGAAGGCTTCGAAAAGGAATACGTTCTCATGCGAACGGACGGGACAACGGTCTATGCCGCCCGGGATCTCGCCTACCATATCTGGAAGGGGAGGAACTTTGACCGCCTGATCGATGTGCTCGGTGCGGATCACAAGCTGATCGGTGCCCAGCTGATTGCAACGCTCAGGCTGATGGGGGAGAAAGCTCCGGATATTGTTCATTTTGAGTTTGTATCCCTCCCCGAAGGATCGATGAGCACCAGGGCCGGCAAGTTCATATCCGCCGATGAGCTGATCGATGAGGTCACCAGGAGAGCCTTTGACGAGGTTTCAGCCCGGCGTGATGATCTTGACGAGGAGACCCGGAGGACTATTGCCCGGTCAGTTGCGGTTGCTGCCATCCGGTATGATATTGTCAAAATCTCCCCGGAAAAGAGTACAGTCTTTGACTGGAACGAGGCGCTCGACTTCGAACGGCAGAGCGGTCCGTATGTCCAGTATGCCCATGCCCGCGCCTGCAGTATTCTTGAGAAAGCCGGGGATTTCGAGCCGGCCTGTGACCTGAAGATGGAGAGCGAGATCGCCCTGGCCAAGCAGATTGCCAAGTTTCCCTACGTTCTCAGGAACTCCCTCCGTGATCTCCGGCCCCACCTCATCGCCACCTACGCCCGTGAACTTGCGGACCTCTTCAATGTCTTCTACCAGTTTGAACCGGTGCTCAAGAGCGAAGGGGAGACGAGAAAGAGCCGGCTTACGCTGGTACTGGCAACCCGGAATACGCTGAAGGAGGCGCTCGAGACCCTTGGCATTGATGCCCTCGCCACCATGTAAGGCCCTGAGGAGCCAGGGATACCAGTTTGTTGCTCCCGACTGTTCAGCTGCAGTCAAGCCCTGTCTCTGGTGTAAATCCGCCCTGAAGGGAGGGAAAAAGTGTTACAAACACCAGTTTTACGGCATCGAGAGCCACCGGTGCGTGCAGATGACGCCCACACTCCGGTGCAACCACCGGTGCCTCTTCTGCTGGCGTTCGTTCGAGCATGAATATCCCGGGGAACGGGACTGTTCTCCTGCAGAGATTGTCGGGAGAATTCCTGATCTGCAGAAGCGGGCATTGTCCGGATACAAGGTCTCTCCCTATGTTTCAAGCGACCGGTTTTCTGAAGCACTCTCGCCAAAACACGTGGCTATCTCCCTGTCAGGTGAACCGACACTCTATCCCCGCCTTCCGGAACTGATCGATCTCCTCGCTCTGGCAGGGTACTCCACGTTCCTGGTGAGTAACGGAACGCGCCCGTGGATAATCGAGCAATGTGCCCCATTCCAGACCTACATCTCACTGCCGGCCCCGGACCGGGCTTCCTATCTTGCGATCTGCAGGCCGGTTGAGGATTTCTGGGACCAGATTGGTGAGAGCCTGGGCCTCCTTGCCAGGCGGCGGTCTGCTGTACGGATTACCCTGGTGCAGGGCCTGAATGATACTGCTCCGGAACGGTATGCCGCACTCATCCAGGAGTCCGGGGCCGGCTTCGTTGAAGTGAAGGGATATATGTATCTTGGATACAGTAGAAAACGTTTGAGAAGGGAGAATATGCCGGGACATGACCATGTACGGGCATTTGCCGGAGCAATCGCCGGGAATTGCGATTACCAGGTGACCGATGAGAATCCGGGGAGCAGGGTCGTCCTGCTGGAGCGGCAGACATGAAGTTCGATCCGGCTGAGTACCGGAAGAGAGGCAGGGAGCACTTCGAAGAGGCTTGGCACAGGGGGCCCGAGATCCTCACCCCTCCCCATGGTTCAGGGCAGTATCCCCGGCTCCAGTTCCGCCAGGCCCGGCCACACCCGGTATTTGCGACGCTGCAGCGGTTGCGGGATACCTACCTCTCCCTCGGTTTCGATGAGGTCTGCAACCCGATCATCGTCGAGGAGCAGGAAGTCTACCGCCAGTTTGGCCCGGAAGCGCGTGCCGTACTCGACCGGGTGTTCTACCTGGGGGGCCTCGAACGGCCCAACCAGGGGATAGGGAGAGCTGAACTGGAAGGAATTGCCGCGATTACCGGAAAACCGGTGAGTGACCCGGACGAGGAGCGGCTCCGGGAGCTCCTCCAGGCTTACAAGAAATCCGCAATCGATGGCGATGACCTCATTTTTGCCACATCCGAAGTCCTCGGCATTGACGACGGGCTGACCGTAGAGATCTACGACAAGGTTTTTTCCGCCTTCCGTGACCTTTCTCCCCAATCATCACGGAGCACGCTGCGGAGCCACATGACCAGTGGCTGGTTTATCACCCTCGGTCAGATCTGGGAGAAGCGTCCCCTTCCCCTCCGCCTCTTCTCGGTTGACCGCTGCTTCAGGAGGGAGCAGGAGGAGGGGCCGACCCGGCTGATGAGCTACCATTCCGCGTCCTGCGTGACTGCCGGTGAAGATGTCACCATCGGGGATGGAAAAGCAGTCAGCAGGGCACTGCTCTCATCATTCGGATATACGGATTTCCGGTTCAGGCCCGATGAGAAGCGGTCAAAATACTATATGCCCGGTTCCCAGACCGAAGTCTATGCCCGGCACCCGGCAGGTGAATGGGTGGAGGTGGCGACCTTCGGGCTGTACTCCCCTTCCGCTCTCGGTGAATACGGGATCGGGATCCCGGTCATGAACCTGGGCCTCGGTGTCGAACGCCTGGCCATGATCACCAGCGGGTCCGATGATGTCCGGAAACTGACCTTCCCCCAGTTCTTCCCTCAGGTGTTTACTGACTTTGAGCTGGCACAGGCCGTAACGTTCCGGGAGGAACCATCGGAAATCGAAGGCAGGATGCTGGCCCGGGCTGTCGCGGACGTGGCAAGAATTCATGCTTCGGATCCCGGGCCCTGCTCGTTTCCGGCCTATGAGGGAGTGCTGGCCGGACATCCGATACGGGTCTTTGTCGAGGAGCCGGAATCGGGATCAAAGCTCCTGGGACCGGCCTGCCAGAACGAGATTTTTGTGCATGACGGATCGATCCTCGGTGTTCCGGATACCGAGAAATGGAAGGAGGTGCGCGAGAGGGGGGTTGCGACCGGCATCTCCTACCTCGATGCCGTTACTGCCGCAGCTGCTGCCAGGATCGAGCATGCCGCCGGGTGTGGACAACCGGCCCTGTTCCAGGTGAAGATGGCAAAGCTCCCCAGTGATATAAATATCCGGATCGATGAGTATGCCATGCGCAATATCACCGACAACATGAAGAAAGTGGACGTGAGAGGGCCGGTCTTCGTGACCGTCCGCTCCGAAGTGCCTGATTGAGCACCTCTCCGTCAGGTTAACCCGGCAGCGTCATCCTCCTGGACGGTGCGGGGCGGGCGGACGAGGACGTTTCCGATTCGTCCGCTGTATTTTGCAGCGAAGGCGCCGATAATTGCGGTGACAATGACCATGAAGGCAATGGCGCTCGAGACAGCTGCTGATCCGTAGAGGGCTGCAATAGCGATGGAGAACTCTCCCCTGCTGATCGTGTTTGCCCATATCTCGATCCCCGAATGGGCATTTTTATGGATCAGTCTCCCGATGGCTATCCCGGATACATACTTGGAAAAGACTGCGGTAATACTGATGGCGACCAGCGCAAAGAGGGAGACCCCTTCCGTGAAGAGATTTACGGTAATACCGAAGAAAACGAAGAAGATTACCAGGAAGATATCCTTGAAGGGCCGGGACTGGACCTCGAATGAGACCGGATCGATGGTCCCGAGAATGGTCCCAAAGGCAATCACCATGAATGATTCGGGTATACCAAGGTAGAGAGAGAGAGCAGAAATCCCAAGAACCGCTGAAAATGTCAGGAGGACAGGAAGTTCATCATCCCTTTTGAGCACCCAGGCGATGTGATCTTTCCCAACCCTGATAATCATATAGAGAATCACCAGCACGACCAGGGTTTTGATAAGAATTGCCAGCGGGTGATCCATCTGCGGTCCGATAAAGACCAGGATGAGGATGACCACGATATCTTCGAAGACCATCAGCCAGACGATGGTCTCCGATTCCCGCATCAGAAGTTTCCGGTTCTCGATCAGGGAAGTGACTGCCATCGCGGTGCTGCTGATGAAGAAGGCGGCGGCAACAACCAGAGCGTCAAAGAGCGGGAATCCGAGCGCAAATGCAGCCAGAAAACCGATGATTACGTTGATATTTAGGTCAATCAGGCCGCTTGACACAATAGCTGACTGGTTCTTCCAGATCCGGTCGGGCTTGATCTCCAGTCCCATGAAGAAGAGGAGGAAGAGCAGCCCCAGATGGGTAAGGAATGCAGAGACCGCGTCCCCACCGACAAGGTCCAGCCCGCTCTTGCCGAGAACCAGCCCTGCAATGATATAGAAGGGAATCGTAGGGAGGGCAAACCGCTTGGTTATCAGGGCCAGGAGCAGGCAGGCGAGAAGTGCGAGGACGATGCCCTGCATTACGTCACCATGATATCCCGCTCAAACCGTTTCAGCTGATCAGATTCCCCGATGGCTACGAGGGTATCACCTTCCTGGAAGATAAAATCTGCTGGGGGGTTGACCACATTCTTGTCCCCGCGGGAGATGGCAATGATGGTGACTCCCGTTTTTGCCCGGATCTGGAGCTCTTCAATACTCTTTCCGGCGACAGACTTCCTTACCACGTAGGTATGAATGGTTATCCTCAGATCCGAGAGGGCTGAAACGGCAAACTCAACACTCTCCTGGTCGGCTTCCATGATAGCCCCGGTCAGGATGGAACCAAGTCTCCTTGCCTCCTGGGCGGAGAGCTCCGCAACACTCGGGGTCTGACATCCGTTCTGGAGGGTATACATCTGGATGTTTCCGGATTTGAGAAAAAATACTGCGATGATATCGTTTTTTTCCGTCTCCAGCTCGTACTTCGTTCCGATTCCGGGGAGATTGATCGACCTGAGCGCCATACCATTCGTATGAAAGGGGGGCTGAAATAGATTTTTATCCGGATCGGCCCATACGCAGCGCACCCGTGGATACAACCGGAGATGGCTGTGAAGATTAGCCCGAACATTTATTCATTCCGGTGGTGACTGATGGGATATGGCAGCGAAGCGTTCCTTCTGGCTGGGGGTGATTATCGGTTTCATCGTCATGGTGCTCCTCGGTTCACTTCCGGTCCTTGGCCCGATCATCGGCGGATTTATTGCCGGTCTCATCGCCCGCGGAGGACCGTGGGGCGGTGCGACCGCCGGTTTTGTTGCCGGCCTGTTCGGGGCTATCGTGGTATCGGTCATCCTGATCATGGGAGGCAGTCTTCTCTTCGGGATTCCGGGGTTCATCAGTGCACTCGGTGTATCATTCATTATCGTGATTGCAACACTCTACTACGGCCTCCTTGGATTTGTGGGCGGGGGGATTGCAGGAGCGGTCGTAAAATGATCCAGAACCTGAACCCTCCAGGGATTCACGGGATATGAAGAGAAGAGAGAAACCCCGGAGAAAAGGGGGAGTTGGTGAGGTTTCTCTTTCCGATCTGTCAGACTGCAGAGGGGGGAGCGGGAGCCCGTCCACATGCATCCGGGCCTGTCCGCATACCTCTCCACTCTCCAGTTCTGGGGGGGTTGAACAAAAAGCCCGGCCGTGGACCGTGAAAGTGTGAATCTGTCCGGGACCAGTGTCGTACTCAACGTTTCTGGAGGTCATCCATGCACATAACAATCGTGGCTGTGGGAAAGGTGCGTGAACCCTTCCTGAAGGAGGGCATGGAACTCTACCGTTCCCGGATCGCCATCCCGCATACGATATCGTTTACCAATCTTCCGGAAGAGAAGATTCCGGGCCATTGTTCTCCCCGTCAAAAAACGCAGATCACGGAGGCAGAATGGAGCCGTTTTCTCAAGAGTGTCAGGAGTCCCGGAACAATCATTGCCCTCCATCCGGATGGCGAACTCCTTTCAAGCGAGGACTTCGCCTCCCGGCTGAAACAGTATGAGCTTGAAGGAAAAGGATCCATCACCTTCCTTATCGGCGGTCCTCTCGGCCTCCCGGCCGGGGTACTGCAGCGGGCAGACCTGGTGCTCTCGCTCTCGCCGATGACGTTTCCCCACCATCTGGTCCGGCTCATTCTCCTTGAGCAGATCTACCGGGCAGACTGCATCATCCGGAATATTCCCTATCATAAATAAGGAACCGTTCAGGGAATGATCTCACAACCGTTATACCGGGTATGGGAGAAGTCCTCCCTGCTGATCTGTCCTGCATGGAGAAGATCCCTGATCACAGGAATCGCTGCTTTCAGCCCGTCATGGAGCGTATGGACCGAACTGCAGATCACGCTCTTATGCTCCAGCGGCCAGGGCCGGGTGAGATCAGCAAACAGGCACCGTCCGCCGCAGAAACCGAGGATTTCACATTCCGTGCAGGAACCGGTCAGGTTCACTACCGGGAGGGTGAGGGGGTCTGCGGTCGTGATATGCCCGATATACGAGTCTTCCATGCCAATCATCACCGGGCAGGGTCCGATGTGTCCGTCGGTCATGATGGTATAGTTGGCATAGCCGCAACCGCAGCGGAGGCGGGAGGATTTTCCCTGAAGAAGATCCTCGGCAGTCTGGAGAAAGGGGTACCACCGGGCAACCCGTCCCTCCTGTACCATGATCTCCACCCAGTCCGCTATCAGGGCCCTGATTCCCGGGTTGTACTTCCCGGTCATCCATGCCGCAAAATTCCGGTCAGCGGAATCTCCAGAAAAATCCGCATCAATCTGCCAGTGAATGGAGCTGAATGCATGCCGGTCGTTTGAAGAGAGGTACTGTACTGCACTGCGAATATCGGTCTGTTCAGTAACCGTCATCCGGGCAATCAGCTCCCCGCTGAACCCGTCCCTGACAATTCCCTGGATATTTTTGAATACCCGGCCAAAGGTGCCGTCTCCCCGGTTGGCATCAGTTACCTCTTCAGGACCGTCAACTGAGATGAGGATGGTCTCCATCCTGTTTACATAGTCCGGCCCGAGCAGATGGAGCAGGGTGCCGTTTGTCTGGATCATGAACCGGACTCCCCGCAGATCATCCATAATGGTCTGCACGAGATCCATCCTCATCAGCGGTTCCCCGCCATAAAAGGTGATAACGGGATCAGGATCACGGGAGAGGAAGGAGGAGAGGTCCCGGAGGTCGTATGATAAATCCGGGGGAACCGAGGCATCAATAGCAACCGGTGTCCTGCCCCCTGATAATTTTTCGAATTTCTTTCCCCGGCAATAGCTGCAGCAGAGATTGCAGGAATCGGTGAGAATGACGTGGTAAAACATGATCAGACAAGAAGATTCTTTCAGGAGAGAGAACTCACTGTTTTTTCAGCCTCGGCCTGATTGCAACCAGGAAGGCTGCTCCGATCAGGGCACTGATACCGGATAACCAGGACAGGGGAATAATGGTTGGGAGGGGGTTGAACCCCCCTGTTTCAGTCACATTCACTGCCGGCTGCGGTTTTCCCCGTGCTAGGAGGATTGCATCCATGGCATACGTTCTGCCAGCTTCTGCCCGTTCAAATTTTGGATTTATTTCAAGGGCGGTCTCATAGGCTGGTACCGCTTCTTCATACCGGCCAAGGCGGGAAAGTGCATCACCCCGGTTCGTCCAGAACTCGGCGTCATATGCTGCATAATTTGGATGCTGCCTGATCTCCCGGTCCGTGAGCCGGATTACTTCTTCGTATATCCTCATCGCACCAGCAGAATCCCCGGTCTCCTGGAGGCTCATCCCTTTCCTGAGGAGGGCATAGGTGTCCTTCTGGTTGATTCCGAGCGCCCGGTCATACGCCTTCAGTGCTTCACCGTGCCTTTCCAGTATGGCAAGCGAGTCCCCCAGATTCCTCCAGGCATTCGCAGAGAAGGGATCTATCGCAATTGCCTTCTCGAATGAGTCCGCCGCATCCTCATATCGCCCCGTTCGCATATGTGCTATTCCCAGTTTGTTCCAGGCCATGCTGTTAAACGGGTCATAAGAAACTGCTGCATCGTACATCTCGAGGGCCTCGTGGTACATTTTCTGAGCCATGAGGTTGTCGCCCCTCAAGATATAGGAGTCCGAAACCTCCGCAGAGGTGTCAGCCACCACCGGAGACAGCAGGATAATACCGGAAATGATGAGGACGGCTATCAGCAGATGAGGGTATGGTTCGCAGATCCCGGGGTTCCTTCGCATACGTGATGGTATGATCTCTGTGTGAGGGTTTATTATCCTAACGAAGGAGTAAAAATGATTTTACACGGGTGAAATTCCCGTCTGGAAATCAGGGCTCACTGGCTGTTCCATCACCCCGGCTTCCAAACATACGACAAGGATGATCAGGCAACCCCTGGATGCGATAATACCGGCTGCTCATCCTGAACAGAAGGAAAAATGAGGAATCCCTTACCAGGATTCGGGAAATGCCATGTTGGTGTAGATATCTTCAAGCCGTGCTTTGTGACCCCCCTCCATTGCAGCGAGCTGATTGAAGAGCATCTTCTGTTCAGGATCGGCGTTTACATTGGCAAGCTGGGTGTACATCTGCATTGCCTCGAGTTCTTTCTTGATGGCCAGGGTCAGGCCGTCGAGGGGTTTCATGTTGGGATCAAGCTTCGGTGCTGCAACGGACTCGGCAATCTTGAAGTCCCTGGTTGCGGCAATCTTGATTGCTTTCGGGTCCCTGGAGAGGAGCACCTGCAGGAACTCGCGGTGCTGGGTCTCATCGCCGGCGAGGTCGCCAAAGATCTTCTTCAGGTTCGCATCCTTTACCTTGTCTGCTACCGTCCGGTAAAAGGTATAGGATTCAACTTCACGGTCAATTGCTGTTGAGATAATTTTTCTGTACTCCTCCGAATTCATAGAGTTCAACTCCTGTGATCAGTAATGAGAATATATCTATATAAAGGAATTCATCTGGATTAAATTAAATGAATATTTTTGATTCTTTTACATAATTAAGCGAATAAAAAGGATCGTTGGAGGTGTCCCCGGGGCGCAATGTTCCGGAGGTCACGTTCGTTCCGGATGGTAAAAAATCATTGGTTTCAGGTCGTCTGCACCGTGAAAGGGGAAAAAATGCTGGAAAAGATCTTTTCCTCTGTATTACATGGACGGCAGCATCTCAACAATCCCGGCGACCAGGGCTGCGATGACCACAGCTCCGAGGAGGGCGAGGATGAGGACGAGGATGACCGGGACGAGGATCACCAGCAGGGCATCGCCAAGGGTCATCTCCTGGGTCTCTTTGATACCAAGAATCAGAAGGATCAGGGTCCAGAGAGCACCAATAACCGATACATACGGGATCCATCCGAGGAGGAACAAGGGAGTATAGGCGTACATCACGGTCTTTAGCGTCGCAATGACTCCTTTGGTTCCTCCAAACAGGATCACGAAGACATGGTAGAAGAATCCTTCAAGGAATACACCGAACAGCATCAGGATGAAGAGCAGGTACACGAAGAAGAGGTTCATCGCGACCATGAAGTCGCTGAAGTTCTGCAGGACACCTGCCAGTGCCTCCCCGATTGCTCCGCTCGCGGCCAGTTGCTCGATCATGCTGGCAAACGAGGCCATGCCGATTGCTGTTGAGACGATGGCATAGAGGATGGTGAAGATTACCAGGAGGGTGGCGTAATACCTGAATGCCTCCCCGAGGGAGTCGGCCCGGCTGTCCTGGAAGGCTTTCGTTGGGGCCATAAGGAAGCCTTTCACTTTATCAACGAACGAGGTCGTCATACTGAAGGAGTCCCTTTTTCAGGATATATTACTTCCGGTGAATTCCGGGAGAATTACCATTAATCAGCCATATTTCGGGATTTAAACCACGGAAAGCGTATTTGCGTAAAAAAATATTCGCCATGTTGCATTGCTCATCGAAGCAGAACTCTCCGAACGAAAAAATCCCCAAAAAACACCCAGGGGCTCGGGGAGATTCGAACTCCTGACCTCCGCCGGGTGAAGGCGATGTAACGGGCAGCGTTTCCAGAACCGGGCCCAGAATAAGCATATCCAGTCACATCTTCATTGAATTGATTGCAGAATTGCTTGTTCTAGTTCTTCAGGTTGATCGGTCCCGATCCGGTATCGTTTACCATTCTTCATGACCATTTCAATGGCATCAAAACCAGAAACATTGTAAATCCATATATAGGGCCAAAACCCAACGCGAATTCCCCATCCATAATACCATCGATTCCTTACCTTTTTCACGAAAGCGATATCATGAAGGGGGAATTTTTTCTGATAAATGCCGTACCCAAACTTGATGCGCAAATGATTTTCATCGACGATTACCTGAAGTGTACTAAAAGATGCAAGGATGAACAAAATGAGAGCCATTATAAAAAGGATTAATAAATTCAATCCGGTTTGAGTCAAAATAAAGGCATAAAGTACAGAGATTGCAATGAGCGCAATCAGTATGACATAACCATGTTGGGTATGCTGATACCCCATAGGGAAGAATAGGGGGATCAGGAGAAAATTGTTATGAATGCCTCTAACAGGAGATTCAAGGATATCGATGCGTATATCCAGAGCTTCCCTCCAGATATTCAGAAAATCCTGGAACAACTCAGGAGAATTATCCACGAGAATGCACCCGGAGCAGAAGAAGCGGTCAGTTACGGAATGCCTACGTTCAAGCTCCACGGCAACCTGGTGCATTTCGCCGCATTTGAGCATCATATTGGATTCTATCCAACACCCTCAGGAATTGAGGCTTTCGAAAAGGAGTTAGCTCCGTACAAACATGCGAAAGGTTCTGTTCAATTTCCCTTGGATAATCCCATTCCCTATGACCTGGTGAAAAGGATTGTCCAATTTCGAGTGAAGGAAACCCTAGAGATCGGGAAAAAGAAATAATAACATTATCAAGGGCCCTATCCTGAGTTGCCTTTAAATGATAAGAGCCGTGTATTGAATTTGAGAAGCCACACTTATGAACAAAATCCTGTTTATCGTTGGGTTGTGTATCGCATTGGGGGCAGCTGCACTCCTGTTTTTGGATATCATTGAATCCGGAGTCGCTGCGATGATTGGTATCATAGGGATAGGGCTCATTGGTGCATCCGGTATATCCAATATCAAGCGGCTGTAAAGAGTCGGGGTTATAATTATTTTAGAACGGCTCTACCTTCAACATCTGAACCGTATCAACGAGGAGAAAATGAGGACTGTATCAGGATACTAACATATGGAAGGAAATTACGTTTTTTAATATTGAGAGAAGGATACGGGATAATGCGTTACCAGTCCAGGAAGGGTATATTATCTGGGGTAGTGGTAGGGGGAGTTATCATCATATTTATCATATCCACATTGCTGGTGCCGGAAGCTCAGAGATGGATACTTGCCATTGCAGGGATATTTTGGGCCGCGTTTCTTTTATGGATATGGTTCGGCACATACTACGAGCTGAGGGACACATACATACTGGCCCGGATGGGACCTTTCTTTCAGCGAATTCCCTACGACAGGATAATTTCGGTGAAGAAAGTCAGGACGATTACCACTTCCATGGCTTTGTCCGGTGACGTGATAGAAATACGTTATGGGAGGGACTATGCTACCGGCACTACCTGCATCTCCCCAAAGGATAGAGACGGGTTTCTCCTTGAATTGAAGAGACGGTGTGAAAATCTCAAAAATGGCGTCGGGGAAAGTGATTGAGTTCCTGTTATAAGCCGTCAACCGATCCACCTCACCTTATCAAAAGACTCCATCTCGTTACTCAAAAATACCGGCAATAACGCCTCTAAAGTCATCGATACCCTCATAAAAGACGCATTCTCGGAATCCAGGACTTTTCAGGTTTTAATAAACGAATCGGGATGGGCTCGAGGAGATTCGAACTCCTGACCTCCGCCGTGTGAAGGCGACGTCATAACCAGCTAGACCACGAGCCCTGAGTGCATCGACCGGGAATTGAACCCGGGCTATAGGCTTGGAAGGCCTAAGTCATGCCACTAGACCATCGATGCAGTTGCGCCTTTGAATATGGGATTTGAGCCTATTATTACTTTTGTTCCGGTTCCGTTTCTTTCGTAAAAAGGCAGGAAGAGACGGGAAAGAGAGGATTTCCGGGAAGTCCTGCTGTTTGAAAAAAATGTATTATCCGGGTTATGCCAGCCCTTTCAGCTCGAGCCCGACCTGCTCGAGGGCAGCGATCCTCTTTTCCAGAGGCGGGTGAGTCGAGAAGAGCTCGATGAGGGTTGACCCTGACAGGGCGGGTATGATGAAGAAGGCATTCGCCGTCTCGACGGCCTGCTTCTGCTGGGGGGGTACTGCACTCATCCTCCCGTTGATCTTCTCGAGGGCAGATATGAGGTCTGCCGGGGAACCGGTAATGTACGCACTCCCCCGGTCGGCTGCGAACTCCCGGTAGCGGGAGAGGGCCATGATGAGGAGCTGGGCGACAAAGTACACGATGATCGCTACGATGCCGGCAAGGATCCAGGCGCTCCCGCTGTCCCTGCGGCCGAACATGGCCCCGAACAGGAAGTTGTTCATGACCAGGGCAGCGATCATGGCCACGAAACTGGCGATGGTGAGGGTCAGGACATCCCGGTTCCTGATATGGGATATCTCGTGGGCCAAAACGGCTTCCAGCTCCCGGGGGGAAAGCAGGCGCATGATTGAATCGGTCACGGCGACAACCGCATGCTTCGGGCTCCGCCCGGTGGCAAAGGCATTCGGTACCGGTGTCTGCATCATGGCTACCCGGGGCTTGGGAATCCCGGCTTCGGCGGCACATTTCTCGACCATCCGGTGGAGCTCGGGATACTCTTCGGGGTCGAGCACCCGCGCCCGGGTGGTCCAGAGTACCAGCCGGTCGGAAAAGAAGTACTGGATAAATGCCATCAGGAAGACCAGGACGACCAGGAAGGGAAGGCCGATACCGAGCATGGAGAGTATGGCAATGAAGGCGAGGTAGACCAGGAGCAGCAGGAACATCGTCAGCCAGATCCTGCCGGTGAGACCCCAGTCGCGTTTCCATATTTTCATAGATGAATGTACGGGTGGAGTGGTTCATAAATATTCTCTCCTTACCCGGAAAATTTGGCTGGAATAGAAAAATATTCGGGATTCATGGGCTTTTCTGATCGGTCAGCGCAACCGAGCCCGGTATGGTTCTGCTACTGGTCAGAACCTGTACCGTGCAAACCAAATGGTCTCTCTTAATACTGAAGAGGGGGAATAATGCCGATGAGTGAACGGGATGGAGCTGGACGAGCGGATCATTACCCGGGCAATCCTTGCATCACAGATGGAGACCCTGCTTGCCTGCACTGATGTCGATGTGGCAGTGGTCGGAGGCGGCCCTTCAGGCCTTGCCGCTGCAGCGTTCATCGGGGAACGGGGACTGAACGTGGCCCTCATCGAAAAGAAACTCTCTGTCGGGGGCGGGATGTGGGGCGGGGGGATGATGTTTCCCCGCATCGTGGTCCAGGAGGAGGCAAAACGACTCCTCGACCATTTCTCCATCCACTACATCCCGTATGCTGAGGGCTACTATGTTGCATCGTCCGTTGAGGCGGTTGCCAAGCTTACCGCGGCTGCCTGCGATGCGGGCGTTGAGTTCCTGAACCTCATGACCGTCGAGGATGTCATGGTCAGGCAGGAGGGGAGGCTCTCCGGGCTGGTGATCAACTGGACCCCGGTAGGAATGGCCGGCCTCCACGTGGACCCGCTTACCATCGGGTGCCGGTTTGCCATCGATGCGACCGGTCACGATGCCGTGGTTTGCCGCCTTATCGCCAGGAAATCAGATGCGATCAGGGTGCAGGGTGAGGGGTTCATGTGGGCGGAACGTGCCGAGGCAAATATCATCGGGCATACGCGGGAGATCTTTCCCGGGCTCGTTGTGGCCGGCATGGCCGCAAATGCGGTCGCCGGTGAGCACCGGATGGGCCCGGTCTTTGGCGGGATGCTGCTGTCCGGTGAATATGCGGCCTCGCTGATTATCAGGGAGCTCTGTTCCTGATCAGGGGAGAAGGTTTCCCGGGAGAGAAGGATTTTATTGCTTTTTAAGGAAAAACCCTAGTACATGGACGAAGTCAGCCCCGGAGAGCTTGCTGATGTGGCCTACGGGCTCTTTGAAGTGATGCTCACTACCGAGCTTCGTGCCCGGGGCGTCTACCTCTTTGAACTCGTCGAAGAAAGGAATGACTTCGAACGCCTGTTTGCCGCTATCTTTGAAAAATTTTCGACTGAATACCCCCAGCTGGGAGAGGCACTGCTGCTGCGCTTCGGATCACCAGCCGTGCTCTACCAGTCAATCCGTGACGGGGAGGGAGTGGTTCCGAGCAGGACAACCAGGATGTACTGGATCGTCCAGGACGCTCCTGACGTGCAACCTGATGCCATCGAGGATGAACTCGCCGGGAAATGGCTCATCTTCCTCCCCCCTGATCAGGTCGATGCAGCCTGGGTTAAAGTCCGGAATGCCACCTGCGGGAAGGAACTCGGCATCTCAGCCAAGGTGAGCACGGCAAAGCCGAACCCTGACTCCCGGGATAACATGAAAGTCATCTATATCTATACTCCGGACTGGCGGGACGAAGCCGATGTCATGCGGGTCAGGGAGCGGTTGCGCGAACTCGGGTTTACCGAGCGTATCGGCTATAAGCGAAACATTGAGACCTTCAGAGGGGAATATGCCCAGAAGGGAAAAAGAGTGACGTTTTATAGTGCCTGAAGGATCAGGACTTCTTCTCTTTGTTCTTGGGGCGGAGGTTTTTATACCCGCACTTCCGGCAGGTCGTTGCGCGTATTGCATTCCGTGCATTGCAGCGCATGCAGATCTTGACATTCAGGAGCCGTGCTTCGGCTTCGGGAAATCTTGCCATGGGGATACCACTTCCTGTCTTTTATAAAAGGTTGCCCGTCCTCTTAACGGTTTTCGTCCGCACCATTTCCAGCCCTCTGTCCCAGCCATCTCCTCACCTTTTCCAGTGCCTGGGCCCGGTGGGATATGCGGTTCTTCTCTGCAAGGGACAGCTCGGCAAGCGTGGTCCCGTTTACCTCAAAGATGGGATCATACCCGAATCCCCCGGTCCCCCGGGGCGCTACAATAAGGCCGTCAAGCCTGCCGCGGAAGACCTCCACACCCTCGGCAGAGGCACAGGCGATGGCTGTCTCAAAAGAGGCCTTCCGGTCTGGTATCCCGTCGAGGAGCTTTAATATTCCCTCGTACCCGATGGTTGCGAGGACATAGGCAGCGTACGGGCCCGGAAACCCCCCGAGTGCCATGACAGAGAACGCGGTATCATCGACCATGAGGGGCCTCCTGATAACCCCGTACGCATCCTCTGCTTTCCTCCGGGCGATCTCCCCCACGTCATCATGCCGGTATTCGGGGATCTCCAGGGAGACATGCTCGATCCGGAATGCAGGCCCGAAAAATGCTGCGATCTCTGCGGCCTTATGAGGATTGGAGGTTACCACGGCAAGCTTCACAGATATCGCCCCCTCTTCTCAATCTCCTGTTCCCGTTCAAGTACTTCATCTGCCCCGGAGAACCCCTCGCGGTAGCCCTCGGAAAAAGCCTCCCTGAGGGCAGGATAGTTGTCGGTCGTGCTCTCGAGAGTCTGGAAGAGGACATGGATATCGACCCCCCGTGCTTCAACCTCTGATGAAACCCCGGCAAGCCCGAAGTCGATCAGGACACCCTGGCTGTTGCGGATCACCATATTGCTGGTGGTGAGATCACCGTGGATGATCCCGGCTGTATGGAGCAGCCCGACCGTTCTTCCCGCACTGCGCAAGTACTCATCATTCAGGGCATCCCGCAGGAGCGTCCCTGATATCCTCTCCATGACCAGGGTGTCGGCGGTAACATCCCTGATCAGGGGGGTCGGCACCCCGAATTTCCGGGCCGTGGCAACGAGGCGGGCCTCGGCCCGTGTCCGCTCGGCAATGAGGCGCCGGTCCAGTTCCGGGCGGCGGTATCGTTTGCTGATCCGCTGCTTCTCGACATTGAGGGGGCCCAGGGTCACCACCGCTTCGGCACCCATGGCCCGGGTCATGTCATCCAGGGGAACCGTGGTCGCCTTCCGGTCAGGATCATCATTCCGCCAGGTGACAACGACCTGGTCGGAACGGTAGGACGGGTTCACCTGCGATGCTTCATGCGGGAGGCAGTATCCGCTCCCGAGCATGAGCCTGCCCGTGTAGGCAATCATTGCCCCGTTGTCACCCAGATATTTGCCTTCCGGGACAAAAAAACCGGCTCCCCGGTCCTCGCACATGGTGCCGAGCATCTCCTGGAGCCTGCTGTTTGCCCCCACCCCTCCCACGAGCAGAACCTCGTCCTTCCCGGTATGGGCAAGGGCACGCTCAGTCACCTCCACGCACATGGCAAATGCAGTCTCCTGGAGGCTGTAACAGACATCTTCCAGAGGCGCCCGGGATTCACGGGCCGCACTTACCAGCCCGGAGAACGCAAGGTCCATCCCCTTCACGGTGTAAGGGAGATCGATATACCCCCCCTGCCGGCCCAGTTCCTCAATTGCCGGGCCGCCGGGGTGAGGAAGGCCTTTGCTCCGGGCAAACTTGTCGAGTGCATTTCCGATCCCGATATCGAGCGTCTCCCCGAATATCCGGTAGCGGCGGTTCAGGTAACCGATAACCTGGGTATTGGCACCGCTCGCATAGAGGACGATCGGATCCTGGCAACCGGTGGCGAACCTGCCGATCTCGATGTGGGCTACACAATGGTTCACCCCGGCAAGGGGAACACCGAGGGCAAGGGAGAGCGATCGTGCTGCCGTGGCAACCGTTCGCAGGCAGGGGCCGAGACCCGGCCCCTGGGAAAATGCCACGCCGGTGATTTTATCGGGAGCGGTGAGGACCCGGGAGATGACCGCCTTCATCTCCGCTGCATGGTGCTGGGCTGCCTCCCGGGGATGAATCCCCCCCCTGGGTGGACGGTAGGCTTTAGAATAGAGTGAAATGAGGCCGGTTTCAAAAACAGCGGCGCTGAGGTTCCAGGCTGTTCCCTCGATCCCAAGAATCTGCCCAAAAACAGGCATCAGACGGTTATTTCTTGAACTCGGTATATCCGCACTTTCCGCAGGCATTCCGGTCCACATGCTCTGCCATGACTATTCCCGGGCCACACCGGGGGCAGAACTTCTTTGCCAGGACAGCCCTGCCACCCTCGACCGTATAGCATGAGGCACGACGGGGTCCTGTACTCTTTGCCTTCTTCTTTGCCGCCATCAGGCTCCTTCCTCCTTCGGCTTTGGCATCCCCCGGACCATGAGGAATGACCGCTCGGTCTTTGCCTTCTGCTCCTCGCTGTCATATATCCGGGCCTTTCCGGAGAGCTCGGTCGTGCCGAAGCTCGTCTTCATGGAATCGAGGACGAGCACGTTCTCATGCACATTCAGGGTTGCAGCCAGTTTGCCAATGACCTGCATCCGTGACGGTGTCGGACCGTCAAACCGGAGGGAGAAGTCCACTTCCCTTCTGGAAAGGAGTTCATTCCTCGTATCCCTGGTAATTGCGAAATCCATCGGTATCCTCTCATTATTCGTTTTGCGATTATTTATATCCTAGCCACCCGGCGCATCACCTGTTTTTTTTTCAGACGACTGCAAAGTAGGAGAGCATCTCTGCTGCCTTCTCTTTTGCCCCTTCATCAACTTCATTGAGAACGACCCCTTCTCCCGGCTGCCCGTAGAGGATGATGACCCCGTCCGGTGCAGCAATCACCAGCGGTATGACCGCGAGATCCTCCTCTCCGTCCACGATAATGAGGGCTTCCGGCTCTTTCACCGCATCGTTCAGGGCTTCCAGGAGCTCTCTCGTAAGGGTCCCGGCAGGGTTCCGGGCATGGAACCGCTTTGAAAAGACCGGCGGGGGCCGGTTGGTCGGGGACCTCATGCTATGGCCATCGATAATGGCAAGGGCAGGGATGATTCCCGCCTCGATCAGGTTTTCGGTGACAATATCCCCCACGCTATAGATGGTTTTTCCCGCAATCAGCGGGAGGATTTCCGCAATACCGGTATGGAGTGTTCCGAACGGTATTTTAAAAAAATGGCGTTTTTCCGGAGGCAGCACAAACATTCAGCGGACCTTCAGCGCATATCTGCCCGGAAGCGTGATATTCATCTTTATTGCGACTTCAGAGTTTTTTGGATCGATGATAATGAGATACCCTGCCCAGTCCGTTGAGAGGTTCTGGCTCCCGCAGACTGGGCAGTTCGCGCCTTCCACTACCCGGTGGCATTCCCTGCAGACATGCACCAGTTTCTTTTTAACGGCCGCCACGCTCTCCACCCTTCTCCTTCTCTTTTTCCTTGGCGAGATCCTCATCGAGCCAGCGGGCGGTGCCCAGGCCGGACTGGCGCATGGTCAGGCCGATCTTGCTGTCGCGGGGCTCGCGCTCGTTGAGTGAGAGGGTTACGACCCGGGCCCGGATACCCTCACCGACCGCAATGAACCGTTTTGACTCCTGGCATATCAGCCGGGCGTTCTTCTCATCGTAGTTGATGTACTCGTCCGAGATCTGGCTCACGTGGAGCATGGCATCAATGGGTCCAAGACTTACGAATGCACCGAAACTTGTTGTCTCCACCACCAGGCCCTCGGTAACCTCCTGGAGGGCGAGCCTGAGCACGACTGCTTCAAAATCCACATCATAGTAGACCGCGCCGTCTCCGGGGACAATCTCGCCCTCCCCGACATCGAGCACCCGGGTTATGGCGATAAAGATACCGATCTCTTTGTCAATGCTCCCTTCAAGGTGCTCCTGGAGCACATCGAGGATGACCTTCCGGAGCTCTTCTCCGAGGCGGTGAGGGGGTACTCTCACCTTGTCTGCCAGTTTCATCCGGTAATACATGACCCACCTAATTCCTGAATATTTCCAGTTTCTGCCTGCCTGAAAGCGATATCACCGTACTGTGCTGTGCGAGCAGCGCTGAACGGAGGTTCCGATCGCTGGTCACTACCATGCATCCATGCGTCTTTGCATAATATAGGATCTTCTCATCGACCGTCCCCCCGGCAAGGCCGCTCTCCACGACGGTGCACCGTTCTGCAAGGACGAGTGCGGCCCGCGCGGCGCTCCCTTCCTTCCCGCGGGACCGTGCAAGACCGCGTAGTTCATCCCGCACTTCTGAGAGTATACATGGCACGCAGGCACCGATAAGATTTCCCAGCTCTCCAAAGATATCGATCCTGAACTGCACCTGCGCCATCAGCGCATTGGCATCAAGCAGGACCGCTACTCGACCAGGACTCCCATCCCGATCAGTCGCCATCGGGCTCCCAGCTGGCGGCTTATGGCTATCCGTGACCCGAGCTCGGCACAGACCGGCCGCTTCAGTGTCACCTCGACCAGGTCTTTTTTCGCATTGGTCACAATGCCAACCGTGACTGCGGTCCCTACGGAGAGCATGAGCGGTTCATGGTGTTTCAGGGGTTCAATCACGAGCTCGCTCGTGGCTCCCACCACCCGTTCCATGAGGGTGACCTGGAATTTCAGCTTATCCCAGACGGGGGGGAGGGCCTCAGGGTGGCCGGCAACCTGCCCGGCGAGGGCATCACTCTTGGTGAGGGCCGGGTCAAGCTTGGTACCGATCCCGAGCAGCCCGCCGGGACTTGCTTCGGCAACCTTCTTTGAGCCGGTGTTGATGGTGGTGACCTTGGTGGTGATCGGTTCCCAGCGGATCTTGTTCTCTGCCTGGAACTGTCTGCCCGGACGGATCTCGATATCCTCCCCTTCCCTGAGTACGCCACGGATCAGGGAACCTCCGATAACGCCGCCTTTGACTTCACGCCAGTTTGAACCGGGCCTGTTGATGTCAAACGAACGGGCGACCAGCATGACCGGGGCAGCATCGGGATCCCGTTCGTTTTCGGGGATGCCCTTGTCGAGGGCCTCAACGAGCGCCCCGATATTGATGATCTTCTGGGCTGAAACCGGGATGACCGGGGCGTTTTCTGCAACGGTCCCCTTGACGAATGCCCTGATCTGCTCGTAGTGACGGAGTGCATCTTTCGGGGAGACTACGTCTATTTTATTCTGTACGATCACAATGTTCCTGATACCGACCAGTTCAAGGGCCATCAGGTGTTCCTTGGTCTGGGGTTGCGGGCAGGGCTCGTTGGCTGCGATCACCAGCATGGCGCCATCCATGAGTGCCGAGCCGGAGAGCATGGTGGCCATGAGCGTCTCGTGGCCCGGGGCATCCACGAATGATACTGACCTGAACGGTACAGCCTTTCCACCGCAGACCGGGCAGACCGGTCTGGTGGTAAAAGAGTCTCCCCCGCTGCACTGCTCGCAGCGGTAGAATGTCGCATCAGCATATCCGAGGCGTATCGAGATGCCCCGCTTTATCTCTTCACTGTGGCGATCGGTCCACATCTCGGTCATGCCGAATACCAGTGTCGTCTTCCCGTGGTCTACATGGCCGACGACCCCGATATTGACGCTGGGAATTGTTACGTCACGCAACTGCGATCAAACCTCCTTATACCATTATAAATGACTATACTTATACAAACCGGTCAGGAGGAGAGACGGCCGGTTCATACCGGCTACCGGGAAACCAACGGTCCGGCCATTACTATTCTGGGACTCTGCGTAACACTCTGTATGCCATAATTTCACAAAGGTTAAAAAGCCAGTATGAGTAGATCAACCTGACTGAGGTAGGATGGCATGACCATGGATACTGAACTCTCGCGGATAGGAATTTCCCTTCCAAAGAACCTGCTGGATAAATTCGATGAGATCATCAATTACCGGGGATACTCGTCCCGGTCCGAGGGGATCCGGGATGCCATCCGGAGCTACATCACCTACTATAAATGGATGTCAGATGTGAAGGGCGAACGCCAGGGGGTCATCACCATGATCTATGACCATGACCAGCGGGGCCTGCTGACCACCCTGACCGATATCCAGCATGACTTCACGGAATACATCCAGGCCTCGCTCCACTCGCATGTCACCCGTGACCGCTGTCTGGAGATCATCCTGGTGCGGGGAGAGGGCTCTGATCTCAAAACACTCGCCGAGCGGCTCATGTCCCAGAAAGGGGTGGAATCGGTGAAACTGACCACGATACCGCTGAACGATTAACCTCCGCCCTCGCAGCTCTGGTCGGTATGGGTCACCGCGTCCTGGAACCCGGCACCGGCCATATACTCCCGTTCCTTCTGTACCTGGTCCATGTCCTTTTCCCTGCGCTTTTCCTTTCGTTCCCTGATGGTCGTTGCAGGAGCGAGCTGGTCTGCCCGGTAGAGGAGCTGGGTGGTATCGACCTCAGCGAAGGTATCCCCTTTCAGCTGCTCGATCCTGGTCACTTTCCCGGTTGTCCCGGTTCTTCCGTAGCGGACCTGCATACCAACTGTCAGCTCATCGGCGTTCATATGTACCCATCAATAGGAAAGATACTATAAAGGTATTCTCCCTCCCCAGTACAGCTGATGAACCAGATGCTCCGTCATGTACCGAAGCGATATTTTGACGGAACACACCGGGCAAAATCTCCTGATGAGACCCTGGCCATGGTCGAACCCCTGATGGGCACGATCGGGGTTGAAGAAGTGATTGACATCACGGAGGCCGACCGGGTCGGGATTCCCTGTTTTTCCGCATACCGGCCGCGGGCAGCCTGGGGGGGGGCCCGCTACCATAGCGGGAAAGGAACGGACCTGCTCCAGGCAAAAATATCAGCTATGGTGGAGGCCATCGAGCGGTACAGCGGGGAATACCATCGCGATCCCATGGAATTTGCATCCTTTGAAGAGATCGGGGTTCACCGGGCTCTGGATCCGGAAGACCTTATCCTTCCCCGGCCACTCCAGCCCGGAGAGAGACTCCACTGGAGTCTCTGTTACGACCTTGCGGGGGAGGAAGAGATTTATGTCCCGAGCAATGCGGTGTTCCACCCCTATGAAACCCTGGGCATGACCTTCCCGCTGTTCCAGAGTGATGCCAACGGGCTTGCCGGCGGAAATACCAGGGAGGAGGCCATCCTGCATGGACTGCTCGAAGTCATTGACCGCGATGCCATGAGCCGTGCCGGGCAGGCCCGGACGATGGGGAAGAGACTGGATATCGATCTGGACTGCCCTGCCCGGGAATTCCGGCAGCGGTTCGAATCCGCCGGGGTCGAAGTCCATCTCTGGCTCCTGGACGGGCGGATCAACATCCCCACGGTCGCCGCAGCCGGGGACGATACCGTGGCCCGGGACCCTGCCCTCCTGCTCGTGGGATCGGGGGCGCATACTGACCCGGCCATTGCAGCGCTGCGGGCGCTCGCCGACCTCGCCCAGCAGCGGGCCACCCAGCTGCGTGGTGAACGGGATTATCCCGGCCGGAGTGTCCTGCTCGAGAAGGCCGGGTATGAGCGCCTCAAGCGGATCAACCGCGAGTGGTTTGCCGGCGGACCTGCCGTTTCACTCTCAACGCTGGATAATGCGGGCACACCCTTCATTGATGATGATATCCGGGTTATCCTCGGACTGCTGAAGCCTCATGCCAGGCGGGCCTGTGTGTATGATCTCCCACGGACCACGATCCCGGTGGTGCGGGTGATTGTTCCCGGGCTTGAAGTCTCTTCCGTGAACCCGGAACGGGTACGGAAGAGAGGATAAGATATTCAGAACGGTGATTATCCGGGCTCAGCCTGTGTTCGGAGATCACGACCCGGGTTGGCATGAGGAAACTGGTTCCCATGACCTGGATCATCTTCAGAACAATCTGGTGCTTCGGTTCAGATCATCACTTTTTTCAGCTGGGTCACGGTCCGTATCGTGCTCTCCCGGGGCTCCCCGAACGGCATCCTGACCGGATCCCCGTGGAGGGCTTTGAATATCTCGGCAACCGCCGGGCCGATGGAAGGGCCGTATCCCCCTTCCAGCACCAGGGCAAGGGGCTGGTCGACGGCCTCCATGAGGACCCGGGTCAGCACGGCAAAGTCCTCAGGGGAAAGCCGCATGCCGTCCATGGGATCATCGTGGAGCGGATCCTGGCCGGCAGAGACAATGAGGAGGTCGGGCTTGAAATGCCCGAGCGCTTCGGCAAAGACCTCCCTGAGGAGGTAGGTGTAATCATCGATGCCGCACCCGGGCTGGAGCGGGGCATTCAGCGTGAAACCCATCCCGCGCCCTTCACCGATCTCATCGATCCATCCTGTGCCCGGGAAGGCATTGTTCCGGTGGACCGAGCAGAAGAGAACCCGGTCGCTCTGGTAGAAGATCTTCTGGGTCCCGTTCCCGTGGTGCAGGTCCCAGTCCACGATGGCCACCCGGTCCACCTGCTCAAGGGCCCATGCCGCTGCCACCGCGGCATTATTGAAGAGACAGAACCCCATGGCCCGGTCCGGCTCGGCATGGTGTCCCGGTGGCCGGACCAGGGCAAAACAATGTTCACCGTCGAGAGCCTGTTCCGCAGCCCTTATCGATGAACCTGCTGCAAGGAGGGCGGTCTGGAAGGAATTTCCGGTGACATAGGTGTCCATGTCGATGTAGTGCGTACTTCCGTAGGAACTGAACTCTTCGATCATCCGGATATGGCGCCGGTTGTGGACCCGTTCAAGGTCCGTGACCGAGGCCCCGACAGGGGGAATGCGGGTGGCAAAACCGGGGATTCCTGAGATGGCCCGGAGGAACCGTTCACGGTTCTCACTGTGTCGTTCCAGCTCATGGGCCGTGAATTCCTCCCCGTATATTGCCGAACACCGGTTGGTCATTTCCCTAACTGATCAACGCCCCGCTCATGACCGCCTGCTCGCTGACCGAGACCTCCCGGCCCGTCGCGATAATACGGTACTTGCCGGCAGCCTTCACCTCATAGGGGTTTCCTTCCGTGGAGTAGGGCAGGATGAATTCACCGTTCTCACTTGCTGCTTTCCAGACGAACTGCCTCCCGGTGTTGGTCACGACCGGCAGCTCGATCATCCCTTCGCCCCTCAGCCTTGCTCCCGGGACGTATTCAAACACCTTGACATACTTGAGATCGACTTGTGCCTGCCCGCCATACACGTTTGTCGGCGATTCGTGGACAAGCCGGTAGTGACGGAGTGTGGGCTGGGCTTCCGTCGACTGGATGGTCATGGTACTGACGACCGCTGCCCGGTATCCTGCAGGCGCCTGCTGGTTAAACTGGGCAGCGGCAGCTCTCGCCTGGGCGGCATCCATGACCTGGGCATTGGTGATGACCGGGTAGGGTGCTGTTGGTGTGGTGGTATATTCAATGTAGTACACCTGCCCGGCAGGAGTGGACGAACCGTCGAAGTTGTGGAGCCGGGAGATGGTGGTACGGAAGTATTCATCGGTATACATGGTGACCGGCACGAAGTTCCGGGGATTGGCCGGATCCTCGGGCACGAGGAAGATCTGCTGGTAGGGGCCCTGGCCGACCGATGCATTGTACCAGGTGGCCATGGCCCAGAACTTGCCCGTAGCCATCTCGATATCGGTCATCACATAGCGGGTCCCCTTATTATCAGCAATGGCATTGGTCACTGCTTCTGATTGCGACATGAAGAATGCGGCTGATCCATATGGCCCCATGACACCGGACTGGAAGGGGTTGGTATTGGGGATTCGTTTTGCGATGTAGGTGATCAGGTGCCCGTAATCCCACCAGGACATGACCCCGTAGGCAGTGTCCGGGTAGGTGAAGGTCTCCCGGTCATAGATGGCGTAATAATCCACGCCCGTCTCCGGGGTTTGGGTGTTCATCCACTCGAGAGACTCCCGCCAGTCCCCGTTCATCCGGATTGCCCCGGATGAGGCAATGGCATGCTGCATCCCGAACGATGTTACAGCGAAGATGACGGCAAAGGCACAAACGATTCCTGCCAGCAGAATAGTCCCATAGTTCACCTTCGCCAGGGAACCCTGCTTCGGCTGCTTTTTTTCAACACGCTTCTCGGTCCCTGTCTTCTTCTTTTTCCCTTTTACTGTCCCCTTTTCTCCTTTATCCTCTCCTGCCGGTCCCGGTTTAGGTTCTGCCTTTTTCTCCCTGGCTGCGAGACTCCGGCCCATGCCAACGATATGTGGCCATGCATATTCGAGTGAGGCCCCGACACAGATCCCTCCGAGGACTGCAATGTTAACCGCAAGATAGTACTCGTACCGTACTTCCCTGAACGCTGCAACGATGATGAAGAAGGCCCAGACAAGGACGAAGATGTGGTCCGGGCGGTACTCTTTTAGGTTCTTGTTGAGGAGGATGAGGATCCCGCCGATCAGCAGCAGGATCCCAAAGTTGAAGACCTGCCAGGCCTCGGCAAGGGTCCAGGGGCGGGCCTCCTGGATAGTGACCGCGTAGGGGGATAACCCCAGGAATAATTTTAGGTTACTGATGAACATGGCGAACAGATCCGGGGCTGCCAGTGCCATGACACCGATGCCTGCAATAGAGAGGAGAACCACCAGTGCAGGATAGAGGTACCTGTTCTTTCCCTGCAGGTACCGGGAAAGCACGTACAGAATAACGGTCCCGATGATCAGGAGGATATAG
>CAYGWN010000055.1:0-19776 GCA_964353765.1 uncultured Methanoregula sp. | reverse complement strand
GGTAATTTGCATATTCTTTTTCTGCGGTGACAATTTCAATCCGCAGGGAGAAGTACGGTGCATCGGCCACAAAAGTCTCGTATTCACCGCCCTCACCGGTCAGCGTGATCCGGTACCGGGCTGCATACTGCTTCAGGTCTTCAATCGCCCCGGCATTAATCCTCCTGCCCAGCCAGGATTCATCAAAGGGTGCCGAGAAGACACCCGAGACCAGCACGTCGTATCCCTGGCCGCAGAGTGCCCGCAGGTAGGCTTCCTGGTCAGTGTGCCAGAGAGGGTTGAAACACCAGAGGGAACGCTCCTGGCAGAGGCGCTGGATCCGTGCCGCCTGGTAGACCGAGAGGATGGCCCCGGTCACCACCCCTTCGATACCATACCACTCCTTTGCAATATCCAGTGCCCTGCCGAGGTCTTCCAGCTCTTCTTCCTTTCTCCCGGCAGTCCCGGTCTCCACGAGTGGGAGCCCCATCGCTTCTGCCTGGAGCCGGACCAGCCGGACATTCGGGGTATGGAAGAGGTAGCTCTCCTCGTTTTCAGAATACACGGTAATGAGGCAGGCGACCTCCTCCCGCTCTCTCGCCATCCCGCACGAGAAGATCGAGTCTTTCCCCCCTGAACAGAGGACCCCGAGTTTCATGGATTCCGGGAGATTGTTTGCCCTGCTGAATCTTGAACCTGCGTGAGCGGGGCCAAGGGTTTTATGGGAGCAGGTACCTGTACCCATCAGTGGAGGCATCCAGATGGCACAAATAGATGTTACATCCGCTGCATTCAGGGCAGGAGAGAGAATTCCCGCCGACCATACCTGCACCGGTAAGAATGAATCCCCCCCGCTCTCGTGGCAGGGCGTCCCTTTCGGCGCCCGGAGCATTACGGTCATCTGTGAAGACCCGGACGCACCCTCCGGTAATTTTGTCCACTGGATCCTGTATAACATCCCGCCCGGTATGAACGGGCTGGACCGCGGGGTCCCGAAGAAACCCGTTCTGCCGGACGGCAGCGCCCACGGGCTGAATGACTTTGGAAGGATGGAGTATGGCGGTCCCTGCCCGCCACCGGGAAAGCCGCACCGTTACGTCTTCCGGGTCTTTGCCCTTGATGCCCCGCTTGCCCTGCGATCACCGGTAACCAGGAAAGGGATCACGGCAGCCATGACCGGGCATATCCTAGGCCAGGGTGAACTGGCGGGGATTTTCAGCCGGTAGATACCACCCCTGGCCATCCGTTGAAGGGGCTATCGGACACCCCCGGTCACCATTTCCCTCATCCCTATCCTTATGACCGGCCGGGACAACTCCACTGGTATGGCCAGCGGAACAGAGACGGCAACGTTTGGCGCAGGGTGTTTCTGGGGCGTTGAAGCAGCCTTCCGTCAGGTGAAGGGGGTCCTTGCCACCCGGGTCGGCTATACCGGGGGCAGGACCGGGCATCCTGGTTACCACGAGGTGTGCACCGGCAGGACCGGGCATGCCGAAGCAGTGGAGATCACGTTTAATCCCGAAGTGGTCAGCTACCTGGACCTCCTTGACCTGTTCTGGTCTCTCCACGACCCGACCCAGCTCAACCGCCAGGGACCGGATATCGGCACCAATTACCGGTCGGCAATCTTCACCCACTCCGAAGAGCAGCGGATCGCTGCCGAGGATTCGAAGAAGAGACTCCAGGAATCGGGAAGGTTCGGGAGCAGGAAGATTGTGACCGAGATCGTCCCGGCACCGGTCTTCTGGCCTGCCGAGGAGTACCACCAGCAGTATTTCGAAAAAACCGGACAGAGGGGATGCCACCTGTAGGAGCCGTTACCCTCCTCAAGTACAGCAGGAGGTTGCAAAGCAAGCAACACCAGATACTGCGGTTCAGACAGAGGGGGAGGTCCTTTTTCTTTTCATTCCCTTCCTTCTCCCAGATGAATGAACGAGTAATTATGGGGCCGTATCGGAAAAAAAGAAAGGGTTACGGGGGGGAG
This sequence comes from uncultured Methanoregula sp., assembly GCA_964353765.1. Classification (GTDB taxonomy): domain Archaea; phylum Halobacteriota; class Methanomicrobia; order Methanomicrobiales; family Methanospirillaceae; genus UBA9949. The sequence goes on along the minus strand of CAYGWN010000055.1, from coordinate 17,813 downwards.
CAGTCTCAGTCCTGTCGCGGCGGAGTGGTGATCCCTGCCAGTTCACCGATCACATTGACGATCTGCTGGCCTGATGGGACAACAACCTTGGTACTGTTCCGAAGTGAGCTCTCGGTAACCTCGAGGGCCTTGAGTTTCTGGGCATTGCCGATGAAGTATCGCTCTGCAGCCTCGTTGACCAGCCGGATGGCCTCGGCCTGGCCTTCTGCTTCCAGGATCTTTGCCTGCTTGACCCCTTCTGCCTGCTTGATGGCAGCACGGCGCAACCCGTCAGCTTCGGTCTCGCGTGCCGTTGCAAAATCCACGGCCGCGATCTTTTCGTTTTCAGCCTTCACCACCTTGTTCATGGTCTCCTGGACATCGGTTGGCGGCTGGATCTCCTTTAACTCGGTCCGGACAATCTCGATCCCCCAGGACAGGGTCTCGGTCTTGAGTACTTTCCCGAGTTCATCATTGATCCTGCTCCGTTCGCTGTTGGCCGATTTGAGGGAGAGGGTCCCGATGATGTTCCGGAGCGTGGTGCGGGCCAGGTTGACGATCTGGTCCTCGTAGTTGAATACGTTATACTGCGACCTCTTCACGTTCTCCTCGTCAGGCTTGACCTTGAAATAGACCTGGGCATCAACGGTTGCATTCAGGTTATCCGCGGTAATAATTTCCTGACGGGTTGCATTGACCATCTTTTCGGTAATATTGACGGCATAGAGTTTCTGGATGCCCGGCAGGACCCAGTAGAAACCCGGCCCGCCGAACCGCTGGTATTTGCCAAGAAACTCCACCAGGACGCGGTGGGTCGGGCGGACGATACGGATGCCGAGGAGGAGGTACCCGGCCAGGATCATAGCGATGATGGTGTATACGATATTCCGGGTGGCCAGGTAGGTCAGGACCCCTGCCACTATCAGGCCCGTGATCACCAGGGGGAGATTAGCTGACTGTTCGTTTTCTGTTGCGAGTATTGCCATGTCTCTACATCCGGTTCTGGTGTTTATTAATCAATAGCATCCATGGTTTCTTTGACCGGTGCGGGCAGGCGCACCCCGGAGTAACCCTAGGACAGCTTTCACCGTTTCTTCTTTTTCTTCTCCTCTTCTTCAGCTTCCATGACATCCTTCCGTGCGATCTTCATCTCGCAGTTCCGGTCGCCCTGGCAGGCACTCCGGACGAACCGGAGGGTATAGGCCGGGTTGAGTGCTTCAACGGCGGCAATAGAGAAGGCAAGACACCGGTTGAATGCCGGGCAGGGCTCCCCACAACCTTCCTCCTCCCGGAGCATGAGTGGACACCGCTTCACCAGGAGCGCTGCCCGGTCATCATCGAAGACAACCTGCTCGGACTTCAGTTCCGGCCCGAAAAAGACCGTGGCGATGATATCGAGGGTTCCGGCCAGTTCCCGTGCAGTCCTGACCGGGAGGCCGAACGTCCCTGCAGCCGTTCTTGCCTCCTGCGCAAGAACTACCCAGACCTGCTGCTCGATCCGGTCGTATTCATCCCCGATAATATCGGCGAAGGCTGCCCGGTAGATTACCGGGAGGACTGCAGCGATCCGGGCAGCCAGCTGCCACCGGGCCTCTTCGGGAATCGGTAGTTTTGCCGCCATAGGGGGCTCAGGGAGGGTAGGGGCGGGGGATGTAATATAGGTCACGATGGGAATAACCGGAACCTTCTCCGCCGGTCCCGGGCAGGAGAGCCGAATCCGTTCTCCAGCCCTTCAATCGTCCGGGGAGAGAGCTCGTCCCCTTCCGGTAAGATACCCTGTGGAAAAAATTTCTCACGGCATGAGGGAAGGCTATCAGAATGCCCCGGCAGAGGTCGCCAGGGGTTCCTAAAACAGGTCCTCATCCCCGATATCAGGCCGCTGTTTCAGATCCTCATACAGTTCCAGACCGGCCCCGGTCAGCCTGACCCGTGCTATCTCCTCGGGATACTGTTTTGCGGGGTTTCGCTCGATGGAGAGAATTCCCACCCGCTCGAGGTAGAGGAAGTTATCATGGATGATATCGAGGGGGAGGGTGGTCCGGGCGATGAGCTCGGCCGGGGTTGCCGTTGTACCGAATTCCCCGGCAAGGAGCCAGACAATCCATTCCTCGTTGTTCCTGACAAATGCAGGTTTCTTCTCCATTGCGGCCAGCTCTGCTATGATTGCTATGATTGGTACGGTGAAGGATAAAATCATCGCGGATGCCGCCTGCCATACCTTGATGCCTGCCGGGTTCCCATCCCCTGCTATGAGCAGGTACCCCTTCCTCGTTTCCGTACCACACGGGGGAACAGATGTCCCGGGCGAGGTACAGGCGCTCATCGCACTGAGCCCGGCAGAAATCCGGTACTACAGTGATCCGGCAACACGGATTGTCTACAACTTCCGGGACCGGGTCGCAGCCTACCGTGATACCCCGGTCTCCCGGATGGTTGTTGACCTCAACCGGCCTCCCACCTCCCTCCCGCCAAAACACCCGGACGGCGTGGTAAAGACCAGGACCGTTCACGGAAGCCCGGTCTACCGGCAGGGGATGACACCTGATATCACCCTCATCCACCGGCTGATGATGGCACATTACTTCCCGTACCACGCTGAACTGGACTCGCTCCTGGAACCCGGCAGGATCGCCCTCGGGCTGGACTGCCACAGCATGCTCCCGGTCGGCCCCTCCACCCACAAGGATGCCGGGATGCCCCGTCCCCGGGTCTGCCTTGCAAATAACGGAGACAGATCCGGCGGGCAGCGTCCCGGCACCCTTGCCACCTGCCCGGCATCATGGATCGCCGCCCTTGCCGGTGCGTTCCGGGAAGAACTCGGCGCTGGTGCAGAAGTGACGATTAACACCCCGTTTTCAGGGGGGTTTATTTCGAATGCCCACTACTGGCACCGGGGGATCCCCTGGATCCAGATCGAAGTGAGCCGTGTGTCTTATGAGACCGGGTCGGAAGATCCTGCAGCTTCATTCGTAGACCGGGACAGGGCACGGGAGACTGGCACGGTGATCTGGCATGCACTCTGCCGTTTCTGGGACGGAATCCGGGAGGAGGTCCCCTGACCTTATTCGTTATTCCACGATAGCCGGGAGAAACATTCCGTTTTCCCGGTGTGAACAGTACCGCTGATAGTTTTTTTCCACCGCCGCCCGTGAAGCGTTTGCATAGCAGTACCGGCAATGGTGCATGCAGGTGGAGTAGTGGCCGATATCCTTGCTCACTACGCACCCGCACCGGTTCCGCTGACCCGGATCCTTCAGCTCCCTCCTCCTCCGTGCCGGATCATTGCCGGGAGAGAGGAAGTCCCTGAGGAGACGATCGTCTGGAAATTCCCGGAGGAGGATGTCGTAGGAGATGCAGGCAGCCTTTTGTATCCCCCAGGAAGAGAGATCGGTCTCCTCGCCGCAGACCTGGATTTCCAGGCCCCAGCTTTTGTTCAGTTCAGCGAGCCCTTCAGCAATGGCTGTTACTTCATCTGCCGCTGGTTCCCGGATGCCAGAGAACCCCGCGGCTGCCAGATTCCGCTTCACCCGGGGATACCTACTGATGTCGATGAAACTGATGACCAGCCGCCGGGTCAGCGCATGGATGCGATCCCCGATACCCTGCATCTTTTCGATGATGCGTCCGGGCGTGATGTGTTCCGAGATGAGGATCGGGTCATACCGCCAGGTGAGCCTCGCGGGGCCGATCCGGGACGAGAGTTCCTGAAAGGTCCGTATCCGCTCATCCAGCGGGGGGACTGCCGGTTCCAGCCCGTCATGCTCATAGTCATTGACCGTGTAGAGGAAGAGGATTCCATAATCCTCGCGGGACAGTTCATCAAGAGCAGGGAGGAAGGGGCGGGGATTTTTTGACCAGAAGGTAAAGACCCGGGTCTTCTCAAACGAGACTGCCTGGGCCTGCCCGGAGAACGGGTTAGCCCAGACCGCGTATCCTTTCTGTACCCGGTCCATGAACCAGTCACCGTAGAAGGCCGGGATATCCGTTGACCGGCTGGCAGACACGATGACCGGGGTTATCGCATCGATATCCCCGGGGGACGGTTCATCGGGGGCAGTGATGACCGCTCCGCTGGAGGGATCGATCCTGGTATGCTCCCACCCTTTCCACCTGGCCATCCTGAACTTCCTGAATATTTTTTCTCTCTTCGTTTTTCTGGAGCCTGCCCTGAACTTATGGAAGAATCCCGCCCGCAGTCCCGGTACATACCGGTTAGCTTAATCAAAAATAAGACCTAACATGAAGCATAAGAGACGGGACTGGCGCAGATCGTGAGGGAGTTCTGATGGGGATCCGGTTCTTCCGGGGCGAGAAGACACGCTACGAGCATGAGTACCGGCAGGTCAGGGAGATCGTCCAGATCCTGAAGCCAGAATTCAGCAGGGAACCCCTTTACGTTCTGACCAATGTCCTGGTGGCTAACGGACAGCTCGATTGTGTCCTGCTGACCCGGAACGGGCCGCTTATCCTTGAGCTGAAGGCTTTTTCCGGTGAGATCCATGGTCTTGAAAACGGTGGCTGGGAGGTCATAACCAAAGACGGCCCCATCCCGCTCCCGAACCTCTTCCTCCAGGCAAAGAACCAGCGGCAGGATTTCATCGATCGCCTCATCCCGGTATACCGGGAGAACCTCGCCCATGCCGGCGAGAACAATCTCCGGAGGATGAGCTCGTGGCTCTACTTCTGCAGGGAGAGCACCTATGCTGAAGGCCAGATCGATATGCGGCGGGTGAAATGGTTCAGGATCGTGACTGCCGATACCCTCCTTGAGAAGATGCGGTTCCTTGACTCCGGATACTCCCTCCGGCTCCAGGACATGGACGAGATCGTCCGGGGGCTCCATCTCCAGGAGTATAACTTCGAGTCTGACCGGCCCGTCCCTCCCCGGCTGGCCCTTTCCCCGGGAAAATTCCGGCTGGGCCGGGGGGTTGCCGCTGCTCTCATCCTGGTCCTGATCATTCTCGGGATCATCGCCCTCATATTCATGGTTCCAGGGGCAAAGCTGGCGGTCATGACCACCTTCTCTGGTATCGGGGCCATGTTTTCCGGGCTGGTCCAGCAGAGCGGAAGGGATCTGATTAAGTCAGAAAGTACTGCCGGTGATGCCCAGAATGCCATCATGTACCTGAACCGGATACGGGTTTCCCAGGGGATTGCACCGATTGCCTACGATGAACGGGCCTACCTGCTCGCCCTCTTCCGGGCCGCTGATATGGCTGCGTTCAGGTACCTTGACTACATCAATCCCGAGACCGGCAGTTCTGCTGAATCACTCAGGGAAGACTACCATATTTCGGCCAACCACACCGTCGTGGAGAGTGCTTATGGCCAGTGGAACGGCTATACCTTCGGCATTGAGCGGCAGGCAATCGATGCCTGGACCTCCGATGAAGGGAACCGGAACCGGCTCACGGCACCCTATTCCGGCGGAGCAGTTGCCTGTTCCGGAGGCTACTGTTCGTTCATCGGTATCATGGAAAACGCTACCTATCCTGCTGTCCCGGTTGAAACTATCCGGAATGTAACCGGTGAGCCGGATCAGGCCTGACCTTCTGCTATCCGGCCGTTGAGGGCTGTTTTCACCCGTACCCGCTCCATTGCCTCTGCAATGAGAGATTCCATACCGATCTCCGCTTCAGCTTCCCTGATCTCTCTTCTGCCTGCAGCGGTTGCCGGGGCCCGGGGTACCGCCCGGCAGGAGAGGTCTCCCTGCTGCGCATCGAATGTCCCGATGTTCCGGGCGATGCGGATAACCTCGTCCTTGTCAAAACCGATCAGGGGCCGGAGCACCGGCACGGTCCCTGCTTCTGAGATTGTTGCCAGGTTGGTCAGGGTCTGGGATGCCACCTGGCCGAGGTTGTCTCCTGTAACCAGGGCTGCGAAGTGCCTGGCCTTCGTCATTTCGCTTGCGATTCCCAGCATGAACCGCTTGCAGAGGACGCAGCGGTACCGTGGATGAGCTTTCGTGGTGACGGCATCGTAGAATGCCTCGGCATCCACGATGATAAGATCCATGGGAAAACCGGCACACCAGGTTGAGAGGACGGCATGGTGGCGTTCCGTGGCGGCCACAACATCCCGTCCTGCATAGCGCCCTCCATCGATATGGAGCGATGCCGTCTCGCAGCCCCGCTTCATCATCAGCCAGGTTGCAACGGGGGAGTCGATTCCCGAGGAGAGCAGGGAGAGTACTTTCCCCTGGGTCCCCCACGGGAGCCCCCCCGGTGCCGGGAGGGGGGCATCGTAGATGAGCGCCCCAAACTCCCGCATCTCGATAAAGATTTGGTAGCCGGGAGAGGAGAGGTCGACTGCCACACCGGGACAGGCACTGATGATGGCTGATCCCAGCTCTGCTGCAAGTTCCTGGCTGGTGATCCCCTCAACCCCCTGCCGCCGTGCCCTGACCGCAAACCTGACGCCTGGCGAAAGCCGGGAGGAGGCCATCCTGACGGCCGCATCCGAGATTTCCGGGAGGCTGGTGCCGGTCTGCCGGCAGACGGCCACTTCAACGATGCCGAATATGCGGCGTGCTACCTGTGCGATCTGCTGCGGCTCATCGCCGTGGATGAGGATCCGGCCCCGGTGGACCTCGAACCGGTGGGCCAGTCCTTCGGATCCAAGAGCTTTTCCGATATTGCGGAGAAGGTTCTGGATAAAATGTCTTTTAACCGGTTCGCTCTTCAGGAAGAGCTCTCCGTACCGGATCATGACCACGTCCATGCATCCAACCCCGATCGATATACAGCATGGCACGCCCTGAGAATAAAAACCAGCACCCTTATGAGATAATTCCAGCAATATACCCCATGTGAGTACCTAATAACGAGGTGAATTCATGAGCAGCAAACCTACCCCAAAACCAGAAAAGCCTGCGTCAAACAGCAAGGCTCTGACTATCATCATCCTCCTCTGCCTTCTCGGGATCATGCCCATCCTGATCTGGATGTCCATTCCGGATACCGGTACGTATACATCAGTTACTGCGGCATCGCCCCTTGTCGAGACAGCGGCTGCGGCTGCAGGACTGCAGATCTGCTCTTCAGAAAACTACCCGGTCAATGTCCCGGGAGGACAGAGTGCTGTCCTCTACCAGCTCTCACCCAACTGCATGGTCCAGTCTGCCGGGACTACGGTACAGGTCCTGGTCGTCGGATTCACCAGTACCGAGGCCCAGCTGGCAGCCATTGCAACTGCCCAGGACACCCACCGGAACTGGCAGACCACGAATACCGAAGCATACACCAGCGGCTCCAATGTTATCGTCGTCCAGGGAGCACCGGACAACCAGGCTGTGCAGCAGATCGGTGCTTCACTCCTAGAACAGGGTGCGGTGCGGATAATCTAGGATCCATTATCCCGGCCCGGAACACCCCTCCTTTTTTTGTTGTTTGAAGAGGTTTCCTGCCGGACCATGATCCGGGAAACCTGCCGGTACCAGAACTGCCGTTATTATATACCCGGAATCAACTGTTTATTCTTAAAGTTCCGGGAGGCGTTCAGAGGAATGATTCAGCATGGCAACCCTGGGTTCATTGTTTTCTTAATCCTGATGGTACTCGTACCAGCGGGATCGGCGATTAATACCGGCGTGAATACCATCGCACAGGGAGGCGAGGTATTCATCGGCGAGGAGGGGCTTGATATCAGCAACTGCATCGGTAATGCCACCCAGCTGGCATGGTTTGGATCGGGGACCAGCCCGTCAGCAAATGCCCCTGATTATATCCTGACCATCGGCGACCCGGTGAACTTCTACGTCTCCCCGGCGATTTTTGCCGACCGGGCGGGCCTGTGGTACCAGTGGCAGGGTTCGTCACCGGCCGGACCTCCCGCAATCAATATCCTCGATCCCTATATCGAGATTGCCATCATTGCCCAGTCAACGCTGAATATCGCTTCGTTTGCGAGCGTCCCCCAGGGAGAGTTCGTCAACTTCTGGGTTTCGACCAATATGTGGACCGTCACCAACCGGCCCGGATATAATGCCTCGGTCAATAGTCCGTTTACCTACAAGGTGAAATCTCCCGATGGGGCCATCTACACCGCGCTTTTCCAGAATGCCACCACCGCGATTCCGCTCACCAGGATCAGTATCAGCTCGGCGGATGCGACCTGGGTGCCCTTATGGCCACCCATAGATACCGGGTGGAACACCGGTGTTACCGATCCATCGGGAACCAGGGTCTACAAGACCGGGGTCTACGAAGCCACCCTGGAATGTAACCTCAATGGCATGAAGGACAACTACAAGGACCCGGACGGCGCTGATTATGTCGGAAAGACCATCAGCTACCCGCACCCGGTGAGTGTCATCTCCGATACCCTCTCCATCACCGCGAGCAATACTTCAATTGTCAGGGGGAACCAGTTCTCGGTCACTATTGCAGGCATGCCCAGTGCTCCGTACATGATATGGGTCGAAAATACGGGCCAGATGACCGGTCTCCCGCAGGACCAGCCGCCATTCCTCCTCCCTTCCCAGGCCGGCCTGAAACGTGATCCTGTGGGCGGCCCCTTTGCCTATGGGGGGTACCAGTTCCAGGGCGGTGGCGGCCGGACGGTCAGAGAGGATGTTCCCCCCTTCCCCGATAATGGAACCTTCTATTACGGGCTGGTGACCCTGCGGGACTCCGGGACCCGGACCATCGGGTGGCAGACCACGCAGGAGACCCGGGACCAGAAGTATACCATCCATGTCGAGCAGGGGCCGCCGGGACCAAACGGCCTGCCGGACATCTTCTCCGGTATTACGGTATACCGGTCTGCTGACATTGATATCCAGGTCGAGGAGGGATCCGTGACGGTCGTTGCTGCCGGTGACCAGAGCTACTTCCTCGGGCAGGAAGTCCTGCTGTCCGGTACCAACTCCGAGACCGACAAGGTGTACCTGTTCATCACCGGCCCGAACCTTCCCTCTGAGGGCGGACTCATGACCGATCCAAGGACCCCTGTCCAGACCATCGTCACCCCGTATACTATTACTTCTACCGATGTCAGAGAAGACAACACCTGGGAGTACAAGTGGCAAACGGCGAACCTGAACATCGATGCCGGGACGTACACTATCTACGCGGTGGCCACCCCGTCCAGCAAATCCCAGCTCGCCGATACCCAGTACGGAACGGTCCCGGTCATCATCCGCAAAGCATTCGTGACCGCCCTGGCGTCCCCGTTAACGGTCGCCCAGGGTGACAGCGTGCACCTCCGCGGTGTCGCAGAGGGCCAGCCCTCGCAGGGTGTCGCGGTCTGGGTCATGGGCAAGAACTTTGCCAGCCGCGAGACAGAGAGTGTCAACGATGATGGCACTTTCGATTACGAAGTTGATGGGGCAGTCACCTCCACCATGACCAGCGGCCAGTACTTCGTAGTCGTCCAGCACCCGATGTATAATGATGAGTTCGATGCCATCATCCAGGGAGACTATGTTGTCGGAGCCTATCCTGTCCGGTGGTCTCAGCTGTTCAAGCTCCTTGGAACCGGAAGCCTGCAGGGTTCAGACGCAGCCAATGCACTGACGGTAGAGCTCGACAACCCGGATATTGATGATACCTACACCAAGCTCCAGTTCCTGGTGGAAGTGCCTGAAATCAAGATCGTTCCGATCACCGAGAAGCTGGTCGGCGAAACGTTTGATATTACAGGGACCACCAATCTGGCGGTCGATGACGAGCTGCTCGTTGAGGTCTACTCCTCGTCCTTCTCTCCAACTGAAAAAGAGTTTATTCAAGGATTCTCTGGAACTACCGGGGCCGTGAAGGTCGTTAAGGGCACCGAGGGTTTCAACACCTGGGCCTTCCCGGTTGATACGACCACGTTTAAGCCCGACGAATACATCGTTTCTGTCTCTGCAATCGGGCTCCAGAGCGCTCAGGACGTAACTGCAACCACACTCTTCGCCGTGGTTGAATTCTTGCCGGTTACGATACCACCTACCATGATACCGACCATGGCGAATGCCACAATCCCGACCCTCCCGCCAACCCCTAAGCCGACCACTGCTCCCGGGTTCGGTGCACTGGTTGCCCTGGTCGGTCTTGGAGTTGCCGCATTCCTGATTTTGAGGAAAGGTTAGGTATCTCTTTTTTTCTGGATTATTTTTTTTTCAAAAGGACCACCTGTGCTGCTTAAATAGGATTATCATACACTAATCCAATTGACACATAAGAGGAGGGAAAAAACATGAGATGGTGGTGGTGGTTACTCCTATTCGCGCTGATTGCCCTGGTAATAATCGGAGGTGCATATTGGCGGTGGGAGTTCTGGTCGGGTGTTTTTTAAGGTTTGACACCGGTGGTTCGCAGGTTATATCAACGTAAAAAATAACCACGGATCCTTTCCTCGCTGCGTGCGAAAGGACTGGGGTTTTTCCGCAGCCTCCGGCTTTCCTTTTTTATTGGTTTGCCGACTTGATGAACTTGATAATCGCAATCATCAGGTTGCCGGCAATAGCCGCGACGACCGCTATTTTAGAACCGCTTTGTGTTGACACGGGCTCCCTCTCTTTTGGTTGTGGCTTCCACCAGTGTCATTTCTTTGCCCACGAAGTCCGGGGCTTGGTTCCTCAGGATGATCTCTGTCATCCTTTCACGTCTCCCAGGAAGCCCTGAAGGGCGTCCATGAATTGATCAGGGCATTCCTCCTGGGGGACGTGCCCGCAGGCATTGAATACTACCAGTTGCGCACCAGGAATCTCCTTTGAAAGTTGAAAACTCGATTCGGTGGGAACGATGCGGTCATCATCGCCCGTAACAACAAGTACCGGCATGGCAAGTTCGCCGAGGCGGTCGGTATAATTGACCGGGTTGTCGGCAATGGTAAATTCATACAGCGCCTTATCCCAGTTGTTTGCCATAAGCGGCCTGCGGTACCCGTCATAGACATGCTGGCCGATCAGGGATGGGTCATGCCATGCCAGCCGGATGGTTTCATTTCCCAAATCACCAGCAATGCTGCGAACCAGTAGTGGACCTATGTTGCGGATCTGGGGGGTCTTCAGGAGCGGAAGAATCCATGATGGGATCCTGCCTCCCCGCCCGCTGGCAACAGCGGGGTCAACCAGCACCAGCCTCTGCACCCTGTCCGGGTGCTCGAGGGCATACGCTGCTGCAACGTCGCCTCCAGCAGAGTTCCCGACCAGGATGGCTTTTTCCACGCCGAGTTCATCCATCATCCCATCCAGGAGCTCGATATTTCCCTGGACACTGTAGGGATTCGTCCCTGTCCATTCACCGGGCATGGGGCGTCCGGTAAGACCGAATGCAGGGCGGTCATAGACGATGACACGGCCCTGCCTGGAGAGTGGTTCAATGACCTCCCGCCAAGTGAATTCGCTGGCTCCGAATCCATGCAGCAGGATGAATACCGGCTCCCCCTGTCCCATTTCCTTGTAATGAACAGTCAGACCATCGATCTCTGCAAACCGGCTTTCCGGATCAGCAAGGTCGCTTTCAGGAAAGGTGCCCGTCAACGGCGGGACAGGATACAGCAGGGGTCCAAAAAGGAGTAACAGGACTGCAACGAGAGCGATGACCCCGAGAATTTTCCAGAAGCGCCTCACGTTATTCCCCTTCCACAGCCCGCAGAATCCGCACGGTCAGGGCTGCCGCCTGTAGTTGTTGATCAGCAGCAGAAATGGTCGCAGTCCCATCACCCGGTTGCGGGCCGTAGTTGCCGAACTGGGCATGGTTGCCTCCCCGAATCACCTGCATGATTGTTCCCCCGGGGAGCAGCGGCAGGGTTGCATTGCAATTGTCCATGTCAAGGACAGCGTCATTCGACCCGTACATGGTAAGACCTTTCAATTCAGTCTTATACAGGTTATCGCTGTCTGCCGGATAGAATGCCCAGAATACCACTCCCTCTACCACATCAGGGTACCGTTCTCCTGGACGGTAACCACCGCATCGGATTTCATTGCAGCTAATGCTTCGTCAGTCGGTCCAAGGGGAGTCATCCCCCAGGCGATGAAACCGATGAGCCCGAGAAGTAATATGATACCAATAAGGATTAGAGCACGCTTTAGACCTTTTTTCATTCTTTCTCCAAAGACACCGTACCTAAAAAGACCCCCGGGAAGGATTGCCCGGGAATTTCCTGTAAGAATTGCATTGGTTTTCCAGAGGCCTGCTCAAGGACGGACATTTTTTCCTTCGCCATGGAGATCTCTTCGGAGCAGTCAGAAGAAGCCAGAAGTGTGCAGATGACGGTATCCGGTGTCACTTCGCACTGGAGTGATCTGACCCTTGTGCGATGCAACCCATCAAGTCCATCGGCTACGCGGAGCATCCCTGCGAGGAGGCGGATTTTTTCCTGTTGCTCGTGCGGAAGGAGCCCGAAATAACCAGATTTTTCAAATCTGCTTTTTCCCCTGTGGGAATATGCCAGTAGACCGATGATTCCCCGTTCTTCCATCGTCAGGGGGAGCCTCTCCTCAGAATGTATCATTACCGCACTCCGCTTTGCATGTCCCTTCTTCCCATACTTCCATCCTATATCATGGAGCACTGCCCCGTATTCAAGTAGATATCGTTCTCGTGGGGTGAGGTGGTGAACCGTCTGCAGCTGGTCGAACAATTGAAGCGAGAGATGCGCAACATGCCGGGAATGGGCAACTCCCTGGGGATAGACCTGCGAATACCGGCAGATCAAATCCTTTCTCACTCCTTCCGGCATTTCGGGATGCAAGGTATATCGTATCTTACAGTTGATGGAGATCTCTCTCTTGAGATCTTCCCACAAATTCGTTCTCTGGAGCAGGTTCCAGTACTGGACCGTCCGCTTGAACAATTTCACCCGTTCCTTTTCCCTGTCCTGTAAAAATAATTTTAAGCCACTGATGACCCCGGGATCCGGACGGTTTGGGTCATCAGGATCCCTTGGGCGGGAGCGCTCTTTCAGGAGCATCAGGGTTACTCTGTTGATCCAGACATCGGTATCATGCAAATCACCGAGCAATCGTTGTAAACGGGCCACCCTGGCGATATATTTCTTCAGTCCGAGACGGTACAGTGGGGCAAATAGCTCCATGGTATAGCGGAGATGTTTGGCCGCGATCCGCATGGCATGGTGTTCGGTGATTGCGTCCGGGTGCTTCAGCCAGGATTCATACGCGTGAAGTTCAATAATGCCCTGTCCGATATTCTCGGCGGAAAGAATCGTCATGGTACTCTGATTGCGGGATGTATACCGTCGTTTACCGATAGCAGCTGAGGAGGCGAGTACACTATCGCGGATCGCTTCAGGCTGTTGTTGTCGCCCGAATTTTTCCAGGGACTGGAAAACATTTTTCTGGTAACCGGCTCTCTCCCTGCGGAGCATTGCCAGCAGATACTGGATAGCTGCAAGACGTGCCTTAGCTGAGACGGCCTGACCTTCGTCCGGAATATCCTGCAGAGTCACAGACAGCCTCTTTCGTGCTTTCTTCAAAAACGCTATCTGTACATCGGTATCACGGGCCTGGCTGAGAGCCCGGGTGATATTCCTCATATCAGAGGTGTATTTCGGGAATTTCTTCTGGGGAAAACAGAACCGGAAGGTGCGGAGGGCAGCCCGTATCCTTCTCGATGCCACCCGCATCCGATGGAGATATTCGATGTCATCCCCGTTCTTCACCCCCTCAATTTCCTTAGAGAATTTTTCAAGGAGCGGCAGGATCTGCTGTGCTGCAAATGTGCATGTTGTCCTGTACGGAAATTTCTCCGTCCTGCCGATTATGTATCCAACATGAGGAGGGTGAGAAGAGTCAGACGGGTTCAATAATTCTGGCGAATTCTGACTGGCCAACTCCTTCCCATCAGAATCTCCCCGCATTATCTACGATTGTGTGATTCCGGGATACTTCTTTTTTTCTGCCAATGTCAGGGAGTAGAGGGAAGAACCGGTTCCGATTACGATGAGAATACTTGAAAAGAGGGGGTCGGGCAGTGAGCTGTTCCGAGACTCCTTTACCTCCAGCCGTTCCCAAGGCAAGTACCCGGTGGGTCTAACCCCAGGAAGCGGTGCCGATCAGAGAGATGCCGCACTATGGATCGGTAAGGTAGTACCCGCCTCCTTCACCAAGGTGGTGATTGGGGAGCCCCCTCCTCAAACGCACGGGCGTCCTGGTGCACATCATCTGCACAGCCAGGGATGAGCACTTGCCCAGGTGCTTTTATACCTGGGCTGAGACTGCGACGGCAGGAGTTGCCGTATCAGGCTTGTGGCGGCTGCGAAGGAAGACCTTGATGACCTCGTAGACGATGAACAAGACAATGGCCAAGCCGACACAGAGCAGCCACTGGTTGCCGTCAAGCGAGGTAAGGCCCAGGCCGCGCTGCAGGAAGCCCAGCTCAGTCGGTAGGAAGATGAGCAGCAGGGCCATACCGTAGAGCATCACCTGGTGCCGATCGTTCAGGATATTCCGGTTAAACGCGGTCAGGGTCTCACTATGGCAGCTGATACCGTTGATGACAACGAAGAGCGAGAAGACGACGAACGCCATGGTGGCGGCCACCGCGGCTCCCACCGGTTCAGCGACTGCTTCCACGATCAGGGTACCGGCCGCCATGAGGATCCCGATAAAGCCGATGCGCACCCACTGCGAGCCCGAGAGGACGGGCTGGCTGATCGGGCGCGGCTTATGTTCCATCAGCCCGGGTGCAGGCTTGTCGAAGCCAAGGGAGATGGCGACGGGTACCTGGACCAGGAAGTTAATCCACAGGACGACGAACGGTGCAAACGGCACGCCGCCGGCGATGTAGAAGAAGGCTGCACCCAGGTATGCCACAATGTAAGCCACCAGGTTCGTCATCTGGAAGCGAATGAAATTGGACAGGTTTTCGTAGATCCCCCGTCCAAACTCCACCGCTTTTACAATGGTAGAGAAGTTGTCATCGGTCAGGATCATCACGGCGGCCCCTTTCGAGACCTCGGTGCCCGTGATGCCCATCGCCACGCCGATATCGGCCTTCTTGAGGGCCGGCGCATCGTTGACGCCATCGCCGGTCATGGCGACGATGTTCTGCTGCCGCTGCAGGAGATCCACCAGGCGGATCTTGTCCTCGGGGGCTACGCGTGCCACCACGCCGATGTCGGGCAGATCTTTCATCAGCTGATCATCGCTCATGGCGGCGAACTCCGCACCGGTGAGCGCCTTACCCTCGATGCCCAGCTCATGCCCGATGGCCGCCGCGGTCACGGCATGGTCGCCGGTGATCATGCGCACCTGGATGCCAGCACTGTGACATTTGGCGATGGCGTCCCTGGCCTCCGGGCGCGGCGGATCCACGATGCCCACCATGGCCAGCAGGGTGAGATCCGTCACCTGGTCGAGCAGTCTGGCTGTCGGATCGAACGTCTTTGGATCGAAGTCGCGGCGTGCGACCACCATCACCCGTTCGCCCGCCTGCGCCATGCGATCGTTTTCCCTGAATGCCAGGGGACGGTTCTCTTCGGTAACCGGCAGCACCTCGCCGCCTGGCATCCAGTACGAGCCGCTGCGGGCGATCAGTACATCCGGAGCGCCTTTGACGAAGCAGCGCACCACCGGCTTGCCCTGCTCATTGGTCATAGTGTGGAACGTGGCCATGAACTTGTAGTCGGAGTCGAACGGCACCTCGGCCACCCGTGGGTACATCTCGCGTGCACCGTCCACGCTGATGCCGCCTTTCTCCGCCAGCACGATCAGCGCACCCTCCGTAGGATCACCGATCAGGGTGCCGTTGTCGAGACGGGCGTCAGCACACAACGCCATGGGCAAAAGGATCGGGTCGAGATCAACCCTGGCGCCACCTGCACTCAGCAGCTTGCCTTCTGTACTATAGGAGAGGGTATTCTTCTGCCAGGGCTGTAATCCTGCAATACCGCTGGACAACTCCATGGTCCCTTGCGTTCCATAGCCTTCACCGGTCACCCTGAAGCGGTTCTGGCCGGGGATGGTGAACTCGCGGGCAGTCATCTTGTTGAGCGTCAGCGTGCCGGTCTTGTCGGAGCAGATTGCCGAGACCGAGCCCAGCGTCTCGACAGAAGGCAGCCGCTTGACGATGGCACCCAGGCTGGCCAGCGCACGCGTCCCCATGGAGTACATCGTGGTCACGACAGCAGGCAGGCCGGTGGGGATAGCCGCAATCGCCAGGGCAATGCCGGCGAGGAAGATCGTCTCGAAGGAATCACCGTGGCTCAGACCCAGGATGACCATCAGGACAAAGGCCAGGCCGGCCATCCCGGCGATGATGATGATCAGCTTGTCGAGCTGCTTCTGCAAAGGCGTCTTGTCGGACTTGGTCCTGTTGAGCAGGTCGGCGATATGGCCCATCTCGGTGCCCATGCCGGTGGTGGTCACGATCATCTCGCCGCGGCCGCGGGTCACCGCGGTGTTCATAAAGGCCATGCACAGGCGGTCGCCAAGAGGAACATCGGGCCGGGTGATCGCCCCGGTGTCCTTGGGCGAGGCGACGCTTTCGCCGGTCAGGGCGGCCTCCTCTATCTCGAGGGTCGCCGTGACGAACAGGCGTCCATCGGCCGGGACGCGGTTGCCCGCCTCCATCAGCACGATGTCACCCGGCACCAGCCCCTCCGCCTCGATCTCAATCGCCAGGCCGTCGCGGCGTACCCGGGTGATGTTCTTCATCATCTTCTCGAGCGCAGCCAGGCTGGCCTCGGCCTTGGACTCGCCGCGCAGCCCCAATATTGCGTTGAAAACCGTCAGGCCCAGCAGCACCACCGTCGTGCCCGCTTCGCGGGTGACCACCAGGCTGATCACGGCAACCCCCACCAGGAGGATCTGCATGAAGTCCCGGTACTGGCGCAGGAACGCCTGCCAGCCCGACTCCTTCTTCCTGGCGGCCAGGACATTCGGGCCGTACTGCTGCAGGCGCTGTTGCGCCTCGGCCGCGCTCAGCCCTTGTGCCGGATCAACCTTCAGTTGCTGCGCAACTGCCTCCGGCGTCATCGAATACCATTTCAGTTGTTCCTGTACCAGGTCTGCCATCCAGGATGCCTCCTTGTTTAGTATTTCTCCGGGATCCAGCGGAATTGGTAGTCCGGCTCCACGTAGTCACCCTTCGGCTGGCGTTTGGGGAGCTTCACCTTCTCACGGGGGACTTCCTTGTACGGGATCAGACTTAACAGGTGGGCGATGCAGTTCAGTCGCCCGCGCCTCTGGTCGTGCGAATCCACGACGTACCAGGGTGATTCGGGGGTATCCGTGGCCGCAAACATGGCATCGCGAGCCCGCGAGTAATCGTACCAGCGGCGATGGCTCTCGAGGTCCATCGGGCTGAGCTTCCAGATCTTGCGGTAGTCATTGATGCGTTCCTCGAAGCGCCTGGTCTGATCTTCCATGGTCTCTTCCAGCCAGTACTTCACCAGGATGACCCCGGATCCAATGATCGCCTGTTCGACAGGGGGCACCCAGCGCAGGAACTTTTCCACCTCGGCCTCCGGGGTGAACCCCATTACCCGCTCAACCCCCGCCCGGTTGTACCAGCTGCGATCGAAGAGTACCACTTCTCCTGCCGCCGGCAGGTGTGGAATGTAGCGCTGTACGTACATCTGGGACTTCTCCCGCTCTGTGGGTGACGGCAGGGCCACCAGCCGGAAGACGCGGGGGCTCGTGCGCTCGGTGATGCGTTTGATGACGCCGCCCTTGCCGGCGGCATCGCGGCCTTCGAAGAGCACGCAGACCTTGGCGCCGCTGACCTTCACCCACTCCTGCATCTTGACGAGCTCGATCTGGAGCGTCTCCAGCTCCTTCTCGAATTCCTTGCGGCTCATCTTAGCCTTGGATTCTACCGCTGCATCAGATGCTGATCTGTCCGATGGTGGGGGAATACTGGCTTGCGCATCGGCCTTGGTCT
>CAYGWN010000054.1:0-14644 GCA_964353765.1 uncultured Methanoregula sp. | reverse complement strand
GCTTGCTGTCACGGGGGAACCGTATGGAATTGGTATTTGATCGGGAGATGAACCGGAAGGAACGGCTGGATTTTGTCCGCAGGTATGCAGCCTGGGTAAGAGAGGTCCCCAACAGCACCTGGAGCCGGCAGCAGGCGGACCTCATTGACGCGTTTATGCAAAACGCGGAGAATTACGCGCTCAGCCGATCAGAGTACCTTGCCATGAAAAGCCTGCCAAAGAGAGCCGCGCGGTGCAATCCTCCGGATGACTGACTGATCCTTTTTCCCCTACTGGAACATCTCCAGGGGCATGGCAGAATCAGGTGAGCAGGCGTTCCTCCGCTCAAGCATCTTAATCGCCCGCTTGAGCTTTGCCCGGAGGCGGATATTCTCGGTCTCAAGGCGGCGCACGCGCCGGTAGAGCGGTTCGGTCCCTGCCGCCCCGCAGAGGCTCGCGATGTAGTGCTTGAGGAACCGGTCGGCATGGTTCTGCTTCCGCGGGATCCATTGCAGCTCGACCCTGAGGTTCTTGGCAAGGATCATGTCCTGGATAAGGAGCCGTTTCTTGATGAAGGTGGGGTGCCGGTTCTTCTTTTCCCCGGACAGGTGCCAGACCACCACCTGGCTGTCGGTCCTGATCCGGGCATGGGTGTCATCAGGCAGGTTTTCAAGGGCGAGAATGACCGCATTGAACTCCGCCTCGTTGTTTGAGGCTCCCCGCTCGTATGAGAAAAAAACCTCGCTATCAGGGAACAGGGCCACCGAATGGCCGTCACCGCTCCCGTCCACCAGTATATCGATCCTGTCGTCCATGGGCTCATCTCCGGGTTCCGGGAAAAAGGATTCGGATGGATGGTGGGGAGTATCGGAATAGTGAACAGAAATAAAAGAAACAGGCTGGGGATCGCGGGGGAGGGCCACCGGGTTATCGGGCCTCTCGTCCGCGCTCCCTTCACGATGCAACCGGTTTTCTCCCTCCGGCGGCTATATACCAGAGAATTGTCGTGGTATTATTTAAGATTTGCGCTGTTTTTTCGGAAAATAACGGACTAAGAGGGACTATTGGACGATTGCAGGGCAATTTTTCGTCGATTGTCGATCCCCGGTATAAACGGGGCATTCCTGAAAAAAGAGGTTATCGTATGATTTTTGCAATCGGGATCTCGAGGATATCCTCGGCACCGGCGGCCTTCAGGTTCGGTATCAGGGTGTTGACCTCGCTCTTTTTTGCGACGGTCTGGATGCTGTAGTAGTCGACACCGTGGAGCCTGCTCACCGTGGGTGTCTTGAGGGCCGGGAGCGTCGCGACTACCTGCTCCATGACGCCGGCGGGAACGTTCATGGAGAGGAGCACCTGGTGCCGGGCATCGATGACACCGAGCAGCAGGGTGACGATCTCTTCGATGGCGCGGCGTTTCGCAGCGTCCTCAAAGCTCTCCCGGTTGGCAATGACCACGGTGTAGGACTCCATGATCTGGCCGATGATCTTCAGCCCGTTCCGCCGGAGCGTGGTACCGGTCTCGGTGAGGTCGACCACCACATCCATCAGGTCCGGTACTTTTGCTTCCGAGGCCCCGTAGGATGGGAAGAGGCGGACCGGGATCCCGAGCCTCCCGAAGTACTCCCGGGTTATTTCGGGATACTCGGTCGTGACGCGGCTGTCCGGGCGGATATGTCCGGCTTCATTGATCGGCTCGCTCTGGTGCACCGCAACCACGATCTTGACCGTGCCCTCCCCGGTCTTGCTGTAGGAGAGGCGGGCCAGTTCCCGCACCCGGGCCCCGGTCTCCTTCACCCAGTCAAGCCCTGAGATGCCGAGGTCAAAGTACCCCATCTCCACATATTTCGGGATCTCCTGGGGCCGGAGGATCTTCACCTTGTCAATACGGTGGTCGGCAATGACGGGGTTGTAGTCGCGTTCACCCCGTCTCACCTCGAGGTCTGCTTCCCTGAAGAGCTTCAGGGTCTGTTCTTCAAGGCTGCCCTTGGGAAGTGCAATACTGATCATGGTATGATCTGTTTGCCCGGCAGGGAAAAATGTATTCAGGAGAGGGGATGGATGACCAGGCCGGAGAGAAGTTTGGGTTCAAACCATGTCGACTTGGGGGGCATGATCCCCCCGGCATCAGCTATCGAGAGGACCGTCTCCACCCGTGCCGGCTGCATGGAGAAAGCGACGGCATACTCGCCCCGGTCCACGACCGTTTCGAGGTCTGCAACCGGCCGTGCACCGCCAAGGTAGTAGAGGCGGGCATCACCCCGCGGGTCGGTGATGCCGAGGATCCGGTCGAAGACTTCCCGCTGGAGAAGGGAGACATCGAGTGACTCTATGAGCCCCGTGGTGGGATTTGCAGGAGCCCTGCATTCATACCAGGAGTGGTCGAGATACAGGTGAACGATATGGTCTTCAGACGATCCAGTCAGCGGGGAAATCTGGAAAGCTGCCCGGTCGACCGGCCCGTAGGGGGTGACCGAGAAGGAGCACGATACCGCATCCATGAACTCCTCCCCGGTCCTCCCTCCAAGATCCCGCACCATGCGGCTGTAGCCATGGATCCTGACCCCGGAATCGGCAAAAAGAACCCCCATGAACCGATCAGCTTCCCCGGGATTTCCTCCTCCTTTCCGGCGTTCCTGTGCGATATTGACTGCCGCCTTTGCCCGGTGATGGCCATCGGCAATATAGAGGCGGTCGACACCCGAGAAAGCGTTCTCGATGCGGGCGAGGGTTCCCGGATCAGCGATCCTGAAGATCTGGTGGAGCGAACCGTCCTGCCAGTGCACTTCCGCATCCGGCCGCAGGGTATCTGCCAGGCCCTGTACCAGCCGGGCAGCTGATGCGGTATCCCGGTAGATCAGGACCACCGGGCCGGTATGGGCATTGACCGCACCAATGTGCCGGGTGCGGTCCTCCTCCTTGTCATACCGGGTCTGCTCGTGGCGACGGATGACTCCTGATTCATAGTCATCAACGGCCACGCAGCAGCACAGCCCAGTAAACGTCTCTGCGGCAGAGCTGACCCGGTAGATATACAACCCCGGGCTCTCATCCGGTGCAAAAACTCCTGCCCTGAGCTGCTCTTCGAAGCGTTCCCCTGCCCGGGCATAGACCCGGTCGTCATGGGGCGGGAGTTCCGGGAGCTCGGCATCAGCGCGGCTGATCCGCAGGAAACTCATGGGGTTCTTTCTGATGACAGCGGCGGCCTCATCAGCGGTGACCACGTCGTAGGGAACCGCTGCCACCTGCCGGGCAGCCTCCCGCACCGGCCTGACCGCAGCAAAACGGAATAGTCGCACCATCAGAAATCCGGCTCTCTTTACTCATTTCCCCTGACACTATATTATTCCAGTGAAAGACCAGTACTGGAAACAGTCATGGGCGATCCCATCACCATCCGGCGGGCCCGGCCTGAAGATATCGGCGCGATTGCTGAAATTCAGACCGAATCGTTCCGGGATCCCTGGAGTGCCGCGGTCTTTGCCGAAACACAGAGTTACTTCCCCCAGACCTTCTTCGTGGCCACGCATGCCGGAACGGTCATCGGTTTCATTGTCGGGGGTATCGAGGATACCGGTGAGGGGGTCTACGGGCACATCTGCAACCTGGCGGTGACACGGGCATACCGGAAGAAAGGGGTAGGAAAGATGCTCGTGCGCCGGGTAGAGCAGCAGTTCGCCATCGAACTTGCTGCCGGGGTGCAGCTCGAGGTCCGTGTCTCCAATACCGCGGCACAGCAGTTTTACCGTCAGCTCGGGTACCACGAAGTGTTTGTGATCGACCGTTACTATGCCAACGGAGAGGATGCCGTGGTCATGATGAAAGAGTTCAGGTTCTGAAAGATCTCTGCTCACCGGCCCAGGTGCTGGTGGGCCCGCGCCAGGTGCTGCGCCCCGAGCGCCCCGAGCAGGGAGAGTTCTCCGGCCAGTACGGCAGCGGCAATGATCTCGGCAAACTTCTTTGCGTTTGCACCCGGCGGATTACCTCCCCCGGCGACACCGAGCAGGGTGAGGCATTCCTGCTGGGTATCGATCCCGGTCCCTCCCCCCACCGTCCCCGCCGGCAGGGATGGCAGCGTGACCGAGACATAAGCTCCGCCATCGACCGGATCGACCGTGGTGACCGCCAGACTCCCTTCAACCACGTGGGCCGGATCCTGTCCGCAGGCAATGAACATCGCGGCGACTATGTTTGCGGCATGGGCATTGAATCCCAGAGATCCTGCGCGGGCGGAGCCAACAAGGTTCTTCCGCATATTCACCTCGGCAAGGGTCCGGGTATCGGTCTTGAAGACCTCGCGGACCAGGGCATCGGAGAGGAATACACCGGCGGCAACCGTCCGGCCCCTGCCGAGAACGAGGTTGACTGCAGCCGGTTTCTTGTCGGTGCACAGGTTCCCGGAGAGCGCGATCAGGCGGGCCCCCGTGGCTGCTGAAATGGTCTCCGCGGCTTTTGCGCTGGCGATGGTTACCATGTTCATCCCCATGGCATCCTTGGTGTCAAATTCCAGCCGCACGAAGACACTGGTGCCACCGATCGCAGTGGTGATGCCGGTCAGCCTGCCATGGGAGGTGGTGCTCTCTGCGGCCGATGCGATCTCCTGGCGGTGGGATGCCACCCAGTCGCAGATATCCCGGGCATGGGAAATATCCCGGGCGGCAAAGACCGGTGCCCGGGTCATGCCGTCCCGGAAGATGCGGACATCTGCTCCGCCGGCCCGGGTAATGGCGCTGCACCCGCGGTTCACCGAGGCGACCAGTGCCCCCTCAGTGGTGGCGAGGGGTACATAGAACGAACCCCGGGCAAACTCACCCTGCACGAGGAGGGGCCCGGCCACGCCGACCGGTACCTGGACGGCACCGATCATGTTCTCGCAGTTCTTCCGCACCACGCGGTTGATCGCGATGGTATAGGAACCAAGCTTCGGGAGACTGGTCCTGGTCTCCTGTTCGATAAATGTCCGCCGGATCCTGACCGCATCGCCCGGCTCAAGCTCGTCCTCGAGTGCATAGAGTTTCAGCGACCCTTTTTTCAGCCTCTCGAGATAATCTTCCATGGATACTATTATGCTCCCGGGATAAATGAGGATGGCTCAGGAAATGGAAAAGGAACAGTGGGCCCGCAGGGTACCCCTGACCAGGGGCGAGGAGACACGGCAGCAGCTGGCACGGGAAGGGGTCCTTGACCCGGCCTTAAAGCCCCGCGTTGAGGGGGACGAGCTCCTCATCCCGGTTACCGCTGAAGAGGCAGGAGCAGAACGGGCCCGTTTCGTCCCGCGGGAAGGCCGTTCGCCCCTGCCGCGGCATGAGCTTGTGGGGGGTATTGCCATCATGCCCGATCGTGATCCCTCTGCAGCAGGGGAACTGCTCAGGTCCC
The DNA here is from genome assembly GCA_964353765.1 of uncultured Methanoregula sp. Lineage (GTDB taxonomy): Archaea > Halobacteriota > Methanomicrobia > Methanomicrobiales > Methanospirillaceae > UBA9949. Next base: position 9,289 of record CAYGWN010000054.1, on the reverse strand, counting down.
GGCCGTCACTGCACACGGTCCTCTTCGCGGTGAGCGAGGTCGAGGGGGAGTACCGCACCCGGCGGTTTGAGGTGCTGGCCGGGGAACCGACAACACGAACCACCTGTACCGAGTACGGGAACCGCCTGGTAATCGATCTCTCGCTGGCCTACTTCTCAGCCCGGCTCTCCACCGAACGTCAGCGGATTGCCGGCCTGATGGAGGAGGACGAATGTGTCCTTGACATGTTTGCCGGCATCGGGCCGTTTGCGATAGCTCTTGCCCGGAAGGCAGCCCTCGTGGTGGCCGTCGATCTCAACCCGCGGGCAGTGCAGCTCATGGAAGAGAACATCCGCCTAAACCGTGTCCGGAAGGTTCTCCCCTTCCTGGCCGATGCCTCGCATATGGGGGCAGTCCTCCCCTGGAAATTCGACCGCATCATCATGAACCACCCCTTTGGCTCCCTCTCATTCCTCCCCGAAGCATTCCGGCTCTGCCGCCCGGGCGGGATGATCCACTGTTATGTGCTCGAGGAGAGCGAGGGGGAAGCACTCCCGGAGATCAGGAAGTTCCCGGTACGGGAGGTTCACGAACGCGCTGTCCGTTCTTATGCTCCGGGGAGATGGCATGCGGTGTATGATATTGTGGTGGGATGATTCCGGGAACAGGAGAAAAAAAATAATCCGTAAACTTCGCCAATCTTTCCCCCCTGTAATTTTTCATTATTCACAGGGACAGGGGTCCTCCTCCTTCAGGATATTTTACGGCGATGGGTCGGGAACGGGCAAGTACCACCCGCAGTCTTATCACCTGCGGGGGCGGCCAGCGGTTGAATAACACCTGGGGGGCGTCCTGTTACCTGGATTGAGGGCCATTTACCGGGCCGGAAAAAAGGGTTCAGTCTGCCGGAGCATACTTGGTGCCGTAGTAGATGACCCCGCTCTCGCCGTCAGCCCCGATCTTCCTGAAGACCGGTTTTACCCGCATCCCGATCCGGGCCTCTTCAGGGGTGCAGACGATCTGGCAGGTCGTCCGCGGCCCTTCATCGAGGGCCACGATGGCAAGGACATAGGGGGTCATCTGTTCGAACTGCTCACTCGCCGTCCTGATGACGGTATAGGTGACCACCGTTCCTGTCCCCGCGAACCGGTAGTCCTCGATCCTGCCTGCCCTCCGGCAGCCGGGGCAGAATGACCGTGGCGGGAAGAAGTACCTGCCACAGGTGGTGCACCGGGTACCGATCAGGTTGTAGCGCTGGGGTATCTTTCTCCAGAAGCGTGCAACAGACACGGTTACACCCCCAGGATATGCACGGCAACCGAAGCTCCCGTGCCTCCCACGTTGTGGGTCATCCCGATCTCGGCCCCGTCTATCTGCCGCCGCCCGGCCTCACTGCGCAGCTGCTGGACAATCTCGAAGACCTGCTTGATACCCGTCGCACCGACGGGATGGCCGCATGCCTTCAGCCCGCCGCTGGTATTGACCGGGATATCCCCGTTCAGCGCGGTTACCCCCTCTTCCGTGAGCCTGCCCGCCTCCCCTTTCCGGCAGAAACCGAGGTCTTCGATGGCGCAGATCTCGGCAATGGTGAAGCAGTCATGCACCTCGACGAGGTCGATATCAGCGGTAGTGAGCCCGGCCATGCTGAATGCCCGCTGTGCGGCAATAACCGTCGCATCAAGGGTGCTGATATCCCGCCGGTCATGGAGGGTAATGGTATCGCTTGCCTGGGCACTGGCCAGCACCCGTACCGGGGTGTCGGTAAACTCGCGTGCCCGTTCCAGGGGAGCGAGTATCACCGCTGCAGCTCCATCGGTAATGGGCGAACAGTCAAACAGGCGGAGGGGGTCGGCCACCAGCGATGATTTGAGCACGGTATCCAGGGTGATCTCCTGCTGGTACTGGGCGATGGGGTTCCTCGCGCCGTTGAAGTGGTTCTTGACCGCCACAAGCCCCAGCTGTTCCCGGGTCAGGGGATACCGGTTCATGTAATCGGTGGCGATCATGGCATAGAGGCCGGGAAAGGTCGCCCCCACAAACCCCTCCCATTCACGGTCAGCGGCTCCGGTAAGGGTATCCACGCTGATGCCGGACGCCACATCGGTCATCTTCTCCACCCCTGCCGCGACCACGATATCCTCCATGCCGGAAGCAACCGCGATCACTGCCTGCCGGAAGGAAAGCCCCCCCGAAGCACAGGCCGCTTCAACCCGGGTGGCCGGGATATGGTGGGATGCCAGCCCGGCATAATCAGCGATGAGGGCACCGATGTGCTCCTGCTCAATGAAGCGCCCGGCACTCATGTTCCCGACATACAGGGCATCGATCTGCTCGCCGGCCAGCCCGGCATCCTCGAGGGCAAGGATCCCGGCCTCAACGAAGAGGTGGCGGAACGAGGTATCCCATTTCTCGCCGAAGGTTGTGCACCCGGCCCCGATAACTGCAACCTCTCTCATCTCTGCATCACGATCTTTCCTTTGTGCCTGGCATACTGTGCATAGCCGATGTAGACGGGGTTTGCGAGGAGCTGTTCCACGGTGGGGGCAGCATTCCGCCGGAACTCTTCCGATTCGATCACATCGGTGACCTCGATATCGAACGCATCGCTCCCGGCCCCCGAACCAAACGAGGCAACAAAGATCCGGTCACCTGCCGTTGCGATATCGAGCGTTGCGGCAAGCCCGATCAGGGTGGATCCGCTGTAGGTATTCCCGAGGTGCGGGACCACCATGCCGGGTTGTATCTGTTCAGGGGTGAAGCCCAGCGTCTTTGCCACCCGCTGGGGGAACTTTGCGTTTGGCTGGTGGAATACCGCATAGTCATAGTCCCTTGCGCTCCTCCCTGACTGGTCAAAGATCAGCCGGACCGATCCCTCGATATGGCGGAAGTAGCCGGGCTCACCGGTGAACCTCCCGCCATGCCGGGGGTAGTCCTCCCCTTCACGCCGCCAGAAGTCAGGGGTGTCGGTGGTGAAGGAACAGGTCCGGTGGATGAGGGCAACCGGGTCCTCCCTCCCTATCAGGTAGGCTGCCCCTCCCGCCGCGGCGGTATACTCCAGGGCATCGCTCGGCGCTCCCTGGGCCACATCGGACCCGATGGCAAGGCCGTACCGGATCATGCCGCTCTTGGCAAGCCCCATGCAGGTCTGGATGGCAGCAGTGCCGGCCTTGCAGGCAAACTCATAGTCTGCTGCCGTCATATACGGGGTTGCCCCGATTGCCTCCCCGACCGTGCAGGCGGTGGGCTTGACCGCATAGGGGTGCGATTCGGACCCGACATAGACCGCCCCAATCTCGGAAGGATCGATGTCCCGCCGGGCCAGGGCGTTCCTGGCCGCCTCCACCGCAATCGTTGCGGTGTCCTCGTCAAGGTCAGGGACCGACTTGGAAAAGACACCGAGGCTGCCGGTTACGTCATCGGCGTTGGCCCCCCAGACCCTGGTGATCTCCTCGACTTTAATCCGGTACCGCGGGATATACACCCCGTAGGTGATGATTCCTACCATGGTTCACCCCGCAGGATACTGATGATCTGCTCAAATCCCATCATGGTAGAAAGGACCGTAATATGGTCGCGCTCCGCCATCTTGGGGACCAGCGGGTGGACCAGTTCCGGTTCGATCCCCTGCAGCACCACGCAGCGTGGCTTGAATGGTGTCACCCGGATGGCCACCATGGGTGACTTTCCCGAGGTGACATCGGTGAAAATGAGTGCCCGCTCGGTACTCCAGCCATAGATCCGGTTGAACTCGTTTGAGGTGAGCTGCGTGATCGCGTTGATGCTGTTGATCACCGTATACCCGAAAATTGACTGGCTCAGTGAGCCGCAGACCGTCCTGCACCCGATCAGCTCGGAAAATGTACTGAGAGGAACCGGCTGGGCATAATCATGCATGTCGTAGATGACGTTGTCATCGATGTCTGCGTAGAGGATTTTTCCGAATTTCCTGATGTACTTGCCCCCGTTCGCCTCATCTATGGCAAGGATGCTGTCCACCATCTTTCCGACCACAGCGGTGCCGGGACTCTTCCGCCTCCCGCTCTCGTAATCGCTGATGACCGAGGGAGAGACATTGAGGTGTTCTGAAAGCACTCCCTGGGGGATGTTGAAGCTCATCCTCCACTTCTTCAGGGCTTTGCCCGGAGAGTCTGAAAGCGTTATCTCGCCTGCCATCTTCTCAGCAAGCTGATGACGCAAATCAGATTTCATGCCAAATGATGAGGACAGGAGGGCTGATATAATTAACGAACTGGAATTCGACATTTCCCGAAAACCATCGGTCCGTTGAGATACTCATAAATAATAAGCATCTCAATTTTGATACACATGATCATGCCTGAGGATCTCCAGTGCCTGAAAGCGCTCGCCCTCATGGGGGGGTTAAAAAGCCCGGTCTGGGTCTCCTCGCAGTCCCTCGGACAAACGCTCGGAACAAGCCCGCAGACTGCCTCCCGGCGGCTCCAGTCCCTCGAGCGGCAGATGCTGCTGACGCGCTCGGTGAATCCGGACGGCCAGTACATCGTCCTGAGCAGGTCCGGGGAAGAGGAACTGAGGCGGGAATACTCCGATTACTGCCGGGTCTTTTCACCGGAGGCAGGAGACTACGCAATCCGGGGTGCGGTCATATCCGGGCTCGGTGAGGGGAAGTACTACATGAGCCTCCAGCACTATGTAACCCAGTTTGTACGGCTTCTCGGGTTTGAGCCCTATCCCGGGACCCTCAACCTCAGGCTCAACCCTTCCAGCCTCCCGATACGAAAACGGCTTGATCAGAGGGAATGGATACCGATCGAGGGATTTACCGCAGACGAACGGACCTTCGGGAGTGCCCGCTGCCTGCCGTGCCGGATTGGGGAGACCCCCTGCGGGATCGTGGTGCCCGGGAGATCCCACTATCCGGATGATGTACTGGAGATCATTGCCCCGGTCTCGCTGCGTGAGCTGTACGGGCTTGGGGATACCGATATGGTTACCGTAGAGGTGGCACCATGATTGAAGAGGCGCTGGCAGCATTGCGGCAGGGGAAGTTCATCCTGCTCTATGATTTTGATGATCGGGAACGGGAGACTGATTTTGCCATACGGGCGGACATGGTCACGCCGGCACATATCGCACAGATGCGCAAGGACGGGGGAGGCCTCATCTGCACCGCTATTCCGGCTGAGGCCGCAGAGCGCCTCAGCCTCCCCTTTGCCACAGAGATGCTCCGCACCTGTCCCGAAACGGCCGGAATGGTGGGGGTGGTCCCCTACGACCGGCAGAACCGGTCCTCCTTCTCGCTCTGGGTCAACCACCGCACTACCTGGACCGGGATTACCGATAATGACCGGGCACTGACCATCAATGCCATTGCCGGCCATGTCAGGAAGAGCCTGAATGGCGGGGGGGCGGATTTCCCCGCGCAGTTCCGTTCACCGGGACATGTGGCCATCCTGCGGGCCGCAGACCGGCTCCTGCACCAGCGGAAGGGCCAGACCGAACTCTCGGTTGCCATGGCCCTGATTGCCGGCATCACCCCTGCAGTTACCGTATGCGAGATGCTCGATGAACGGTCGGGCCTTGCCCTCTCGAAGGATGATGCCAGGTCCTATGCACGGAACCATGATCTCGTGTTCATCGAAGGATCTGAGGTTGTTGAATACTGGGAAAAAAATCCCACACCGTAGTGGTTTTGTTCTTTCCGTTCCCTTTTTCCTTTCCGCATCCAATAACCGGCCATTGGAGCGTTTCAATGTATGAAGGTACGGATTAACCGCGACGAATGTGTCAGCTGCGGGACCTGCGTGGACGCCTGTCCGGAATTTTTCGAACTCGGGAGTGACGATACCTTCAGTCAGGTCACTGAACCCTACCGGACCGAGGGAAGACTGGAGGAGGGGGCGGTGCCACCGGATCTTGAAGAGAAGGTCAGGGAAGCTGCCGATCTCTGTCCGGTCCAGGTAATTTTCCTCGAATAAGCTCCTATTTCTTGGCGAGGGCCCGGAGGGCATCGTCAGGCAGCATCCGGGCAATCGATGTCTTGGTCGGACACCGGCCGGGCTTCATCCCCTGGGCTTTTACCGCTTCCTTCAGGGCTTTCAGGTCGAGCTTCTTGAGAATCTCATTCATCTCCTTTTCGTCCATAGGGCATCATGCCAACATGTCTGCCCTGAAAAATAAAGGTTGCGGGGGATACCGCAGTCAGAGTGAAAGTTGTGAAAGGGCTTCGTACACCATTTTCAGGAAGAGTGCAGGATCAGCACGGTATTCCTTCTGTGCCCGCTCACCATCCGGGGTCGTTCCGAGTGTCCCGATCCGGTCGAGCGTTGCGCGAGCGCAATCGAGAACCCACCGGTCCCGGGTGTCCTTATCTACCGGTGTGACCGATTCACAGCGGACAGAAATCAGGACCGCCCCGTCAGGGGTTTCATACACGTTCGGTTTTCCCACGACAGCAACAAAAGCGGGGGGTTCAATCCGGGCAACTTGCTGCATGGCCTCCGGCTGGTAGCTCCCGGCCATGATGAAGAAGGTCCCGGTGGGATCCACCACCCGTGCCCGGTAGAAGAGGTTCTGCTCCCCCTGCTTCTTCTTCTCGGTCAGCGTCCCTACCAGGAAGACGCGGTTGCACCGTTCACCGGTCGGGAGGAGGACGTAGGTGGGACTTTTTTCATCGTCACCTTCCCGGAAGTGGATCCGGCTCTCCCTCAGCTCACCGGCAAAGACGCGCCGGGCCGGCTCCCGCTCGAAGGAGAGATCCCGCCGCGGGAAACCGCCTTTTGCTGATCCGGCCATTATGAAGACCCCCCTGCCCGGTTCAGGAGAGCTGCGATCTCGTCAGGATTGAAGGGCAGGAACTGGCAAACATTTACCAGAATCCGTGAATCTATCTCCCTGCCCTGGCAGGCGAGGTACCGCCCGAGGATCCGGTCCCGGACGCGCAGGAAGACCTCGTCCATGCCGAGCGGGTTGTTCTCGGCAAGCTCGCGGACCTGGTCAAGGGAGAGCCCGGTCAGCTGCTCGGTCATCTCCCGCTGGACGAGGATCTCCTTTGTCTCCCTCCCGTCATCAAGCCAGCCTTTGATGCGGAGATCGTAGAGAAAACCGGGCTGTATCTCGTGGACCGGGCAATAGTTCTGGCGGGAGAGAACGCGGTTGCACCCCTCTACCGGGCACCGCTTGATGAGACCGGACCCCGGTGCAATGTGGACCAGTGCACCAGAGAACGACGAATCGCCGCTGCTCACCGTGATTTCTCCTTCGTCCTGGATCACGGTTGCGGTATTGAGGTTGAGAGAGTACCTCCCGGAGTACTCATCGACCACCGCGTAGTAGATGGTGTATACCATCCCGGGCGTGAGCCGCTCCCTACCCTCCTCCTTCCATATCACGAACTTGATCGTTCCCGTTTCATCGCCGAGGAGACCGCTCTGGAGCATCCGGTCATGGGTGGTCTCCCATTCCTGCACCACCTTGGCCCTGACACTTCCTATTCCCGGCACAAGATCATGGATGGGCGTGATCTCCGGGATGAGGACGGTGTCACGGGTTATCTCTTTCACCACGGTGCCTGAGTGTATTTTCAGGTTCGCGGCGCCGCGGTACTCATCCACAACAGCAGACTCGAAACGGTACCATCTGCCAGGGGATAGGGGCGGGGCATTCGCCTTTGCCCAGACCACAAACCGTATGGCCCCGGATGGATCGGCAAGGATGCCGCCCTGGGCTATGGCTGAAGAGGGGGTACTGGTGAGCGAGACGACCTTTGCCTCAACGGTTGCCCATTCTCCGGTGGTGAGCTGGTTTAAGTTCTTTTCCTCACCAGCAGCCGTCCCGAGCCCGTTTATCGAAAACTCGCGGGAGAGCTCATTCATAACCGTTCGTTCGGCTTCCGCGGGCGGGACCCCGAACTCTTCGACCAGGCGCTTCAGTTTTCCTTCAAGTTTTACCGTGTCGGCCTCATGGCCCTTTGCACGAACTTTCTGGGAGATTCTTGCTGCGGTATCGGCATAATCCATACTCGTACATCTCCAGGTACAGCTCACTGGTCGTACCTAGATAAAGGATACGCACGGGTTGCGAAACTGTCCGGCAGCTGCAGGTTTAAGTACCTGCACTCTCAAATAGGAGAGGCATGGAAATAACGGCTGACAGCACGATTTACGATCTCCTGAAAACAAAGCCTGAATCGGCCGAAGTGCTCTTCAAATTCGGCATGGGCTGTGTCGGATGCGCCATTGCCCGTGGCGAGACCATCAGGGAAGCGGCAATGGTCCATGGCATCCCGCTGGACGAGCTCACGGCAGCACTGGGCATCAAGGCGTAAATCTTCACAACCAACCTCTTTTCTGACCCTCCGCAGCCGCGGAACGACGTTCCGCTGCTGCATCAGGAAGTTCTTTTCTTCCGGGCTTTCAGTTCACCCAGGGTTGCTTCCGGGTTCTGCTGCAGGTACTCGCACCGTTCCGGTTCATGGAGGAGGGTGCAGGATGCACAATTCCATACCACCCCGTTACCGGATGAATTCACCACCCACTGGCCCAGCGATTCGTCCCCGCAGGGGTAGAAGGGGCAGTAGCAGAAGTCGCACCGCTGGCCGGGGAAATGGCACGGGTAGTAGGGGCACGCTTCAGGGACCCACTCTGCCCAGTGCTGCCCTCCATAGCGGCTCAGGATAAAAAAAGAGGGGGATTTTCTGGTAATGGTGCCCTCGTGCCGTTTCAGCGCTTCCGGGATACCGAACAGCACCGCCTCCCTGATCCTCATTCCGGGACCGGTGACCGGCCCGGCATAAGGGTGCACGGCATCTCCTTCCGAGGCCACGATAACCGCGTCAGTAGGTGTTCCCGAAAGGGCATACCCGTTCTGTGCAAGAGCGAGGACTTTTGCCTCGGTAGCGGTGATGATCGCACCCAGGAGGGCTGCATCGGTCAACCCCTCCTGGCTGCAGATGATGATGTTGATAGTATCCTGTTGATCCTGTTTCCCATCCAGGATACCGGCAGTAATGAAGGCGGTGATAAAATCGTACTGGAGGATACAGAGATTTTTCATTTCGACAGCAGTCATCAGCCCGAAAAAATCTTCGGGCAGCCCTTCCCGGGAGATGATCGTCCGGAGAACCCGGGCAGGGTCACGGTGGTCCCAGGCTGGCGGGACAGTATGGTTGAGGAGGGTGCTGACCGTTCCGGTGCCCCCGTCAATACCCGTGCTTGCCGCCCTGAACCCCCCCCGGATAATGAGGGTTTCGCCGCGAAGATAGTACCTCATAGTGACCGTATCTATTCATGATCTCCTTTCTGCCAATAAAAATGCTGACTTTTCAGCTCTT
>CAYGWN010000053.1:0-16183 GCA_964353765.1 uncultured Methanoregula sp. | reverse complement strand
GGTGACAGAACCCGCGAAGAGATTATTTTCGCTGTTCTTTCGCTCCGGGTGGCTGCAGACAAACGAGTTCAGAACCTGGTCAGGGTCCTGAATGATCTCCCGGACGTCTATACCTGCAGTTCATGTGGCGGGCATGACGATCCGGAAAACCGGGAGAACGCGGTTCCGGAAGGCTATTTTTATATCCAGTTTATCGTGGAACCAACAGAAAACGGGTTCCTGTCGCTTGGCATCATCGACCTTGCGGCACGCAATGTCGACAACGAGAATCTGGCCGTGAAGGTTTTGAACTGCACGGACAACCCGAAACTGGTCATGTTCCATATCATGGGGAAAAACCAGGCAGACCCGGATGAGGTTGCGAAGGAAATAAAATCTCTCTGTATAACGTGGGGGCTCTCTCTCCAGGGGGTCCGTGAATATAAGAAAAACGTGAGGAGAATGACCGCGTATTCCAGGATTCACCAGGGCCACTGACGCGGTGGTTCCACCCGTCCTGGTATTGTCCGGTCCCGTGACCCTGAAATATAGGGTGAATAATCTTTCCTGGCGTATCGCCTTCTGATAAGCCTTAAGCAATGGTATAGCGTGCCCGGTCCTTGAGCTCCTGCTGTTTTCCGGCATTCCAGCCGGAGACTTCCTGGAGATAGCCGGTTACCCGGCTGATCTGGACCACGTCATGGGAGCCGCATTCGGGGCATACGGGTTCCCCGCAGAGGGGGCAGTACGAAATTCCCGAAATGATTTCATGGGAGCAGTGGCAGTGGTCAAGGGGACACATGATCGCGAGGTGCTCCTCCCCGCATCCGGGGCAGGGGGTTTCATCAACGATGAGGTGGCAGGTATGGCACTTGTATTTCCGCTCGTCCCGGGGGATATCTTCGAGCCGCCTGTATTTTTCTGCCAGTATTTTCTGTTCTTCAGTCCATTGCATACAGTAAAATAGTCTATTCTCAATTTAAAGGTTTAGAAGGCTCCCTATCCGCCTCAGCTGACTCATAGGGCTCATCACCGGTTCAGGCTTCGTCGTTCATCATCGGCGGAGAGGGGCGAAATGCGCTGCAGCTGCCGCCGGATCGGCAGCCTCGTAGATCTGGCGTCCCACGATAATGCCGTCCACAAGCCCGGCAAGGGCCCCGGGATCCCCCCCCTGGGCCCCGATTCCCGGGGAGTAGATCTTCTTCTTTCCCACAATCCCCCGCAGGGTCTTCACCCGGTCCGGCCGGGTTGCGGGGGCAATGATTCCATCTGCATCGAGGCTCACGGCAAGCGCGGCAATCCGTTCGGCAGTCCCGCCATGGAAGAACTCTCCGGCACCAGGATGGCTCATCTCGGCCACGATATAACACTCGCCCCCGTGATCATGAGCGGTGGTAATACAGGCGGCAACCGCGTCGCTGCCGGTGAATCCGTGGCTGATGATGGCAGAGAACCCGGAAGCAAAGACCTCTTCGGCAATGAGGCGGCTGGTGTTCGGGATATCGGCAACCTTGAAATCGGCGATGAGCGGGAGGCCCAACCCGGCAAGCTCCCGGACAAAGGGGAGGCCGGTTGCGAGGATGAGCGGGTAGCCGACCTTGATGGCATCGAGGGAGGGTGCACACTGCCCGGCAATCCGGAGCGCCTCGTCCCTTCCGGTGACATCAAGGGCCAGGATAACCTCGGTCATCGTGCCATCCTCTCCAGTACCGATGCGACCAGCACCGGCAGGGTGATGGTGGCATCCCCATACACGGTCACCGCAGCGGCATGCTCCGTGATCTTTCCCCATGACCGTGCCTCATCGAGCGTGGCCCCCGAGAGGCCGCCCAGGTCCGGCCGGTCCCCGGTCAGCTGCACGGCATACGAAAACCCGCCCGGGGTCATCAGCATGCTCTGGAGGATGAAGTTCTTGGGTACCCCGCCGCCAACCAGCAGTGCCCCGGCCCGCTTCGCAGAGAAACAGGAATCAAGCAGGGCTCTCATGTCAGCAAACGTGTCCACGGCAAGGGGCCGGGACTGGGAAAAGAGCCAGCTCTGGAGCCCGATCATCGAGTCTGCCACGGCAGGGCAGTAGACCGGAATGCCCGTTCCTGCAGCGGTGGCAAGGATCCCCCGGTCGAGGCGCCTGCCCAGGTGAGAGAGGAGCCCGGCTATGGAGTAACGTGTTCCGGGATCGAGGGAACCGAGGGATTCCTGGATGAACTCTTCAAAGGTGATGAACGCTTCGTTGGGGAGGAATACATCGTAGATGCGGTTGATCTCCTCGTGCCGGAGGGATACATCGGAGCAGGATGCCGTGCCGTGGAAGTGCCGGCACCCGAGGGCCTCGATGATGTCATGGGTAAGGTTTGCACCGGTGCTCACCAGGATATCGATGTGGCCTGCTGCGAGGAGGTCGCTCACGATCCTCCCCATACCTGCGGGCACCATGGCCCCGGCAAGGCCGAAAAACTTCGTAGCGTCCGGGTCCCGGAGCATCCGCTCGTAGGTATCAGCAGCGCGTGCCAGCGCCCCGCCGTTATAGGCACCGGCGCGGGAGAGCTGGATGACCAGGTCGTTCACGCTCATGCCGGGCCGGAGGACAACCTGCTCTACCGGGTCACCGCGCTCCATAGTCCATACTAAGACGGTTCAGAGGTTTATAGGTGTGTTCCGCCATGCCGGGGGAGGACCGGAGGACCCCTGCACAACGGTTTTGCAAGGTGCCGCCGGGCTGATGGCGGGACCTCATACCAGCCTTCCCGCAGGAGACGTTCGGGGTAATGCACCTCCGCCTCCCGCGAACGGGTACTGCAGCTGCGGCATTTGTATCCCTTCCCGGTGCCGGCACTGGTCATCCTCTTCCCGCATACCCTGCAGACCGGCGGTCGTTTCAGGGAGACGGGGGTAACTGACCTGACCAGGAGTTTCTCGAGGTTGATACTTCCCGCCTTGTAACTGCCGGCAACGGTAACCCCGTCTCCCGGAGAGAGCTGCCGGACAATGTCCCGGAACCCCTTCGTCGGCTCATAGGCCATGCAGCGTACGGTCTTCCCGGCATCACCGAGGCTGAACCAGACATGCCCCCCTTTTTCGGTGCGGGGCAGGGTTGCAACGGTCCCGCCCACAAGATATGAACGCCCTTCCTGCAGACTGCCGACTGCCCCCCGCTGGAGGTGGGCATCTGTCCCCTGGTTCGTGCAGAACACCTGCTCGATGCCGGTCTCTTCTGACCGGACGTAGGTCCGTGCCCGCTCCACCCATGCCGGTGATGCTCCCCGGATACCAAAGAGTACCGGGTCGGGGGTATGGGGAACACAGACCACCACATCGTTCTGCCGGTCCACCGAATCCCAGGTATGGGGCCAGGTATGCTCTTGGGCCAAAAACAGGCTCATGCGGTCCACCTGCCGCGGCGTTCCCCAACGGCCGGGTACCCGGTAGGCGAGGAGCTCATACGTCATATCCTGACCTTTTGCAGCAACGGCCGCCGCCGCACCGATCAGACCGCGACGGTTCTTGTAACCCCTGTACAACGCCCCTGCCCCGTCAAGGAGGCTGACTGCCTCGTCAATCTCGCAGAAGTCACGCACCGCTTTCCTATAGAAGGATACCGGGAGGGGATACTCGCTGACCACAACCCCGGGATTTGTCGCTTCACATGAAAAGTCGGCCAGCTCTCCCACCAGCTCACAGGCCAGCTCAAATCCCTGGTCAGGATCACCCTCTGCCTCGATGCAGATCGCTGCATTACCCCGGGTTTTGTAGATAACATTGGGGTTGAGGCGGACGAGAAGTGATCCCGTCACCACCATCCCGGATGCCCGGAGCCGGCGTACCAGGACTGCCCCGAGGTAGGTTGTACACATCCCGGCCGGGGAGTCCGTGTCGTCGATGCCGATCCGCATTCTGCACTATTATTTATATCCCGGAGCACTATATCCATTCTCAAAGGGAAATGTCACAGGATCGCCTCCTCCAGATGGTCGTCTCCGTATTCCTCATGGCCGGATTCCGGGTCACGGAACGTTTCTCGATGAGGCCACGGAGTTTCGACCTGATTGCCGGCAGCCGGGAGATCCTTCTGGTTATCAAGGTCGTGTCCCATATCGACAGCGTGAGCGAGGAGACCGCCCGTGACCTCGATCACATTGCCCATTACCTGAAGGGATCACCGCTGATCATCGGTGAGCGTGCACGGGATGCCGAACTCGAGCGGGGGACCGTCTATGTCAGGTACGGGATCTCCGCGGTGAGCGTGGCGACCCTGTATGATGCCCTGGTCGAGCAGGTACCGCCACTGGTATATGCATCGCCCGGAGGCCTCTACGTAACCATCAATGGCGAAGTTCTCAAGGAAGAGCGGGAGAGAAAGAACCTCTCGCTCGGGGACCTTGGCAACCTCCTGGGGGTTTCTCGCCGGACGATCAGCAAGTATGAGAGCGGGATGGGGACCACGCTTGATGTTGCCCTGAAGATCGAGGAGATCTTTGACACCGCCCTGGTCCAGTCCATCGACCTCATGAAGTATACCTCACAGTTCAGGGATGAACCTGAAACGGCCGGTGAAGACCTGCCCATCGGGTTCCTTGAACGGATGGGTATGAAGCTCCATGCGATGCAGCGGGCACCGTTCCAGGCGCTCATCGAATGCTCCAATCACACCATCCTGACCGGGTACGGGGCTGCCAGTAAGGTGGTCAAGCGCGCTGCCCTTATCGGGAATATCTCCCAGGTGACCGGAACCCATGCCATGTGCGTGATCACGGATTACCAGAAGCAGAAGAAGATCGGGACTACCCTGGTCATTGGCGAACAGCGCCTCCACACTCTTACAGACGGAGAAGAGCTGATCGAGATGATCGATAAGTCATAATTTATATATAGAACCACAAACCAATTTTATCGCTACAAAAGTGGTGAATACCCATGGCACAGCAGCTTGGAGGACAACCAATTCTTATTCTGAAAGAAGGCAGTTCACGCACCCGTGGACGCGACGCACAGGGCATGAATATTACCGCTGCAAAGGCGGTAGCGAATGCGGTCAGGACCACGCTCGGGCCAAAGGGCATGGACAAGATGCTCGTTGATACCATCGGGGATGTGGTGATCACCAATGACGGCGTCACCATTCTCAAGGAGATGGACATCGAACACCCGGCAGCCAAGATGATGGTGGAGATCGCCAAGACCCAGGATGATGAGGTCGGAGACGGAACCACCACCGCGGTCGTCATTGCCGGCGAACTCCTGAAGCGTGCCGAGGATCTGCTCGAGCAGGACGTACACCCGACCGTCATTGCCCAGGGATACCGGCAGGCGGCAGAGAAGGCCCAGGAGATCCTGCAGAGTATCGCCATTACGATCAAGGTGACCGATACCGCGATGCTCAAGAAGATCGCCGAGACCGCCATGACCGGCAAGGGAGCAGAGGCATCCAAAGAGAAACTCTGTGACCTGGCGGTAAAAGCCGTGGTCATGGTGGCAGATGAAGACGGGACGATCGACAAGGATAACATCAAGGTGGAGAAGAAGGTCGGCGGCTCCATTGAAAACTCGGAGATTGTTGAAGGAGTCCTCATCGATAAGGAGCGGGTCCACCCTGCCATGCCAAAAAAGGTCAAGGACGCCCGTATACTCCTCCTGAACGCAGCAGTCGAGTTCAAGAAGACCGAAGTGGATGCCGAGATCAATATCACCAGCCCGGACCAGCTCCAGGCCTTCCTTGATGAAGAGGAGCGGATGGTCAAGAACATCGTCGAAAAGATTGTTGACTCCGGTGCCACCGTCCTTTTCTGCCAGAAAGGTATCGATGACATCGCCCAGCACTACCTTGCCAAGGCAGGAATCTTTGCAACCCGCCGGGTCAAGAAGAGCGACATGGAGAAGCTTGCCCGCGCAACCGGTGGAAGCCTGATCTCCAGTATTGACGCCATCAGTAGGGAGGAGCTTGGTTTTGCAGGCCTCGTTGAGGAGAAGAAAGTCTCCGGCGAAGAGATGATCTTCGTCGTCGAATGCAAGAACCCGAAAGCGGTCTCCCTCATCATCCGCGGCGGGACCGAGCACGTGGTCGACGAGATCGAGCGTGCGGTTGAGGATGCGCTCCGGGTGGTCGGGGTCGTCTTTGAGGACAAGAAACTGGTCGCCGGTGGCGGATCCCCGGAGATCGAACTCTCGCTCCGGCTCCGTGAATATGCGTCGAGCGTGGGCGGGCGTGCCCAGCTGGCCATCGAAGCCTTCGCCATCGCCCTTGAGATCATCCCGCGAACCCTTGCCGAGAATGCCGGACTTGATCCCATTGACATGCTGGTCGAGCTCCGTGCTGCGCACGAGAAGGGCAAGAAGACGGTCGGGCTGAACGTCTTTGAAGGCAAGCCCGAGGACATGCTCAAGGCCGGCGTGGTCGAACCCCTGCGGGTCAAGACCCAGGCCATCGCCAGCGCTGCCGAAGCCGCCATCATGATCCTCCGGATCGATGACGTGATTGCTGCCTCCAAGAGCGCTGCTCCCCCGGGAGGAATGCCGCCGGGCGGCCCTGAGGGAATGGGCGGCATGGGCGGTATGGGCGGCATGGACTACTGAGAGTCCCTGGCCGTTCACCATTCCCCCCTACCTTTTTTCCCTTTTTTTCCGGCAGGGTACCTTCTTATAGCCGCCGTCCAAATGGTCATACATGGCGGACCGGTTCATCTTCACCAAGTACCGGACAACGTGCTACAACTGCGGAAAAGAGGCTGACCAGGTCATCAAGGCCGTCCCCTACCAGGCACAGGTCATCTGTGACAACTGTGGTGCCACCCGGATATTCATTCCGCGGATTGAGGACGTCACGAAGCCAGGGCATTTCACGCCCATCGGATGCTACGATGTCTGGAGCCTGCTTACCGATGCCCCCTGCCGGAACTGCCGAACCACCGGACCGCATGACATGACCGTCGGGTGCAACCACTTCACCGTCAGGTGCCGCAACTGCGGGTTCACCCACTTCTACAAGTTCGACCTGGAGTATATCGGGCAGTGCCCGATCGACGAGAGCGGATAAACAAACAGGGCTGTCGTGGAATTGGAACCACCACCTGATCCATCACATCCGCTGTTTCATATCTTCAATGACGCTGCCGGGGGTTGCACCTCCGGCTTATCCCCGCCGCTGTGGCGTCCCCCCTCCTGCGATGGCTCGGTCCAGGTATCAGACTCTTTTCTTTGTTCTTACAAATTGTTGCATCTCTTTTTTCCCATAGATTTCGGGACGAGATACATGAAATATTTTCAATCGTAAACGGGATGCAGAATTCATGGCGAAAAGAGTACTATATCCAAATCAGAATGTATTCTGCACGTCACAGGATGAACGAAGATTCAGCTGCTCATCATAAAACCGGAGAAGAAACCGGAGGACGATGTCACTTCCCTTCCCGTTCCATGGTAATTGCCTTCTTCGGGCATTCGTGCGCACAGATCCCGCAGCCTTTGCAGAACTCAAGGTCAACCTCAAGATCCTCGCTGATTGCTGCATCCGGGCAGTACATCGCACAGAGGCCGCAGGCATTGCACGTCTCCCTGTCGATTACGGGTCTCCATACCCGCCAGGAGCCGGTTTTTCCCGAAGCCCCTTTCTCCGGCCTGCTGATTGCGCAAGGTCCGCTCATACCACCAGCCCCTGGTAGGCCGCCTCGGCGGCCCTGACGTTCCTTTCATCGGGAAACATCTCTGCGACAGCCCGCTTTGCAGAATCCATGGCTATGATGCCCAGCTTTGCCACCGCACCCACCACGGAGGTATCGAGGACGGGGCTTCCGGCAATCACCAGGTTCAGGGCAAGGGCAATCCCGGTGAGATCGACGGTGTAGGTGCGGTGGCCGGGAACTTCCCCGGCCCCTGGTGCATTGAGGAGCACGATGCCACCGGGTTTCAGGCCATGATAGACGTCAACGACATCCATGACGGTGGGGTCGAGGACCACCACCAGGTCCGGGTTGCTGATCTGGCTGTACACCCTGATGGGGCGGTCATCGATCCGGACGAAGGAGACCACCGGGGCACCCCGCCGCTCAGCCCCGTAGAACGGCCAGGCCATGGCATACCTGCCATCCCGGAACGCGGCGAGCGCAATCAGGCGCGCTGCGGTGACTCCGCCCTCTCCCCCCCGGCAGTGGATCCGGATCTCATACATTGCCGTCCACCCCGAACCAGTGTTCCTCGCCCGGTCTCCGGTCGCGGACAAACCCGGCGATGTCATCAAACGTGACCTCCTGGCCGCCAAGGCCGGCGATTACCGAGTAAGGATCGACCCGGAACTTTGCCTTCAGGCTCTCGGCAATGACCCCCCCGAATCCGAACGAGTAATCGCGGTCGATTACCACGAGGTCCCGTCCTCCCAGATCGAGGACCGGGAAGGGCCGGAACCACCGGATGCGGAGCGATCCTGCCTTCACCCCTTCCGTTCTCAGGGTATCAACGGCAACCTCCGCTTCTTTCCCCAGGGTCCCCATGGCGATGACCACCACATCGGCATCATCGTAGCGGTACTCCTCGGCAACCCCGTAGGTCCGCCCGAACCGCCGGGCAAACTCCTGCTCGGTCTCTGCAATGACCCCTGCCGCCCTCCGCATCGAACGCTCGATCTCCCACCGGAACCTGAAGTAATCTCCCGGGCCGGTCAGCATCCCGTAGCCTGCGGGGTTCGCCGTATCAATGGCATGCGGAAGGCTGAGGGGGGGAACGAAATCCCCGGGAGCAAAGGTCTGAAGCGACTGCATGCTGTGGGAGAGGAGGAACCCGTCGAGGTTCACCATCACCGGGAGGAGGACATCCTGGTGTTCGGCGATACGGAAGGTCATAATCGTCGTATCAAACGCTTCCTGGACAGTACTGACGTAGACCTGGAGCCACCCCGTATCCCGTTCCTGGAAGGCATCGGTGTGTTCAGCCCAGATGTTCCACCCGGGGCCAATCGCACGGTTGACATTGGCCATCACGATGGGGAGACGGGCTCCGGCAGCCCAGTTGACCATCTCGTGCATGTAGAGCAGCCCGTGGGAACTGGTGGCGGTGAAGGTGCGCGAGCCGGTGGCACTGGCCCCGATGCAGGCCGCCATGGCCGAGTGTTCGCTCTCCACCGGGATGTACCGGCTATCCAGCTCGCCGGAGGTGACATACGCTGCAATCTGTTCGACGATCTCGGTCTGGGGGGTGATCGGGTATGCGGCAATGACCGCGGGATGCAGCTCCCGGACCGCTGCGGCGACCGCTTTGTTCCCGGTGGCGATGGTCAGCATACGCCGTCCTCCTGGCGCTGCAGCCGTTCTGCCATCCGTCCGGCCTGGGACCGCAGCGTATCAACAGCCTTCCGGCTGATCCCCTTAAACCTGCCCTGGGGGGCAAGGTAGTCCTCGATGGGAATGGGGTTCCTGATGGCCGCTTTTGAAACCGCGTTGATGGTTACCTTGCCGTACTCCCGCTCGTAGAGGATCCACATGCCGGACTTTACGGCCAGTCTTCCGATCTCCATGGTCAGGTCTGAAGAGAACCGCCAGCCCGTGGGGCAGGGGGCAAGGACATGGAGAAAGGTCGGGCCGCGAATGGAGAGGGCTTTTCCCACTTTCCGGAAGATGTCCTGCGGGTAGGCCACGCAGGCGGTCGCCATGTAGGGGGGGTTGTGAGCGGAGACGATAGCATCAAAGTCTTTTTTCACCTGGGATTTACCGGCGGGCGTGGTGGTGGTCCAGGCACCGGCCGGGGTTGCGCCCGAGCGCTGCATCCCGGTATTGCTGTAGGCCTCGTTGTCGTAGCAGACATACAGGAGATCGGTACCGCGTTCGAATGCCCCGGAGAGGGCCTGGATGCCGATATCCACCGTGCCCCCGTCCCCGGCATAGACGACCACGTTCGTCTTTTTCCCGGCTTTCCGGAGCGCCTCGCTCATCCCGGATGCGCATGCCGCAGCGGCGGCAAAGGCGATGTTGTAGACCGGGACGTTCACCGCGGTGTGGGGGAATATCCCCTGGATGACACTCGTGCAGCAGGCAGGGACCACCAGCACGGTATCAGGGCCTGCTGCCTTGAGGACATACCGCAGGGTGAGGGAGGAGGGACATCCGGCACAGGCCGACGAGCCTTTGAGGACGTACTCCTCTTTGGGTAGTTCAGTCATGGCAACCCCGGGTCCAGCGTTAGGTAATTATCAGTAATAAGGATACTATCCCGGTGACCTGGCGGGAACGGACCTAGCTGAGGGGTTCCAGGGTATAGCCGTGGCGGAGCAGCCCGCTCCGCAGGATCTCCATCCGGGAACCCTTATTCCCCCCGGCAGCCTCAAGCAGGTCGTTCCAGAGGGCGACAAGCACCGGGTCCGTGCTTGACAGACTGGCAGTTCCGCTGATATGTCCCGCCTCGTTGCCTTCCCGGTCGGTGATGACCATGGTCCGGCACCGGAACTCCCGGCAGATCTGCGGCCGGGTCTCGTAGATGGTGCAGATGAAGACCTCCTCCGGGTCTTTCCTGAGGAACGGACACCAGGCAGCATCACCCTCTCCCCCGGAATAGAGCACCCGGTGGTCGGGATGGACCGTCACCGGGACCAGGTCACCGGATACAGCACTCCTGACATAATGCTGCACCGCTGACAGGCTCCGCTCGATCCGGATATAACGCCCGAGGCTGATGCAGCACTTCCCGCAGCGGGTACAGACGAACCGGGCCATAGGGTGATCCAGCTGTTCTCGCGGATGGGTAATCAACACCATGGTCCAGGTGACGTTGCTGATGATGGTGATACGGGATAGTCTCCCGTGGTAATTACGATGGTGTCCATGATCTGATGAATGGAAGTTTCTGTCGGTAAATTTGGGTATACGGTCATTTCAGCCACCAGTTCTTCGCTTCCATGAAAAGATTGTATCTCATTATTGACGCTCCCGGGGGTTTCGCCTTCGGCTTACCCCCGCCGCTGTGGCCTCCCCAGCGATGCAATAAATCCCCCATCAAGAACGGGATTTGTCCATCGTTCTTCCCTATGTTGAATCACTTTTTTTTTGGTAGAGGTTTTCGGACGAGGAATAGGGAATATTTTCTATCGTGAATGCATGGTAATGTTCATGGGGAAAATAGCACGATACACCAAATCTTTCACCCTTCCCCACGGTCGAGGAGAGCCCCGCAGATGCGTGCCATCACGGCATGAAACTCTCTCCGATCCTGGAGGAACTGCCGGGAACGGCCGGTATCTCCGGGTGGTTCAAACCGTATCCCGCAGTTGACATCCCAGAGGACAAGGTTCTCCGGAGGTGCAGGGCCCAGTACCGGGATCTCCTCTCCTTCCAGCCGCTGCCTGAGGGTCTCTGCATCCCAGCTCCCTTCACCGACCAGGAGGAGGGCAGCAGCCAGGTACCGGACCATGTGCCAGAGAAAGCTCTCTGCAGTCACCTCGAAGCAGAGCAGGCCGGCATCATCAAAGACCCGGGAGGCAAGCACCGTCCGTACCGGGTCCTTCTCCTCGATACGGGCAAAACGGGTGAAATCATGGGTGCCGGCAAAAAGGCCGGCAGCGGCAGCCATGGCATCCCGGTCAAGACCCTGCCTGCCAAAGTAGTAGCGGTAGGTCCGGCTGACGGCGCGGTATCGGGGATGGAATTCCTGATCGACGATGGCATATCCGGTGACCAGGATATCCCCGGGGAGCTGCCAGGGAAGGGCGACAAGCGCACGTTCCGGGAAGAGGGTGGTGAAGGCATAGACCTGCGCCCGGGCATGCACCCCGCGGTCGGTCCTGCCGGCTCCAAGGAACCGCGCATCGCGGGGGTCGGAAAAGAGCTCAGCCCTCCGGCAGGCGGCAATAAATTCCCCCTCAACGGTCCGCACCCCGGCCTGGACCTGTGACCCGTAAAACCGGTCACCGAGATACGCAGTCCTGAAGGCCAGTCTTACCGGTGGCGAATCCGCCTCTTGAACTTCTTCCATGTGTTTTTCAGGGCCTGCCGGGTATAACTCGGGAGGGGGGTCATTTTCCCGACTGCCATGGTCTTCCCTTCCCGGATGGCCCGGAGGATGGATTCGACATCCGGCTCTGCATCCACGAGCGTCCTGCCAAACCCGATATACCGGGCGTTGTGGGCATCAGAACCACCCACGCACGGTTTCCCGATGCGTCGTGCCATCTTTGCCGCCTTGAGGTTTGCCGATCCCACGATGTACCGGCTGTTGAAGACCTCGATGGCATCGACGGCAACCAGGGCGGACCGGAGTTTTCTGCCCACGCCGTGGCGCCACAGGTGGTAGGGGTGGGGGAGGATGAGGAGCGCCCCTTTCTGGTGAGCAAGAGTAATGGTGGCCATGACATCCAGACCTGAAGGGATTTTTTCAGTGATCCCCAGCGCAATCAGGTGGCCCTGCCGGGTCGATATCTCGATCCCCGGGATGATGATCAGCCTGGTCGGGATGCTGCAGGCGGCAATGGCCCCCTCCACGGTGTCATGGTCGGCAATGGCTATGGCATCGAGGCCCGCCTTCTCGGCCCTCCGGATGACCTCTTCGATGCTGCTCTCCCCGTCCCGGGAAAAACTGGTATGGACATGCAGGTCGCAGGAAAGCATCTGATCATATGTTTTTTTGAGCTCCCTGATATTAAGGGAACCTGATTATTCCTGAAGGGGCAAGTATCCCCGTATCTCTTCAAAAATCTTCATGAGTCTCCCGATGTATGCATATGTATGCAAAATACCCCCTGCCTCCGTATCAGCATTGAGAACCGGCGGCGGCTGGATGCCCTGAAGCGTCACCCCCGGGAATCCTACAACGATGTTATCGGCCGGCTGCTGAACCAGTCCTCCGATCCGGAGCCCCTGACAGAAGAGGAACTGGGCGCCATCGAAGAGAGTATCCGTGATATCCGCGATGGCCGGGTCTATTCCCATGAACAGGTGAAGAAAGAGCTTGGGATCCTCTGAATGCCCTCTACCCTGATCTATTCTTCCCGGGCTTTGCGTGACCTGAAGGCGCTCCCCCAGCAGGATCGTGAACGGATTGTTTCTGCCCTGGAAGAGATCATCAATGAACCCGGTGCCCATACCAGGAAACTGGAGGGCTCACCGCTCTTCTCATTCCGGGTGGGTGAGTACCGGATACTGCTCGATATCCGAAGGAATACACTCCTCATTCTTGTGGTGGGGGTCGGGCATTGGAGAACCATCTACCAGCGAGTCTGAAACGTTCGCGTTGCACGGATCTCCCGAAGAAACCAGCCCCTTATCCCTGGGACAGGTTCCGATACATTCAATAAATTTCACGGGTGCTAAGAGAATAGGATTTGTTATGCGTCTTCTCCTCCCCACCGGCTCCCTGACCTATTCCCTGGTGAAAGAAGCCGCGAAAGGTATGGATGCCGATGTGGTGGTGACCGGGGAGATCGCATCATTCGTGTCCCCGGCCCAGCTGAGGGACCTGATCAGGGACGGAGGCTACGACCTGGTCCTCGTGTCGGGCATGTGCACTGCCTCTTTTGAAGAGGTGGAGAAGGAGACCGGGGTCCCCGTGTACCGGGGACCACGGCATGCCGCGGACCTCGGCCTGATCCTTCCCCTCCTCGGGTCTGTCCCGCTCTCCCGGACCGTTCCGGCCGATGATCTCCTCGTGGAACGCCGGCGGGAGGAGGCTATGCAGAAGGTCCTGGGCCGGGAGGACACGGCAGACTTCGAGTACCTCATCCGGGGCGTGAAGATTGGCGGGAACTCGCGGATGAAGGTCCTTGCCGAGGTCATGGACGCCCACCGCGAGCCGGATATCTGCCGGAAGGTGCAGGACTATTTTTCTTCCGGTGCCGACATCGTCGACCTCGGCTTCGGGTTCGATGCCACACCTGATGACGTCCGGAGGGTATTCCGGGAACTGGCCACCATCCCCGGTCCGCTGGCAGTCGATACCCAGGACCCGGGCCTGATCGCCGCGGCCCTCGACCGGGCCGACCTCGTGCTCAGCCTCTCAGAGGAGAACATCCCTGCTGTCGGCACCCTCGTTGCCGGACGCGGAGCCGGTGCGGTGGTGGTACCCGGGCAGCGCTCGCTTGGTGAAAATATCCGGATGGCGGAAGAGGCCGGGATCTCCTGCATCATTGCCGACCCCCTCCTCCCGCCGGTCGGCTCCGGGCTGGTCTCTTCCCTTGCCCGGTTCCGGGATACCGGGTATCCCCTCTTCTTCGGGGCCGGGAACGTGGTCGAGCTCCTCGATGCGGACTCGATCGGGGCCAATGCCCTGCTTGCCGGCATGGCCCGCGAGGTGCATGCCGCGGTCATCTTCACCAGCGAGCACAGTGACAAGACCAGGGGCTCGGTCCGGGAGATGCGGCGGGCAACCGAGATGATGGTGCTCACGGAAGGGAGGCCGTACCCCAAGGACCTCGGGATCGACCTGCTGGTCATCAAGGAGAAGCGGAAGAGGAGGGAACCCCCCGTCTCCTATGACCTTACCGTCCCGACCATCCCCCTGCCCCGCGAGATCACGTATGACCCGTGCGGCAACTTTCGGATCGGCATCGAGGACGGCCGGATCATCGCCGTCATCAACGGCAGGGCGTATTCCGGGACCTCCTGGGCCGACCTCTTCCACACCATCCAGGAGCAGGGGGACCTCTCCCTCCTGGACCATGCCGCGTACCTCGGCGCCGAGCTCTTCAAGGCGGAGCTAGCCCTCCGGTTCGGCCGGAGTTTCGAGCAGGACGGGCCGTTTTAAAAGGATATTCTCCTGGCTCTCACGGCCCGGTTCATATCCCCGGGGGATCGATCCGGATACCGGACCGATGGGACAGGGGATACCCGTTTTCACCTTTCGCGCTGGAATCTCTCATCCGCCTCGTATCCCTGCACGTATCTCGTATCTCCAATCTCTTTTCCCGCAACACGGGGCATCCCTCCCCCGGGAATACCCGCCCCTTCCTTATCCCGCATTCTCCCCCTCCCCGCCTTCCTGGTGCCGTCCCCCTCCCCTCAGTTTAATTTCCCTTCTTGCCAAACTAGAAAGGACACGGCATGCAGATCAAGGGCATCAGGAAGGAGCTCCTCTCCCTCCTCCTGCAGGTAGGGAGGGAGCGGCATCCTTTCGAGTTCGCGGGCCTCCTGCGGGAGAAGGACGGTATCATCGGGGAGTTCAACCTCCTGCCAGGCACGGTCAGCAGCGAGAGGTCAGCCAGCCTCTACCTTGACATGATGCCGCTCGACACCCACGTGACCGGGAGCGTGCACAGCCACCCGAACGGGGTGCTGGTCCCCTCCGGCGCCGACCTCTCCTTCTTCCCGCGGACCGGCCGCTACCACCTCATCATCGGGTTTCCCTACGAGGAAGGGAACTGGGCGTGCTTCGAAGCCAACGGGAGTCCCGTAGTTATGGAGGTGGTGGCATGAAGCGGGTGGTGGCCACCGGGACCTTTGATATCCTGCATACCGGCCACCTCTACTACCTCGAGGAGTCGCGCCGCCTCGGCGACGAGCTGCACGTGATCGTGGCCCGGGATGTCAACGTCAAGCATAAACCCCGCCCGGTCGTCCCCGAAGAACAGCGGCTGAAGATGGTCGCGGCCTTAAAACCGGTCGACCATGCGGTCCTCGGGGACCTCACCGACATGTTCCTTCCTGTCCGGGAGATCCAGCCGTCAGTCATCACCATCGGGTTCAACCAGCATTTTGACGAGGAAAAGCTCAAGACAGAGCTCCGCGCCCGCAACATCTCCTGTGACGTGGTCAGGATCGGGAAGTATTCTGAAGATACCTATTGCAGCACGAGCCTGATCATCCGGCAGATACTCGAACGCTACCGGGAAGAGAAATAGTCTGCACACAGGCTGGAATCAGAAATATATTCCGAATATCCCGTTTGAAAGAAGAAAATCCTAGTTTCAACCACCAGTTTTTACTGCAAATTTTGGATCCCTTTCTTCTCCTATGCTCCTGGGATCTGCTCCTCAGGCTAACCCCCGGTGTTGGGGCGTCCCCCATAATACGATAAATCGATACCTTGTGTCAGATTCTCTGGGCAAATGAGCAGTACGACGGGGTTGTCCCGATCATCCACCGGAAAAGAACGGGCACTTTTCCCTCAGGCATTCCTGGTTCCTGTCACTGAACCGGCACCGGATCGTATCCGGCTCCGGGAGCCGGATGCCCATTTCCCTTGAGAGGAACCTGATGGCCGACCGGAGGGCAAGGAAGGTATTCCGTTTGCAGCACCGCGGCCC
>CAYGWN010000052.1:0-5223 GCA_964353765.1 uncultured Methanoregula sp. | reverse complement strand
ATCCCGGGCCATGTTTTTCCCAACGGCGGTTACTGCCAGAACGGGAATTCCGTATTCTTCGGCCTGGTTGATCATATCGGTGAGATTGAGAATCGTCTGCTGCTGATTAACAGAGCCGATATAGACACTGACCGCAACCCCGGCCGCATCCATCCGGAAGGCGTCTTTCAGGGTAACCGTGAGTTTTTCATCGCTCAACTCTTCGAATAAGACGCTGTTTCCCCCGGTAACCCGTAACATGATGGGTTTTGATCCGACATCTTCGGGCGCAATATTGCTCCGCACTGCCCCGCGTGTCGTCATCAGACAATCGCAATAGGGAAGAAGTGTTTTTATTGTGGTACTCATGTTACGCAAGCCCGTTGTCGGCCCCTGGAAATAGGGATGGTCAATCGCAAGCATAACTACCCGGTTGTCTTTCGGACTGATGATCCGGTTCATCCGGCTTTGGATTCCAATATCAAGATATGCATTCACCATGGGGACACCTCACGAGAAGTAATGATACACAACCGTAAAAAAAAGTTGGGTTATTTTTCCTTCGGCCTGACGATGAGGTACCCCTTCTCTGTTAACCAGTGGTGAAATTCATACGTACTATGCAGACAACTGGATGCACAAATCGCCCGAATTTCTTCGTAGTTGGGAGATTTTTCCACTTCTTTATTCAAAAGCAATTGAATCGGGCACTTTACATCATGACAATATTCCCGACGTTTATAATCGATATACCCATCTATCGACCGCATACTAGATTCTTAGAAAAGGAATGAAAAAGGTTTACGGAATAAAAATTACAAAGGCGAATAATTTTCTTTACAGCATTCCTCAGAACGCGCCGGAGAGCTCCGCCTGTCCGGTCAGGCTGCCGTAGTTGTGGGTTTTTTGGCTTTTTCTCGCCTTTGCCCAGGAAACAACGGCCGCATCGTTGATCTGGATGAAGCGCTGCTTCGATAACTCAATCAGCTTGTTTAAGGCCTCTTGCGCCCCCGCGGGGTCTTCAAATATCCATACCGTCAAAGTTGCCAAGTGATTACTCTCCTTATGTGAATAACATGATTTAGCCCACGTCCTATTCTGGGCTGTTACAAACAGATACGTTCAGTGACTCACCCAATCAGCCCGCTGACGCCCTTGTAGGAAAACCACAGCCCAAAAATAAAGGACACGGTCATGACGATGACACGATTGTTGCGTTCCAGCCAACCCTGCACCGCTGCTGTTGGTTTGGCCGCCCTTTCCGGCGCGAGGGCGTAGAACAAGATGAGCGGGAGGACGAGCGTCTGGGTGAGCAGGGTGTAGAAAAGGTAAAGGCCAATGCCGAACGGCATTCCCAGGTCTGCCTCATCGATAATGCTGATAGCCGACAGGGTAAACACCCACTGCTTGACGGCAATCGTCACATACAGCACCCCCGCACCGATGGCCCGTACCCCCGATAGCGTGCTGATGCTGTTCATCCATTTGGGCGGCGGGTCGTCCGGGTCTTCCTCCTTGCGCCACTTCATGAAGGCCGCCAACAGCAGCAATATTCCCACGATCAGCAGCAGGGTAGAAACGATGAGACCCAGGCCTTCTTCGCCGTTGGCCGCCAGCGCTGCGCCAAAGACCAGGCCAAACAACAACCCCTGCGCCAACCGCATGGCCAAGTTGCCGGAGACGAAGGCCACAGCCTTGCCTATCCCGCCTTCGCTTTGCAGCAACAGCAGCACGATGATGGGATAGAGCGGCACGACGGCCGCGCCCACGATGACCGGCAGCAATTCAAGTAACACGTCGCCCATAGACCACTTCTTTACCTGATGAAAATGTCATGAGCCATTGATAGTGGAAAATGATGAACAATATGATAATTTTTGCTCATCAAAGATCGACAAAATGGGCTTATTTTATTGGCAGGAACTAACCTTGCGAAAGATCCCGTGGGAAGGCAATGTAGCCAAAAAATCACATATCCGATGAGGAGGAGACATGGATACCGAGTACCCTACCGGGCTATGACTACCTCCAATTTCCCAATCCTTCGTATCATCGCCCGGTTTACCTCCACAAGGTTCTCTCTTCTCTCTCGCGAAAATACTTTTAAAAGGTTCTTTTTCCATATGATTGCCCGGAGAGAATACCTATGGAAAAGATTGCCCTCGGCCCGATGCCGTACATGAGCGTCATGCCCACCCTGCTCGTGGGCGCAACTGTGAAGGGAAAGCCGAACTACATGACCGCTGCATGGGCTTCGGTCGCCTGCATGTCACCACCGATGGTCTGCGTCGCTCTCAACAGGGAGCGGTATACGGTAAAAGGGATCAACGAGAACAAGACCTTCAGCCTGAACGTGCCCTCAGTAAAACAGGTCGTTGAAACTGATCACTGCGGACTCGTTTCCGGTGCCAGTGAAGACAAGTCCATGGTCTTCCGGTCTTTTTCCGGGAAACTGAAGACTGCTCCCCTTGCAGAGGAGTGCCCGGTGAACATCGAATGCCGGTTGTTTACGTCCGTTGAATGCGGGAGCCACATCCTGTATATCGGCGAAGTCGTGGAGATCCATGCTGATAAATCCTGTATTACTGACGGTAAACTGGACATTGCAAAGGTCAACCCGATACTCTATGCCCAGTATACCTATTTTAGTGTCGGAAAACAGGTTGAGAAGGCGTTTTTTGCCGGGAAAAAATACAAACAGAAGGAATAATGTCACCTCCTTTTTGAGCATTCTTCCCGTACCTCATGTACATGGATGATCCTGAAAAATACCCCCAATGTGGGCTCTGTGCCCAGACCAGAGCCCGGACGCCATCTTGCCATGAACATAATTATCTCCACAGCGGCAGATTGCCCGGCCAGAGCGTACTATATCACATCCGTACAGCAGTAATACTACAGCTGAAATGACGGACCCGCGGCCTGAAGCCGAATCGCTGTGGTCACCGCTGCAGAACCAGTTCTTCCTTGGTCTCTGGATCGCACAGGCCGTCTCAAATATCGGGACCTGGATGCAGAGCACCGGGGCGGCGTGGCTGATGACCAGCCTGGACCCGTCGCCCCTCATGGTGGCCCTCGTCCAGACGGCATCGAGCATACCCATCTTTTTTCTCGGCATCGCTGCCGGAGCCCTTGCCGATATCGTTGACCGCCGGGTACTGCTCATCTTCACCCAGGTCTGGATGCTCATCTCTGCCGCCGTACTTGCGGTGCTCACGTTCCTGAACCTGACCACCCCCTCGTCGCTGCTGCTCCTTACGTTTTCGCTCGGCGTGGGCTCGGCCTTCATGTCACCGGCCTTCCAGGCAATCTTCCCTGAACTCGTCAAACGAAAGGACCTTCCCGCCGCTGTCACGCTGAACGGCGTCTCCTTCAATATCGCGAGGTCCGTCGGGCCTGCCCTGGGGGGTATCGTCGTAGCCCTGACCGGGCCCGGAGCCGTCTTCCTGCTCAATGCCGTGTCGTTTGTCGGCGTGGTCTTCGTCCTGTACCGCTGGCGCCAGCCGGAGCGGTGGAACCCGCTGCCATCGGAACGCCTGCTCCCCGCTATCCGCATGGGCATCCGGTACGCCCGGTATGCGACTGACCTCCAGGCAGCCCTGATCCGGACCGGGGTGTTCATCACCTTTGCCAGTGCGCTCTGGGCCCTGATGCCCCTCGTTGCCCGGTTCAACCTCGGCCTTGGCGCCGCCGGCTACGGGATCCTCCTCGCGGCGGTCGGGCTGGGGTCCCTGATCGGTGCCGGGATCCAGCCCTGGCTCAGGCAACGGGCCCATGTGAATGAACTGGTCACCTTCTCGGCGCTGATCTTTGCGGCAGCGACCATCGCCCTGGGATACCTGCTCTCCCTTCCCCTGCTCATCTTCGCCATGCTGATCGGCGGCATCGCCTGGCTCATCCTCATGGCCAGCTTCAACACCATGGTCCAGACGGTCGTCCCGTCGTGGGTGCAGGCCCGGGCCCTCGGCCTGTACATAACCGTGTTCATGGGAGGGATGGCCTTTTCGAGCATCCTCTGGGGGATTGCAGCAGATCACCTGGGTGTCCCGGCCGCCCTCCTGATATCCGGGGTCGGCCTTGCAACATCCCTGCTGTTCACCGCGAGGGTTCCGGTACGGGACGGGGTTCACCTGGACCTCTCCCCCTCCGTTCCCTGGCCTGAGCCCCGGGTGGTCATCGAACCAGACGAGGATTCGGGATCTGCGCTCATCACGATCGATTATCGGATCGATCCTTCACATACCCGGGAGTTCCTCTCCGCGATGCGGGACCTGGAACGGCTCAGGAGACGGGACGGTGCAATCGACTGGGGGCTCTACCGTGATATTGCCGATCCGGATTCATTCCTGGAGGTCTTCATCACTGAATCGTGGGCCGACCACCTCCGGCAGCACACGCGGATTACGGTCGCTGACATGGATATCCAGGAGAAGACGAGGGTCTACCATACCGGTGAACAACCTCCCCTGGTACGCCACTACATTTCGGCATTCGATGAAACGGCAGCCGGTGATGGTGAAGAGAGAGAGGAATAGGAGGAAAATGATGAAGGCAAAATTCGTTGATTAATAATACCTTCTTTTTAAAAAAATTAACTTTAAATAGTAGTTCAGGAGAATTTCAAATTGGTTGCCATGACGAATGGACAGACTGGGAATGAGGAAAAATATTCGGATGACGTCTATAAACAGATGTATGAATATTTGACGAAACGAGCAACATATGATTTTGAAATCTATCGATGGACACTCTGGTTTCTGGGTGGCACTGCATTACTAGTGATCGCTTTATCCTTCTATCTGTTAGCCCAACCTAATGGGAAAGCATCAGAAGGATTAATTGCTATCGCTTCAGCAGCGGTTGGGGCAATGGCAGGATTATTAGCTCCATCTACTCTCCAGAAAACAGAAGAACCAAAGTAAGACTCCAGTCAATTAAAATGGCCGGTCCTATCCAGAAAAAGGATAAGGAAGGGGACCGGCTGAACCATTTAGGAGAGAGTCTGCCGTTCGGAAATATGCCGGATCCTCCACCGTAAGACTGTTGAGGCCGTAATTTTCGTCTCGTACATGCCGGCCGGCTCACTCCGCATTTTTATTAAGTTCCGGCGGCTTCATCAGGATGAATGCAATGAGGAAGCCGATGATCGCCATGACGAATACCCAGGGAAATACCCCAAGGAAGGTACCTGTCGTGGTCCTGATGAACCCCGCAAGCTGGGGGCCGGCGATCGCCCCTGCACCG
>CAYGWN010000051.1:0-33266 GCA_964353765.1 uncultured Methanoregula sp. | reverse complement strand
ACCAGGTGGTCGCACGGGCGGCAGTACTCCATATCGCCAAATTCCACTCAAACAGGATCTCCCGGCGGCTCTATTCCCTCCTTGCCGGCTGGGAGGGGACACTCGGGATCATAACCCACAATAACCCTGATCCCGATGCTATCTCCAGTGCTTTCGCGCTCTCGGTCATTGCACGGAACGCCAACCCGAACCGCCTGACCTGCCGGATCTTCTATGACGGCATCATCGGGCACCAGGAGAACCGTACTCTCGTAAACCTGCTGGAGATCAAGATGGAAAAGACGGATCCCGGGGCCCTCCAGGAATGCACCTACCTGGCGCTGGTCGATACACCTGCACCAGGAGTCAACAACTCGCTCCTGCCGAAGACACGGGTGGATATCATCATCGATCACCATCGGGATGACCATGAATCCGCTGCTGCAGCCGCGTTCATCGATTCCCGCCCCGGCCTCGGGGCGACCGCAAGTATCCTGGCACAGTACCTGCAGGAACTCGATATATCAGTTGACAAACGGGTGGCAACCGGTCTCCTCTACGGTATCCGTTCAGATACCCGGGATTTCCGACGAAATATCACACCCCAGGACCTGAACAATGCTGCCTTTCTCCTCCCCCTCACCGACCAGGACCTCCTGGACCAGATCATGTCCCCTTCACTCTCTCAGGAAACCCTTGATATCCTCGGGACAGCCATCAGGAACCGGAAGATCAGGAGCGGATACCTGATCTCGAATGTCGGGTTTATCCGGAACCGCGATGCCCTGCCCCAGGCCGCAGATCTCCTCATCAGTCTTGAAGGGGTGAATACTGCCCTCGTCTACGGGATATCGGATGAGGCGATTGTCATGTCTGCCCGGAACCGGGATGTCCGGATCCATATTGGCAATGTGCTCCGGGAGGCCTTTGGAGATATCGGCGATGCCGGAGGACACCCGAGCATGGCCGCGGCCAGCATCCCCCTTGCCTATTTTACCCGGGTGAAGGACAAGGAGGGCCTGCTCACGCTCATCATGGACCCTCTGATCGCCCGCTTCAGCGCTCTTGCCGGCCTTGAGAACGAGGGGAAGAATGGAGTTTGAAGAGTGGGAACCCTACTATATCCAGATTCTTGAGACATTCTCCTTTGACCGGAAGATGGATGAAGAATCTGCCCGGATCCTTGCCGGGCTCCTCCCGCGCGACGATATCAGGATGCTTGAAGATCTCTGCCGGGAGAAGACCGTCACCGTCTGCGGGAATGCCCCGTGTCTGAAAGATGAGCTGGGCCGGATCGAAGGTACGGTCTTTGCTGCCGATGCAGCGTCCCTGGTCCTCCGCGGGTCAGGGATCAGGCCGGACGCAGTCTTCACCGACCTGGACGGGGCTGCCGATGACTATCCTGCCATGAACCAGGAAGGTACGGTCATGGTTATCCATGCCCACGGGGATAATATCCCGCTGGTCCGGTTCTGGACCCCCCGGTTCAGAGGTCCGGTGGTCGGTACAACCCAGGCAGAACCCTTCCCCCCGCTCCATAATTTTGGGGGGTTCACAGATGGGGACCGAGCGGTTTTCGCCGCAGATCACCTGGGGGCGGACCGGATCATCATTGCCGGTTTTGACCTCGATGACCAGGATGTCGATTTTGTCAAGAGGGGCAAGCTCCAGTGGGCACGACAGCTCCTCTCCCTGATAGGTCATGCCTGCTGAAGCCCTCCTCATTGACGGGTACATCGATGAGCCGGCCTGCCTCGGTGTCCCGCCCTACCTTTCACCGTACATACGGGCTATTGCCGGGGTTCTCAGGGAACATGGCAGGGAACCGGTGTATGTAACCATCGACCAGATACGGGAGAACCCCGCGATCCTTGCCGCTCACCGGCAGACAGGCTGTGCGGTCCTCCTTGCCGGCGTAACAGTTCCGGGGAAGTATTTGGGGGGGACCCCGGCGAGCCTGACTGAAATCCAGCAGATTGGCGCCATGCTCAGAGGAACGGAACGGTTCCTCTGTGGTCCCATCTGGTTCGGGTATTCTCCGGGCGGGGGACAGAAAGCTGTCCGCCTGGCCGTTTCCGGCTTTGACCATCTCCTGACCGGGTCACCCCCGGAGGCCCTGGATGCCTTCCTCTTGACCGGGAAGACCCACGGAATCCATGACTACCGCCGCTCTGACGCGTGGAGTATCAGCGGGTGTGATATCATCCGGCAGCATCCGTCATTTCCCTATACCATGTGCGAGCTCGAGACGGCACGGGGGTGCCCGCGCTCGGCCAGCGGCGGGTGCTCGTTCTGCACGGAACCTTTCTACGGCCCGCCGCAGTACAGGACTGTGGAAGCCATCGCAGGAGAGGTCAGGGCGCTCTCCCGGGCTGGCGCCTGCCATTTCCGGCTGGGAAGACAGCCTGATCTCCTCGTCTATGGTTCCGGCAGCGGTGAATTCCCCGTCCCCAGGCCTGATCGCATCGATGAGCTCTTCTCCGAAATCAGGACTGCTGCTCCCGGGTTACGGACCCTGCATATCGATAACATCAATCCCGGGACCATCGCCAGGCATGAGGACCCGGCACGTGCGGCACTGGAGGCAATTGTCCTCCACCATACCCCGGGAGATGTTGCGGCATTCGGGATGGAGACCGCGGATCCGGTCGTGGTCAGGGAGAACAACCTCAAGGCGGGACCGGATGAGGTGATGCAGGCCGTTGCCGTGGTGAACGATGTCGGAGCGTCCCGGCGGGATGGCATCCCCGAGATCCTCCCCGGACTGAACTTTGTTGCCGGTCTTGCCGGTGAGACCCCGGAAACCTATGACAAGAACGAGCAGTTCCTGTCCCGGGTTCTCCGCTCAGGCCTCCTGGTGCGGAGGGTGAATATCCGTCAGCTGATGCCGTTTGAGGGAACACGCGCCTACAGGGAAAATACTCTCGGCAGGTATACCGCCCGGTTCCGCACCTTCAAGGAACAGACCAGAAAGATGTTCGACCAACCCATGCTCAGGCGGGTTTTTCCGGCCGGGACCATTCTTCGGGAGGTGGTGGTAGAAGAGGAAGGCCAGACCTCGTTTGGCAGGCAGATGGGCTCATACCCGATCCTCTGCGGGATACCGCTCCGGGTCCGGAAGAGAACCATTCTCGATGCTGTTACCGTTGACCATGGAATGCGCTCGGTCACTGTCCTCCCCTACCCCATACTGGTCAACGAGCTCCCGCGGGGAGCCCTCACCTGGATCCCGGGCATTACAGCAAAGAAAGCAGGGATGATCATGGCCAGGCGGCCGGTCCGGAACCTGGAAGAGTTCCGGTCCCTTGCCGGTGAGACCCCCCTTGACCGGCTCTTCTCTTTCTCACATCTCCCGTAACTCGATCACCTTCATGATATCGGTCCTCGTGACGATACCCACCAGCTGGGATCCCTCCATGATGGGAATCCGACCGATATTACTGCCGGACATGATCCGGAGGGCATCGATTACCGGGGCCGAAGGAGGAAGGGAAATCACTCCCCTGGTCATGATATCCCTGACCTGCAGGGCTTCGCGGTCGAGGGGGGCAAGTTTATGGACATCTGCAAGGGTGATCATTCCCATGATCTGTCCCCGTTCTTCGACCGGAAACCCGAGATGCTTGGTAGAATACATGAGATCGATGACCTCCCGGACCGGCATGCCCTGAGGGACGACGAGAACGTTCCTGGCCATGATGTCACCCACCGTGACATCTTTCAGGAGGAAGGTATACTTCATGGCGGTTGATTCCTGGGATGCGCCGATATAGATGAAGAAGGCAATCAGGATCAGGATCGGGCTTAAGAGGAAGATACCAAGCAGCCCGAAGAGCACGGCAAAAACCTTCCCAACATCTGCAGCAATCCGGGTGGCCCGGTTGAGCGGCATGCCGCGGGCAAGCCAGGCCCGGAGCACTCTTCCTCCGTCCATTGGAAAGGCAGGGAGGAGGTTGAAAGCAAAAAGGAAGACGTTGAGGAGCCCCAGGTACCCGAAGATAAAGACAAAGACACCGGCAGCCGGCAGGTTCTGTATCACGGCATCCCCCAGGTACATGATGCCGATACAGATGATGCCCACGGCAAGGCTGGTCAGGGGACCGACGAGCGCCATGGGGAGCTCGATCCGGGGATCTGGGGTCTGTTCCTCCATGGATGATATGCCGCCGAATATGAGCAGGGTGATGCTGTTGATTTTTATTCCTTTTCCCTTGGCAAGCACGGAATGGGCCATCTCATGGATGAAGACCCCCAGGAAGAGACCGAGCGCGACAATCGTGCCAAGGATATAGGGAGTGTATCCGGAAATAATCAAAGATTTGTTGATGGCGATATTGAAGGTCTGCTCGATGAGTTCAGAAGTCAGGAGGATCTGGCTGCCGATAATCCAGGCGAAGAAGGGTATAATGAGGAGGAAAGACCAGTGGAGGAGGACGGGAATCCCGTAGATGGTCCCGATCCGAAACGACCCGTTCATACGAGAGAATATTTTTAACTGAAGAGTATATATCTTTCATTGATTAGGATGAGAACCCAGATAACTGAGCTGTTTGAACTGAAAGTATATACAGAGAAGAGCATATTTGTCGGTGAAGTAGAGGATGTCCTCATCGATGTTGAATCGAAAAAGATGGAGTCGCTGGTCGTAGGCAAGCTCAACCAGCAGCTCGTTGATATCAAGAACTACAAGGGCCTCAAGATACCGTTCCGCATCATCAGGAGCATCGGGGACATCGTTCTCATCCGCCACCTGGGCGGTGCATTCAAACCAGAAGAAGTGTGACCTGCCAGACCCCCTTACTTTTTACACCGGGATTTTTCCCCTGGATATCACGATGAAAAGCCGGGAACTGTTCAGCGGCCTGAGCTGTGTCCCGCCGGTCTTTGTACGGCTTGACGGGAGAAATTTTCATGGTGCTGCCGAAGCATGGGACCTTGAGCGGCCCTTTGATCAGCGGTTCTCCGGGGCGATGACAAAGGTCTGTATCCGTCTGATGGCAGACAGCGGCCTTTCCCCTGATTTTGCCTATACCTTCTCAGATGAGATCAACCTGTATTTCTCACAGCTTCCCTTTACCGGGAGGGTGGAGAAGATCGATTCGGTTGCAGCATCGTATACGGCAAGCGTACTGATGCTCGAGATGCGATCAGAGATACCCGTCTCGTTTGATGCCAGGATTATCCAGGTCACCCCTGATATTGCAGTCCAGTATCTCATCGAGCGCCAGGCAGAGGCCTGGCGAAACCATATCAATGCGTACTGTCTTTCGACCCTGGTTGATGAGGGAATGAACCGGAAGGCTGCGGCAAAAAGGCTCAAAGGCCTCTCTTCCCCTGCCTTGCACGAGCTGATGTTCTCCCATGGTATCAACCTGGCGAAAACCCCGGCATGGCAACGGCGCGGTATCCTGGTTTATAAAAAGGGGAAAACGGTTGAAGGATGGAACCCGGTGCTCTCCCGGTTTGTCCAGACCGTCCGCACCACTATCGTGAGTGACCGGGAGCCTCCCGTATTCAGCTCTCCGGAAGGTCGTTCATTTCTTACCGGGCTGATCGGAGAACTGTGAAATCCCGATCACCATGCGGATCCCTTCCACGTCCCAGTCCCGTTCAAGGCTCCAGGTTCCGGCAAGATTCCCGGGCGGACCTGCAGAAAGAATGAGAGCCCCGGCCCGCACATCTTCCCTGATACCCTCCCGCCAGAGATCGCTGATGAGCTGGGTCACCCGTTCATCAGCAATCACCACTTCTGCAGTGATATAATCCTCTACCCTGAGGTCAAGCTGCCTGCGCATCTCCTGGATACGCCTGATGATTTCACGGGAATATCCTTCGGCCTCGAGGTCAGGGGACAGCGTCACATCGACATAGGTGATTCCGCCGTCCATGGGAGCCTGGAAGAGGCCGGGGGGAAGTTCTTCGACAAACGTGACCTGGCCGGGCGTGATCTCAAACGATCCGTTCCCCGTTTCCAGCATTACGGATGTCCCCTGGTCAAGCGCCTCCTTGAGGGAAGCCGCATCGGTCTCCCGGATACTATCCCGGACCAGGGGGGCACTCTTCCCGAATGCAGGTCCCAGCGCTTTCATCACCGGTTCCGCCCGCCAGCCGACCCGGTCATACCGCCCCCGGATCACCCGCACGGCACGGGCATTTGCCCGCTCCCGGCAGATTGCATTCAGGTTTTCCAGGGCCGATACGACTTCGTCACTCCCAGTCACTACGATGCATTCGGCGACCGGCCAGCGGAGTTTCCGTTTTCCGGCCTGCCGGGCATTGGCCTGGGCCTCATCAAAGGAACGTATGATGTCCATCTCGCGTTCAAGCCGGGTATCGATAAGCTCCACTGATCCTGAAAACCAGTCGGTCATGTGGACGCTTTCCGGGTCTCCGGAAAGCCGGATATTCCGGAACATTATCTCGGTGAGATGAGGGGTGAAGGGGGCCAGCATGCTGCAGAGCCTCCGGAGCACGTAGTACATGGTCTCGAAGGCACCGGTCTTTGCCGCCGATTCACCTTCCAGCCACATCCGTGGTCTGACCAGCTGGACATACCAGCGGGAGAGATCCTCGAGAATGAAGGTGAGGAGGGCTCTCGTGGCCCGGTGAATCTGGCATTCTTTCATGGCCGCATCGACCTGCAGAGCACAGGAGTTGACCCGGGAGATGATCCAGCGGTCTTCGGGAGCCAGCCCCGGGAGGATGGATACGACGGCTGTCCCATCCCAGCCGTTCCCCTGCCCGGGAGAAGGTGAGAAACCATCGAGAATCATGTAGGGGAGCGGGAAGCGGTACACGTTCCAGAAGATGTTGATGGCCCGGTTGACAGTCCGCACCCCCTCCCAGTTGAACTTGAGGTCATCCCAGGGGGCATTTGAGGAGAGCACGTACAGCCGGAGCACATCCACCCCGTGCGCGGCGATAACCTCCTCAGGGCTGACGACATTTCCGAAACTCTTGCTCATCTTCCTCCCCTCAGCATCAAGGGCGAACCCGTGCATCAGGACGCTCCTGTAGGGTGACCGGTTGAAGGCGATGGTGCTGGCCCCGAGCTGCGAATAGAACCATCCCCGGGTCTGGTCCTGGCCTTCTGCGATGAAATCGGCAGGCCAGAGACGGTTAAAGTCACCCCTCTTTCCAGGGAATGACAGGGTTGCCCATGAAGCAACGGCCGAGTCAAACCAGACATCAAAAATGTCCACGACCCGCTGCATGATCCCGCCACAGCTGCAGGGCAGGATTACCTCATCGACATAGGGGCGGTGCGGATCCGGCAGCGGGGTGCCGCTCGCTTCTTCCAGTTCCCTGATGGTACCAAAGACCCGGTGCTTCCCGCAGGACCGGCACTCCCAGACCGGAATCGGGATCCCCCAGTACCTCTGGCGAGAGATGCACCAGTCGCGGGCTTCCTTGATCCAATCGTAGAACCGGGCACTTCCGGCCCATTCGGGATACCAGGTCACTGATGCGACCTCTTCGAGCATCCGGTCCCGCATTTCAGAAGCCTTCAGGAACCACTGCTCGGTAGCCCTGAAGATGATGGGCGTTTTGCACCGCCAGCAGTGCCCGTACCGGTGGAGAACAACGTCCTGTGCAACGAGGTGGTCCCCGAGTTCCTCTAAGACCACTCCGTCGGCATCCTTGATGTACATCCCTGAAAGAATACCTGCCTCTGCCATAAACCGGCCGGTGGCATCAACCGGGCAGACGATGGGCAGGCCCTCCCTGCATCCGAGAAGGTAGTCATCCCATCCATGCCCGGGAGCGATATGAACCATGCCGGTGTTTTCGAGGGTGACGAAATCTGCGGTCACCACCCGGTGGGAGATCTCTTTCTGGAGCGGGACCTTCTCTTCAAGCGGGGAGAGATATTCAAACCCGGCGAGGCCGTCACCACCGGTCTTTTCAAGGACAGTGTAATCCTGGTACCTTCCTTTCCTGAGGACAGGTTCAGCAAGATCTTCGGCAATCCAGAGGATCTCCTTCTTTCCGCCTTTTACTGCCTCAAGACGGGCATAGGTTATCCCGGGATGCACGGCAACCGCCACATTTGCGGGAAGGGTCCAGGGAGTTGTGGTCCAGATGACAAGGTATTCCTGATCCCGGCCCCTGATGGGAAACTTGACATAGATTGAGGGATCGCTCTCATCCCAGTACTCGACCTCTGCATCAGCGATTGCCGTTGCGCAACGGGGGCACCAATTGACGACCCGGTATCCCCGTTCGAGCATCCCGGCTTCATCGGCTTTTTTCAGGGTCCACCAGGCCGCCTCGATGTATTCAGGCTTAATGGTCTGGTAGGGGTCATCAAAGTCCAGCCAGACGCCGAGATCCGCAAACTGCCTGCTCATGGCATCCATGTTTTTTTCGGCAAATGACCGGCAGCGCTCGATGAAAGGACCAATCCCGAACTGTTCTATATCACGCTTTGAGGTAAACCCGAGCTCCTGTTCAACCCTGACCTCGATAGGGAGCCCGTGCATGTCATACCCGGCGCGGGCAATGACATTCCGGCCGGTCATGCGGGTATAGCGGAGCATACTGTCCTTGAGGATCTTGTTCCATGCAGTGCCGAGATGGATGTTCCCGGTGGTGTACGGGGGCCCGTCCACAAAAAAGAAGTCCCTGTCGCGGATGTGGAGTTCCTTTGTCTTTACATATACCGCATTATCGTGCCAGAACTGCTTTACGGCATCCTCAATCTCTCGTGCATTGTATGAACTGGCGGCTTCCTTCAACCCGGATCCCCCGATATTGTCCCCTGTACCCGCATGCCTGGCAGCGTGTATATTCACAGCTATTATCCTCCTGAACACAAAGTAGTTTCTTTGATCAGCCCTGCCCTGGGGGAGCGCTGGTACGCAACAGAGGGATGATGAAAACAATGGAGAAGGTACCCGAGTACCGTTTCCTGGTCGGTGGCGAGTGGAGGACCAACCCGGATCCCCTGGAGATCAGGTTTCCGTATACCGGGGACGTTGTTGCCCTGGTGCACCGGGCAGGACCCCGGGATCTCGATGAGGCGGCTGAAATTGCGGCCGGAGCCTTTGAGATTACCCGGAAGATGTCGGCAGAGAAGAGGAGCAGGATCCTTTCATCGCTCGCCGATCGGATCGAGGACCAGGCGGATGCCCTGACCGAGACACTCGTACTGGAAGGGGGAAAGATACACAGATTTGCCATGCTCGAAGTACAGCGGGCAGCCATGACCCTCCGGACTTCGGCCGAAGAGGCCAGGCGTATAGGCGGGGAGGTTATCCCCCTGGACTGGACCAGGGATGCTGAGGGGAGGTTCGGGATAACCCGGCGGTTTCCGGCCGGCCCGGTGCTCGGTATCACTCCCTTCAATTTCCCCCTGAACCTCGCCTGCCATAAACTCGGGCCGGCTGTTGCTGCGGGAAACCCCCTCATCCTCAAACCTGCATCTGCCACACCGGTCTCTGCGCTCCTCCTGGCTGACATGGCCCTGGGAGCCGGCATACCCCCCGAGGCCCTGAGCGTCGTTCCCTGTCCCCGGGATATTGCGGAGCGCCTGGTGGAGGACCAGCGGATTGCGGTCCTCAGCTTTACCGGCAGTCCAGGGGCAGGATGGCGTCTGAAGGAGAAGGCTGCGAGAAAGAAGGTGACCCTCGAGCTCGGCGGGAACGCAGCAGTCATCCTTCACAGCGACGGAGCACTTGATTATGCAGCCTCGCGGATTGTTACGGGGGGATTTACCAACGCCGGGCAGGTCTGCATATCGGTGCAGCGGGTCTTCCTGCATGCTGAAATTTATACCGCAGCGCTTTCCCTTATCCGGCAGAAAACCGATGCACTCCGGACCGGGGATCCCCGGGAGGAAACAACAGATGTCGGTCCTATGATCTCTGCAGCGGCAGCAGAGCGGGCACAGCAGCTGGTGGATGATGCCGTGCAGGGAGGGGCACGGCTCCTGTGCGGGGGGACCCATACAGGCTCCCTCTTCTTTCCGACCATTCTCACTGACACGGATCCTGGCATGAGGGTTGAATGTGAGGAAGCTTTTGCCCCCGTCATTACCGTAACCCGGTATGAGGATTTTGATGAAGCCCTTATCGCGGCTGGCAGGAGTGCCTACGGCCTGCAGTTGGGCGTGTTTACCAGGGATATCATCCGGATCCTGCAGGTTTTTGAAGATTCCAGAGTCGGAGGGGTGGTGATCAACGATATTCCCACCTTCCGGGTCGACCATATGCCGTATGGCGGGGTCAAAGGCTCAGGCACCGGCAGGGAAGGCCCACGGTATGCAATCCGCGAAATGACCGATGAACGGCTCCTGATCCTCACCACCAGGGAGGGATAACCGTGACCACAGCCCCTCCCGAAACCCTCCTTCCGGTCGGGAGGATCCAGATTGCGATTATCGGCCCGGGGAGCTGCACAGTCCGGGAGTATGAATCGGCCCGCGCTGCTGGGCGGTTGATAGCCAGGGAGGGAGAGTACTCCTCTGTGGCGGCCTGGGCGGGACCATGGAAGCTGCCTGCAGGGGGGCGCTGGAAGAATCGGGTCTCTGACATTCAGATACTCCCGGATCCCGGCCAGGGAAACCCATACCTCTCCATGGTGATACAGTCAGGCCTTGGCCATGCCCGGAACGCGGTCCTGGTCCAGTCTGCCGATATTCTTCCGGCGTTCGGTGGCTCGTATGGGAACCCTTTCGGAGATGGCACTTGCCCTGAAGTGCGGGAAGGGCGTGTTCGGGGACCATACCTGGAAGATCGAGGGGATCTTCCGGTGTGATACTCCGGAGGATACTGGTATCAGGGCACTGTCCGGAATACACCGGTCTCCCGGGTATCATACCCGCCAAGGCCGGAGAGGATATCCCTGAACGACGGGGAGGAGATGGCTGAAACCAGCCCCTGTATCCGGGTGTCCTCTCTGTCCTCGGTCCGGATCGCAAGCTCGTAGCGTTCCTTTCCAACGGGGACAAAAGGCAGTCCCAGTGCTTTTGCCGCTGAATAGACGCACATGCCGGCATCGGCATCACCGGTTTTCACGGCAAGTGCAACACTGATATGGGTGGTCAGTTCCCGGTCATATCCCGGGATGAGGGATGGACCAATACCGAGTTTCCGGAGCTCATGGTCGAGCAGGATGCGTGTTCCGGATCCTTTCTGCCGGTTGACAAAGCGGTGGCCGGGAAGCTCGGCAAGCGAGATGCCGTCCCTTGAGACTATCCCCTGCTCACGTTCAGCGATACAGACGAGGATAACCTTCTGGCCGGGGAGGTATTTCTCGAGAAACGGGAGGTTATAATCCCCCCCCTCATCGAGCAAGTGGAGAGGCGCCGCATGGCAGCTCATGCGCCGGAGAGCGAGGAGCCCGCCCATGCTCCCGGTATGTGATGAGTGGAGGGCAATTCCATCCTTCCGGACCAGCTCCGCCAGGTAGTCAAGGGACGGGTCATGACTGCCGCTCACCAGGAGTGCTGATTCTGCCAGGCTCTGCGGCACCAGGAGTTCTGCCAGGATGTTCTCTCCTGCCTCATATCCTTCAATGTTGTCAGGGATGCGGAGGAATGCATTCGCCCGGACCCCGCTCATCTGGACCCCTGATCCCCGGGAGAGGGGGACGGCAACCCACCGGTCCCTGATCTTTCCGACAGAGAGGAGCACGAATTCGCAGGTTCCCACTTCTGAGTAGAGGGTAGCTGTAAGAGCAGCCGGCAGGACCTGTCGTTCCGGGGCCTCGAGCCCGTACTGCCCGAGGAGGGGCACCATGATCTCCCTGATCACGGTCAATGCAGAGAGCGGGTAGCCGGGCATACCGATGATGGGTTTGCCCGAGATTTTTCCGATAATGACCGGTTTTCCCGGCTTGATCCCTGCTCCATGGACCAGCACTTCCCCCAGGTCAGCGATGATCCGTGCGGTGTAATCCCTGGTCCCTGCAGATGATCCTGCAGATACGATGACCATATCATTCTCCCGGACAGCACGCTCAACCGCGGCACGGATCTCCCCGGGAACATCCGGAGTCACCGGGTAACGGTGACAGGAAGCACCGAGCGCACCGAGCCAGGCTGCAGCCATGATGGTATTGCTCTCCACCACCTGCCCTGGCAACGGCCGTGTTCCTGCCGGGACGAGCTCGCTCCCGGTCGGGATGATTCCGACAGTAACGGTACGGACCGCAACCTCCATGATACCGTATGCAGAAAGGGCACCGGTATCAGAAGGGCGGATCCGGTGGCCTGACGGAAGGATCATCTCGGATTCAGCGATATCTTCACCGGCCGGCCGCACATGCTGCCAGGCACTTGCCGCCTTCCGGATGACAGCAGCATCTCCGTCAAACCGGATATCCTCGATCATGATGACAGTATCATATCCTTCGGGAATCACATTGCCGGTATTCACCCGTGCATAATCATGCAGGACCACCGGGTTCTGCTCACTGGCCCCGAAACTGTCTTCAC
Organism: uncultured Methanoregula sp.; assembly: GCA_964353765.1. Taxonomy (GTDB): domain Archaea; phylum Halobacteriota; class Methanomicrobia; order Methanomicrobiales; family Methanospirillaceae; genus UBA9949. Next base: position 20,848 of record CAYGWN010000051.1, on the reverse strand, counting down.
TCCGGACAGCAATGCCATCCATGGCAGCGAGGTGGGCTTCTGGAACAGAATACCCTGCAAAAACCGGGGATGCAGTGATCCGTCCCACCGACTCTTCAAGGGGGACTTCGGTGCTGAAACGGGCGGGGGGAAATTCCTGCCGTATGAGTTCGAGCACCTTGTCAAGGGATACCAGCGAGAGGTACCTGGTTACCAGAGGATCACCTCCACGCACTCACCTTCCTCAAGCCCCTCCTTCCCGGCTGGTATCCGGATAAGGCCGTCGCTCCTGATAAGGGTGTTGATCAGACCGGATTTTCCGAATTCGGGATATGCCTTCCCATCATGGATCCGGACCCTGATGTAATCCTCTCTTCCCCTGGCTGAAGGAACATTCTCGGCGAGGGTCAGGGTTCTGGCCGGGAGACCCGGATCACGTTCTCCGGTCATTTCTGCAAGCAGCGGCCGAACGATCACGAGGGCTACGATATATGCCGAAGCAGGATGGCCCGGGAGTCCGATGACCGGTTTTCCCCCTGCCCGCCCGATAATCGTGGGTTTGCCGGGAGAGATGGAGATCCCGTGCACCAGCACCTCGCCCGATTCCCTGATGATTTCTGCGGTCATATCCCGGTCGTCCTTTGAGCTTCCACCGGAAAGGAGCACCGCGTCACATCGTTCCAGCGCTCGTGTGAGCACCGTCCGGAGAGACGTCCGGTCGTCCCTGACAATGCCAAAACATTCCGGGATACAACCACTGTTCACGAGAAACGCGCCGATAAGGTAGCTGTTGATATCCCGCACCTGACCTGGTGCGGGGATATCAGGGACCGGGACCAGTTCATTCCCGGTGGAAATAATACCAACCACCGGCTGCCGTGTGACCGGTACCCGGGCAGCACCAACCGCTGCCAGTGCTCCGATATCCCGGTGCGTGAGACGTGTCCCTTTTGTGAGAACTATCGAACCTGCTGGAAAATCCTCCCCCGGGGTCATGATGTTCTCTCCGTTTGCCACCGGCTTCCTGACCAGTACCTGATCCCCCAGCTGCTCGCAGATTTCCACCATGGCCAGTCCATCCGCTCCTTCGGGAACAGCTCCACCGGTAGGAACATAGACACACCTGCCCGGTGAGACCCCTATACCTGCCCCGCTGCCCATCCCCATGCGCCCGGCCAGCCTGAGCATGGCCGGGAGGGATTCGGAGGCTCCTATCGTATCAGCGGTCACCAGGGCAAAGCCGTCCATGGTTGACCGGGAAAACGAGGGGATATCAGCACCGGCAGTGATACCGGAATCCAGAACCCGTCCGCAAGCCTCTGAAAGCGGGATAATTTCGGAGGGCATCCGGACTGCGATGGAGCGTGATGCCCTGATCGCTTCTTCAACAGAAATTGTACGGAAAAAGAGGGTCATTTAAAGCAGCCCAGCTGGCATGCCCTGATCTTCACCCTGTTTTCATTGCAGTACCGCGATATATCCGATTTTTTAATGCCATATTTCTCGGAAATAGCAAAGGCCTCAGGGCATTTTATTTCGCTCCCTATCCCCTCTTTTTCAAATGCGGATCGTATCTTCTCCTCATCCATAGGAACAATAGTATGTTTACAGGGAAATAGGGTTTACCATGTTTGTAGCTGGCCGTCCAGTGGCCCCCGGAGGTCAGTGCCCGTGAAGATTGCCCTGGTCCATTCCCGCCAGGATCCCGGGGGGAAGAATATCAGGAACCAGATCGGTTCCCTCCTGGCCACTGGCGGGGGAGAGGGCTTTTTTCCGCTGGAACACCACGACCTCCTGTTCCACGAGGCTGAGGGAAGGCTGATCGGCCAGGATCATCTCGACCGCTCCCTCGATGCTGACCTGATCATCTTTCTCTCCCGGCATTCCAGTATCAACCCGTTTCCGGTCCTGACGGTCCATGTCACCGGAAATATCGGTCCTGCTGACCTGGGGGGGACATCCTGGTCAGTGGCTGTTGCCGCACCGGGATGGATGCATGCTGTTCTTCGCAGGCTCTCGTTCCATGCTCCTCCGGGATACCGGGTCTCCTATGAGGTTACCCACCACGGCCCTTCAGAGCTTGAGATCCCCTCTTTTTTTGTTGAGATCGGGAGCACGGAGAGAGAATGGCAGGATCCTGCAGCGGGAGCCGCAGTCGCACGGAGCGTTCTCGAAGCAGACCCGGAGGAAACAATTGACCTCCTCGGTATTGGCGGGACCCACTATGCAAGAAGGGAGACCGAGATTGCCCTTGCATCGCGGGCCGCGTTCGGCCATATTGTCCATTCCCGGTATACATCGAGTATCGATACAAGAATGCTCCACTATCTCATGAGAATGGGTAAGGCCAGGGCAGTTTATGTCGATCGAAAAGCCCTGTCAGCAGGAGACCTGTCCCGGTTATCTGCCCTGATCGATGAAGAGGGTATTACCCGCCTTTCCGAGACCGAGCTCCTCCAGTTGAACCACCTCTCTTGGGAGACCTGGCAGGCCGTTCGTGAAATCGCCAGGAAAACAGATCCCGGGGCAGGGGTGCATATCTCAGGCCTTGTCAGGGAAGGGAAACCCCGTACGATCAACCTTTCCCCGGTCCTGGTCCGTGAAGCCCTCCTGGCTGATGCCCTTTCTCTGCAGAACGGCCTGGAACAGCTCCCCGTCATCTCCCTCTCCACGAGATCGAACCCCATCCTGCCTGTTTTTATCATAACCGGTGAAAACTCACCCGTTGTACTGAATGCTTTAATAAGCTTATGCGTAACAATCATAAGTAGAGGAGAAAACACGGCGATTAAGGGCGATCAGCTCATCATCAGGAAATCGAGGTTCGACCCGGATCGTGCGCGCAATCTGGGGGTGCCGGCTGGACCTCTCTACGGCGAACTGATGAAGGGCAGGGTCGTGGTCATCGATGGCCGTGAGATCACCCCGGACATGGTCCGCATCAGCAGAGAGGTTACGATCCAAATCCCGGGATTGGAGAAATTGATATGAGATCGATTGTCGAAGAGGCGTTGACCAAGGCGAGTTCCGAACCGGATCTGGTACGGACCGAGAACGAGGAACTCGACCAGATTCTGAAAGAACTCAAGACCGAGATCACGGTGATTGGGTGCGGGGGGAGCGGTTCGAACACCATCACCAGGATGAAAGAGGAGGGGATCCACGGGGCATCCCTGATTGCCATGAATACTGATGCCCAGCACCTGTCACGGACAATCGCTGACCACCGGGTACTCATCGGGAGGCAGCGAACCCGCGGGCTTGGTGCAGGTTCCATTCCCCAGATCGGAGAGGAAGCCGCTCTCGAGAATGAACAGGATATCAAACGGGTTGTCTCCGGGAGTGATATGGTCTTCATAACCGTTGGCCTGGGTGGCGGAACCGGGACCGGAGCAGCCCCTATCGTGGCCAAGGCGGCCCGGGACGAGGGGGCTCTCACCATCGCCATTGTCACCCTCCCTTTTACTGCCGAAGGAGCCATCCGGATGGAGAATGCCGAGGCGGGACTTGAACGCCTCAGGGATGTCGCAGACACCGTCATCGTGGTTCCCAATGACCGGCTCCTGGAGGTAGTCCCGAGACTCCCGCTCTATGCCGCGTTCAAAGTTGCCGATGAAGTCCTGATGCGTGCGGTCAAAGGCATAACCGAACTCATCACCATGCCCGGGCTGGTGAACCTTGACTTTGCCGATGTCCGTACGGTTATGGAGCGGGGCGGGGTTGCCATGATTGGTGTTGGCGAGAGTGATAGTGAAGATAAGGCAGCTGACTCGGTCAAGAAAGCGATCCGTTCCCCCCTTCTCGATGTCGATATATCAGGGGCTACTGCGGCCCTGGTGAACGTTGTCGGGGGGCCTGACATGACCATGGCTGAGGCGGAAGGTGTCATCCAGGAAGTGTATGACCGGATCGACCCTGGCGCGCGGATTATCTGGGGGGCGCAGGTCGATTCCGGCATGCAGAACAAGATGCGAACCATGCTGGTCGTAACCGGTGTCCGGTCGCCACAAATATATGGTAGGAATGAAAAAATAACCCCCAAAGTCCAGAAACAGTTTGAGATCGATTTTCTCAAGTGATTGCTCATGGAAATTGTAAAACCCGACCTGAAAGTAAATATCAACGAGGAGCTGTTCCGCAAGTACTGGAGGATCCTCAAGCTGGCCAGAACACCTACCCGCGAAGAGTTCAACAAGATCGCCCTGGTCGCTGCGGCCGGAGTCCTCGTTGTCGGTCTTATCGGATTCCTGATTTATATCGGTCTGATCCCCCTGTCGTCCTGATTACCATGGAAGAATACACCAACCGTATTTTTGCTATCAAGACCACGTCAAAACAGGAGCGGACGGTTGCTGATAATATCAAGAAGGCTATTGATACGAATGCAACCGATGTAAAAGTAACAGCCATCATCGTTCCCGACGAGCTGAAAGGATATGTCCTGGTGGAGACCCCCGAAAGCCTTGCCCGGATTGAACAGCTTGCCGAGAAGGTTGCCCATGCGCGTACGGTGGTCAGGGGTGAGACCACCCTCGCGGAGGTAGCCCATTTCCTGGTGCCGAAGCCGGTCGTCAGCGGGATATCTGAAGGCACGATTGTCGAACTCATTGCAGGTCCCTTCAAGGGTGAAAAAGCCGTTGTAAAACGGATAGATACCGGAAAGGAAGAGATTACTGTCGAGCTCTACGAGAGCGTCCTTCCCATTCCGATCACGGTACGAGGGGATAATGTGAGAGTTGTCGACCGGGGCGAGGCCGGCTGATCTTTTTTTTACCTCTCTCCTCCCCGGCTATAACCTTTAAGTCCCCACGGGTCTACCTTTTTTAACCCACGCTGATACCCTCAGCGGGACAGCAGGGTGATACAATGGCAGACGTGGTCGAGGTATTAGTCCCTGGAGGGAAGGCAACTGCAGGTCCACCGATAGGACCAGCACTCGGACCACTCGGTATTAATGTGAAGGCAGTCGTCGATGAGATCAACAAGCGGACCGCGAACTTCAACGGGATGCAGGTACCGGTTCGGATCGATGTTGACGAGAAGAAGGATTTCACGATAACCGTGGGTATACCGCCCACCACAGCTCTCATTAAGAAAGAGGTTAATATCGAGAAAGGATCCCCCGAGCCCAACGTCAAAATTGTTGGTGACTTGCCCATGGAGGCCGCAGTCAGGATCGCCAGGATGAAAGGAAACGACATGCTCGCTTATGACCTGAAACACGCGGTCAAAGAAGTTGTCGGCACCTGTGTGAGTCTTGGTGTGAACGTTGACGGCAGACGGCCCAAGGAGATCCTTGCGGCAATCGATGCCGGTACATACGATGCGGTCCTCGCAAAGTAACGAGCAAAAACCATAGGAGATCAGGAAAAAGGTCGGATACTATGGAGGAACAGAATGGTAGAAAGGACCAGAATTTTAGATGCCGTGAAAACGGCCATTGAAAAAGCGCCAGAACGGAAATTCTCCGAGAGTGTTGATCTCACCATCAATCTCAAGAATATCGATATGGCGCAGCCGAAGAACCGTATCGATGAAACGATTCTTCTCCCCCACGGGACAGGAAAACCGGTGGGGATTGCGGTTCTTGGCAAGGGAGACATCACCACCCAGGCACGGGAGGCCGGGGTCGACCTGATCATCGGTCCTGAAGAGATTGAGCGCCTGGGCGGTGAACCACGGGAAGCCCGCCAGGTTGCAGGGAAGTATCGTTTCTTCCTTGCCGAGACCGGCGTCATGCCCCAGGTTGGCCGGTTCCTTGGTCCGCGACTTGGACCGAGGGGACGGATGCCCACACCGATCCCGGGCGGAACCGATATCAGGCCGATTGTTGAGCGTCTCCGGAAATCGGTAAAGGTGAGGACCAAAGACAAAAGGACGTTCCATGTCAAGGTCGGGTCCACCGGAATGCCACCGGAGCATATTGCCGAAAATATTGATGCAGTCTTAAAGAAGATTGAGGGCACTCTCGAACAGGGGGCCATGAACATCAAGTCAGTCTATGTCAAGACCACCATGGGTCCGGCAGAGAGGCTGATATAAATGGTGCTGTATACCCATCACCTTCCGGCATGGAAGAGGAGGGAAATCGAGGAGATCAAGGCTGATGCCGGCAGGTATGCTCTTATCGGCCTTGTTGACATGTATGGCATTCCCGCAGCCCAGCTCCAGCAGATACGAAGGAACCTGAGAGGGACAGCAAAACTTAAAATGACGAGGAACACGCTGATATCCCATGCCTTCGAAGAGCTTGGAGGGGAGATCAGGAACCTTGCAGACCACCTCTCCGGTCAATCGGCACTTATCTTCACCAATGAAAACCCGTTCAGACTGTACAAGCAGCTCGAAATGACAAAGACCAAGATGGTAGCAAAGCCGGGGGAGCGAGCTCCGGATGATATCGTGGTCGAGAAAGGCCCGACGAGTTTCAAGCCGGGGCCCATTGTCGGAGAACTCCAGCAGGCGGGAATCCCTGCTGCCATCGAGGCAGGCAAGGTGAAGATCCGCGAGACAAAAACGGTGGTGAAGAAAGGGGAAGCCATCAGTCCCAAGCTTGCCAATGTGCTGGCAAAGCTCGACATTAAACCGATGGACGTCGGGCTCATCCTCCAGGCAGCCATCTTTGAGGGAAGCCTGTATGAACCGTCCGTCCTCGCGATTGATGAAGATCTGATCATCCGCCAGATAACCCTGGCATCCCGGCAGGCATTCAACCTCTCGGTCGAGGCGGTCATACCGACCAGGGAGACCATGGGTCCGATTATCACCCGCGCCGTCAGAGATGCACGCGGTCTTGCAGTAGAGGCAAGCATCTATGAAAGAGATGTGATTGATGGAATCCTGGCAAGAGCGCAAAGGGAAAGTGCAGCCCTCCAGAAACTGGTCGGGAAATCCTGAAAACAAAACAAGAATAGGTGAAAGAAATGGAGTACATTTATGCAGCCCTCCTCCTCCACAAGGCAGGAAAGGGTATCAATGAAGAGAGTGTAAAGGCGGTCCTTACCGCTGCCGGAATCGCTGTTGACGAAGCCCGAATAAAAGCACTGGTTGCTGCCCTCGATGGCATCAACATCGATGATGCTATCAGCAAGGCTGCGGCTGCACCGGTAGCCATTCCCGTTGCTGCAGCACCTGCTGCCGCTGCCGGAGCCCCGGCAGCTGCCCCGGCAGCTGCTGCCCCCAGTGCTGAAGAGAAGAAGGAAGAAGAAGAAAGCGGTATGGCAGGGCTTGGAGCCCTGTTTGGCTGAATCCTTCTTTTTATAAAGGGAATATCCCTTCCAATTAAAAGGCAGTATTTTCCGGGATCAGGTGCATTTTGGGAATTCCGGTATGCAACAACCGGAGGGCGGCATTGTACCGGTTCAGATCCCCCGGGTGTAATGAAAGATCCAGAGGAACCAATTTTATGGCTCGTCCACAGTACCGGTAATTGCTCCATCGAGCCTGTCCCTGCAGCCTTTACAGAATGCTCTCTCCTTCCGGTCGAGATCATCGAGGGTCAGGGGCTGATACATGATGCATGAAGGATCCGGGCAGTGATCCAGGCCCAGGAGATGTCCGACTTCATGAGCGCCTTCCTTCACGATCCGGTCGATCAGCTCATCCTCGTCTTCTGAAAGACCATAGAACCGGTTATCCAGGCGGGCAGTCGAAACAACTGCTACCCGTGACTGGGGACGGGCAAGTCCGAAGAGAGAGGTCACACCCTCGGAAAAAAGATCGTTTCCACAGACAAGGAGTAACGGCCCCGGTATCCCCTGCCGCTGCCTGAAGAGCTGGAGGCTGTCGAGCACAGTACGGGCATTGGTCTGCCGCCGAGAACCGACATACCCGTTCATAACAACCGGATTTGATCCGACAGAGGCAGGAAGGAAAAAGAGATCACTGATGAGCCGGGAGACGGGAAGTCCGAGTCCTCCCGGAGCCCCGGAATCCCAAAAAATAAGGAGATCCATCACCATTGTACTCACAATGGGCGGTCATAAACATATTGAACGGATAATTGGCGCGTACATTGCGTCCCATTACCGGTCTGCCGCTGAGATTGGGGTCGGAAACAATTTCGAAACAGCGCGTTTCCTTTGCAGGAAGGGTATGAGGATTATCTGCACTGATATCAGGCAGCCGGAGGAAACCTTTGGAATCCGGTTTATTATTGATGATCTCTTCTCCCCGGATTACCTGCTCTACCAGGACGTGGACCTCATCTATGCTGTCCGCCCGGGCGAAGAGATGGTACCTGCCCTGATTGACCTTGCTGTCCGGACGACCTCTGATCTCATCGTCTATCACCTTGGTTTTGAAAAATTCGGTGGAGAGGGGGATATCATCAACTGCGGGGTGATCCTCCACCAGTACCATAAAGTCAGAAACCGCTAAAAAGTGTCTTTTGACCCGGTCTCTCGATGAGACCCTCCTCTCCGGAGGGTTGGGGTTCGGGGGATTCCCTGGAAACCGGGGCCTCTCTCCCCTGAACTTCCGGACCACCTTTCCCGGGTAATGCTGCCGTTTTTTTCTTCACCCGTTCACCAGTCTCCCGTTCCTTTTCCTGTCTCCTCTCCTCCTCCAGAAGGGTTTTTACCACTTTCGAAGCCCGGTTTTTGTCATGGATAAGGACGTTCAGCTCATCGGCGTCAAGAGAAAAGTCACGGGCAAAATCAAAGGGATCCCTGTCAGCCAGCATGGAGAGCGATGTAAGGTATGCATCACGGAGGACGTGCTGTGACACATGGAGACCCGTGGAGACTTTCTCAAGCATCCCCGCCCGGACAGCCTTTTGTTTCCGGTAACTCCCCATCTTTTTCCAGCGCTCGGGAGGAACAATGCGGGCGTGGATCCCGGAACCCGATGCCGCTTCGGAAACCCCGAGAATCATCAAAGCGGATGCATACCGCCACAACGTGTAATACTGCTGCCGGTAGGTCTGCCCGATATAGGTATCAGACCGGGAGAGGCACCGGTACGCACGGGTGAAACCCTCAGGATCCCTGATCTGGCCCAGATTGGCTTCAATCCACTGTGCCAGGGTGTCCGGTGTCTCATCAACCTCATAGGCAACCCTCATCAGCTCCCCCCCGGCAGTAACCCCGAATATGGAAGCAACCAGGTCAAACACTGATGAGCGTTCATCCTTCCGCGATGTTGCCACGTCAGCCTGTTCAAGAGTGGTTTTTCCGATGGCTGCTGCCTCGAGCATGGTGATTGCTGCCCGCATATCCCCTCCTGCTGCTTCAGAGATGTCTTTTAAGGCTGATTCAGAACAGGTCCGGCGCTCACTGCTGCAGATGAAACGGAGCCGTGGAGCTATGGACCGGGCAGGGAGAGCCCGGAACTGGATCAGTTCACACCTGGATCGGATCTCTGGCGGGATCTGGTAGAGATCATTGGCAATAAGGATTACCGGCTGCCTGGCCGTCTTCAGCACATCGAGGATAGCCCGTGCGCCGCCACGATCTGCTGTGCCGTGGAGGCTGTCTGCCTCATCGAGAAGGATGACCTTTCTTCTCGCACCGGTAAGGCTCCCGGTCTGGCTGCCTGCCCCGGCTATCTTCTGGATGACCTCCTTCGTCCGCTGATCGCTGGCATTCAGCTCGATAACTTCCCAGAAGAGATCTTCAGCGAGGGCATAGACGCTCGAGGTCTTCCCGGTGCCCGGTTTGCCATGGAGCAGGAGGGGTCTGCTCTCCCATGTCCATGCCTGACCCCATTCCACCATCTGGCGAAGTGCCGTGCTGTTCCCCACAACCTCGGCAATATGCTTCGGGCGGTACTTAGAGGGCCAGTCCATGCTATCCCTTCGACCGTATATGAAATAAATTATCTCTGATGATGCTGAAATGGTTAGTAGATACCTAATAAACGGGGTTTCCATGGTTGTTAATGACTGCTCTTCCGCCCGGATTGCCACTGCTGTCAGGGAGTACGAAGGTGTCCGGAGGAAGCATGCAATCGGTGAGATGGTCCGGGCAATCAGGATTGACTCTCCGGAGATCATCGCATCGTTTGGGGAGGATGCAGCAGTTATCGAACACGGGGATGAAGTGCTGCTCCTGGCCGCTGACGGGATCTGGAGCCGCCTCATGGAAGCAGACCCCTACTGGGCAGGGTACTGTGCCATTCTTGTAAATATCCATGATATTGCTGCTATGGGAGGGAAGCCTCTCGCTCTGGTGGATGTCTTCTCCATTTCAGACCCCCGGATCCAGAAGCAGGTCCTTTCCGGCATGCATGATGCTTCTCTCCAGTTCGGTGTACCCATTGTCGGGGGGCATCTCCATCCTGATACCCCCTACAGTGTTATCGATGTCGCGATTCTTGGTATTGCCAGGAAGGATGCAGTCATCTACAGCCATACCGCTCAGGATGGTGACGCTGTTATCGTGGCCGTCGATCTGAGTGGCAGGGTACATCCCTCCTGTGTCCTGAACTGGGATTCGGTAACCATGAAATCAGCAGGCCAGGTCAGGTCCCAGGTCCGCCTCATGGAGCAGCTCGCCCGGGATAAGCTGGTCTCTGCAGGGAAGGATATCAGCAACCCGGGGGTTCTCGGAACCCTCGGGATGCTTCTAGAGGTAAGCGGTAAAGGCGCCCTGATTCACCTCGAAAAGCTCCCGGTGCCGGATCTCAGGGCCAACGGGATGACCTTTGAACAGTGGGTCCGTATCTATCCAGGAATGGGATTCGTGCTGACCGCACCGGAATCACATACAGCCGAGATCGCCCGGCGGTTCTCCCAGTTCGGCATGACTGCAGCAGCAATCGGATCAGTTGATACCAGCCGGGTACTCCGGATCTCCTATGCCGGAGAGGATTCCCCTGTCTTTGATTTTTCCAGGAATGGGGTTATGGGCCTGTTCTCGAATGACGGAACATGTCTCTGAAAACGATCGGAATCGGGGTTGGCGGGGAGGCAGATAAGGTTCTCCAGAGCATCGCGAAAGCAACCCCCGGATCGTCGGCAATCCTGGTGTATATGATGGAGGAACCTCAGTCAATCATTAAAAGAGCAGACATCTCGATCCAGGTATGTCCGGACCCGGCGGATTCAATGATTGCGGACCTCATGAGCGGCCGGATCGATGCAGCAGTCCGTGGAACCCTTCCCGCAAACCATACCCTGTCAGTGCTCAGACGTGGCAATGGCGTCAGCCGGCTTGAACGGGCAGCGGTTCTCGAGACCGCACAGGGGAAGAAATTTTTACTGGCTCCGGTTGGTGTCGATGAAGGCTGGTCGGTGCAGGAAAAAATTGAACTTGCCCAGAAAGCACAGGAACTGGCTGCACGGCTCGGATTATCCCGGAATATCGGAATCCTTTCCGGTGGCCGGGCCGGGGATATCGGGAGGCATGTCATTGTCGACCGGAGCCTCGCTGACGCTGAACTTGTAGCCAGGATGACAGGGGGGATCCACTACGAGATACTCATCGAAGATGCTATCAGGGAATGTGGAGTCATTATCGCCCCTGATGGGATCTCCGGTAATTTAATCTTCCGAACACTCATCTTTCTGGGATCTGGTCATGGACATGGCGCACCGGTGCTAAATATCAGCAGAATTTTTGTCGATACTTCGCGCGCCACACCTGATTATGCAAATGCAATAAGACTGGCAGAATTCCTCTTAAAATAAAAAAATAAAATTTTATCGTCTCTAATCCGGAGAAGCGGCCTGATTTTTATCAGTTTTTGGCCGGTATGAAAAAGCGTGATCTGAAAGTTGTCCAAGAAGGGTCCATAGTGCTTCCCAAATTGCTATTGCAGGGAAAATAGGTCATAATTCGCGAAATCTTTAAATATTTCCTGATATACTTTTGTTTTGAGGTAAAATATAATGGCAGATTTACCTATTGCTGCAGTTGTCAGAATTGCTAAAAAGAATGGTGCTGAAAGAGTCGGATCCGATGCAGCAGCCGCCCTTGTGGCAAAGGCGGAGGACTATATCGCGAATCTGACAAAAGAAGCAAACAGGCTTGCTCTCCATGCGGGCAGAAAAACGATTAAGGAAGAGGACGTAGAACTTGCGGCAAAATCCGCATAACTTTCTCCTTCCCCTTTGAACAGCACGACAGACAAACCGCAGCAATTGACATCAAGGTGGCATCACCTCTTTTCTCCAAAGACACCTGTACCGCAGGATCCGGATTGAAAATTTGACTGTTTTGTCATGTGCAATTATTGCCATGCATAGGTGCGTGGCGTATACATTTCAGCTAGCCCGAAAAACCCATACTTGCCCTCGTAGAGAGGGTTCGGGGGTATGATGACCGAATGGGGCCGGACACCATGGAGAAAACCAGGCCGGATATCTCTCATTCAAAAGAATAAATCAATAATTCATGTTTTTTTATCCCTGGCCAGCCGATTTGCACCGCCGGGAAAATTTTATCAGGGGAGAGGGTGCCGGGAGAGACCGGGGAAAATCCTCTCCTGGAAGAGAGCATCACCCTCCTTTTTGCACCAGAAATCACGACCAGGATTGCTGCTGCCAGTGCACTGGGAATTCTCGGTGACCAGCAGGCAATCGAACCATTGTTCCGGGCCTGCATGGATGAACATGCGGCCGTCAGGGATGCGGCACGGGAAGCTCTTGCCCGGATCGGTGTAAGATACCGCCAGAGAACCCAAAAAAGGCGGGACCTTTCAGAGAACTCCTTTTGTACTGGGGATGTCCCCGCTTCCCTGAACCAGTGAAACGGCCTGTGACAGGGCAATCCCGAAGGCTTTGAAGACCGACTCACACTGATGATGGTCATTCCTCCCGTGGAACAGGATATGAACGGTCAGTCCGGCCTTCATACAGAGGCTGCTAAAGAAGTGTTCAAAGATGTCCTGTTCAATTCCGCCAATGGTCCTCTGGGTAAAGCATCCCTGATATACGAGGTAGCCCCGCCCGCCGCAATCCATGGCAACGGTTGCCAGCGCTTCATCCATGGGGACCATGGCATGGGAAAACCGGCGGATACCCCGGCCTTCTCCGACCGCTTTTTTTATGGCCTCGCCGAGGACAATTCCCACATCTTCGATGGTATGGTGGGTGTCAACCCCGAGATTGCCTTTTGCTATACAATCGAGGTCAAGGCTCCCATGTCGTGCCATTGCCTCAAGCATGTGGTCAAAAAAGGGAATACCGGTGCTGATCTGTGTGATCCCCTTACCGTCCAGAGTAAGCCGAATGCTGATATCTGTTTCCTTTGTGCGGCGCGTAATTTCAGCGGTCCTCATCTGCTGCCTCCAGGGCTTCGCTCAGGGGCAGTTTTCCCGAGTAGAGCGCTGAGCCCAGTACTACCCCATATGCACCGATACCTTTTAATCCCGTAATATCATCACGCCCGGAAATTCCCCCGGCCGCAATAACCGGGATGCTAACCGAACCGATAAGCCGGGCAACCGGTTCAAGAGCTGTACCTTTCTGCAGCCCTTCCACATCCACGTTTGTATACAGGAGAAAACCAGCCCCGGTCTTTTCGAACCGGTGTGCCCAGGAGATATAATCACCGCCGGTCTTCTCCCACCCCTCAATTACAATCATCCCCTGCCGTGCATCAACACCGGCTACGACCCGCCTGCTCCCGAACTGATCCGCAAGCCTTGTGAGGACGCCGGGTTCGCGAACCGCACTGGTACCGAGGATAACCCGGTCAGCGCCAAGTTCCAGCCAGGAAACGGCGTCCTGATAGGAACGGATCCCCCCGCCGAGCTGGATCCCGACATTGAACTCCCGGATAATCCTGCGTATGATAGCAGCATTCTGCCGGGAATCTCCAAATGCTCCGTCAAGGTTGACCATGTGGAGGTAGGTTGCACCCTGGTTCACCCACCGCTCCGTACAAGCGGCAGGGTCACCAAAATCAGTGGCTGATTCACGTCTTCCCTGGACGAGCTGCACGCACCGGCCATGAAGGATGTCTACCGCAGGAAAGACCATCATATCAGCGAATGATCCGCTCGATGGGCATGACCAGAATATCCCGTGCACCCGCCCGCTTCAGACGGTTGATAAGGCCATACACCCGCTCTTCACTCACAACGGCATGGACCGCCACCAGGTCTTCCCGGGAAGCGACTTCCATGACCGTTGGTCCTGAAAGACCCGGAAGGACTTTCCTGATCTCCTCGAGGCATGAACGGTGTGCGTTCATCATCAGGTAGCACTGTCCCCTGGCCTTGATCACACTGTCAAGGGCAAGCACAATCTCCTCTATCTTATCGCATTTGTCCAGATTAGCCTGGGGATTTGCTATCAGAATCGTACTGGTCGAAAGAACTTCCTCAATCACCCGCAGGTGATTAGCCCGGAGTGTCGTACCTGAACCCGACAGATCGAGGATTGCATCAGCGATACCCAGATGGGGGGTTACCTCGCACGCCCCTCCGACAGGTACCACGGTTACCGGGATGTTCCGGTCCCTGAAATACCGGGAGGCGATCTGGGGAAATTCTGTTGCAATTTTTGCTCCTGCAAGCTGGCTGACATCCTGCACCGGGTCTTCATCCTTTACCGCAATAACAAGGGTTGCACCACCGAACCGGAGATCAAGGAGTTCCTCAACCTCTGCCCCGCGCTCACAGACCATGTCCCTGCCGGTAATTCCGAGATCCGCTGCGCCATTCGCTACGTATTCGGGTATATCGATGGGGCGGGCAAAAAGTACCTCAATATGAGGATCGGGAGTCCGGGATATCAGCCGCCGGTCACCCTGATCCAGGAGATGGAGCCCGCTCTTTTCCATCAGCTCCATGACCGGCCCGGCAATTCTTCCCTTGTTCGGGATGGCGAGCCGTACCAGGGAAAGGGGGGCTTCATCCTTCGGACCTCTCCTCCCAGCACCTGCCCGTTTAGAATGTCCTGACTTCACCACGGATAATCTTCTCTGTAATGCAGGTGATACCTGCAAGCTCGGAATCCACCACGGCTTCAATGTCCCTGCTGATGTCGGTGATACGGGTATCCGGGTTCATGAGTACCTGAACGCTGGCGACGAGCGGCTGGTCGATGGGTTTTCCAATCTGCGACAGGAGCCGGACATAGATCTCCTCAATACCGTCAACTTCCTTCACGCATTCCTGTGCTATCTGTGTTGAGAGGATGTTGTAGATCTTGCCGATGTGGTTGATGGGGTTCTTCCCGCTCGTAGCCTCCATGCTCATGGGCCGGTTGGGGGTGATCAGCCCGTTGCAGCGGTTTCCGCGCCCGACAGAGCCATCATCGCCCATTTCAGCAGAAGTCCCGGTGACGGTCAGGAATACGCTCCCGGTATCAATATCATCGGCAGTATTGACCTCAACAATCACGTTCCGGCTGGTATACTTCCTGGCCACCAGTTCAACCTGCTCTTTCAGGAGATCCTTGTATTCAAGATACTGGGTAAGGCCCGGGCAGTACCGGTCAACCATCGCGCAGGCCAGGGTAAGGGTGATGGTGTTACCATCCCGGAGACCCATGATCTTGATATCCTGCCCGATGACCGGATTTCTCGGCCGGAAGGACCCGTCGATAAAATCGCTCACTTCCCGGATGATGGTCTCGGTTTCGGAGAACGGGGCATGACCGACGCCAAAGGAGGTATCATTCGCCCGTGGCGTGGTCTCCTGGCAGGGCTTGAAGACATCGCGGAGATCGGTGGAGCCTGTTCCCAGCCGGCAATCAACGATGATGTCCCGTTCAAGGTTCAGGTTCGTGAGGGTATTCCGGAGGTAAGTTCGGGCTGCCTCGATGGCGATGGCATCGGTGGGGATATTGATCCCGTTGAACTGTTTGGTGGCCCTCCCGTCTAGGAGCATATAAATAGGCCGGATTACCTTTCCTCCTCCGAATTTTGGCATTGACTCCCCGGCAACGATCTCGCCCTGGTCGGTGTTGTGGTGGAGCACTGCCCCACACTCCTCCAGGTAGGCCAGAGAGAGTGCACGGCTGATCGATTCGGCCACACCATCAGCGAGGCTGTCAGGATGGCCGATACATTTCCGCTCGACAAGCTCAATCTCCTGTTGTTCGAGTGGTACCTGCTGCAGTGCCTCAACTTTGATATTCCTTTTCATCCGGTCTCAGGTCTCCAGCGATATTGATCATAGTACAGACGCTGGGAAATCATTTAATCATTCCTTTTAACGCAGGGCAGGGAAAAATGCAGCAGGTTGCCGGAACAGGCATGAATGAGCCATGATGTAAACTGGAAGGTACATGACGGACAAGGTATTATTCCGGTCCATACTGATACCCTGCTTGGAGGGAAATAAATGGATGGAGCCAGGGAGTTCCTGGAGGAACCTGAACCTTCACCGGAACTATTCTTCAGGATCATCGATACCGGCATGCATGGCATGATTCAGACAGCTGCGATTGGTGTAGCATGTGAGGCTGGGATATTTGATCTGCTGGAGGGAGGAGAACGGCCAATGGAAGACCTTGCGGGCCGGCTCGGTACTTCCGCAGCAATGCTTTCCCCCCTGTGTACCATCCTTTCCGGGATCGGCCTCCTTGCCGGATCGGACGAGGGCTATCGGAATACCCCCCTTGCCTCCACCTACCTCGTCTCCTCATCACCCTATTCCCAGGGGAACTATATAAGGAAAAATACCGTCTTTTTCAGGGAGATCTGGGCATCTCTCTCCCGTCTGCTCGTCCAGGGCCCGCTCGTCCTTGAGAAATACACCTTCTTTCGCACCCTGAGCCTTCCGGCCATGGCCGATAATGCCCTCTGCGGTAGGCTGCAACGGACTGCCAGGGAGATAAGCAGCCAGCCAGAATTTTCCGGATGCCGGACCATGCTCGACCTCGGCGGGGGACATGGTCTCTACGCCATAGCGATGTGTGCCATCAATCCCGGGCTGTCTGCCCGGGTGTTTGACCATCCCCCTGTTCTGCCGGTCGCAAACGAGTATATCCGGAAGTATGGCGCCACACGGGTCTCCCTCATGGCGGGCGATTTCTTTATCGATGATTTCGGCACCGGATACGACCTGATCCTCTCCTCCTCCAATCCCAGCGGAAAGAGTATCGATCTCCTTCCGGCCATTGCGCAGGCACTCACCCCTGGCGGGCTGTTTGTAAATGTGCAGTCTGATGACGGGGAGAGCCAGGATGCCTACCAGGAACTGGAAGCTGAGTTATGGACGCTTGATATTACTGGAAAGGGCGCAGGGAGCCGTACGAAAGAACAGCCATTTCTTACTTCCGGTTACCGGGAAGCCCTTTCTATGGCAGGCCTTACCGTAATCCGGGAGACTCGTATCAGGGATGACTACCATGCCGGCACTTTTGTTTACATGATAATTGCAAAAAAGTCAGGAACTGATGCCAGCAGGAAAAGGACGGAATGACCGGAAAAAGAGAGGTTACCTTCCGAAAAAACGTCTCCATCCACTCTTTTTTGGAAGCTCTTCCCCCCCCTTAACAGGCTCCTTGTACTGGTGGAGCGGTAATTTGAGGTGCCCCTTTTCGTCGTGGTGGGTCTGGTGGACCTTTGTTCCACAGTACGGGCAGAAATTTGCTTCAGGCGGAAGTTTCCTCCCGCAGTGGAAACAATAGAGGACCTGGGTGGTGACCTGTGACGCCGGCGGCGCCATGCCGCTGCTTCTTTGGGCCTGGCGGGAAGAAGATACCGGTTGTTCCTTCTGTTCGGCCGGTTCATCAGAAACAGGACGTTTCCCGGGTAGAGGAACGATCATCGTATCGGAAAGGGCGCGGGCTTCGGAGGAGATAACCGGATCCGTCCGGGGTCGTTCTGCCTCCCCTTCCCTGACCAGTGTTTTCGCCGGATCTGCTGGTGTTGCATGGGCTATCAGGTGAACCCACTCTTCAGCTTCCGATCCACGGTCTTTGCCAATATGGGCAAACGTCATCTTCATCAAGCGGATATCATCATCAGCGGTTCGCACTGAAATGACAATGACGGGCTCGCGGGCAGGAGAATCTTCGAGGTAGGCACCGAGGATCGATTCAACCGGGATCTCTTTTGCTGTCACTCCCGGCTTCCGGTCATGCTGGTCGATCAAAAACAGTCGCCTGCTGGTAAGATACGCCTCGAACATGAACTTCTTTATCTGGATATCCGACGACCAGATCCTGAGCTGCTCACCCGGGAACAGGTACTTGTCGGCACCTGCAGACTCCTGCTCATCAGCGGCCGGATCCGGAGGATCGAACTGACTGGTATTCATAGTTCCAACCCGAATGTACGTTTCCTTTTTGGTCTTTTTGCTTATATTGTTTCAGGGAGGGGAAGAATCCCTCTGAAGGGGGTGTGAAGAGAGAATCAGATCAGGTTCTTTATGATACCGGGAATTTCCGAAGGACGTGAGGCTACCGGGACGTTCATTGCCTGCAGACGTTTTATCTTTGAGCGGGCATCCCCCTCGCCTCCTTCAATAATGGCTCCGGCGTGTCCCATCCTTTTTTCAGGGGGAGCGGAAATCCCGGCAATATATGCAGCAATTGGTATATCAGCAGATCGGGCACCTTCTTCTTCGAGTGCCCCGCCGACTTCACCGATCAGGACCACAGCTCTGGTCTGGTCGTCCTCGCTGAACCGTTCCAGTACATCGGTGAAGGTCTGGCCAATCACCGGGTCCCCTCCGATCCCCACAACCGTGCTCTGTCCAAGACCGGCCCGGCTGAGCTGGTCGATGATTTCATAGGTAAGGGTTCCGCTCCTGGAAATTACCCCGATATGTCCCCGTGACGAGAGGTGAACCGGCATGATCCCCAGTTTGATCTCTCCCGGTGAGAGGAGTCCCGGGCAATTTGGACCGATGACCGCGCAGTCATTCAACCGGGCAAAAGCGATGGCCTGCATGCTGTCATGTACCGGGATATGCTCGGTAATAACGACAACCAGGGAAAGCCCGGCACTGGCGGCTTCCATTACCGAATCCCCTGCCGCAGAAGCCGGTACAAAGACCACCCCCACCGATGCATCCTGCTCACGGAGAGCATCGCGGATGCTGCTGTACACAGGAACGCCATGAACTTCCTGCCCGGCTTTTCCCGGAGAGACTCCGGCAACCACTCCCCTTCCCCCGACCTGGCGGGCATAGTCATTCATGAGCGCAATATGGAATGCCCCCTGTTTCCCCGTAGCACCGGTAACGATAACCCCGGTAGTCCTGTCCCCGTAGATCATCGTACTGCCTCCACTGCAGCGAGAACTGCCTGTTCCATGCTTTCCATCATCTGGTATCCGCTCCCGGCAAGCAGGCGCTGGCCTTCGGCCTCATTCGTGCCCGCAAGCCGGACAATGACCGGCTGAGAGATCCCGGCACTGATGATACCCCGGGCCACATCATCACACCGGGTAATACCTCCGAGCAGGTTCACCACAATAACCCGTACCGTGGGATCCGCAGCAACCAGCCGCACTGCATGCATGACCCGTTCCTGATCGGCTCCGCCACCGACATCGAGGAAGTTTGCCGCATGGCCTCCGTAGTATTCTATCAGGTCGAGGGTGGCCATGGTCAGCCCGGCCCCGTTGCCGATGACACCGATATCGCCACACAGTTCCACGTAAGAGAAGCCATGCTTCTCGGCCTCCCGTTCACGCTCGGTCAGGTCCCGGTTCTGGGTGATTCCCTGGCGCCCAAGTGCATTGTCATCGATGATCAGTTTAGCATCTGCTGCATAGACTCCTGTTGAGGTGGTGACCAGAGGATTGATCTCTGCGAGAAGAGCATCCTTGACAAGAAATACCCGGTACAGGTTCTGGAGGATCGCCCCCAGCTCCTTTGGCGCAGACCCAAGGAGATCCCGGACCATGAATGAGGGGATCCGGTTCAGGAGCAGGGGGATGGATGCCCGCCGGATGGCATCGGGGCTCTCCTGTGCCAGGGTCTCGATATCGACACCACCGGAATCAGTAAAGAGGAGGAGTGCCTGTTTTGAGGAACGGTTGACTGCTATACTCGCATAGTACTCATGAGTAATTGCGAGGCGTTCTTCGACCAGGATCTCGCTTACGGGGACCCCCCGTATGGTTCTGCCAAACAATTCGGCCGCCCGGTCCTTCCCGTCCTCCTGATCCACCATGAGTATTCCCCCTGCCTTCCCGCGTCCCCCGACCTCAACCTGGGCCTTCAGGACAAATTCAGGGGGAAGATCAGGGATATGGGCAGCAAGTTCTGTCGCAGATCGGATGACCATGCCCTTTGGAACGGGGATTCCATGGGCTGCAAAGATCGTTTTTGCTTCGTACTCCAGAAGTTTCATCCATGCTTCTCCTGTTCAGCCAGTTCAAAACCCTTCTTCATTGCCCTGAGGTTCAGCGACTCTGTTCCCTTGGGGACCGAGTCAAGGATGGCTTTCTCTATCGCTTCCCGGCTCACTACACCGGTTGCCGCAACCAGCGCCCCGAGCATAACGATGTTTGCGACAATATCGCGCCCAAGAGTCTCCCGGGCTTCCCGGGTCGCCGGCACCTCGATCCACCTGCAGGTGGGCCGGGAGTGGACCAGGCTTGAATCGACCAGCATAACTGCACGGTCAGTTGCCTGAACACCGTACTTCTCAAAACCCTCCTGGGACATGATAACAAAAATATCAGGACTGGTGACCTTGGGATAGAGGACCGGTTCATCATCGATGATCACCGCACTCATGGATGCCCCGCCACGGGCTTCAGGCCCGTATACCTGCGTCTGGACTGCGTATTTGTTGTCATACATCACGGCTGCCCGCCCGATGATGACTGCCGACAGGATGATCCCCTGCCCGCCGAACCCCGAGAACCTGACCTCGTTCCTCATGGTTTTACTCCCATTGCAGGCCGGTTTCTCCTTGTGAGTTCGCCAACAACAAACATATCTCCGGGGATCTTCTCTCCGGACTCAAGCATCCGGTCGCGTTTCGCTTTCAGGAGCGAGTGTGAGCGCAGAT
>CAYGWN010000050.1:0-3113 GCA_964353765.1 uncultured Methanoregula sp. | reverse complement strand
GGGGTTAGCAGGGTTGGCGCCGGGGTATAGACCGCCCCGAGCTTGATCAGGGCGACCACGAGGACCCACCATTCCGGGACCCTCGGGAGCATCAGGAAGACCCGGTCACCTTTGGCGATCCCGCAGTCCTGCAGGAGGCGTACCGCCGCATCGGACCCGGTCTTCATGTCCCGGAACGTGTAGTGCCGCTCCTCCCCCTCCTGGTTGACCCAGAGCAGGGCCATCTTCCCCGGATCCTTTTCTGCCCATGCATCGACCACATCATACCCGAAGTTGGTGAACTCGGGGACCCGGATAGAGAAGTCGTTGAACCGATCGTCTGCCGCAGAGCGATGGCGGGTACGGTGCGGCCGTGCGGGCATATATCCCGTTAGTACTGCCCGGGAATCCTTAAAGGTTGCAATGGGGAGAGGAGGGTAGAAGGGGGGGCAGTCCAGGATCCGTCCCCTGGCACCGATGCCTACGACCGCTCTCCCGGGAAGTACTCCCTGGTATGGACGCAGAAGGTTTTTCCTCCTCTTATCCATCGCTCCCTTTCATTGCGGAGAAATTTCCGGATACCCTTCTCCCTGATGAATTTCAGGTTCTCGATCATACTCATGCCGTATCGGTTCCGGTACCGCTCATCCAGCCGCTTGATCCGGGAACAGGGATACTGGTCACAGAGAAAACAGTACCGTCGGGCTTTCGTGGAGTGCTCACAGTTTCGTATCGCGCATTTCTTCTCCCGGCCGGTACATCCCGGGCATCTCCTTTTTTCCCGGAGATACGCGATACAGAGGGCACAGTTCATGCCACAGGGGGCGATCAGTGCTGCTTTCATGGTTCCAGGGTATACAACAGCCAGAGATACCCTCCCTCAAAAGATTCCTTTTTCACCAGGTTCAGGTCCAGGGGACCGTCAAGGTGCCTGAACATGTTGTAGGATCGGGCCCCGACAATCTCGGGATGTACCAGCAGGCTGATCTCGGCAACGAGCCCCTGCCGGATGAGGAGGTTACTGAGGACGGAACCCGTATCCGTCAGGATGGTGTCTGCCCCGCAGGTTTCCTTCAGCAGTTCCAAAGACAGTTCCAGATCACACTTGTCCTCCCCAACCACGAAATGGTCATACCGTCTCTCCTCAAGGTAGTGGATGTATTCCCCCGGTGTCGTTCCTGAGACCAGGATCACCACGTCCCTGCAGTAATCCGACTGCCGGAAGACATGGAGCAGTCCCTGCAGTTTTCCCCCGCTGTCCGGAATCGCCCAGAGGATCCCTCCCCTGTCAGGCTTCCTCAGATCCGTCACCCGTTCTTCCGGAATTTTTGTCAGGAACACCTCCATACCCGTTCTTGCCGTCGTGGAGCCGACCAGGTGCAGGTCAGCGCCAAACCCGCCGGCAATCTGGTAGTGGAGCGGCAGGTTCGCCTCAAAATTGGTGAGTGAGCCGTCCAGGCTCACGGAATTATGGACAATGACTTTCGGCAGGATATGTATCACCGTTCCGCTTTATCGTTAACATACCAGATGTTCCCTTTTTCTCCATGATCTTCTTCAGTGTGATGGGTAATGAGACAGCCGGAAAGCACTTTGACCTTTGGAATAAACCGGTTATGCATGAAGGTGATCGATCAGGTGATGGTCCCCATCGTGACCGGGGTGTGCCTGGTCCTCCTGGTTGCGGTCCTGAAGAACGTGCTGATGGTACCCCAGGAAGTCCTCTCCCAGGATTTCATCACCTATGTCATTATCTATATCGGGTACATCACCGCCTATTCTGCCAGGGACGATGATAAAAGACGGTTCCGGTATGACACCCCGGTATTCTGGAGTATCCTGATCGTCATCATAACCGTTGGCATCATTGCCATCTATGCACTCGCCTGATGTATCTCAACCGGGAAGCTCCCCCTCGTTCCCTGTTGACGGGAGGAGGTTCCCGGTCTCTGCACCCGTTCGGAAACCGGGATCCCGGGAGCATTCTGCATGACACAACCTGTTTCCCGGAAGAGGCGCTGGATCTTCTTCCTCGCCTTATTTCTCATCCTGGCCAGCTTCGTTGTGGGGGCGGCCTGGGTGTGGGAGCAGCAGACGGGGCAGAGCGAGAACCACTACTATACCTACGAAGTTATCCTTTCCTTCAACACGACGATCGAGAATGTGACCCTTCTCCTGCCGCTACCGGAGAAAAACGGCACTCCCCTCCCGGTCGATCCCCTGGTGCACGGAACCGTGTACGGTGTTCCACCGGACTGGCACCTCTCGATCGAGAATGTGAACGGCACTCCCCTGCTCGTCATCCGGGCCGACCGGATGGTCGCCGATTACCACGCTTATCCGATTCCGATTGATCCCGGGGAGAGCCCGCTTCCGGCCACCCTGCCACCAGGTAGCGAATACTCAGCCGAGAGACCGGTCCTGGTGCCTGTTATGTTATCAGTGATGGTGCCCGTCCCGGTGAACAATACCATCAATACCCGCGATCCCCTCTCCCGTGAACCGGTCTTTTATCCCCCGGGAACGTTTCTCCCTGCCCTGCCGACTGCCCCGGTATACCGTGGATCGATCTACGTCCATTCCGTCCCGATCTTCATCCGCTTCACTTCGGAACATCCCGCCGGGCTGTCGCTCCAGATGCGAATCCAGGGGACGAATTCGATCTGGAGGGGCGGTTGGGTATCCAATCTCTATTCGGACACGGTGACCCTGGATGTCCCCAACGGCACACAGGGGTGGCTGGAGGGGAAGGGAACGCTGCTGACCGGTGAGGGGGTATATTACTGAGGGAAATCATGCACCGGGGGGGATTATCCATCGGAATGCACGTCCCAAGCGGACATTCGATGAAGGGTCCCGGACCGACGCTCCAAACTACTGTCCTGCCGTTCTCAAGAACATGAGCCCCGGGAGGCGGTTTTATCGCGTAGGGGAATGTGTCTCTCTGGCCCCTCTATATACAGGAATATCCAACCTCTTCCCTATGGCCACCCAGGGAACTCCCGGTTCATCGTCAGCCAGTCCCGGGGACTCACCCCGCCCCCACCACCACAAGGTCTTTTCAGCCTCGAAGGCCAGGCACCTCGATACCCGGTTCCGGCGCTTCCTCTACCGGCCTGATCGCCTCGCAGAGC
>CAYGWN010000049.1:0-105758 GCA_964353765.1 uncultured Methanoregula sp. | reverse complement strand
GCTTTTTTTTATTTCATGGGGGGTATTTTTACCAGAGCATAAAATACAGATGGTACTCTGGCCTATTCAAAGTAAAATTACGAGCTGAAATGAAAAAAATCATCATGGGGAAAGATAACTTGGCGGTCTGGCTGTCCTGTGCATGATCCCCTGTCCGGTTTGATATCAGCAGATATACATGTCCCCCCGTACTATTCTTGTAAGTGGCTCGTTTAGTCCCTGATCTCAGTATCTCATCAGTCGTTACGACATCACAATGTCCAATCCGCTTCTATCTCGAGAAGGAGAATAAGAAAAAAGAATCATGGCGCTATGCCATCGCAAAGCAGATCTCTTATCATCTCGGCTCTGCCCTCGATGAAGACGAAATCTGGGATGAAGTTTGTCTTATTCAGAAAGACATGGAAGATTCGGCAAAATCGTTCTTCACCGAATCGGTGCATATCTGCAGGAATAATCCGGCCTGGAGGACCTGCCGGGAAGCGGACCTCATGGTGCAGTCGGCTAGGTTCCATATTCATGGTGTCATCGATAAACTTTTTGACGGGGAACCCTCTTTTTCAATTACCCGTCCGACCCTCGCACCATCAAAGGGAATCTATACCGCAGACCGGATCCGTATAACCGGGTATTGCATATGCCTTGAAGAGATGTTTGATATGCCGGTTGAGAGTGGGGCCATAGAATACATTCCATCAGGAACAGAACGGGTATGCACGGTCCAACCTATCGACAAGCGGAGGTTCCTCCGTGCCCTTTATGAAGCACGGCGAATACAGCAGGGAGAAGTCCCGAGAAAACCTCTGAATCCTCCCTGCAGGTATTGTCCACAAAATGACCGTTGTGATCTTGAGGGAGGAACAAGACTATCAGGTCTTCTCTAAATCATGCCTCATTTTAAAAATTCTGTTAAGGGGGATTACTTCCAGCGTGATGGAGACTTTACCCCTCCAGGGGGATTACCGTCAGCCCAAAATTTTTCCGCTCTTCCTCTAAACAATGCGAAGGAAAATATATGGCCCGGTTTCAGTCATTCCCTCTTCATAATCTTCATGTGACCGCGAAACCAGGGTGAAGATTTAATCATAGTGTATATTTCAAGGCTTACCATGTTATCCCTGATGATGCGGATAGACTGTCCCAAATCCTGAAATGATCCGCTCTCAATTCTGCCAATTTCCCGGTCACGGGTAAATTTCTGTGCACTGGATATCTGATTGTGAATAACCTGCTCTCTATGAAGGCTGGATCCCGTGCAGGGTGTTAATTATCACAAAATTTTTCCATCGAGAGAAGAAGAAGGCGCGGAGAAATCTCTTCAGGAATTTGCATCTGCTCCTTCGATGAGGCTGATAGATTTTATATACTCTCCCCGGGCATCCCGTGTTGTTCCCACAATGAGCCACTCTTCACCGGAATGGTTTTCACAGACCCCCCGTGCTTCTATCACCTCACCTTCAAGTGCCTGGCCGCTATAGGTGTGGGAAAAGGAGAGAACCTTGGTAATATCAGGGTGATCAACATGGTATACTGCTGGGTTGTCAAAGGAGAGAGAGGCATCAGTAACTGTGGCTTCAATGGTCTTTTTACCACAGGGTATCCCCTTCTTCCAGGGTATGGGGTTTAGAGAGGTATACGGACGGGTATAGAGAATATCAAAATAGACAGAATCTATCTGGCCACGGTTCCATTTCCGTTTTTCATGAAGGAAGAACTCATCTGCCGAAAGCTCAGGATTTCTCTTGCGGAATATTATATCCCACATCTCTTCACTTATCGGGCTGATCTCTCCCCTGGTTACAAAATACCGCAGGAGTTCCCGTGCTTGGAAAAATGTTCTTCCATATACGACCAAATCGATATCTGACTGATCACTTTCAAGCCCGCATAAATACGATCCGGTACAGCCATAAGTTCTTACTGGCAGGTTGAAAAGGGTGACCAGTCTCTTCACCAGGATATTTCGTTTTATGATATTCTCAATCTCTCCTTCCGGTTTTAACACCTTCCTGATATCGGAATATGGTACCCGCTGTACTAGATCTGCATATTCCGGCTTTTCACGGGCGGTGTATGTATACGCTTCCTCGAATTCGAGTTTCCTGTACCGGATCCCTTCCTGGTTCTTGCGACTGCCCGAACGATCCGGAATATACCGAAGGATACATCCGACCCTTTCAGTGTTATCATACCCCGAGACCGCATAGAGTCTTCTCTCATCATCCTCGATAAAATCACGCAAACGGAGAGGTTTTTCTCGCATTTCCGTCACCGGTCAATCGAAAGGTAGGCAGATACCTCGCTGCACAGTGCACCCTCGCGGAGAATTCTCTTCGAAAGGAGATCCACGACAGTACTTGGTATCCCGGGAAGTCTGCCTGCATCGATAAGAAAGTCATGCGGAATATGGCATTCTTCCGGTATAACCGGGTCTTTTGCTCCGGATAAGTTGGCACTTGTGGCAGTGACAGGAGAATCGAAGAGGGATATCAGCTCAAGGGCCAGCGGGTGTGCGGGGAACCGGATACCGATCATGCCGGCTCCGCCGGTAAGAATCTCCGGCACCGAGTTTCTGGCAGGGAGGACGACCGTGACTGGTCCCGGGAGAAAGTGGTCGATGAACCGGGAGGCATACTCATCCACTTTCGCAACACCATGAACCATATCGATTGCGCAGACGGCAATGGATATCGGATTGGAGAGCGGCCTTCTCTTGGCCTCATAAACCTTCAGGATTGCCTCTTCAGAAAAGGCATCTCCTCCCAGACCATATATGGTGTCCGTAGGATAAATGACAATGCCGTCATGTCTGAGAATTGAGACCGCCCGTTCGACCGGGGTCATGTCAGAATTCCCGTCCCTTGACCCTCTTGATATCAAAGACGGCTGCGCCGCTGACATGCATTACAGCGAAAACACCTGCCTGGATTGGATCGGTCACAACGAGGTCGGCATGTTTGGGGACACTTCCTGCCATTTTCAGGGCAATAACCGGGATCCCTGCTTCCCTTACCCGATCTACCGCAGCTGATATCTCCCCGCCCATCAGGGAGCCGGCCAGGACCAGTATTGCTGCCCGGGGAAGGCGGGCCACAGCATCAACTGCCTGGGCTACGGTCTTCTCCCCAACGAGAGGGATGGTATCCACCGAGATCTTCTCCCCCCTGATATTATGGCGATCAGCCTCATTCACGGCGCCAAGCGCGACCTGGGCAACCTGTGCGCCGCCGCCGATGATTATAACCCGGGTTCCGTAGATATTGCTGAACGGTTCATAGGGCTTTACTTCCCGTACGGAGGGTAAATGGAGCAGTTCCTCAATCATCCCCTCATGATCGACACCATTCTCAAATTCAAGATACAACTCTGCATTTCCCTTGAATGGTCCTGAATCAAAAATTTCCTGATGGATCATGAGTACATTGGCTTCATGCCGGGCAACGACAGTAGAGATGTCTCTGAGAACACCTTTCCTGTTCTCAACAATTATGCGAATCGCAAAAAGATCAGGTCCCTCTTCAGTCATATCAGAAAGTGCGATAGCCGGGGATCGAACCCGGGCTAAAGGCTTGGGAAGCCTCTGTCCTGCCGCTAGACTACTATCGCCCGATAGGATGCATATTCAATTGGCAGGATACGGAGATAAAATTTCTCAGTCTTTCTGAATAATTACGGGGGAATAAGAGAAAGTAACGGATCATTTCTTCTCATCATCTGACTGCCGCAGCGCCTGCACCTCATGAATGATTTCCCGGTGAAACACGAGCATCATGTCACTAATGATACCAAACATGAAAATCTGGAATCCGACAACGATGAGAAGCATGGTAAGGATAGTAAGGGGAAGATGTTCAATCTGGTTCAACCACTGCTGGAGTACGTAAACGCCGATAAGCAATCCCATGATCATGAAGATTAAGCCAATGAGTCCGAAGTAAAAGAGCGGGTTACTCATTTTAGCCAGCCGGTAAATGGTGGTTGAGATTTTAATTCCATCATGGAATGGCTTGAGTTTGGTTGGAGTTCCCGATCGTTTTCTGTAGCTGACAGGAACAATACGAATATCCTGTTTGTTCCTCACCGCCTCTGCTGAGATCTCAGTTTCAATGCCAAAACCTGTCTCTTTCAGCTGAAACTGCCTGACAGATTCTCTTGAAAATGCCCGGTATCCGGAGAGGATGTCATTGAGATAGCGGCCATGGGCGACTTTGAAGAGTCGGTTCAGGAGCTGGTTGCCGGTAAAATTGAGCCACGAGAACGATGACCGGTTTTCGCTAATGAGACGATTGCCGATAACCTGGGCAGCACCGAGAGAGAGGGGCATAAGCATCTTTTCAGACTCTCCGGGAGCATACGTACCATCGCCATCAATCATCAGGATATAGGGCTGTTCGATTCTATCGAATGCTTCGATAATTGCATTACCCTTCCCCTTTCCGGTCTGCTCGATGACCCGTGCCCCTGCCTTTTCAGCAATCTGCCGGGTGGTATCAGTACTATGACCGTCAATTACTAAGATATTCTGAAATCCCAGATCTCTGAAATCCTCAACGAGGCTCCCTATTGTCGGTCCTTCATTGAGGGTCGGGATGAGGACGCAGACCTGGTCCTTCTCGATGCTCATTGGGATATAATTTTTATATCCCCTGTCATAAGTGCTTCCATGCATATCGCGAAAAAAGGGCTTCGTGTCCTTGGAATCGCGGAAAGCTTTTCTTCAGATAACCGCTCCATCCTTGCGGGAGTTGTCATGAGGAAAGACCTTCGGGTTGACGGTTTTTCCTTCGAGACTACGACAGTTGGAGGAATGGATGCAACTGATTCGGTTGTAGCCCTGTACCGGAATTTTTACCGGAAGGATATCAACGCTGTTATGATCAGCGGGTGTGTTATCTCGTGGTTCAATATCATCGATCCCCTGCGGGTCCGGGAAGAGACCGGTCGGCCAACCATTGTGGTGACTTATGAAGCCTCCGAAGGTATTGAGGAAGATATCATCCATCATTTTCCCCATGATGAGGACCGCCTCTCCTGCTACCGGGCCCTTGGTACCCGGATCCCCCATCTCCTTCCAACGGGGTATACCATTTACATGAGAGCGTATGGAATTTCTGATGAGGATGCCGGGGCTCTCTGTTCTGCATTCACCTATGATGGAAAAATTCCCGAGCCAATCCGGGTAGCACGGTTATTCGCCCGTGCAGTTATGCAATCCGAAATTCTGTCTGGAATGAGAGAGAGGTACGCAGAATGAGAAGTAATCCCTGGGGGATTATCCTCCCCTTTGGATATCGGAAACTCAGAGACTGATTCCGGGACAGGGATATGATATATCTCTCACACGGCATGTTCCAGGGAGCAGCTGGGAAGGCCATTCATTTTTTTTAACCGACACACAGGTATCCCCTCTCTTCGAGGAATGGCCTTATTTGTCGTTCTGCTTCTTCAGGATTCTGTGAGATCATACGCTCGATATCGGCCCATGCTGCCTTGAGGCCACTATCATCAGTATGGAGCGCGAGGCTCCCGGTTACCTTTCCGATGACTGTTCCATCTTCTGAAAGGATTCGGAGTAATACACATCTGTATGCTTTGCATTGGTGCGGGCTTGTTGTATGGATAGTACAGACAATCCAATCCTTCAACGGGCGGAGAAACGGGCAGGCAGTTGGATTGTTATCTATCCAGGAACAATCCGAAAATATTTCCCGTTTATCCTGATCAATCACTGCGGTAAACTGAGTCCCTGTGGAAACACAGCATGCTAAATATTCATCAGGGCCGATTTGTTGTTCGATAACGATGTAATCTCCAAGAAACATGCAGCAGCTGCCGCACTGTCTGCATGTGAAGGTCATTCAATTACATTATCGGTCGGCTTTGGATATCATTTTTATCTTCCGGGGAGGCCCTGATAAAAGGATGACAATCAGCCCTGGTAGGAATATCGCGAAACCAGTGACCCCGATTGTTTCATGAAAATGTCCACCCGGAGATTATCCCCAGGATGAAAAGTATTATCAGAAAAATCGAGTGTTATCTTCTCCTTCGGGTCCCATGTGGTTCCGGAGCATCCCAGACCGCCCATTGTCTGGACTCCAAAATGATGGGTTGAGATGAATTTATATCCGTTCATAGTCTCGATACATGCCGATATTTTCGCGCCGTTTCGGAAAAATTCTGCCCTTA
This sequence comes from uncultured Methanoregula sp., assembly GCA_964353765.1. Taxonomy (GTDB): domain Archaea; phylum Halobacteriota; class Methanomicrobia; order Methanomicrobiales; family Methanospirillaceae; genus UBA9949. The sequence continues at coordinate 99,569 of CAYGWN010000049.1, read as the reverse complement.
AGAGATCGTTCTCAAGACTGTTGGTCCCGTTATGGAAAAGGATGACCCGGGAGTCGTAGTTCAGGTAGCCGCTCTCATCTTTATGATGAACTCCTTTTATCTCAATGAATGATGGCTCCCTAAATTGCTGGAAATTAAAATCAGGAAGGTGGAGCAGTAGTATGACCAACGCAGCGAGTGCCATCGTTATTGCGATGAGGAGAATTATACCCACCTGCTGTGATATGGCCTCATCATCCGGACAGGGTGACAACTTTCAGAGGTACGTAGCGGAGGGCGGAAATATTTTTCGAAATGACTCCGGAGAATGGATTAATTTTCATGAACCTGATGAACAGTCTTCTTTCTACCAGTGAAAGATGGTATCAAAAAGAGAGGGCCAGCTGGTTAGCTGTCCCTTTCTTCTTCACCGGTGCGGACTTTAATTGATCGTTCGACAGGGAGTATAAATATCCTCCCGTCACCAAATTTTCCGGTTTTTGCCCCCTCCTGGATTGCCTGAATGACTGTTTCTGTAACGGAATCACGCACGACGATTTCGACCTGGACCTTGGGTATAAGATCGACCTGAATTGCACCGCCCCTGTACTGGAGTGATATTCCCTTCTGGTCACCCCGTCCTTCAACCTGCATGACAGTCATACCGTTAATCCCCTGATCTTCGAGTTTCTTTTTTACAAAATCCAGACGTTCAGGTCGGATAATGGCTTTAATCATCTTCATGGTTCAGCCTCCTAGACCCGTTCTCCGTGCTGGGAGATATCAAGTCCGACATACTCTTCATCTTCTGACACACGGAGTCCCAGGGTCTTATCGACCAGGACTGCCAGAATGAGCGTTACCGCGAACGCATATATCACCGCAGCAAGGGCACCAGCGGCATTTGCGAAGAACTGACTGACATTGCCTTCCAGGAGACCTGAGTAGCCATTGATTGCGATGGTTGCGAAGATGCCGGTAGCAAAGGCACCCCAGAGACCGCCCATGCCATGCACAGCCCAGGCATCAAGACTTTCATCGAGTCCTTTCTTCAGACGGAAGAGCATGGCGCCGTAACAGATGAGCCCGGCGATTGCACCGATAACGATTGAAGCCCCAACGTTCACGTAACCGGCTGCCGGCGTAATTGCTACAAGCCCGGCGATTGCCCCACTGATCATCCCGAGTGAACTCGGTTTTCCCCGATACCAGCTTGCCGCAAGCCAGGCCAGGGCACCAGCGGCAGCAGAGGTATTGGTAACGAGGAATGCATTTGCAGCAAGACCATTCGCTGCCAGGGCACTGCCGGCATTAAACCCGAACCAGCCGAACCAGAGGAGTGCTGCACCGAGCAGGGTCATGGGAATGTTATGGGGTTCCAGGGAATACTGGCCGAATCCCGAACGTTTGCCGATAACCATCGCCACGGCAAGTGCAGCGAATCCCGAACTGATATGAACCACAGTGCCCCCTGCAAAATCGAGAGAGCCTAATGCTGAAGCCCATCCGCCCCCCCAGGCCCAGTGGGCAAGCGGATCATAGACCAGGGTGGTCCAGAGCAGGGCAAAGATAATAAACGCCGATAATTTGACCCGCTCGGCAAATCCTGAGGTGACGATGGCCATGGTGATTGCAGCAAACATTCCCTGGTAAACAACAAACAGGAGCGGAGGATACCCTGCATCACCAGCCTCCATCCCGATTCCTGCTAACCCGAGGAAGTCCAGATTACCAATAAATCCTCCGACATCCCCCCCAAAGGACAATGAATACCCGAAGAGTACCCACTGGAGACTTACAAGGGCAAGGACAATGAAAGAGAGGGCTACCATAGAGATGAAATTCTTACGCCTTACAAGTCCACCGTAGAAGAATCCAACGCCGGGGACCATGAGCATGACCAGGGCAGCCGAAGCCAGGAGCCATGCCGTTGTGCCGGTATCGAGTGTCATATGATCACCATGAAGATTTTTACGACTATGTTAGTATTCATCAAGTCAAATTCCGCAATTTCAGAGATGATTCCAACCTTCCTTCGTCAAGATGAATCATGTCGCAAGCAAAGAATGGGTAGTTAACGATATTCTTGAGGAAGTACACCCTGTCTTTTTTTGGACGTAGGGAGATGACTGGGAAGTCATCGAACCAAAGATGTACGGGTTTCAAACCATCATCCCGGGATTCTTCGCCCGCAGCTTCCATAAACCCCGTATCATTGTCCTCTTTCATGAAATGCACGGAATCACCAGTCTCCTGAGCGGGTACTATACCGTTCAGTGGATGGAAGTTGCTTTCTATCTTATATATATGTTTCTTTTTTCTGTGAGCCGACAGTCATAGGAGAATAGGTTGAGAACCGGGGGGAAAGGACAGGTTCCCCTGGTTCAAAGAGCTTGCCCAGCATAATAGCTGCGCGGAGAGAAACTCGTTTGGGAGAACCGGATATGCTACATATCAGGCCTCCACTTCACCGGTACGGACACGGCGGGATTCCAGAACAGGGATGATAAAAATTCTACCATCACCGGGTTTTCCAATTCGTGCAGCTCTACATATCTGTTCAACTACCCTGGTCTCAATTTCGTCTTTCACCACAATTTCAATACACATCTTCGGCAGGAGGTCCACATTGAGGATTCCCCCGCGGTACTGAAGCTGAACCCCCTTTTGTTCCCCTCTCCCCTCGGCCTGGGAAATTGTCATTCCAAATACACCGATAGCTTCGAGAGCTTTTTTGACAAATGGAAATCGTTCTTCTCTGATCAATGCCTGAATGAGCTTCATGGTCTGTTCATCTCCTGGTCTGGAAGAGCATTTATTTGCGGTTCCATTTTCGAAGGGGCTCTCTGTGACTCCTTCAAGTCATACTCCCGGATAGGGAGCCATAAAAGGGACGCATTTCTCGTTTCTCTTGAGAATATGCTGTCAGCTGTTTTCCCCTCACGTTCTCCCTCCTCCTCAGTATTTTGTTGCATATGCCTAAGATGGAAGGAAGTAAACTTCTTAAGAATAAATAATTATCTAAATTCATTTTGAAAAAAAAATTAATAGGTTGCCAGGTAGCGTTCAATCTCCCAGGGGTGAACAGCCAGTCTGAAGAGATCAGATTCCACGGTTGCAATTGAGGTCAGACCGTCCATGACGTGAGATCCCATAACCTTCCGGATGACTGCATCTTTTTCGAGCTCAATTTGGGCCTCCATCAGGCTTGCCGGCAACATTTCAATTCCCATCTTCTTTCTCTCCTCTGCTGAGAGGTGGTAGATATTGGTGTCAATACTCTCCGGAGGTTCAATCTTGTTCCTGATCCCATCCAGTCCAGCTGCAAGCATCGCGGCAAAGGTCAGGTAGGGGTTGCACATGGGGTCAGGACTCCTGAACTCGGCCCTGGTGCTATTCCCACGGGCTGCCGGTACCCTGACCAGCGCTGAACGGTTGGCGGCACTCCATGAGATGTAGCAGGGGGCTTCATACCCTGGTACCAACCGTTTGTAGGAATTGATGGTTGGGTTTGCAACCCTGGTGATAGCTTTTGCATGCCTGAGCAGCCCGCCAATATAGTAATAAGCGGTTTTAGACAACTGCATCGGGCTGTCAGGATCAAAGAAGGCGTTTTTACCATCTTTGGTGAGTGACCCGTGGGTGTGCATGCCGCTCCCGTTTATTCCGGAAATCGGTTTTGCCATGAAGGTGGCATGCAGGCATTTCTGGAGGGCAAGGGTTTTTGTAGCAAACTTGAAGGTTATAACCTTGTCCGCTGTATCAAGGGCGTTACTGTACTTGAAATCAATCTCATGCTGACTCTCGGCAACTTCATGGTGAGAAGCCTCAATCTCAAAGCCCATCTGGGTCAGGGCAAAAACAATATCCCGCCTCACATCCTCAGCAAGATCGGTTGGTGCAAGATCAAAGTATCCTCCATAATCCTGGAACTGGGTTGAGGGCCTCCCATCAATCATCTTAAAAAGGAAGAACTCAAGTTCAGGACCGGTATTGAACGTGAATCCCATTTTTTTGGCGTCAGTGAGCGTCTTTTTCAGGACATACCTCGGGTCACCTTCAAAAGGTTTATTTCCGTAAGTATAAACATCGCAGATAAACCGGGCGACCCTGGCATCGGCTGGCCGCCAGGGGAGAATCGCATAGGTGGCGGGGTCAGGTTTCAGCAGCATATCTGACTCTTCAATCCGGGTAAAACCCTCAATAGAGGATCCGTCAAACCATATCCCCTCAGTCAGGGCTTTTTCTGCCTGTTCAACCGGAATGGCTACATTTTTTGGTTGGCCTTCAATATCGGTAAACTGGAGACGCAGGAATTTAACAAGATCTGCGTCGATGTGTTCCAGCATCGCACCTACGACATCTCGCGTCATATGGAAAATAGCTTCTACCCAATTATATTTATACCTAATTGAGCAAACATTATGGGATTATCAACGGAGCATATACAGATTCAGACGAAACCTGTGATACCATGTGTGGAATAATTGGGGTAATCGATCGTAGTCGGGCGCGGATGAACGGGACAGGAATCAGGGCAGCCCTTTCAGAGATGGATGAACGCGGAAGTGGGGAAGGTGCCGGATATGCAGTATATGGGGCATTTCCCGACTTCAAGGATTACTATGCCATTCATGTCTTCTTTGACAACCTGCACGAGGCAAAACCTGCGGTAGAGGATGAACTCTCAAAGTGGGGGGTCATAGAGCATGATGAGGCAATCCCGACAAATGAACACCATGGTTTACGAAAAGTGCACATCCCCTGGCGTTTCTTTTTCCGGCCGGACCCTCACCTCATGCCCCGGAGTACAAGTCCTGAGGATGATATCGTGATGCATCTGGTCATGAAAGTCAATACATCTATCCCAGGTGCTCTTATTTTTTCATCCGGGAAAAATGTTGCCGTTTTCAAGGCTTCAGGCTGGCCTGAGGATGTGGCGGATTTCTACGGAATCCAGGACTATAAAGGATATCTCTGGATGGGGCACAACCGTTACCCGACCAACACTCCCGGGTGGTGGGGAGGTGCCCACCCATTCAATCTCCTCAACTGGAGTGTTGTACATAACGGAGAAATCACATCGTATGGGACCAACCGGAGATACATTGAGAGTTATGGATACCGGTGTTCCATGTATACTGATACAGAGGTAGTTGCTTACCTTTTCGATCTTCTTGTACGGCGGCATGGTCTTCCACTGGAGACCGCGGTGAAAGCACTTGCTCCACCCTTCTGGGATGAGATTGATCGGATGTCAGGAAAGGAACAGGAAATATACCGTGCCATCAGGCTTGCCTATGGATCGGCTCTGATGAACGGTCCCTTTGCGATTGTTGTGGCAAATAATGAGAGTATGGTTGGTTTTACTGACAGGATCAAACTCCGGCCGCTGGTATCCGGTGTTCATGGCAACCGGCTCTATTTATCAAGTGAAGAAGCCGCAATACGAACGATGGATCCCGATGTTGAGGAGATTTCCATGCCGAAAGCAGGAGAACCCACGATCGGGAGGTTCCTGGTATGAGTATCGGGAGTGTCCCGCTCCGATATAAGATCACCGTCGACCATAACCAGTGTATGCTATGCGGGCGGTGCGTTGAAAGCTGCCCTTATGGTGTATTCAGAATTGACAGGGAAAAAATACATGTCAATTCACGCGTCTGTGTTGCCTGTCATCGCTGTATCGCCATGTGCCCCCGTGATGCTATCGACCTGACCGAAAGACCAGTTGACTACAGGAGCCATCCCCTCTGGACTCCCCAGGTCAGGGAATCAATCTACAACCAAGCACGAAGCGGGAAGATCCTCCTGTCCGGCATGGGAAACGCCATGGACTATCCCGTTATCTTCGACCGTCTGGTTCTGGATGCCTGCCAGGTGACCAATCCAAGCATCGATCCTCTCAGGGAACCAATGGAACTCCGGACATACATCGGCAAGAAACCGTCAAAACTCGAGTTTCAGAAGGTAAACGGGGACATGGTTTTAAAGACCAGTCTTTCCCCGAACCTGATGCTGGAGACCCCGATAATGATAGGCCACATGAGTTACGGGGCAATCAGCCTGAATGCACAGCAGTCGCTTGCCCGGGCAGTCAAGGAAATCGGTACTTATATGGGTACGGGTGAAGGAGGCCTCCACGAATCAATCTATCCCTACCAGGATCATATGATCGTGCAGGTCGCTTCGGGAAGGTTCGGCGTTGATATCAACTACCTCGAGCGTGGGGCGGCAATTGAGATCAAGATCGGTCAGGGAGCAAAACCAGGTCTGGGAGGCCATCTGCCTGGTGAAAAGATCTGTGCGGATGTCTCATCCACGAGAATGATTCCGGAAGGAAGTGATGCCATCAGCCCTGCCCCGCACCATGACATCTACAGCATCGAGGATTTGAAGCAACTCGTCCTGAGCCTGAAAGAAGCTATAGAATGGAAAAAACCGGTATTTGTAAAGATTGCCGCAGTACATAACTCAGCTGCCATTGCTGCCGGTATTGCGAGGTCCGGAGCTGATGCCGTTGTCATTGACGGATTCCGGGGAGGGACTGGTGCTGCGCCACGAGTGTTCAGGGACCATGTCGGAATTCCCATCGAAGCAGCAATCGCAAGCGTTGACGCCAAATTGCGTTCGCAGGGTATCAGGAATGAAGTATCCATCATTGCCAGCGGGGGCATCAGGGAGAGTCCGGATGTTGCAAAGATTATCGCTTTGGGAGCCGATGCTGTCTATATCGGTACGGCAGCACTGGTTGCCATGGGCTGCCGGGTATGCGGGACCTGTTACCGGGGTCTCTGCCCCTGGGGTATTGCAACACAGCGGCCGGATCTCGTTGCACGGCTTGACCCTGATATTGCTTCAGCAAACGTCATGAACCTGATCCATGCCTGGACACTGGAACTCTCAGAACTGATGGGAGCAGCGGGTATCAACAGCATCGAGAGCCTGAGAGGGAACCGGGACCGGCTGAGGGGATACCTCCTTGATGAAGGTATCATGCGGGTCCTCGATGTCAAAATGGTGGGAGCCTGAGAGGTATGGCAAAGGTCAGTATTGATGCCCGGCAAATGCATTACACCCCTCTGAATCAGGTAATACGACAAGCGGTGGCAGCAGGTGCAACAGAAATAGAGATCGATCATGTCATGGGCCAGCGTTTCATTGCTGACGGGCTTCGCGGTGATGTGACTATCACCATTCACGGTGTCCCGGGGGGAGATCTCGGGATGTTCATGAGTGGCCCGACCTGCATCATCCACGGAAACTGCGAACATGCACCGGGCAATACGATGGATGCCGGAAAAATCATCATTCATGGCAGTGCCGGTGATGCCGTTGCCCACTCCATGAGGGGCGGAAAGATCTTTGTCCGGGATGATATCGGATACCGGGGTGGAATTCACATGAAGCAATACCTGGAAAAGCGCCCCATACTTGTAATCGGAGGCTCTGCACGGGCATTCCTCGGGGAATACATGGCCGGGGGCCTCATTCTCATTCTCGGCAGAAAAACCGGCCGACCGGCAATCGACCGTGGGCTCGGGTCGGGAATTCATGGCGGGAAGATCGTCATTCGGGGCGGTCTTGATGAGATAAACCTCGGGGTTGGAGCGACCGTGAGTGAGCTTCCGGATACGCAGATGACAGAGATTATTCCACTTATCCGGGAATTTTCCGGATATTTCGGGCTCGAAGGAGAGGAATTCCTTAATGACCGCTATTTCAGGGTAACACCTGCCAGTGCGAGACCCTTTGCCAGCAAATATTCATGGGAGGTGTGACCAGGTGATGGAGAAGAAGAGCTACAGGAATCTCAAAGAGGAAGTCTGGGACAAGGGCCTCTGCTCCGGATGCGGAGCCTGTGTCGCGGTCTGCCCGGCTGATGCGATCTGTTTCGGAGAGAGTGGCGGGGAGAAATGTCCACTCAATATCGGGTACTGTAAGGAGGATCTTGATGAGGTGCCCTGTGGTGTCTGCTATTATGCCTGTCCACGCACCGGAAAACAGGAACCCCTGAAACTGGGTCCCTGCCAGCAGATTGTCACGGCAAAGGCGGTTATGGATATACCCCGGAAGCAGAGTGGGGGTGCGGTCACCGCCATACTCGTGAATGCACTTGAGGAAGGTCTGATCGATGCCGTGGTAACCGTCAGCGAGGATCGGTGGACGCTCCGACCCTCATCGGTGGTCATCACCAGTTCCGAAGAGCTCATCCACCAGGCCGGGAGCAGGTATAACTGGTGGGTGCCGCTGGTAGCAGCGCTGAAAACTGCAGTGATCGAAAGAAAATACCGGAAAATAGCAGTCATCGGAGTACCCTGCGTGGTCCAGGCACTCCAGAATATCCGGACCAGTCACTATGACCTCCTCCTCCCGTTCGGGCGGTCTATCCGTCTCGTCATCGGACTCTTCTGTACCGAGACCTTTGACTATGCAGCGCTTGTCGAAGGAAAATTGAGCAAGGACTATGAGATAGAAACCTGGAAGATTGACAGGCTTGATATCAAAGGTAAATTTGAAGTCAGTATGAAGGATGGCTCATCTCTCCTCCTCCCCATGAAAGAACTTGAGACCACCATCCGGCCGGGCTGCCACTATTGCCTCGATCTGACTGCCGTCTCTGCGGACCTCTCTGCAGGAGCGGTAGGGAGCCCGCCAGGCTTCACAACGCTGGTCGTAAGAAACGATGCAGGAAAGATGTTTCTTGAGAGCGCAGTCAGGAACAAACGGCTCGTCACGGGCCCCGAACCTGACATTGCAGCCATAGAACGCCTCATTTCGTTAAAAATACAAAAAAACAGTTAGGGGTGAAATATTTTCATCCACTTATATATGTTAATTCCTTTTTTTTTGTTGATTTGGTGAAAATGATATTAATAAAGGTAATTATCAAGGGTATAGTACCATTTTAACTACCAACTCGTAAAAGAAATTACGAGGAAGAAATGGTAAAAATATCATGTCCAAAATGCGAGGCTAAAAAAGTTTACCTTCTTTCTAATAAGAAGAGGAAATGTTCCCGGTGCAAATATGAATTTAATCCGCACCGGCTTCCTCTCTATTTTACGAGAGATCAATGGAGAGAGATCATCAGATGGTTTCTCCTGGAACTAAGCAGTCAGAACATTTCATTAAGGACCGGTTTTGAACGGCGAGGAGTTCTGAGAGCCCTTACAATTATCCGGACCTCTCTGACGAAAGATGTACCTGAGATCTTCTCAGGTACGGTTGAAGTGGATGAAACCTATCTCGGGGGTCAATGGAAGAATAAACGAAGGTCTGTCCGAGATCAGGGATCTAAACGAGGACGAGGTACAACGAAACAACCAGTATTCGGAATACTCTGTCGCAATGGTACGGTCTGGGCCGAGGTTGTCGATGACGTTGGAGCTGAAACACTTCAACCTCTCATCTCAAAAAAGGTTACAGCCGGTTCCATTATTTGTTCAGATACCTGGAAAGCATATACCGGTATCGCTTCGCGAGGTTACGTCCACCGTCTCGTGAATCACGGTGAAAAACAGTACAGCGATAGAAAAGGAAATCATATCAATGGTCTGGAGGGATTCTGGGGATATTTGAAACGAAAACTGGTATCAAAAGGTGGTATCAGACGAGAGAAATTACCTCTCTACTTAGGGGAGTACGTATGGAGATACAATCACAGAAACGAAAATGATAATGTTAAAGTGAAACGTATTTATCAAGCTACTTGAACACGAGGTTTAGTCGCTAGAATGTGACTATACCCATTATCAATTATCTGCCCCTAGGAAGATCTGAACCAGGGGGTCAAATACCTCCTGATCCCTGTGATTGTATCTCCATTCCATTTCTTTGATATACACCAGGAATTTTTCCTTCGAGATTCCATTATGCTTGATCAGTCGTTCCATCTTGAAAAACCAGAATCCTTCTACACCGTTGATGTAGACCTTTCCATTGGTGAATTTATTTCGATGGTCGATATTGAGATGGCGGTATCCGCAGAACATAAGAGAGTTGTATCCGCGCCATTTGTCGGTATAGACGATAGAATCCCTTCGGACCTTCCTCACAGTCTCATGCATCAGAGACGCGGCCGAAGCATCAGTGACAATGCTCACCGATACCTTACCCTCCCGGTCCAGGATACCAAACACGATGACCTAATTTTTTAAAATGTGACTCCTGACCTTGAGGAAAAGGGTGAATCGTTCTTCTCTGAGTACTCTCATACCTGTTGGTACACCCGTTCCAGGTTAAAAGAGTCAATGATTCGCTGGGCATCGCCCTTATTATGCGAATAGACGTTCTCCCACGTATCATAGGGTCCGGTATAACTGATAATGTAGCCCTTTTTATCGATGATCGAGTAATACTGCATGTAGCTCCGGTCAGGATTACCCCGCTCATCTCTTGTATAGAATTCGATCTGGTATGCCCTGTTTCCAGAAAGGTAAGCCGTTGCACTCCTGCTCGTAGAAGTAATGCCATAATCCTTCTGGAGTGCGGCAATCGCGTGGTTGAAGTAGTCCTCCAGAACCGTGATCCCAGGATCCTGATCAATCTCGATGTTCATGGTAGCAATATATTTGAAACACTGTGCCTGGGTGGTATCGCAATCGGTTTCGATCGGAGCGGTCAGGATCAGAAGCGTTGCCGGCGAACCCGCAGGCTGCTCGTTGATTTCCCATGTTAGCGGGTACCGGAGAGAGAATTTATATTTGGTACTGGTGTATGTAGTCCACCCATCAGGGGCAGGGGTTGGTTCCGCTGTTTCAGCCACCGTTACCGGAACTGTCTCGTTTAGTTCCCCATTCAATGGTTCGTTGGTGGGCGCGGTTGTGGGAACTGAATGATTTGCAGGGTTACTCTGGGACTCATTCAGAAAGCTTGTATTGTTCATTTCTGCCAGTGTATGAGGTATGGCCTGGTTTACGATGCGCTGGACCTGGCGGTCAAGAACATCATGATCAGCGAACAGCAGGTAGAGGTTGGCTGAGAGCGATAGTACCAGAATAATGGCAATCAATTTTTCCCTGTTCATAGATTCCCTTCCAAAAGAAGTGGGGCCTTATATACACATATCTTCGTCCTTAAAAGGCTTATAATTTGACCTTTCCGGCAACCATTTGAATATCCTTTGCCAAGCGATATCTCATGGGTAAAAATCAGTTAATCCTTGATCAGGATTGCCCCGAAAATAACCAGAAAGATTCCGATTATGATCCCAATGATGCCTATCGATCCTTTTAATACTGTTATGACATCAGGAAAGAAAACCCATACGCCATATGCTCCAAGGCACAGGAGAAGGATCCCCCCGATAAGACTGATCAGGCCTGTTTTATCCATACAATGTCTCCCTTATCTTAGAATATCGTTTTTTCGGTAAGATAAGGATATTGGATGATTGAATTCCTGAATTATGGCTGGAGATCCGCGGATAATTATCAAGAAAAACCGGAAAAAAAGACTGTTATCCCTGGATTGCAGCGTAGACCTGGCGGAAAATCTCCCTGGTCTCGAGACCTTCTTCCCGTGATAGTTTCTGGATAGCAAATCCAACATGAACGAGAACAAAGTCACCGATATCCACGTCCACGAGATCCAGTCTTACCTCCTGGGTAAGGTCACCATAATCCACAACGCCAATATTTCCTTCCTTTTTTTCGATCACTTCAGCTGGCACTGCGATACACATCTGGTGGTCTCCTCATGAATTATTGATGTTGTATGCCTTAAAGGGAGTGATAGGGATAACAAGAGGATGGATATATTATTCCCAAAGGAGGGGAAGGGATCAGCCCTCCCCAGGTTCAAACCAGTCAGGGAGAACAAACGGCTGCTGCTGAATATTCTCTGGCCACACAATGACCGGGCGAACCGCCTGCTCGGTCTGGTTCCATATGAGCTGTTCCATATACAGATCAAATTTTGACTCGCGGAAATCAGGGGTGAATGTTATCGTTCCGCCCTGCATATATTCGATAATCTGGGGCATGTTCAGAGCTCCGAGAGCTTCAATGACCGCCCGTTTATCCGTGGTCCCCGCGTTTTCAACGGCCTGTGTTATGATGTAGACCCCCTCATAGGTCGAAGCCCCCATCATACCCGGAAACCCTCCCCACCGATGTTTGTAACTTTCCTTGAATGCCGCGATATCATCGGAAAGAGGTCCGGGTGGAATGACATAGGGGCTGAAGCGGGATTCCATGATGGAATACTCGCCATATTGCCCGACACCACTGTAATAGTCAGGGTCATCGTTGCATTCTACTGCTAGGAAGATAACATTCAATCCTACATCACGCCGGGCCTGTATTACCATGGGGACCTGTTCATTCAGAAATGCTGCAGCATATACCACATCGGGGCCTTTTGCCTTTACCGATGTGAGAATGGTGCGGTAATCGGTCTCACCCATCTTGAAGGTCTCGTTCGCCACAATAACTACCGGGAGGTTCTCCTCAGTGATCGTCTTCATAACCGCACTCTGGACTCCTTTCCCAAAGGGACTGTCCTGGAGTATCAGAGCCATCCGAAGAGGGCGGTCCGGTGAAAAGTTGTACTTCCGGTTGATTTCGGTCCGGATGACATCACTGGCAAAGAGGGTGGTTTGCCTGCCATAATCGTCAGTCGTAGGACAGTGATGGAAGATACTGCTGGTGTTGATGTCTGTCCGGTGGGTGATAACCGGACTGGACGCGCCGGTCACGACATAGGGGACGCCATGTTCAGCGACAAAAGATTCATGGGCTGAGACTACCGCACTGGAAAAACCACCAGTGAGGGTATCTACCTTATCCTCGGTAATCAACCGGGTCACTGCTTTCTGTCCTCCCTCCCGTGTTGATTCATCATCACCAAGAACGACGGTAACCGGGATCTTTTTTCCCAGGTCTTTTACATAGACTCCCCCATCAGCATTGATCTCATCTGCGGCAATGACTGCCGATTGCCAGATATCTTTCCCTGTTGTACTGGCCGGCCCGGTCATTGAGGCAACAATACCAATTTTCAGTTCATCACCGGCTTGGGGCTGCGTGCAGCCGGCGACCAGGAGCGCGGCTACAAGCAACACTCCGGCGAGAAGAAGTTTCCACTCCATCCGATGCACCTTGCTATGCTATGTCATAGCAGAACTCTTATTATTATCGATCAGGGCTATGAAGCATGGAATTGCTGGGACAGTGGTGATACTGCGACCCCGAGATTGTTCAGGAGTGAAGACAACTGAAGGATCAGGGAGGACTTTCAGTTCCATTCCAAAAAAATTCCTCCCGGGGTTACCTGTCAATCGTGAGATGCATCACAGTCTTTTCGGGAAAGATATGTTCAGGGGGTTCTGTAGGATTAATAATGACAATTTCGGGGGTGGCAAACAGCCTGAGCTCCACGCCAAGGTTTGAGGTCCCGATACCCCGCGTAATATAGGTCATGACCCGGTCCTGTTCCACCAACCCGCTCAGCTCGAAGCCGGGAAGTGGAGTGCTTTGAGGCAGGAACTGGCCACCATGCGTATGACCGGCGAGGATGAGATCCGCGTCCCAGTCGGCACGGCATTCAGGTTCATGGATCATGTAGAGGCAGAACGCATCTGTCTCCGCTACATCGGGTGGATCGGCCATGCCTGCCCATCCGTCATCTATGCCGACCAGGAGGAGTTCTTTCCCTCCGATATTCATTTGAATATATTCATTCCGGAGGACCGTAACACCGTTCTGCTCGAGCCTGGCCGCCACCATGTTTGCATACGGGAGGTCCGTTGTATTGTCCCGGAGGGACCCTGCATCGTATCCTTCAGCATCAAAACAGGCCTCACCAACCGCATGGTTTTTTTGTACCCATGTTGCCACGGTTACGCCCGATTTGTAGTCATGGTTGCCGAGAACCGCATAGACAGGGGCATCGATGCCACTCCAGACTTCCTGAAGAGAGAGGTTGTCCCCGTCTCCATAGACAAAGTCCCCCCCTATAAGGACTGCCGAGGGATGAAGAGCGTTGATCTCACTGACAATCGTACGGGTATGCTCAATGTTGCCATCTTTTAAGTGAGGATCGGCAATGAACACCATGTTTTCAGGAGCCCCCTCAATATGGAGTACTGTTATTTCAGTATTTCGCGCCTCGAAATAGGCATAACCGACTGAGGTATTGAGAAGACCGATAAAAAGGATGATTGAGAGATAGTGGTAAACCCCGATCTTCGGGAGTTTCGGGGTTTTAAGATCCAGCCTCATTGATATCTCTGAAGTATGATCGGATCTATAAAAAGAGTGTGCATCAAGGCAGTGAGGAATCCTTTTTGAATGAGCAATGAGGCAATGATTGTGGAAAGGAGAGAGAATTGAGTGAAATTTTCTCTGATACGCCGGGGAAGAGATTTGAACTCTTGAGGTGCAGGGCACCAGTGGCTTTCAAGGCCACCGCCTTACCGGTCTAGACTACCCCGGCACGAATATATCCATTGATCTTTAATCAATAAAAAATATCACCACCGCCTGCGGAGCAGCAGGAATACTCCTGCGCATACAGCGATGACTGCTGTAATGAGGGGCAGCGGAGCTGCTTGGGTTATGGAGGTTGTAGTTCCGGTGGTTCCGGTTGTTCCATCCAGTCCGCTTCCTCCAACAGTTACACTCTCTGCCCCTTCTGCGTTTAAGGTGACCTGTTCATTGATTGAGTATTTAAAAGGATAAACGCGGACCATGACTGTCCCGTTGGTCCCGTTCATAATCACTTCTTCGCCATCCATCTCACCCTTGGCATTGACCTTGACCAGGGTGCCCGAAGCATCGGTATATTCAATAATCCAGTCTATTCCCGGAGAGGTAAAAATCCGCACCTCATCATTTCCCGTCAGGACCGAGAATACCGCCGGCTGGTCACGGGAGGAGGGGGCGGTTGCCTTCATAACGGTTCGTGTGGCTAGCGCCGTGGTGGAGACCGTAGTCAGATCGGGTTTCGGGAGAACCGTCACCGAGGTTTTACCTACATACCCTTTTGCATCGGTAAAACTCACATCATATACCCCGTCTTTGGTGATGGGGACCTTTAGATCAAAGGATCCATCAGTATTTGTGCTGACGAAATTAGGGCCGTAGACGATCTCATCTCCAGGTCCGATCACTTCAATCTGGACGCCGGTATTCTTTATTCCGAGAATTAATCCCTGGATATCCAGATCACCATCCATCTCCTGAATCTTCGGGGCGCTGAAGCGGAGCTCATCACTCCGGTCAATGACCTCAACCACCCTGATGGTGACCGAATCCCCGAGATAGCGGTATCCCGATACTGCCGGGACTTCCACCTTGTAGATACCCTTGGTGAAATCGGTTGTATCAAAGACCACCGAGAATTCCTCATTTGCCTGGAGGGTGACGGTCTCCCGGCCCACCTCCTGCACTGTGTGTCCGGACTTCGAGATGATTATATCAACGCTGATCCCGGGAGGGAGGTTGCTTGTGCCATTGATGATGAGGGGCATGCCCCGCTGGACCTTTTCCGGTGTACTGATGGTGAGTTCGTAAGCCTGGACATATCCGGCACACAGGATGAGGCAGAAAAATACCACCAGTGCAGTCCGGAAGAGGGCTGGCTTATCTCGTAGCGTGCTCATTTCTCTGTTCCCTGGGATATATGAATATCAGTAGTCATGCGTGATTGTATTGGATAAAAAATTCGCGGCCGACTTTAATACCTTGCTGGATTGTGCAGATTTCTTCCGTATCATCTGAGCGTAACCAAGGGAATGGGAAGTGAGCATCTTGCGGAACGGGCTGTAAAAGGTGTAGTTACTTACACGGGAACCAGGAGTAAACACCGGACTGCGGGGATCACCCGCTTACCCCTGAGCATAAAATTCCGGAGGTGGTGCCATGATTGGTGCTATATAGCTGGATAACCAATGGAGAGAAGAGTCCTGGATTGTGGAGCGACCTCTTGCATGCTGGACCGGGAAAGACCGGTACGGAGATGAATTACTCTCCTCCCTCACCATCATCCTGAGAACCGGAGGATGCCGGCACAACCGCTGCCGGATGTGCAGCTACCGGCATGAACGATACACCGGGATACCGGAAGGAAGCCTCTCCACCCTTCTGAAATCGCAGCTCGATTGGGTCTTGGCCACCCACACCATCCAAGAAATTCCCATGATTAAAATCTATACCTCGGGGAGTTTCTTTGATCCCGGTGAGGTTCCCCCTGAAGTTATGAGAACTGCAGCAAACATATTCCGGGGAAAACTGATCATCGCTGAGACCAGACCTGAGTTTGTCGAATCCGCCATGATCGAGGAATTCATTGCTGCCATCGACACTGGTGAGTGGAAAACTCCGCTCATTGTTGCAATGGGTCTTGAGACCACCAGCGATGAAATCAGGGAAAAGTGCATTGATAAGGGTTTTACCTGGAATGACTTTTTAAAGGCAGTGGGGGAGGCACGGAAAGGGGGGGCCGGGGTGAAGGCATACCTCCTCCACAAACCTTTGTTTCTTACCGAGAAAGAAGCACGGGAGGATATGAAGAATTCTATCCGGATTACGGCGGACATCGCTGATCACGTTTCCATGAATCCCTGCACAGTCCAGCGGAACACCGAACTGGAATACTACTGGAAAAAAGGGGCATACCGCCCGCCCTACCTCTGGAGCGTTCTCTCCCTTCTGCTCGAAGCTCCGGTACAGGTGACCTGTGACCCCGTGGGAGGAGGGCACGCCCGCGGAGCCCATAACTGCGGCCGGTGCGATCACGACATTCTTCAGGCCATACGGGATTATAATCTCTCCGCTGATACCAGCCTCCTTCAGGATATATATGGGGAGGGGTGCAGGTGTCGCGAGGAATGGGAATTCATTCTCTCGGGGGAGCAGCCGTACTGCATGCCACTCACCCGTTGAAATCCCCGGCTATGCGGTAATAAAAAATGGAGGTATCCGGCCGCATCAGCACCGTTCGCCAGGCTGAGGTGCAGACTGGAGAACGAGTTGTTTTTCGAGCAGGGGGAGGAAGGTCCCTGCATCACTTACCACGCCGATAGCATGCATTGTTCCCCTGTCCATCAGCTTGGTCAGCGACGAGGGGTTTATGTCAACACAGATTGTTTTGACGTATGACGGGAGACAGTTACCAACCGCGACTGAATGGAGGAGGGTAGCGATCATCAGCACCATGCTGCAGTCCTGCACATGCTCAAGGATCTGGTCCTGTGCCTTCACCGAATCTGTCACGACGTCGGGGAGTGGCCCATCGTCACGTATCGATCCGGCAAGCACAAACGGGACATCGCGTTTCACGCACTCGTACATAATGCCGCCGGTGATTACCCCTTTTTCCACCGCCTTCCTGATCGATCCTGCCCGTATGACTTCAGAGATTGCGTAGAGGTGGTTTTTATGTCCTCCGGTGACCGGTTTGCCAGTGCTCATATCCATGCCAAGCGAAGTCCCGTACAAATTGAACTCGACATCGTGGGTAGCAAGTGCATTTCCGGCAAAAAGGACATCAATGTAGCCGTTCCTGATGATTGCGGCGAGCGAACGGGCGGCTCCGGTATGGATAATGGCGGGTCCACCTACGATGGCGATCTTTCCTCCTTTCCGTTTGAGATCAATCATCTCCGCCGCTACCTTGGCGATGATGGTCTCGCTTGGCCGTTCCGGGGAGACAGTTCCGTGCATGAACTCGAAATTGGACAACTGCCTTGGGCGCTCGGGAGGGATTACCTTAACCCCGTCCTCACCGACAACCACGAGGTCGCCTTTCTTCAGCTTCGCAATTGTCAAACAGCGGGCTGCCATCTCCAGCGGATCGATCACAATCAGGCAGTCCATCTTGATGTGCTGCACAGGAATGAACCTGCCACGGAACCGCACTGATGTGGGGTGATGGGTTGTCGAGTAGAACCCCTTGGGGACGATACGGTCGCCTTCAGCCGAAACAACACCAGCATCCTTCTCCTCGGACATGCGGGCTCCGAAGCGGTGAACCTCGGAAAGAATTGCCGATAACTGCTGCTCATTCTCTGCGTTTATGCGGAGCCGGGCGAAACTCGGGTCAGTTTTCCGTTTCCCCACGTCGAAAACAATGATCTCAAAATTTCCACCCATATCCATTATTTTGTCAAAGACTTTGGTCATGATGCCCGAGTCGATGATATGTCCCTCCAGCTCGACTTCACGGTAGACCTGCATACACGTAATGGTCAGTGACGATCCTTTATATAATTCTCCAGCAAGGGAAAAATAGGGGTTTTTCGGCTTATCTCGGCCCGAATCCGGGCTTTCCGCCATTCCGTCCCATGGTATGGAGGAGGCCCAGGTCCTCCCGGGTGTTAATATTAAAAGCCAGGTTCCGGTCCGGTACCAGGATCTGGATTTCTTCCTGGGCGCGGCCGATACAATCTCCCCGGAGGATATTGATTCCGGCAGGACAGGCGGCAATCCCGTTCACTTCACCTGTATAGGATGACCGGCATCCTGATTTTGTGGCAATTTCAAGAGGTACCCAGACCGAACAGGCTTCCTTTCCCGACTCCCGGTACCGGGCTTCGATCTCGCGGATAATATGCGGTCTAAGGCAGGGGAGGTCTGCAACACAGGTGAAAAACGGGCCCTGTTCTTCAAGGAGCGCAACCGCCTCGGCAATATCCTCAATGTAACCGGCCCCGGAAGCAGTCAGATGCGCAATACCCCTGGCCCGGCACCAGTTACGGGTGAAGGGAGTTTTTCCGGAAAGGACTACTATCACATCAAAACCTCCTTCGGAAAAAGCATCGATAACGTATGCAATCATCGGCTGCCCCCCGATGGTGACCAGCGGTTTTTCTCCAAGATCCAGGCGGGTGCCAGAACCGCCGGCAAGGATCATCGCAAGCATCGTCCCATCGCCTCGATGAGCAGACAATTCTCCTGAGGTGTCCGTACCGCGATCCTGATGCTGTTCGGAAGACCAAATGAGTGGCAGTCCCTCACCAGAATTCCTTCATCCAGCAGACGGGCACAGAGCCTGCTGACATCATCGCCGAAGGTCAGCAGGAGGAAATTGGCTGATGATGGATGGATGGTGAGAGAAAATCGGGAGAGTTCATGTTCAAGCCATCTCCTTGCGGAGACAATACGCTTGCGGGAGTCCTCCAGCGCTTCAAAAGAACGGAAGGCAGCGAGTGCATACTGCTCTGCGAAGGCATTGACATTCCAGGGTGGCCGGATGGTCTCCACTTTCCTGATGAGCGCCGGATCCCCCAGTGCATATCCAAACCGAATACCGGGGACGGCAAAACACTTGGTAAGGGAACGGAGGACAAAAAGGGACGGATCACGTAATCCGGCAACACTCTGTGCCGGGTCTGCAAGCTCAATGAAGGCTTCATCCACAAAGAGGATCTCTTCCTGCATCTTTCCTTTTCTTTCCAGAACGGTGGAACGCGGGAGGAGATCCCCGGTAGGGTTGTTCGGATTACATATGAAACGAACCTTTGCCTGATCATGTACACCTGCCGGGAGAGCTCCCGCCAGCCGGGAGGAGAACTCATATTCCCCAAACGTAGGATTCCCGATCCGCACCCTGTCCCCTGGTGAGAGGACGGCAAGGCAGAAGATCCGGATAAGTTCGACCGATCCATTTCCCACGGCAATTTCATCAGGCGCCCGGTTGAAGTGCTGTGATATACATTCCTTGAGGGTGGTATAGTAATCGTCCGGATACCAGGAGAGAAGATCTGGAGAGAGATCAACTGGTACTGGAGGAGGAAAGGGATTCAGGTTTGCACTGAAATCTATAACCGTTCGTCCCGTATGGTCGCGGATCTGTTTTATGAAGCCTCCATGCATAACCTTTTTTGGAAAAGGCCTGTTCACGTATGAATCCCCGTTCTTCCCTGAATTTTGGTGACAGTCTGACATTAAGGTATGTGCATGCCGGCCTTATCACGGTTATCGAAAATTATATATACTATTGTGGTTAAGTAGGATTCATCTGCTTTAGTCAGACAAATGGTAGCTCTATGACTGACAAATGTCAGACAAATGTCTGTCTATTGTCAGATTGGGAGACACGAAATGCAGCGAATCACACTCAGACTTCCCGACCAGCAGATCGAGATGCTCCAGCAGATGGTGGAAGCGGGGGAGTTTCCTACCGTCTCTGAAGCGGTCCGGGATGCAGTCCGTCAACTTATCGAAAAACGAGCAGGCCGTGTCTTGAAAGAGAGTGACCAGGTTTCATTCAAGGTTTAGGAGGTCAGAAATGCAGAGCATCATCAATGAAGCGTTAAAAAATGCAGAAATCGAAAAGGAGATGAAAACATCCACAAACTCTGTCGACGATGATTTCATCGGCCAGCCGAGAATCATGATCGTCGGCTGCGGGGGAGCAGGGAACAACACCGTGAACCGGCTCCATCACATGGGAGTTTCTGGTGCAGAGACCATTGCCATCAACACTGACAAGCAGCACCTGGATATGGTCCAGGCAGACAAGAGAGTCCTGATCGGGAAATCGCTTACCAAGGGACTTGGCGCAGGGGGATACCCCGATGTCGGAAAACGTGCCGCCGAGATGGCCCGTCCGACCCTGGAAGCCCTCCTTGATTCCGCTGATCTTGTCTTCATCACTGCTGGAATGGGTGGAGGTACAGGTACGGGAGCTGCCCCGGTGGTCGCCCAGGTCGCAAAAGACCAGGGAGCCATTGTCGTTGGCATGGTCAGCTATCCGTTCCAGGTCGAGAAGGCCAGGCTGCTTCGTGCCGAAGACGGTCTGGAATTGCTTGCAACAGCTGCAGACTCCGTGATCGTCCTTGACAACAACCGTCTCAAGAACTTCGTGCCGAACCTTCCACTCGGCCAGGCCTTCTCCGTCATGGACCAGCTCATTGGTGAGACGGTCAAGGGGATCAGTGAGACCATCACAGAACCATCGCTCATCAACATCGATTATGCCGATGTACGGGCGATCATGTCCAAGGGAGGAGTTGCGGTGATGCTGGTAGGAGAGAGCAAGCAGCAGAACAAAGCTGAGAGTGTTGTGAGGGAATGCCTGAGCAACCCGATGCTCGATGTCGACTACCGCGGAGCAACTGGAAGCCTTATCCACATAACCGGTGGAAGCGATCTGACACTTACCGATGCCGAGGAGATTGCGACATCGCTCACCTACGAACTTGATCCGCACGCAGATGTCATCTGGGGTGCCCGGGTCAGGAACGACATGGAGGGCAAGGTCCGCGTCCTCGCAATCATGACGGGTGTACAGAATGGAAAGATTCTTGGAAACCGTGTCTCGTACAAGCAGGTTCTCGAAGAGGAGGTCCGGAAGACAGAAAATCCGAAGGCCCCGCAGCTTCCAAAGAACCGCAAGGCGCGGGAATTTGCTAGTGGAGGAAACCTTCTGGAATGGGTTGGATAACAGGGTAACTAAAAACGGAAAAATATATTGAAAAACCACCTTAATCAACAACTGCCCCGGTAAATCTGCCACCAATATGTTACCGGAATGCCACCATCAACTCCGGAATCGGGTACAATACCCGGATTAACCCTCTTTTTCCGACGCACGAAATCATTAAGTCACAGCATGTCGTCTATATGATAGAAATCCATTGGATTATCCCTCACAGAAACTGGTGTGCTGTGTGAAGGGTTTATCTGGAAGTCCGGCTTTCTGACCCTTCAGGTATCGGGAGTTGAACATGATGGACAGACAGTTGAACAAGGGCTCGCGCAAAATCATGAACGCTGTGCGTTCTGATGCCCGGTTTTCCTCCGAGTGGACTGGATGTTTTTTTCATCTCAGGTCAGGGAACTGTGTGCACCGGACGCCTGCCGCTGACTGTATCCCATTCTTCCGGCACACCACCCCCTGCGGGGCAATCCTCCCGACGGTAGTCGAGGCAGGTAAAGCATGCTGAACGAACTGATTGAAAAAAGAAAAAAGATTCTTGCCGAGTCTGAACAGCATAAAAACAGAAGGAACGAGCTCAATGCGCAGGCCAGTAAGTTTGCCCGAGAGCGAAACACCTTAAACAACCAGACACGTGAATTCGTTGAAGAGGCACAGAATAACAAGGAACTGCGTGATAAATTCAATAATGAAGTCCAGGCCCTCAAGGACAGGCGGAACGAGATCAACGAGCAGGCCAATGTCATGTTCGAAGAGATCGAGTCCTTCAAGAGGGATCACGGGGGCATCAAGAACCGGGGATTGAAAGAACTGCAGAAGCAGATTGATCATCTTGAATTCAGGCAGCAGACTGAGGTCTTTTCAACCGACAAGGAACGAGAGCTGATCGAAAAGATCAAGCAGATGAAGGAGTCTGTGCGGGAGCAGGAGGCTGAACTTGAACAGAACAAGGAAATCAAGACCAAGATTACCACCGCCCGGGAACTCCGGAAGGATGCTTCTGAGATGCATGCCAAGGTTACCGAAATGGCCGAACTTGCCCAGAAGCACCATGACTTCATGGTGGATTTCTATCGGAAGGCCGACAAATCACGCGAAGATGCTGATGCTGCCCACCGTAACTTTGTTGAAGCACAGGAATCCGCAGATGCGGAACACAAGTACTTCATTGCCTGTCAGAAAGAACTCCGTGATTATGATAAAGTGATCTCCGGCCTCCGAAAGAAGACCAAGAAGGCAAAGGTTACCACAGAGCAGAAGGCGGTCAGGAAAGAGGCTGAACACCTCTTCAAAATGTTCCGTGCAGGGGAGAAGCTTACCACGGACGATATACTGCTCCTTCAGCGCTCAAAACTCCTATAATCTTTTTTTCTCCCCCCAGACGACGGAATTATTTAATAGATACATAACAATTTCTATTGTGATGCAGCAGGGGCTGACACTGGTCCTTTGTGTTGATAGGGACGACGATATCGGGTTCAAAGGGAAAGTGGAGAGCCCGGTCATCGGACGTGGCGCCTGCCTGCGGGCTGCAACAACCCTTGCCCTGGCCGATCCAGAAGACTCAGACGTAAATGCAATTTTCCAGGCTATCAAGACGTACGATGAGCTTGCAGCAAAGGGAGAGATGGTCGAGATAGCCCTGGTCTCCGGGGATCACATGCACATGCTTGAAGGTGACCGGAAGATAGCGGCATCGATCGACAAGGTGGTAAAGGAGACCGGGGCTGCAAACTGCATTGTCGTGACCGATGGTGCGGAAGACGAATTCGTCCTCCCGATCGTACAGTCGAGGGTTCCTGTTGCCGGCATCCAGCGGGTCATTGTCAGCCAGCTCCCGAACCTTGAGGGTACCTATTACCTCATCAAGAAGTTCCTGAATGATCCGAAAGTCGCGCGGCTGGTTCTTGTCCCACTGGGGCTCCTGATGCTCCTGTATCCCTTTGCCTATTTCCTTGGCCAGACCGACCTTGCCCTGGTCATTGTAATCGGAGCAATCGGCATCTATCTCCTGTACCGGGGTCTTGGTATAGACGAGATCTTCCATGGATTCGGTGATGCCCTCCGTACGTCACTTGCGAGGGCACGGTTCTCATTTGTGACCTATATCGCGGGGATTCTCCTGGTAATTATCGGTATCGTGATGGGGCTCATGAACATCCTCATCTACTATGCCGAGGTTGGATTCCTTATCTACACCCTGATCTTTGTGTACGGAGCGGTTCTCTGGCTCACCCTTGCCGGGATCGTGGCGTCAGCCGGGATCATTATCGATAACTTCTTTCATGACCGGACGAGCCTTGGCAAGGTCATCGTCTTCCCCTTCTTTATTGGAGCAGTCGGGCTGATTGCATATGGGGCAAGCATCTATACACTGGCGGTCAGCAATGTTCCTGATTTCCCCTACAGTACCGCTAACGCAATCCAGTATATCTTCTACGGTACTATTGGCGGCCTCATCTGCGCCTTTGCCGGGGTTGTAATCCAGCATATGATCAATAAGTACATCACGTCATCTGAAGGCCCTGAAATTATTGAGCTTATATGATGAACAAGATCCTGAAGGATTCTTGAATATTCACCTATCAGGTTCCTGGATAAGCTTTCTCTCTCCAGAAACCCCCTCCCAATAATACCATCCTCTTTCATCATCAGATCGGGAATCATGTTGATCCCGTTTCCGGTCATGGATAATATTGTGATGGAGAGGTGATGTGGTGAGAATCAGGCCTGCCGGGCGCACACCCGGCTAATCGTCAAAATAGCCGATCCCGTTCGGGAAACCTTCTGTTGATGAAAATTCCCGTGAAACCTGGGGTGTTATCACGCGCAATTTTGGAATAATCCCGTTAAAACTATGTTCCGGGAACCAGTATACTCCCCGGCCGTAGGCATATGATGCACCATCAACCACCAGTTCGGCACGGTTGAGTTCGACTTTCTTGACATCAGCATCATTATAATTAAGTACCGTGAGGAGCCTCGTCCTGAGATCCTGCTTTCCCAGCAGGAGAACGATAACCCGCGTCGGCTCATCCAGGGTATAGTTCACATTGATATTTGCTTGGTCACCGTCCAGAGTGATCTCAACATCATGAATCGTAATATACCCGTATTTATCGGCAGGTGCCGCGACGACAGGAATCGCGGTTACTGCAAGAAAAATGAGGCAGACCGCTAAAGCCCAGCCTTTCATTATCTACTTAATGAAGGTGCAGCTGATATATCCTTTCTGGTAGTTACCCCAACGATCCTAAGGAGTATACCCTAGAACCTGGAGATAACGCAAACCGATCTCTGCTTTCAGTCATTGTGGGAAATGAGGGGGTTATCTCTGACTCACGAGCACGATCTCAATGCTGGAGACATTGGTTTTTCCGCTATCGGTATCGATAATCTCGGTAGAGGTAATGATCTCTTTCTTAGTCACGTGCTCAAGAAACCGGTTCAATGCAATCTCTGCTGTATCAACGGCCCGGGAGATGGCTTTGCCCCTGGCCTTTATAGCTACTTCCGAGGCTCCACTATTGAACTGTGTTACGACTGCAAGGACGTAGTTCATGACCGGCTTGTTTCCGACGAATACTGTGTTGTCTTTCAGCATGGATACTCCTCTTAAAGATACTTTCTGGTAGAGATCAATTCTGCATTCAGGACAGATGCGCCTGCTGCTCCCCTGATGGTATTATGTCCCATGGCGATGAACCGGATGCCCTCTCGGATTCGTCCAACCGATACGGTCATCCCTTTTCCCCGCATGCGGTCGAGCCGGGGTTGTGGCCGGTCCGGCTCATCAAACAACTGGACAGATTTTTCCGGGAGTGTGGGCAGACCAGTGACTGGAGAGGTATACCTGAGGAATGCTTCCCTGATGCGTTCTGCCGGTTCTTTGATGTCGGCCCAGACAGCCATAGTGTGTCCGTCAAGAACCGGGACGCGGTGGCAGCTTGCACTCACCCTGAATGGCGCAGGTTTCACCATACCGCCATCGAGTGTGCCCATGATCTTCAGGGTCTCGGTCTCCATCTTCTGCTCTTCCTGTCCTATGTAGGGGATGACATTGTCATAAATCCCCATAGCCGGAACTCCTTCAAACCCTGCTCCCGAGATTGCCTGCATGGTGGCAACCCTGATGTCGCTGAAGGCGAAATTCCGTATCGGGGTAAGTGCCAGGGCCATCACGATAGTCGAACAATTGGGATTGGTGACAATGAACCCATCTATCCCGCGGTCCCGCTGCAGATCGATCAGGCTGAGATGTTCGGGGTTCACCTCAGTTACTACGAGGGGTATATCCGGCTCCATCCGGTGCGAGCTTGCATTGCTGCAGACACCGAGCCCCGCCCGGGCACATTCCGTTTCAATCTCCCCGGCAATTTCGGCAGGGAGGGCAGAGAAGACAATATCCACGTCCTTAAGACTCCCGACCTTCGTCTGGCTCACCAGGATATCCCCCGCCCGGTCAGGAAACGGAATATCAAGGCGCCACTTTACCACATCGCGATACCGTTTCCCTGCACTTCGCTCTGAAGCTGTCAGCGTCGTCAGATTGAACCAAGGATGCTCAGCCAGGAGCTGTACGAAACGCTGACCGACTGCTCCTGTGGCACCAAGCACTCCGACATTGATCATAGGTAAAAGGAATTATCAGGTCGGAGTTATTAAACCGTTTGTTTTTAGTTTTACTGGTCCAGGCGAATAGCCTCTGACGGACAGACATCCACACAGGAACCACAATCGACACAGAGTTCCTTGTCCACCTTGGCCTTGCCGTCATTGATAGTTATCGCTACCGCCGGACATTCATCAACACAGGTTTCACAGGCGGTACATTTCTCCTCGTCAACTATAGCTGTCATGTTCTCCCTTACCCGTTTCATGATGAAAAAACAAATATGTTTCTATCGTATCATTTTCCTGAAGATTTTGTGAGCTGGAGCACGTCATTCATGCCATAGATGCCCGGTTTCTTTCCGACCACCCAGCGGGTGGCTTTGAGGGCTCCCTGGGCAAAGACCGACCGGTCATACGCCCTGTGCGAGAGCTGGATAGTCTCAAAGTTACCTGAGAAGAGAACGGCATGGTCGCCGACAATATCACCACCCCGGATCACATGGACACCAATCTCCCTGCCGCGTTCCATCATACCCTCCCGGCCATATTTTTTCTCCCGGAAACCCAGCTCTTCCTCAAGGATCTGGAGGATGGTTTTTGCTGTGCCGCTCGGAGCATCTTTTTTGTACCGGTGATGAGCCTCGATAACCTCAACATCATATTCGGGAAGCAGCTTTGCTGCCTCCCGCAGGAGCTG
The DNA here is from genome assembly GCA_964353765.1 of uncultured Methanoregula sp. Lineage (GTDB taxonomy): Archaea > Halobacteriota > Methanomicrobia > Methanomicrobiales > Methanospirillaceae > UBA9949. Next base: position 72,892 of record CAYGWN010000049.1, on the reverse strand, counting down.
CCAGAAGATGTTCACTCCGATAGAGAAGTTACTTGAGATGACGGCCGGGACGGTTCCCTCGATAGCCCGGGTCATCTCTGCCCGCTGCTCAGGAGAGAATCCTGTCGTCCCGATTACCAGTGCTGTACCGTTTTCAGCAGCGGCTTGTACCGTGGATACGGTTGCGGCGGGGGTGGTAAAGTCAATCAGCACATCGGGTTTCTTCCCTGACAGGAGTTCCCTGATCCGGGCTGATTCCACCACGTCCATACCATATATCGAACCCCCCCGCAGATCAATACCCCCCACCAGCATCAGGTCCTGAGCCTCGTTGACCACCCGGCCGACAGTTGAACCCATGCGGCCGAGCGCTCCGCAGACGACAACCTTAATCATAGCAGGCGAGTACCTCCCGGAGCTGCTTGGTTTTCGCCTCATCGAGCTCATCAAGCGGCAGCCTGACCGGCCCGCCAGCCATGCCGCGCAGCTCGACGGCCTTTTTTACCGGGATGGGGTTGGTATCGATAAACATCGCTCTGAGGAGCGGGGAGAGTTCATAGTGAAGATCAAGCGCAGTCTCAAAATCTCCTTCGCAGAAGGCATCAAACATGGCAACCATCCTTCCTGGTTCGATATTCGCGGCCACGGATATTACACCGCTTCCACCAAGAGACAGGATAGGGAAGGTCATGTTGTCATCACCGGAAATAACCTGAAAATCTTCATCGAGTGTTCCTTCAAGAATTCTGGATATCTGACCAATATCGCCGGAAGCCTCCTTTATCCCGACAATCCCTGGATGTCTGGCGAGTTCAATAACCAGATCGGGGGTAAGATTCTGGCCTGTCCTCCCGGGGACATTGTACATGATAACCGGGATATCAAGGTCGGCCAGAATGGTGTAGTGTTTGACCAGGCCTGACCGGTTGGGTTTGTTGTAATAGGGGCTGATAACCAGTACTCCATCGGCACCCAGGTCCTTTGCCGCCTTGGTAAACCTGACTGCCTCAGCAGTGTTATTGGAACCAGTCCCTGCGATAACCGGGACTCTACCGTTGACCGTTTCGATTGTCGCGGCAATGACCTCCTCGTGCTCTTCAAAGCTTAGGGTTGCCGATTCACCGGTAGATCCGCAGGGGACGATACCGTGCACTCCGTTCTCGATCAGAAACTCGATATTGGATGCAAGACCCTCAAGGTCAAGATCCATCGCAAGATTTCTCTTAAAAGGAGTGATAATTGCAGGAAGAATTCCCTCGAACATACAAGAGGGTAATCTAGTGTCTTCCAGTATTTATTTTTCTTGTGACGTACCCGGCTACCCGGTTCCGGACCCGCTTGCTCTCAATTGTCGTGACTTCTCCAACGATCTGTTTGTTCTCATCGAAATTATTGGAGAACCTGTTCCCGTATGCCTGGATAAGGTCCAATCCCAGGGCCTTGATATAGGTAGGTTTTATTCCCATGTATTCTTCTCCGGTTTGTTCTTAAGGTATGCAATCCGCTGGTTTAATAAAGTTATGTCGCAGCATGGTTTACGCCTCTTTCGGTTCCTCCTCTTCTGCTATGCGGTTACTGATTTTCAGCATCATGTTCGCCACGTCTGCGGGATTCTCCCCGAGTATCCTGACCATGGGTTCCTTGCCGACCGCACCCCTGTCATAGATAATATCCGGGACGCCTCCTTTGCAGCAGTAAGCCACACCCCAGTCCATGGTCTGCGTTCCCGGGGGTTCTGCATTCCGGTCAAACGAGCAGAGTTCAAGAAAAAGATCCTGGAGAATCCTGATAATGCGAGGAGAATAGCGAATGTTTGCTGCGCTCCGGATCCCGGGGTCAAATTTCATCGCGGTCAGGACAATCCGGGCCACATGGTCACTGGCGCCAAACGTGACCGGCCCGACCGGATGTGACGTTCCGCGGGACCTGACAATTCTGCCGTCAACCGCTGCAACCTCATCCCTGTTTCGTGCACCGGGAAGGGCATAGACGATATTGGTGCCAACTTCGGGGATGAGGGCGGGGTCTATTGACTGGGCAATCTGCTCCACTGCCGCCCGGAGTACACGGAGCACCTCATCCCGCTCTTCTCTGGTCATGATTATCTCCTTATACCACAGGGCCTGTATAAATCATCTCCCAGCTACGGTGAACGGGCAGCAGGGGAACCGTACCAGGTTGGGAAACCAATAAAGGAGAAAAAAGCACACTTCTAACCATGCAGACCAATACCCGCGGCATGGATCCCCGGATAAAGGATATCATCGCCGCATCCTCCTCATTTGTTGTCTTCCTTCTTCTCCTCTTTATATTCCCGATCATCATGCAACCCGGCATCGGATATCTGCTTGCCGTGGTGGCATTCATTCTGGTGATGAGTGCTGCAGGATATTTTACCATAGAGAAAATCAGGTAGTCCCGGTGGGCTCGGGCTTTTTCGCTTTTTTTCTTTTTTTATAATAAGAAAGTGGATGATTGATTGTTTCACAAAAAAGATCTCGATTAAAACAAAGGTTATTTGTTCGCATAGCGGCGCAAGAAGGTGCCGTATATTCGGTTCCTCCTCTGCCGGTAATATGTTCAACTTGATATTGGGTTTTAGCAATATCGAAATCCGGAGCACGGCAAAATAATTCAATTATTTGTGTTGTGTTCAAACCAATTCCGTATAAAAAAGAGGTTAAAGAAAAACGTCCGAAATGTGTGATGTTTTTTCCAGAGGTGATGGCATTTAATAACACAATGATACATGGTGGATAACTTTTTTCATCAATTTGTCCAAAATCCTCTAAAATTTTTGACTGGTAGATGGAATTAAACTTATCAGCGTAATCATTTAAAATCGCGCAAATTTCTTTGGGTACTGTTTGACTTCTCTGACGTAAAATGACTTTTACTCTTTCTCTGAATAACTCATCGATTTCTAGATTGTTAATTGTGACATATCCGTCATTAATGTCCCGATTTACCAACCTCCATCTTTCTTCGTTTAAACCTGCTATCATCTCAACATAATCTGTAACTTTTAAATTCAATACGGTATTAAATTCTGAAGAAACGAAATTTAGTCCGATTTTATTTAAAATTTCATTTCTTACACCTTCATCTTCATCAAAGAAAAATTTGAAAGTAGAACTTGATTCAAATTTAATGAATTTTTCAAATATTCCTCGATCATTGATACATGAAACAATAACTCGGGCAATGTAAAAGCTAGCAATTAAATCTTCAATTTCTAATTCTTTCGGAAAATTAATTTTTTCATCCCTTTCGTGTTCAATAGAAGATAATAATCTTTGAAAGGCAAATTCGGTTGTTTTTTTTCCTTTTTGACTTTTTAAATACCGATCTAAAGGTCTTGTATTTTTATCAATCAATTCTTTTGCTTCTTTTAAAAAGGGATATTTTGGATAATCTCTTTTCTCAAGAGCGACCCTCATTCAGTCTGCCTCAATCCGGGGTGCAAGCAGGTACTCCACGTGGCCGTTTCCAGCGGCGATATAGAATGAGAACTTAGCGGGGTGGTCGATGCCCAGGGCAACTTCAACTTCGGCGGCCCTGCTCATTACCTTGCCCATATCTTTCAGGTAGTCAAGGGAGAACAATGAGCGGGCTTCAACGTTATTGATGAAGTTGACCTCCCCCTTCCCAAACTCCCTCCTGATGTGATCCGTGTCCCCCTCGGCCGCCATGTAAAATATCTGACTCGAGGGATCAATTCCCAACGCAATCTTGTCGGATACTACCGTTGCTGCTTTAATGGCATTGTTCAGCTCTGCTCCTGAGAGGACTACCTTGCCGGGAAGGTCAATGTTGGGAGGATTTGGATCTTTCCGGATGGTGTTTGGGTCAAGGAGGGTGAGTGAATAGCGGTAGCCCTCGAAACTGACTTTCAGCTTAGGGCTGTTTTCGGGCAGCTCGAGGGTGATGGTATCATTCTTTCCCATCATGCCGAAGATATTTTTCATCTTTGCAATATCAAGGCCAAGTTCGTCTTTCGAAGACGAATACGATTCAAATGCCTCTTTTTTCAGGGTGAGAGAGACCATCGCCACGTTTGCTGTGTCAACAGCCCGGGTGCTCATACCGTTCTCATCACTATGGAGACGGCATTCGGTCACCAGGGCTGACAGGGCATCTATGGACTCTTTCAGAATATCTGCATCAATCGTTGCTTTTAACATCCTACACCCCTTATATACTCACTATACACTATGCCACCACATTTTTAATAATATCTCCTTTTATTTCAGGAGCAGATACCGTGGATCTTGGAGTTTGCACAGATGGGTTCGCAATGGGGCCGGGATAGCACCTATACGAGGGCAATGAAGGAGGGCTATCGCTCGAGGGCTGCCTACAAGCTGATTGAGATCGAAGAACGGTATCACCTCATCCGGGAGACCGATAATGTCGTTGACCTGGGTGCTGCACCAGGAAGCTGGCTCCAGGTGGTGAGAAACCTCACCCGGGGCGCCGTTATCGGGATAGACCTCTCCCCAATTGCACCCCTTGACGGAGTCCAGACTCTCGTCACCGACATGACCGACCCGTCCCTTCCCGGCAGGGTATACACGCTGATCGGGACCGTGAACGTTGTCATTTCAGATGTAGCACCCAAACTCTCCGGGCATAAGAGTTATGACCAGGCGCGGTCGATAGCCCTGGGAGAAGAGGCACTGAACTTTGCCTGCAGGGTCCTCAAACCCGGAGGTAACTTTCTGGTCAAGGCTTTCCAGGGAGAAGACTTCAACTGGCTTCTCGGCAAAATCAGGGACCATTTTCTCTCGGTACGGACGTACCGGAGCAAGGCGTCCCGTAAAGGGAGCTCGGAGATCTACATTATTGCCAAGAATTTCGTAAGCACGCATGAAACTGAAAGACCCGTATAACCGGCCGGTAAATAACCTGAGGATAAGCCTGACCCCGGCATGCAATCTCCGCTGCATCTACTGCCATGCCGAGGGAGAGGTGTCATCCCTGAGCCTGCTCCCTGTCGGGCAGATCGGGGAGATCATGCAGATAGCCCGGGAGTTTGAATTCAGGAGTGTAAAATTCACCGGAGGGGAACCCATCCTCCGTCCTGACATTCTTGAGATCATCAGGTCGGTTCCGGAAGGAATGGAGTGCTCCCTGACCACAAACGGAACACTCCTTGCAGGATGTGCTTCGGACCTGAAGGATGCGGGATTATCCCGGGTAAATATCAGTCTTGACAGCCTTGATCGTGAAACATACCACCGGATTACCGGTAAGGACTGCCTGAATGATGTGCTGGAGGGGATCGATGCAGCAGTCGAGGCAGGACTGACGCCGGTCAAGCTGAACATGGTGGTCCTCTCCGGGATAAACGAGGGCGAGGTCGAGGATTTTATTCACTTTGTGAGCGGGAACCGGAATCTGGTTCTCCAGCTGATCGAGCTGATGGATCTGAAGGAGTGCCCCTACCACAGCGACCTCAACGAGCTTGAAGATCGAATTGCACAGCACTCATCCCGAATCCTCACCAGGAGAATGCACCACCGCAGAAAATACTGTCTGGACGGATCAGAGGTCGAGGTGGTCAGGCCCCTGCATAATACCGAGTTCTGTGCCTTCTGTAACCGTCTCAGGGTAACTTCCGATGGCAGGCTGAAGCCCTGCCTGCTCAGGACCGACAATCATGTGGATGTCAGGGGGAAATCAGGGCACGAGCTTCGGGAACTCTTTATCGAAGCGGTCCGACGTCGGGCGCCATACTACCGGTAACAGGTGTGCTCCGGTGTCCCGTTGCTAATATATATGACGGCACGGCACGCATGAATACCTATGCCTTCAGACCAGGAATATGTCCATATTCTTGAACATCTCTACGAAAAATCCCTTATCCTCCATGATCCTTCGCTCTGGCATCCTGTTCTCGATTTCTATTTCGTTGATGCCCTGGCACATATCGATTACAGCGTAGGGCTCATGGCCTACAGCTACCAGTCACCGCGGGTCATCATGTCCGGCCAGTACCTCCGCTGGCGTATTGATGAAGAAAAGCAGGGTGACCGTTCAAAATTTCCGGAATTCATCGGCTGGGTAAAGGAGAAGTATCCCGAGCGTTTTGAACTGCTCCCGGGGTTATGGAGAAGAATTTACGATCCCGATGATGAAGCATGCTATATCAGTTTCCGTATCGTCCTTGACCGGAACACGAGAGATCCGATACGGCCCCACGTGTTCTACCTCATGATTGAAGAGTTCTTCAAGCCGGAATTTTTAAAGAGCCTCTACTCCGATGCATCGCTTGGGATCCTGTTCGAGGAATTCAAAAAATCATCCTGATTTTTTCATGACCATAGAACGCCTCTGTTCAGATATGGTGCGGATAAAGAGCGAAAATCCGCCAGGTGACACGAGAGAAATAATCCAATATATCCAGGAGTTCACCATATCGCTCGGCATCCCAATAAGGGTCGTGCGGGGCCGGGGTGGAAGGTACAACCTGGTATCACGTTCTCCAGCCGGACAGCTCCTCTTCTGCGGGCATGTCGATGTCGTGCCTGCCCTCCCGGATGGATGGGATCACGATCCATTCTCCGGGGAGATCTGTGACCGCAGGGTTCTCGGACGTGGCGCGACAGATATGAAGGGGGGTTGTGCATCCATTCTCTGGGCCTGCAGAAGCGTCCTTGATGAGGGACATGACCTCCCCGCTGACCTTGCGTTCGTCTGCGATGAAGAGACCAGCGGTACCTATGGCATCAGGAGACTCCTTGAAAAAAACCTCCTGACTCCCTGCGATTGTCTTATTGCAGAGCCGACCCCGCCACTGAATCCAAACATCGGGCAGAAAGGACTGATGCGCCTCCGCCTCAAATTCTCAGGAGAACCGGGTCATGGGTCGCTGTATCCGGTCAAAGGGGTGAGTGCCATCATGGAAGCCTATGCAGTCCTCGATTATCTGAACGAACTCCACCAGACGCGGTATGAGCCGAAAGACCCGGACCTTTTGCGTCTCATCCACGAATCAGCGGTTATCCTCGATGAGATTCTGGATATGGATGAGGCAGAGATCATCCTCTCCCGCCTTATGTTCAATCCCGGGAAGATTGAAGGGGGGGAAAAGGCGAACATCATTGCCCAGCGCTGTACACTCGAGCTCGACCTCCGGGTTCCCTGGGGGTGCAGCCTGGCCAGCCTCCTTGAGGCCATCCGGGCCCGTGCACCCCGGGCAGAAATAACCACAGGTACCATGTCAGAACCAAGCACCACCCCCCGGGATGCACGGGTTGTCGGCAGGCTCCTCGAGCAGATCAGGAGAGTCCATGGACAACCTGCCACCCCTATCGTCCAGTGGGCGGCAAGTGATGCCCGGTATCTCCGGAAGGCAGGGTTTCCGGTCGTGGAATATGGGCCGGGTGAGATTCCCACGCTCCATGCCCTCAATGAATATGTGACCATCGTCTCGCTCGAGAACGCCGCTGCGGTCTACGAGGGAATGATGAAACAGTATCTTGCAGATTCCTGATACTGTATACGATTCACGGTGGGACAACTATCGCTATCTCAACGAGACCTTGACGGCCGGGCCTCGTATCACCGGGATGCTGGCGAAGCGGGTCGTTATGGGTCGGCATGGCCGCGACGACCCAGACCTATGGATTCCGCACAGCCCTAAAGTTTCTTGAGGGCCTGCACCAGCGTTCCGATAGACGCCTTCGCATCGCCATAGAGCATATGCGTATTGTCCCGGTAGAAGAGGTCGTTCTCAATTCCGGCAAAGCCTTTCCCCTGGCCGCGCTTGAGGACGATAACGTTCTTCGCCAGTTCAACATCGAGGATCGGCATGCCGTAGAGAGGGCTGCCCTGCCGGTGCGCTGCCGGGTTGACGACGTCGTTGGCACCGATAACGAGAACCACGTCAGTATCCGGGAACTCGGGGTTAATTTCGTCCCGGTCGAGCAGGTGGTCGTAGGAGATTCCTGCCTCGGCAAGGAGAACATTCATATGCCCGGGCATCCGCCCGGCAACCGGGTGAATAGCGAACTTGACCTGGACGTTCTTACTCTCGAGCAGGTCGGCCAGCTCCTTGACCTTCTGCTGGGCTTGGGCGACCGCCATTCCGTAGCCGGGAACGATGATCGCCGTGTTTGCATAGGCCAGCAATATGGCCACGTCGTCAGCCTCGATTGGCTTCATGCTTCCCTGGATCTGCGTCCCGGTCTCCTCGGTTGCGCCGAAAGCGCCGAAGAGGATATTCGGTATCGAGCGGTTCATCGCACGCGCCATCATGAGCGTGAGAAGTGAACCTGCGGCGCCAACGATAACCCCCGCGATGACCATCGCGTAGTTAGGGGGCGCGAACGAGAATCCGTCAAGCCCGACCGCGAGCCCGGTCAGTGCGTTGAACAGCGAGATCACGACTGGCATATCTGCCCCGCCAATCGGGAGGGTCATCAGGACCCCGAACCCCAGCGAGAGGGCGAAGAACAGCGGGAGATATGTGGTGAACGGGAGCGGGACCCAGGACGGTTGCCAGAGGATGAGCAGCCCGAATATGACAGCAAGGGCCAGGACAGCCATGTTGATCACCTGCTGACCCGGGAAGGTTATCGGCCGCGGCCGCATCCAGCCCTGGAGCTTCAGGAATGCGATAATGCTCCCCGAGAACGAAACGGCTCCGATGAGGCCTCCAACAACGGCAAGACTGCTGGTGGCGGCAGTGGTTGTGCCGAGAAGATGAACTGCCGCGATTCCGGCCGCTGCACCGCCGCCCATCCCGTTGTAGATCGCGACCATCTGGGGCATGTCAGTCATCGCCACGCGCTTTGCCGCGATATACCCAAGTCCCCCTCCGATGACGATCCCGGTTGCTATCAGGGCGAAGTTGGTGAGGTCCGGGGTCAGGAACGTTACCATCGTCGCAATGAACATTGCGGCACCGGCCCAGACGATTCCGCTCCGGGCAGTGAGGGGATGGCTCATCCGCTGCAGGCCGATGATGAAGATGATGATCGTCGCAAGGTAGACCGGGTCGATCGCAAAGGAGAGGTCAACCATATCAGGCCTCCTTTCCAGGCCTCTTTTTATCGGGGTCGAACATCTGGAGGATCCGTTCTGTGATGACATAGCCACCGGTGACATTCGCTGCACCCAGGATGACCGCGACAAAGCCGATGATCTGTTCCCCGGTCGTCGTTGCGAGGCCCAGTGCGACCATCGCACCGACAAGCACGATCCCATGAATGAAGTTCGAGCCGCTCATCAGTGGGGTGTGGAGGATGACAGGGACCCGGCTGATGACGATGTAACCGGTAAATGCGGCCAGAATGACGATGTATAGTGCGGTCCAGAATGCTGATAGCTCTATCACGATATCCCTCCTTCCAACAGATCGCGCGTAGGCCCATGGCACACTTCGCCTGCGTGGACCAGGAGGCTCGCAGCCAGGATTTCATCGGTGAACTCCCTGACAAGCCCTCCGTCCTTGTCGAAGAGGAGCGCCAGAAACGACTGGAGGTTCTTCGCAAACATCTGGCTCGCATGGAACGGCACCTGAGCCGGGAGGTTCAGCGGGCCCAGAATTGTAACACCATTCTCCCATACAGTCTTACCAGGCCGGGTGAGCTCGCAATTACCACCAGATTCGGCAGCCAGATCAACAATGACAGCACCTGGCCGCATCATCGCGACGGTCTCCCTGGTGATGAGGAGGGGAGCCTTACGACCGGGAATGCTGGCGGTCGTAATGACGATGTCGGCCCGTGCGACGGCGGCCGATACCATCTGCTGCTCTTTCACCTTCTCCTCGGGGGTGAGCTCGCGGGCATAGCCGCCCTGGCCCTCAGCGTTAATTTCAAGCTCGAGGAACCGGGCACCAAGGCTCCGGACCTGCTCACCTGCGGCCCGTCTGACATCGTAGGCCTCAACAATGGCGCCGAGCCGCTTTGCCGTGGCGATCGCCATGAGGCCGGCGACTCCGGCACCAAGGATGAGCACGGTGGCCGGTCGGATGGTGCCCGCGGCAGTTGTCAGCATGGGGAGGAACTTCGGGCAGTTTGCAGCGCCCAGTACGGCCGCCATGTACCCGCCGGCTGTCGCCTGAGAACTGAGCGCATCCATACTCTGTGCCCGGGTGATCCGCGGAACAAGTTCAAGGGCGAATGCGGTAACCTTCCGGTCGCGCATCCGGATGACCGCTCCAGGATTTCGGGCCGGGTTCATGAACCCGATGACAATAGTACCCTCAACGAGCTGATCAACCTCAGCAACGGTCGGGGACTGTACACGAAGCATGATCTGGGCACCGTTCACCAGGTCGGTCCGGCTGAATGCGATCTTTGCACCAGCAGCTGTAAAGAGATCGTCAGGATAATATGCGCTCATCCCCGCGTCATGCTCGATCCGGACCTCATGACCTGAACTCGTAAGCTTCTTGACAACCTCCGGTACGGTCGCCACGCGTCTTTCCCCCTCGGCCATCTCCTTTGGAACGGCAATCACAAACGGCATGACTTTTTCACCCTGTACATAATTGATTCCTCCATCGCAACAGTTGTGGTAGACTGGTGGGGTGTCAGTCTTTCAATACTTTTCGAACCCTCACTGCGACCCCGCGTGCCGAAGAATGCATTTCGGTTGCACCCATGGCAGCCCTCCCGGTCGCCAGAGCCTGCGGGCCTTCCACCAGCACTTCATCACCTTCCCGTATCATGGGATCTGCAGCGATGACCCCCGGCACCAGGATGTCGCCCTGAACTGGAAAATCATCGATTTTTACCCGGTATACTCCCGGGATACTGTTCCATCCTGCAAACGTCGGGCGCAGGAGACCGGTCCCTGGATCGATTGAGAAGAGCGGCTCTCTCCCCTTCCTGACCAAGAGGCCCGGGTGTTTCCACCGGACGGTCATGCTGCGGGTATCCGCATCGATACCGAACTGCCAGGAGAGGATCCCGTGAACCGAATCATGACGGACGGAACGCTCCCCGGACAGAGTATCGCTGAGGCATGCCAGTGATTCATCCGACACCGGCCGGTCTCCCCGGGTGACCTCGAGCTCCACCCCAGCGAGCTCCGCTGCTATCTGTGCAGCCTCGAGTGCTCCACCCTCAAGGTGGGCGATTACCCGCCGGTAGGGGTGGCGGGAGAGGAATCCGGCCAGGATGCCGCTGACAAAGGCGAGCTCTTCCCGGTCCCAGTATCCTGTCACTGGGATGTCATAGTGTGCTGCAGGGTAAATCCGTTCGATTTCCCTGGGAACCAGACCCAGCGGCGAGGTGATGACCAGCTCCGCTGCCCTCCCGGCAATAGCCCGGATAAACCGGCGGTGACTCTGAGAGAGAGAGTACGGTTTTCTTGCAGAACAGGGGAGGAGGACGGCCACCTCTCCCTTTGGCGGGATATACCGCCCGAGTACCCGGTCGGCAAACCTCCGTACTTCCGGCCGGGAGAGGGCGTCTCCGCTCATGGCACCGAACCGGACGCTGCGGGCGACCGGAGTCCGTTCTTCCATGAAGCGGGCATGGCGGTCGAAGAATCGGAGGATTGCCACGTGGGCTGTCGCCATCCGCGCCCGGCTGTCGATGAATTCACGGAGCTGCTGCATCGCGATGAACTGCCGGACCAAGGCCAGCTCCCGGTCGAGCGCCAGCCGGTTATGTACGAGGAGATCGGATTTCCCGCAGCCCGGGCAGGTGCACATACCCTCTTCCATAGTCTCCCGGGAAAATTCACCTTCCGGGAGGCAGAACAGGTCCCGAGCGGTCATCAGGTCGACGGCGGTGTAATCGAAGAGGTCAAAACCGGAATAGCAGAGGATGTGGACGTTTGAGGGAAGGGCGGCGCCTGGTGCGTACCAAGCGGTATCGGGAGGTATGGCCCCTTTCAGGTTAATGAGCCATTCAACGTACTCCCGTGGATGCGACAGCACCGTGTTCCAGCAGGGGATGAGCACACAGTCGCCCGATGAGACATCCGGTTTGAGTGCCGGGTGGACGGCAACCGGCTGCCCTGATCCCCTGGTGTTATAGCGCCGGGCCAAGGCTTCCGGAGCGGACAGCGGGACATTCGAGAACTCCCTGAAGGAGAGGTCGGGGAAGAGCGTGGACATATCTGCCGCTGCCGGGAGCCGGACTGTTCCTGTAGCGGTGGTGAGGAGAGAGATCCGGGCAAGTGTGTCCCGCCGTTTGACCTCAAACTTCGTCAATCTGCACCTCAGCTCCGGGAAGCTCGCACTGCATGCATTCCAGCCATTGAACGGGGCTGGATATGGTGAACCGGGATTCAGGATGCTGCTCCATCAGCAGCCGTATGCCTGCACATCCCGCAAGAACCATATCCCTGTCCCAGGGAGGGATCTCACTCTGCCCGATCGGAAATGTCTCCCTGAGTTCCGGTGGATACGGGCCGAATGGCGGTTTGAAAAAGAGGACGGTATCAAATCCTTCCCTCTTTATGCCGTCAGCAGCGACCAGTACCTCACGTCCGGTTGAGATCCGTCCAATCTGCTGCTGGTACCGGATGACTTCCGTCCTCCAACAACTCTCGGCCCCGCGGTAGAAGAATCGACGTTTTATGCTGCGGTCAGTGGCCTCAAGCTCAAGGTTGTGAGTAAGGAGTGCCCGGTATCCCGCTAGGAGATGGGGGTGTGCCCGGCACCGTTCATCGACGAGTTCCCAGAGAACCCCATCCGTTATTGCCTGCCGTATGCGGGAGATCTCGGCAAGACTTACGCTGAGGTTATGGAGGGCCAGCAGCCGAGTGGTCTCAGGTGAGGCCCGGATCTCATCAGCAGTATGTCCGCGGCAGACCTGGCATGCACAGGGAAGCTCTGCCAACTCATCGAGCCGAAGACTTCCCGATGAAGTCAGGTATCTCCTGTCTTTTGCAGACAGGGCATACGCTGCTGAATCGAAGACATCGCAGCCCATGGCCACGGCAAGTGCGAACATGGAGGGGTGCCCGGCACCAAAGAGGTGCACACAGGAAGACGGAGGTATTCCCCGTTTTGCAGCCAGCACCACCCGGACCAGTTCAGGATACCGGTACGATTCCATCAGAGGAACGACCGCCCCGATCGGACAGAACGAGAATCCGATCTCCCCGACTTCCCGCCCTGCCTGTTCCCGGATATCTTCGAAGATCCCGCCCTGGACGGGGCCGGCCAGCGGAGCATCCCTACCATACTCTTCCCGCGCCTCACGGAGCCTGGCCATGGTAAGCGCCAGCTCCTGGATGACCTGATCGCGTCCGGCACCGGGGGGGGTGGGGATATCCAGCGGGACGAGGATATCACTCCCGATATCATGCTGGAACCGAAGGGTCTCAAGATTCCCGATGGTCACATCACCGTATACTGAGAGCTGGAATGATCCGGAATCGGTCATGATCAGGCCGTCAAATCCCAGCAGGTCGTGGAGACCGGAGGAAAGGGCCCGGTCATGGAATTCGCTGCTCCGTGAAAAAATGTAGGCGTTGGTGATGATGCCCTCGGCGCCCAGATCTTTCATTTCCTTCGGCGAGACCGGCTGAAGGTGGGGATTGATGACCGGCATGAGGAGCGGAGTCCGGACAGTCCGTGATCCTGCCCTGAGCCGGCCAATCCTTCCCGCAATATCCTTTTCGAGGACTTCGAAGGTGATGGGCATGGGATCTTCCTGTTTAACTGGGGACGGTAAAAAGCAATAAGATAGCGCACGGATTGATTTCCTGCATCTGAAAGGAAATCATGGGGTATAAGGAAAACGTGGAACAGCCGGAGCCTTCAGGCTCTTATCATTCGTGGAAGATCTGACCCTCGAAGGTGAAGACGTCAACCTCCCTTCCCTTCCAGCATCCGGGAGGAAGGCCAGCCTTCATGCAGGTATGATCAAGGAATTCCCTTCTGTTCCACCCCCATTCGACCGGGACCTGGGGGAGGAGGAGTCCGCTCCGTCCCATTCCCTGGACGATCAGCCCATGCCTCCCGACTTCAATGGTACCGGGACGTGCTTCGGGATCTCCCTCCAAAAATTCCGGGAGCGTAAGGATCGTTATCTCAACACGGAGCAGGGGAAGTTCCTGTGCGTCCACCTTGGGGAAGCGGGGATCCCCGAGGGCTGCTGAAATTGCTGCATCCCTGATAGCATCGGCAAGTGGCAGGTGGGGATACGGATACCCGATACATCCCCGCAGCTCCCCGTCCCGGGTCAGGGTCACAAATACTCCTCTCTTCTCGGAAAAGACCGGGGTGAGGGGGGGGGGAACCTGCCGGGAGCCCCCGATCCTCTTTTCGAGTTCAACCCGCGCAAGCCGGACCGCCAGTATACCTTCCTCATCGGTGAGCGCTTGCATCAAGGGTAAATAGGGTGAACAATAATATATATAGGAGCGGGAGAGTGCGGCTGACGGTGGCCGGATCTTCCGGCCGCTGAGGAAAGTCCCCCCACCACCTGGGCACGCAGCCATACGCAAGTATGGGTGGCGAGAGTCACGGCAATGGCACAGAAACGACACGGCCTGCACCCAGTCATGATGCGACCGAGCCCGAGAGGGCGAGACGTGCCGGAAGGCGCAAGATAACTCGCTGAGCGTAACGGTGCAGGAATCGATGAAACGGTGAATCCCTGCGGGTGCAAGCCAGAACAGGGTATTGTGGCCGCCCAGGCACTACCCGGGTATGGCGCCAAGCTGAATGCCGCACCGAACAGAAGGGGGCTTACTCCTCCCACTCTATTCTTGTTCTCGAAATCTTATGACTGTGGAGAAAATATTTATTTTATCTTATGCATCGAAGTAATAACCAATGCACATTCCTACTCCCGAGGAGATGAAAGCCCGTCGTGAGATGCTCGGGATCCGGCAGGTAGAGCTGGCCGATCGGGCTGGCATCAGCCAGTCCATGGTTGCCCGGATAGAGGCCGGAAGCGTTGATCCCCGGATGAGCACCCTGGCAAAAATCGTACAGGTCCTCAACGAGGCCCAGAAACCGCGGATGACAGCGGCGCATGTGATGCATTCACCGGTTTTTTCAGTGAAGCCTGAGGATCCAATCACCCGGGCAGTGGAGATCATGGACGGAAAGAACATCTCCCAGCTGCCGGTCATCCATGAGGGGGTGCCGATCGGATGTATTTCAGAGGCTGCGATTGTCACGGCACTGGAAGAACGTGCCTCGGCAAAGGGTCATGATTTGGTGGTCAGCCATTTCCTCGAACCGGGATTTCCAACAGTACCTCCGGGAATTGATATCGAGACCGTGGTGAAGATCCTCCAGAAACACCATGCCGTGCTGGTCATGGAGGAAGGAACGGTGCGGGGGGTCATTACCAAGCATGACCTGATCTCCCTGATCATCAACCGTTAAATGAGCGAAACGAGATCCCGGATGACAGCAATCGGGGCCTTGGCTTTCACCACGCTTGATGCAAGCAGCACCCCGCTCGTCCCGAGGTCCCGTGCAATCCTTACACATTCTCCGGACTGGATCCCGGCTCCGGTGAGAACCTTCACATCGGGATTCACCTTCCTGACGGCGTTGACCGAGCGACTGATGATATCAGGGTTTGCCTTGGATACAGAAACACCGCTCCCGATCAGTTCAGGGGGTTCAATCGCTACATAATCAGGGTTAAGTGCTGCTGCGGCTGCACTGGTGGGATCATTGTTGGTACATATTACGGATATGAGCTTCTCTCTCCGCAGGGCGGTAACCGAAGCATCGATGTCAGCAAGGGTAAGCCTCCGCTCTGAATGGTTCACCAGGGATCCCTGTGCCCCGGCCATTTTGAGCGCTTCAGCGGTAACAAAACCAGTATGGGCGCCCGGTTCAGCCCCGTCAACGTGCTGGGCAAAGACAGGAAGGCCCGAGTGGACCGAGAGAGGGTGGATAGTCATGTACGATGCAGCGATACCAATGTGCACCCCGCTCTCATCAGCAACCTGTTCAGCTGCACCGGCGATGGCATGTGCGCGCTGCCCGGCTCCTTCCGGGTAGGTCTTCAGGTTGATAAGGATGAATGGCTTGTCCATAGTTGTCATCAGAGGAGAGTATTGATCGGTGCAGAAAGATAACTTTCCCCTAATCTTCCCGGCAGCCCCTGGCATAGTGCCCTGCGGTGATTCCGCCCTCAGCCATATCCCTTATCCGGGATTTCAGCCGCCCGGCAAGATCCTCGGTTCCTTCCCTGCCCGCTATCCAGTCCCGTGCATCCAGCGCTTCCCGGTAGAGGGCGACCATCCCCCGGGTATACGCTGGTCCCCTGAACCTTGCATCAATGAGGACCATATCCAAGCCTGATGCCGCGAATGCCGGGAGATAGTCAAGGAGGCAGAGTTCTGCTGCATTAAAGATATGGCTTCTGCAGGTGCTGTCCGCATGGACAGGGAAGATCCGGCCGGTTGCATCGAGGAGGCCCAACCGCTGGTGTGCATCCCTCATTTCAGCCGGGATCAGGTCCAGCAGGTTGTCAGCAGTCACCATTGCCTCAAGATTCCCCTCAACGAGAACCGCGATATCCGTACCCGGACAGACATTCGCAGCCCTCTTCACCAGCTCAGCAGTCTCCTCTCCGGACAGCTCGGGAGAGAGGGTTAATCCCGAAAAGAGGGGACTGTAGGCTCGGACAGTCAGGTAGTTGAAGATGTTGAGCCCGGATCCCCCGGTAATCTCAATATCCGGCAGCTCCTCCCTTACCGCATCGGCCGCTCCCGGGCTCTCAACCATGATGCCTGCAAGCCCGGTCCCGGAGAGGTCATGGAGCAGGGGAAGTGCTGATCTGATGAACCCGGGGGCCGGCAGGGACGGCCATTTCCAGAATATCCTGCCTCCAGGTTCCCGGCAGGAATCGAGAGCGAGGCAGAGAGCATCCCGGAGCCTGGCGGGATCTGAAGAAGGTTCAAGGTAGATCCGGTCGCAACCGGCTGCACAGCCGATTGCTGCACTCTGCGGTTCATCACACAGGATACCCAGTGCAGGAATCCTGGCAGAGCGGGGTGAGGGAGAACCATCCAGTGATCTGTCGAATTCCGCGAGCCGCTCATCTGAGCTACGGATCAGGTCTCGTCCCGGTCTGCTCGAGGCGATGATTGCCCGTTCTGCATGAGCCAGAAATTCTCTCCGGAACGAGTTGAGCCGCCCGATAGGGAGGAACAGGCCTCCCGGATAATCGAGCGAAAATGAACCTACCCTGAATATGCTGGCCCCGGTCTTCCGGATCTGGCGGGCGATCTCGGTTCCGGTTGTTGCCCTCCCCGTTGCCGGTTCCGGGACAAAGGCAGCTTCATGCCGTGCGATAATGGTCCGGCCGTCCGCTGTTTTAACGGCCCCCGTAATGACGGGGGGATTACCGGGGCGGATAACCAGGGAAAGGTCAACGGCAAGGGGATGTCTCCCGGAAGGGCCAGGGGGATGCAGGATTGCCGCTGCCTCCCGCTCCAGCCGGGAACTCCGGGTGAGATACACTTCGAGCCCCGGCTGGCAGGTAATGGTATGGCCGATAACCAGCCGGTTCCCTTTCCGCTCAGCCCCTTCCCGCAGGACGAATCCCTGCTCTTCCTTCGACAGGGGATGGCGTGTCACCAGGCCATCGCCGGGACCGGGAACGGTCTGCGCAGCCGGGATCACATCCATTTCACCGGATCGGCATGACCGGACGGTACCGAGGAACAATCCCTGGTTGTCAGGCTGACGCCTTCCCATGAGTGCCGGCTCCCGGTCACCGAAAAGGTACCCTGCTGAAAACCCGCGGGAGAATGCAACGGCCATGTCCTCAATATCTTCCATCCGGGGAGTGAACGTGCCTTTTGCATGGGCGTCCATAGCGTTCCTGTACCGTGAAACGACAATGGCCGCGTATTCAGGGGAGCGCATCCGGCCTTCAATCTTGAGAGCCGCAAGCGGCCTCCGCAACAGCTCAGGCAGCCGCGGATAGGTGCAGAGATCCCGGGTGGAAAGGAGGTAGGAATCCGGAAGCGGAACCACCCTGGGATTTTTCATTCTCCCGTATGCGTCAGCCATACCCCTGACCAGCCGGTACGGCTTCCGGCAAGGCTGGGCGCACATCCCCCTGTTCCCGCTCCGTCCTCCGATGACTGAAGAGAGGAGGCACCGCCCCGAATATGCGTAACAGAGGGCCCCGTGGACAAACAGTTCAATGCCGGGTCGATCGGAATCAGGAAGCGTGAAAATACGGTCAACCTCTGTCATGTCAAGTTCCCTTGCAAGCACAACACGGGAAAAACCTGAACGACAGGCCCAAAGCACCCCTTCTGCATCGGTGATGGTATACTGGGTAGAGGCATGAAGCGGGAGGCCGGGGACGAGTTCCCGCGCGATTGCTGCTATCCCTGCATCCTGGATAAGCACTCCGTCTGCTCCTGCGCTGTACAGGAAGACCAGGTAGCGGGCGACATCGCGGAGTTCGCGGTCATGGACCAGGGTATTAACCGTCACATAGACCTTCACGCTCCGCAGGTGGGCAAACTCGATGGCTGCCACAAGCTCCTCATCAGTAAAATTGGTGGCATACTTCCGGGCCCCGAACCTCTTCCCGCTCAGATAGACGGCGTCCGCCCCGGCATTGACAGAAGCGATCAGGGCTTCGCGCGACCCGGCGGGGGCAAGGAGTTCGGGGAGACCTTTTTCCATGTGCTGTCAGGGAGTGTTCTTCACGGACAGAGATAAAACTAGCAAAGCTCTGATACCGGTTCCCGAAGCAGGATCGGGTGATATAAGGTACGACGCTCTATCCACCTCTCATGCAGCTGGTCGCCTCCGTTGCCCACCCCGCTTCTGTTCCTGAAGCGGAGATGGCTGGCGCTGATTGTATCGAGCTCCGGCTTGACCTCTTTCCCACTCCCTTTCCTGAAGAAGGTGGGGAGGCCGTCCGGCACTGCCGCCTCCCCATCATCCTCACGGTCAGGTCGAGGGAAGAAGGGGGAGCATTCACCGGTGGGACCCGGGAATGGCAGGCGCTGATGGAGCCATGGCTTCCCTACGCAACCATGGTCGATGTCGAACAGCAGTTTTCTCGATCTGCTCCCCCTCTTCGGGACCGGGGAATCAGCATCATTGCTTCGTTCCATACCCAACAGATGCCTTCAGCAACCGAACTTACCGCATTCGAATCCCGTCTCCGCAGGTACGGCATCCCGAAGATCGTGGTCCGGCCCGGCAGCCCTGATGATGTGATCACCCTCTGTTCGTTCACCCTCCATGCCAGGCAGCCGATCATTACCAGTATCATGGGGCCCGAATTCCGGTACGCCCGGATGATCCTCCCGCTCTTCGGGTCTGCCATGGTCTTTTCATATGCAGGAAAACCCACTGCGGAAGGACAGTTTTCTGTGGGCGAGGCAAGACATCTCCTCTCTTCCCTGACCAGCATTGTTCCGACCGGATCAGATCACTGACCCCCAGCCACTTCTCCATCTCCCGGGAACAGGGCATTGCCAGTTCTGGAAGGATAATCGTTGAGTGTCGAAATTAAAACGGGGATCAGGGATTCCTTTCTCCTTATCCGCTCATGGCTCCTGGTTGAGGGTATAAAGTCATTCCCTGAAGATCAGGTACTTCTGCTGTTCAAACAGAGCATCGATGAGCACCAGGCAGAGCATGGCCTCTCCGACCGGGAGGACCCGGGGCACGATGCAGGGATCATGCCTCCCCTGGATACTGATTGTCGTCTCCTTTCCGACCACTGTAAGCGTCTTCTGCGGCTTCCGGATTGACGGGGTCGGCTTCACCGCCATCCTGACCCTTATTTCTTCCCCCGTGCTGATTCCCCCGAGAATTCCGCCCGCGTGGTTGGTGAGAAAACCGGTCCTGTCCATCTGGTCGTTGTGCGCACTCCCTGTCATCCGGGCAGCCAGGAAACCGTCGCCAATCTCAACACCTTTCACACCGCCAATACCCATCAGTGCACCGGCAATCCTGGCATCGAGTTTCCCAAAGACAGGGTCTCCCAGACCCGGCGGACATCCCTTTACCGTCAACCTGATAATTCCGCCAACGGAATCCCCGCTGTCCCTGGCCTTCCGGATCTCTTCCTCCATTCGTTCAGTGTCCGTCTCGCCGTGGATCTCGTCTATGGTCCCGGATACCGTTATTCCTGCCCGCAGGAGACAGACTGCCGCTACCGCCCCCGCGGCAACCCTCCCGACAGTCTCCCTCCCGGAAGCCCTGCCACCGCCCCGGTAATCACGTATACCGTACTTCCGGTGCCAGGTGTAATCCGCATGCCCGGGGCGGAATATCTCTTTTAATTCATCATACTCTTCCGGTCTCGCATCACGGTTCCTGATTGTCAGGGTAACCGGGGTTCCGCTCGTTTTTCCCTCAAAGATCCCGGACAGGATCTCAACACGGTCTGACTCTGACCTCGGTGAACTGAGTGAATCCCTGCCTGGTCTCCGCCTGTCGAGCAGCGGCTGGATATCATCTTCGGAGAGGGGAATTCCCGGGGGACATCCATCTATGACAACCCCCAGGGAAGGGCCATGGCTCTCCCCAAAGGTGGTGCACCTGAATAATCTTCCAAAGGTGTTCATAACATCATACTCCTCACCAGACCGATGGGTGCAATGATCCCGGTGAAATGTTTGAACTGTGCGGTAGCCTGCCGGACAAACATCTCGGTTCCCGGGATCACGCTGCATCCTGCATTCCTGGCCATCCGGATCAGCGGCGTTTCCGGCGGGGTATAGACGAGGTCAAAAATGGTCATGGACGGGTGAAGCTGCTCTTTTTTCAGCGGGCTCTTCATATCGGGGGCCATGCCGAGCGGGGTGGCATGAATCACAATGTCAGGGGACACCCGGGAGAAGAGCTCGGGTGGCCCAAATTTGCAGCCAAACCGTTCAGCGAGTGCTTCTGCACTGCGGACAGTCCTGTTCAGGATGGTTATTTCCATATCAAGTGAGCTGAGTGCATAGACCGCTGCGGCTGCTGCACCTCCGGCTCCGAGCACGACAGCCCGTGACCCTTTCCGGTCCGTAAGGGGTTCCCGTATTCCGATCCAGTCTGTGTTATAACCAGTACTCTCCCCGCCGCACCAAACCACGGTGTTGACTGCACCAATCGCATCGGCATGGGAATCGATGGTCGAGAGCTCCTCCATAATGGCGTGCTTGAAGGGGATGGTAACGGAAAGTCCTCGCAGGTCCATATCCCGGCAGATCCGGGTTATCGTGGTGATGTCAGGGGCCTGAAACCGGCTGTAGTAACAGTTCAGGCCAAAATGGTCAAAAAGCTGGTTGAAGAGTGCAGGACTCCTGCTCTGCACGGCAGGGTTTCCGGCAATTGCATACAGCCTCGTTCTGGGATCACCGGACTTGATCACCCGCTCAAATGAAGCAACCTCGCCTGGTGGAATCCCTGACTGCTGTAGAAACTGAACTATTCTCAAGCCTGATCCCGGATTTGCTGTTCCTTCGGAAAGGATGCGGATGATGCCAAGACATACCTCGTTTGGACTTTTTGCCGTGGTGTCGATGCAGAAGTCAGCAGCACGGGCATATGCCGGTTTCCGCTCGGCGATGAGGGCCCTGATCTCATCACGGAACGGAAGGGTGGTTAGGGGCGGGCGCGCGGTATTCCTGATACGCCGCTCGATTGCAGCGGGATCAGCTTCGAGCAGGATCATAGTGCTTCCTTTCCGAAGACGTGCAACGTTTACCGGGTCAACCACTGCTCCACCACCGGTCGCGATGATGCACCCGGACTCCGGCAGAGAGGCGATCACCTGCCTCTCCTGCTCCCTGAAGGTTTTCTCGCCGTCCCGGGAAAATATCTCATGAATGGTCACTCCGGTTCGCTCTTCGATCATCGCATCGGTGTCCAGGAAGGGAAGACCGATGAGTTTCGAGAGCAGACGCCCGCATTCGGTCTTACCCGTCCCCCGGAACCCGCAGAGTACGATCCTCATACCAGTCCCGCCTCACTGAGTATTTTCCAGAAATCCGGAAAAGACTTACTGACACATTCCGCCCCTCTGATGGTGATGTCCCCTACCGCAAGACCGAGAACGGCTGCACTCATAGCAGTCCGGTGATCATTTTCTGCATCGACAACTCCTCCGTTAAGGGGAGCTGGCCGGACGATGATCGTCCCGTCAGGTTCGGTCATGACATCTCCCCCAAGGGTCAGGAGAATCTTCATGATGGCCAGGATCCGGTCACTCTCCTTGTACCTGAGATGGGAGATCCCGGTGAGGCGGGAAGGAGAAGTGGCACATGCTGCAACCATACTAAGTGTCTGCACAGTATCAGGGGATCCTGACATGTCAATCTCGATTCCTGTCAAAGATCCATTGCTTTCAAGGGTTACCGTTGTTCCCTCTGCAGAAACCCTGCACCCCATGCGGGCAAGAGCATCAAGGAAAACCCGATCGCCCTGGACTGAACCGGCTGCAAGATTATCGACTATTGCCCGCCCTCCACAGACCGCGGCCATGGCAAAGAAGTAGGATGCCGATGAATAATCTCCCTCCACCCGGTAGGAGCGGGCCTGGTAGGGGCGACGCGGTTCAACGGTGAACCGTTCATAACCCTCCCTCCGCACCTCTGCTCCAAAGGACGTCATGACATCGGCAGTCACATCGATATAGGAACGCGAGATAGTGTCAGGTGAAATCTCCAGTTCTACCGGAGATTCTGCATAGGGCGCAGAGAGAAGAATTGATGAAGCATACTGGCTGCTTACCCTGCCCTCGACCCGCACCTCTCCACCTTTCAGGGCGCCGTCAACAAGGAGAGGGGGGAACCCGGGGTTTTCGAGATAGTGGATCCGACCTCCAATCCTGTTCAGGGCTTCTACCAGCCCCCCAACAGGCCGTTCTTTCATCCTTGGACTCCCCGTCATGATGACCGGGCTACGGCAGAGGAGGGTCACCGATGTAAGAAGACGGAAGCTCGTTCCCGAATCCCCTGCCGGAATTTCCAAAAATTCCCGGCATACCAGGTGACCTCCCGAACCACGGATGATGAACTGATCACAATCCAGGGTGACAGGTATGCCCAGGAGTTCAAGCCCCGTAGCAGTGGTCAGGGTATCGGTCGAGATAAGCGGATGTTCAAGCTGACTGGTCCCCTCTGCCAGCGCTGCAGCAATAAGTGCCCGGTGCGTATAACTCTTCGATGGCGGGGCCGAAACCCTGATGTCGATCGGTCCGGTCTTCTTCAATCGGATGTCCATGCCGGCACCTCTTTTTCACGGTAGCATCCGAGCTCACGGAACCGGGTCTTTTTCCGTAAGGCCAGGAGTGCATCGTTACAGGCTGGTGAATACTGGAGGTCCATAAAAAAGATATACTGCCCCATTCCCCGCTTGGAAGGGCGTGACTCAATCCTTGTGAGGTTGATTCCCCGCCCTGCAAAAATACCGAGGAGGTCGTAGAGGAGACCAGCCCGGTCCTGTTCGGGATCAACAAGGATACTGCATTTTGTACAGCCGGTTTCCCCTTTCTTCCGATTGGAGATGACCACGAACCGTGTTGTATTCAGGGGATTGTTCTCTACATGCTCCCTGATGAGCGGGAGTCCGTTGAGCTGAGCAGTCATCTTCGAAACGATTGCTGCTGAACCTACTGATCGCTTCATCTCTCGTGCACTAGCAGCGTTACTGCTGGTATGGATAACAGGGATGCAGAGACTATCGAGGAACCGGCTGCATTGTTCATGGGTCTGCGGGTGAGCATAGATCACCTCAATGGACTCTATCGGAACAGATGCGGCAAGGTGGTGGTGGACCGGCATGTACAGTTCAGCGGTTATATACACCTGGTGGAGCAGGAGGCCGTCAAGCGTTGGGCCAACCCCGCCAGCTTCACTGTTTTCAATCGGCACCACACCGTCAGAGATCCCGGTCTCCACCTGGGAGAAGATACCGGAGATCGTGGGTACCAGCCTTATTTCACCGGAAAATGCCCGTACTGCCAGTTCATGGGAGAACGTCCCCTCAGGACCGAGGGCAAGGATGGTCATCTGCTCACCATTGCCGTGATCAGATAATCGGTCTCATCTTCTGCCCTTGCACAATATTCTCCAAAATTCCGGGTATTTTTCAAAAAGATCTCCCGGAATGCCCCGGCATCGTCAGATAGAATTATTTCCCGGATTTCATCCAGCGATTCACCGCAAGCACCCAGCACGGGTTTTACGAACGGGTTTAGCCTGAGCATGTCCCCGTAGAGATCCGGTTCCTGGGAGAGGAGCCGCCCGACGAGACCCATCTCAATCTGGTATACCGGGCTCATGTAGGGACTGGTCTCGCGGGGACTTACGGAGAGCCTCCGCATGGTGTCTGCCACCATCAGGGTGACAAAGTGTGTCAGCCCCTGGACCAGTGCCATGACCCGGTCATGTTCCTCCGGTGTGGAGAGGGTGATTACTGCCCCTTCCCGCTCAAAGATAGTTATGAGGGAGGCGAGGGTTTCATCACTACATCGGGCAGGTATGACAACGATGGTCTGGCCGCGGAGTGAGGGAACACCGGGCCCGAACATGGGGTGCAGCCCGATTACTGATGCAGATGACTCCATCATCGTATCAACCGGGGCAACCTTCAGCGAGGTCAGGTCACAGAGAACCTGGCTCGGTGTGAGAAGGGGGGCAATCTCCCTGATGACCCGAACGGTATCCCGGATCGGTACTGATACCATGACCAGGTGGCATTCCTGTGCAAGATCACGGCAGGTCACCCTTGTATTCCTCCCGCAGATCAGTACATCGTGCCCGGCTCGATTGAAGACCCCGGCAAAGAAGCCTCCCATCTTACCGGTTCCTCCGATAATTCCGACTTTCATCCCTTCACTTCTCGATGATTGATTCCCTGACTGCTATCCCGAAATGCCGTCCCGCTTCGAGGACCCTGCCGAGCACCCGGTCACCGGGGGTGAGTGCTACCACTGAAATGGGAATGCCGTCTGCCCCGACAAGCCGTACCGTCTCGGCATTCTGCAGGACCAGGCTTGCTTTTACCCCTTCTGCTTCAGCTTCTACGAGGAGGAGGGGGCGCTGTTCTATCTTGACCCGGCCGACGCCGGCATCCCTGAGCTTCCCGTCATACGCCGAGACGAGGACATGATCTCCGGCCTTCAGGTCAGAGAGATAGGCTGTTTTATCGCCCGGCTTCAGCGTGTAGGCATGAACGGCACCGGCGTTGACCCGGAACGGCCGGGGGCTGACATACGGGTTCTCGAGGGTCTCAGCCTGGACGAGGAGGAGTGCGGATGAGGTGTTTCCGACAAGAATTCCCTCTCCCTCCCGGAGCATGGAGCAGGTGTCAACACAGACCCTGTCACCCATGCCAATCGGTTGTATGGCAGTTATCGTAAAAGGGATGAGCTCGGCCTGTCCTGCTCCAGCCCGGACAAGGGCACCAGTCTTCCTTATCAGGGCAGGGGTTGCATCCTTGAGGAGGATACCGTGGACCCCTTTCTCAAGTACATGGAGGGCAAGGTCCGCTTCTTCTTCAGAATGGACAGCAGCAATGATATGATCGGATACTGCTACCAGGTTCTCAAGCGGTATCACCTTCCAGTCTCCTGTCTCTACCACCACAAACCCTTTCCGGGCGAGGAGTTCTGCTTTTTCCATATCCGCGGACCCGGAGATGGTTATCTCGAAGATATCAGTTCCCCACCTGAGATCGCCATCATCTGAAGCGACCTTCATCCGGCAGAGCGCTTTTACCGGTGCAGCCTTTTCAGCCACCAGCACGTCAGCTCCGCTCTCGATTGCTGCTGTTGCTAGCTCCTTCTTCCAGGGGCGGACATCCACCCAGAACTCCTTCATGGTCTACCCGCCAGCGCACTTGCCGGATCCCACCCGTCGTGGACAACCCTGCAGAGAGCCTCGACAAACGCTCTCGGGTCGTCTCTCTGGAATGCATTCCTTCCGACACATACCCCCGCACCTCCCGCGGCCACTGAATCCCGGATTATTTCGAGGGTTTCAAGGTCTCCGGCCTTTTCACCGCCGGCAATCAGCACCGGTACCGAACAGGCCTTCACAATCTTTGCGAAACTGACCGGGTCACCAGGGTAGTTGGTCTTGATAAGGTCTGCACCAAGCTCCTCGGCAACCCGGACACAGTGGCCGATGGTCTGGGGAGCGTTGGGGTCGATTCCCTTTCCCCTCGGGTAGATCATGACCAGCAGAGGTATTCCCCACCGGTTGCATTCTTTTACTACCCCCGCGGCATCCTCAAGCATTCTCGATTCATTTGGTGCACCAAGATTGATGTGAATAGATACCGCATCAGCACCCAGTGCTATCGCCTCTTCGACAGTGCATACAAGAACCTTGTCGTTCGGGTCAGGGTTCATGGATGTACTCCCTGAGAGGTGGACGATTAAACCGATATCCCGCCCCCTCCTCCGGTGCCCCTTCTTCACGATCCCTTTATGCAGCACGATAGCATTTGCCCCGCCTTCACTCACTGCCGATATTGCCCGTGTCATGTCCTGGAGCCCATCGATCTGGCCAAGGGTGAATCCATGGTCCATCGGCACAATCACGCCCCGGCCGGTATTCCGGTCCATGATCCGCTCGATCCGTATCTCTTTTCCAATCATTTTTCACCCCTTCAGAATTTCACATGCTTCTTCCGCGGTACGCCCTTCATGCACAATGAGGGCTGCTGCCCGTATGAACCGGGCCGGGTTGGGGTGCTGAAACGCGTTCCTCCCGACAGATATGCCAGTTGCACCACCGGCCATCGCACCTTCGATCAGCTCCAGGGTGGACCGGTCATCTGTCTTTGACCCCCCGGCCACAACAACCGGGACAGGGCAGCCCCTCGTCACATCCCGGAAACTGTCCGGGTCACCGGTATACACGGTCTTGACCATATCCGCCCCGAGTTCTGCGGCCACCCGTGCCGCCAGGGCGACGTGTGCCGGGTCATGTTCGTTGGCGATCTTCCTCCCCCTCGGGTACATCATGGCCAGCAGAGGCACACCCCACTCCATACACTCTATCGCTACCTCACCGAGGTCAACAAGCATCCGTGCCTCGGAATCTGCACCGATGTTGATATGTACTGATACCGCATCGGCACCCATCTTCAGGGCATTGGTCACCGAGTTTACGAGCACTTTTTCATTCGGGTCCGGGCCAATGGCTGTGCTGGCAGAGAGATGCAGGATCAGCCCGACATCCCTCCCGCTCTTCCGGTGTCCGTGGAGAGCCAGCCCGACATGGCCAAGGACGGCATTTGCGCCTCCTTCGGCAACCCGGTCCACGGCCTCACTGATGTCAATCAGTCCTGCTATCGGACCGTTCGTCACCCCGTGATCCATGGGGACAATGATGGTCTTCCTGGTATTTCGATCGATGATGCGTTCCAGACGAATTTCTTTCCCTCTCATACCAATCTCTCCTCCATCAGCGCATTTTTCAAAATGTGCTCACGGAATCAGGCAAAATAGCCAAAATAACTAAAATACCAATAACGCTCAGGGACAGCCACAGCTCTTAGGGAATCATTCTTAAAAGCCGGCCTGCCGGTGCATGGTGTGTGAGCGAAGCTAAAGGAGATAAAAGCCTTCACGAGTGAAAAAACACTCATGAGTGGATGGACACTCACCCTGCATTAAGCAGTACCTTGGGTGGAAGGGGTATATAAATATGCTGCCAGTCGATGTGGCAGGTGCCGGGAAAAGGAAGAAAAACCGATTATTTATGCACTTTTTTGATGGAAATTACATCGCCGAGGGTAGGGACCACCTTGCCGGTCTTCTTCTTCTCATCGGCCTCTGCAGGCATATCAATGAGCCGGATGCTGAGTGCACGTTCTAGCTTTATCCGGAGGTTATCCTCCGGGATCAGGTCTCCTTTTTCGATCTTCTTGATCAGGAGCTCTTTCTCCTTGAGCTCCATGGCGAGGTCTTTCTGGCTCCACCCCCGTTCCATCCGTGCATTGCGGATCCGGGTTCCATAATCCTCGACGATCTCCCCCTCCATCAGATCGAGGACGTCGCGCTGTTTCCGGACAGAAACGGGAACCGGTCGCCGGTGTATCGGCCCACCCCGTAGTTCTGCCTTCTTAGGTTTCTGCACCTCAGTCCCGTATTTTTCGCACTGGCTGCAGACCTCAAGCAGAGCCCCCTCTATTCTCACGGTTTTTGGCGGCCCCTGTATCTTGGCGCCACACAATTCACACTGCATTATTTCCTCGCAAACATCTTTATAGCCATTTTTCCCTATATACTTATTTGAGGGGAAAAGATGGCAGAAAGCGCCCGGCAGCCTCAGGAGCCTCAGAATCCTGAGGAATTATGCCGATACCTGCTCGACCGTGTAACCAATATGGAGACCCGGAACCTCGAGCTCCGTGAGCAGCTCCGTCAGGTCGAGTCGGATAAGCGGTACATCGAGACCCAGAAGATCCGGTACGAACGGGAGGTCCGCAAGCTGAAGAGCGAGATTGAGCAGCTCAGGAGCCCCCCGCTCGTTGTCGGTACCATCACCGATGTTATCGATGCCAACCGGGTTATCGTCAGGAGCAGTGCCGGGCCGAGATTCCTTGTCCGGAGCTCCATGTGCATCGATCCCGAGAACATGAAACCAGGGGTCCGGTGCACCCTCAACCAGCAGTCCCTTGCCGTGATAGATATTCTCCCCGAGAGCTATGATTCCCAGGTCTATGGCATGGAAGTCGTAGAAGCCCCTGACGAATCCTATGACGATATCGGTGGGCTCGACCGGCAAATCGTCGAAATCAGGGAAGCGGTTGAACTCCCGCTCAAGAAGCCTGAACTCTTCGACAGAATCGGCATTGAACCCCCGAAAGGAGTGCTTCTCCATGGACCGCCGGGAACCGGAAAGACCCTGCTTGCCAAGGCAGTGGCCCATGAGACGAATGCATATTTCCTGCGGGTGGTCGGCTCAGAGCTTGTCCAGAAATACATTGGTGAAGGGGCACGGCTGGTCCGGGAGCTCTTCGACCTCGCAAAGAAACGATCCCCGACCATCATCTTCATCGATGAGATCGATGCTGTGGGGGCTTCCCGGACAGAAGCCACGACATCCGGGGACCGGGAGGTCCAGCGTACCCTGATGCAGCTCCTTGCCGGCATGGACGGTTTTGAACGGCGGGGAGATGTCAAGATCATCGGGGCAACCAACCGCATTGATATCCTTGATCGGGCGCTTCTCCGGCCGGGACGGTTCGACCGGATTATCGAGATCCCACTTCCTGATATTGAGGGGCGGTCCGCTATCCTGAACGTCCATACCCGGAGGATGCGACTTAATGACGAAGTCGACCTCCGCGAGATTGCCTACCTTACGGAGGGCAAGAACGGTTCGGATCTCCGTGCCATCTGCATGGAGGCGGGGATGTTTGCCATCCGGAAGGAGCACGATGCCGTAACCCGGAGCGATTTCCTGAATGCCATCGAGAAGATCGGCCTCGACTTCGACCGCCAGAAGTTTACCAGCAGCTTTGGTGCAATGTTCGCATAGAGGCCCACGCTTTTTTTCTTGTTTCACTGCCTGCATAAGGTATTCCCATCAGTATCTTCCGGTAGAACGATCGGTAATCGACGGACTTCCGGATTCCTTCTTCCTGCAGGTGCGGTTCTTCGCTGAACCGGGATAGGGGAGGAGGCGGGCCAATCCATGGTAATTGGGGGAATTATTTTCCCTGTTCTTTCTGATCCCGATAGGGGTTCAAGGGTCGGTTCGTCCGCTCCAGCAGATTGCAGGGCCTCAGTCTCATCCTCTCTTACTGTTTGTCCCTCATCTCCTTCGTTGACCTGTTCAACGCGGCTGTAGCCGGAATGTCGGTATTTTCTTCCTGTGCCGAATGGAGTGCTCTCTGCAGTCATGGCTGATTTCATCTGATTGGTTCTGGCGGATATATGATGAAAGACCACCTGAAGACAGGGGCATCATGATGGTTCTTTTCATCAGTATTGCCCTAATACTCATGTACTTGTTCATCGGATAGAAAGGAAGAGACATCATGATTATCCACCAGTTTTTCGTGCCGGGCATCGCCCACAGTTCCTATATCATTGCCGGGGAGAAGACGTGTACGGTGATCGACCCGGAACGCGATATCAGCCGCTACCTTGATGCCACAATGCAGATGGGGCTCCGGATCACCCATATCCTTGAGACGCACCTGCATGCAGACTTCGTATCGGGTCACCTCGACCTGGCCGAAGCGACCGGAGCCCGGATTTATGCACCGCGATCCGGGAACTGCGCATTTCCCCATGTCCCTCTGAAAGAAGGGGATGAGATACTGGTTGAGGATATCCGTTTCTCGGTGATCGAGACAGCGGGGCACACTCCCGAGCATATCTGCTACATTGCAACAGATACTGCACGGGGGATGACCCCGGTCGCCCTCTTCTCGGGCGACACCCTCTTTGTCGGCGATGTCGGGAGGCCCGACCTCTTTCCGGGGAAAGCACGGGATCTTGCCTCCTCGCTCTATGACAACCTGCATGAAAAGATCCTGACGCTTCCTGATGAATGCGAGGTCTATCCCGCCCACGGGATGGGATCCCTCTGCGGGCGGGCGATGGGCGCAAAGAGGACGAGCACGATCGGGTATGAGAAGAAGTACAACTATGCCCTCCAGATCAGGGACCGCGAGGAGTTTATCCGTTCACTCACTTCTGATATGCCGGATGCCCCGGTTCACTTCGCCCGGTGTTCCGAGATCAACCGGGCCGGCCCTGCCCTGATGCGGGATCTCGTGCAACCGGCGCTAAAGGACCCAAAGTCCTTTGCCGACCGGGTCAATGCCGGTGATGCTGTCCTGCTCGATATACGGAGTTACCCGGCGTTCTCCGGGGTGCACATACCCGGAGCCTGGCATATCGATCTCGCTGGCAGCTTCGCCACCCAGGCCGGCTGGATCCTCCCCCCCGGCCAGGATATCCTCCTCGTCGTCGAAGAGCGGCACCAGGTGGAAGACGCAGCACTCCAGCTTCACCGGGTAGGGTTTGACCGCGTTGCAGCGTATCTCGAGGGAGGCATGCTTGCCTGGGGGGTGAATGCCCTGCCGGTGGGGAGAGTCCCGGTTATCTCTCCCGGGGAAGCCCATGCCCTGGTCCAGGAGGAAGGAGCGGTCATCATCGATGTCCGATCAAAAGAAGAGAAGGCGGCCTCCCGTGTTGAGGGGTCGATCCATATCCCCTGGCACGATCTCAGGACCCGGTATGCCGAACTTGACCCGGAAGGTCAGTACATCGTGATGTGCAAAGGTGGGCAGCGTGCGAGCATCGCGGCAAGCATCCTTATGATGCACGGGTTTCACTCAGTCTCGAATCTGGCAGGTGGTTTCATAGCATACAAGCGGGCGGGCTTCGTGCCATGACACGAGGGATTTTATCCCAAAACGTCCTTCCCGTTCATGCCGGAGGATTTTCATGATCGAATGGTTCGCAATGGCGTCATGGTCGCCATATATCGTTGGGGGAGGGATCGGGGTCCTTATCTGGACCGCGTTCCTCCTCTCTGACCGCCCGCTCGGTTGCTCGACGGCATATGCCAAATCGGCCGGGATGGTGGAGTCCGCAATCTCCCGAAAGAATACCGAACAGATGCCGTACTACCAGAAGTTTCCACCGAGAGTCGACTGGCAGTGGATCCTCATTATCGGGGTGATAGGCGGGGCCTTCCTGTCTGCATACCTGTCCGGGACCTTCGATGTCCTGATCGTGCCCCCTGTATTTGCTGATGCGTTCGGGACGAGCGCGATTCTCCGTTCCGCTGTAGCACTCACTGGTGGCCTCCTGATGGGAATCGGGGCCCGCTGGGCTGGTGGCTGCACATCGGGACATGGCATATCCGGAACCCTCCAGCTCTCACTGGCAAGCTGGGTCGCTGCGATCTGCTTCTTTGCCGGGGGTATCCTGGTCGCCGGGGTCCTGTTCGGGTTTCCGTTCATGTGAGGGGTGCAGGAATGGCATATGAACGAATCAGGTCACATGCAAGGGCCCAGATTGTCCTCGGGCTCATTACCGGGTTTATCTTTGGGTTCCTCCTCCAGAAAGGCGGTGTGACAAATTACGATGTGATCATCGGCCAGCTCCTTCTCACCGATTTTACGGTCGTGAAGGTGATGCTCTCCGCTATTGTTATCGGGATGATCGGGATCTACGCGATGAAGTCGGCAGGACTCGTCAACCTCCATATCAGCAGAGGATCGGTTGGTGCAACCATACTGGGGGGTTTGATCTTCGGGGCAGGATTTGCGGTCCTCGGGTACTGCCCCGGCACTGCCGCCGCTGCGTTCGGGACTGGAGCACTTGACGCTGTGATCGGGATGGTGGGGATCGCGATAGGTGCAGGTATCTTTGCACGCCTCTATCCTGCACTTGACCGGTCGGTCCTGAGGCGGGGACCCTTTCCGGCAGAGACCATCCCGGAACTGATCGGTGTAAAGCCTGAAATTGTGGTCGTTGGTGTGACGGTCCTGATCCTCGGCCTCCTCTACCTGCTTGCCAGAATCGGGTTGTAATGCGCCAACCACGGGAGCAATGGTAATCCGGATCCTCTCATCAGCCGGACTGCCCGGCTCGGATTGATCGAACCCAGATGGTGATCATGAAAAGATGCCTGTGCCTGCACAGTGTGCAGGTTCATACTGTGGCAGGCCATGCGGAGGGGACGGATTCCCTCCATAAATCACTCCGAGACAGGTATGATTCTCCCTTTTAGCTGCTCTTCGATATCGAGCTTCATCAGCTCAACCACGTTATTGACCACCCCTTTTATGTAGCCGACTATCAGTTCATCATTCCTGAAGAAATCAGCATCCGTGCTGCTGTTGAACTCTGCCCCGTGCGTCCTGAAGGCGATACCAAACGGGGCCAGCAGATAGCCCATCTGCTGAAAGTGGAGGTGTATGTCCATCGCGGTCTTGATTGCCCCGTCCTCGTGACCGTTGACCAGGATCCCGGCAATCTTACCTTCCGTGAACCCGGCTTTTTTCAGGTGGAAGAGGTTCTGCATGCAGGTCGTCCGGTCAAGAAAGTCCTTGAGCCGGGCTGACATAGTGTTCCAGTTGATGGGGGACGCTACAATCACAGCCCGGGATGCGGCGAGAAGTTGATGGAATGCAGGCATATCATCTTCTGAATTCCTGCAGGGATAGGTGCAGTATTCGGCCTTCATGCTGTAGCAGCACCAGCAGTGATCGATGCGATATTTATTGAGGTTGTAGCGATGATAACTAATGCCCTTTTCCCGGAGTTCTTCTTCGACAAGGTCTGCAAGATAACCAGTGTTGTTCGCCCGGTGAGTGCTGCCGTTGATCAGCAGGACATCGAATTTGTCTCCATCGTAGGTAAAAAATTGCGCATATTCTTTCCCCGGCAGGAATTCCCTGGATGAACTGCCGCATTTCGGACACCCCTTTGGTGGCTTCTCGGTGGCGATCATGAAACCGCACACAGAGCACTTCCAGGTCACTTAAGGGTCCTTTGTTTTCTTAGCCTCACCTGTTCCTGGCATCTTCTTCTCCTTTTCCGGGTGGAAATCCCGGGTACTAGTTTAAGGTGGATTAATCTCCTGCTTTTCTCTTGAATATGCCGATAATTGAAAGGTTAAGATACCTTCTCCTGCAACTTCTCGGACCCGGACTGTTCCATTAGTGGATATGTGTCTTTGAACCAGTTAGATACCATTCTGGCACTTCATGAGATTATGATCGTTGATATGGCAGTAATTCTGGCAGAGCCGAGTATCATGAAACCCATGACTTCCTGGCCCAAAGAATTCCTTGATGGGGGTGACTCCCTTTTCGCCTTCCGAGACTCGCCTTCGTGAAGTCCCTACAAGAACCAGCCCCTCGCTCACACTCTGATACCGATCTTTTTTCTGTTGCGGGCACAAATACCCAATTCAGGGCCATGATGTCTTTCACAGGCTTCTTTGTGGAGAGTCCCCTATGACACCCGAGGGTCCTGCGCCCAAATCCGGAGACTCGGTCCCTGTCAACCCTCTCGCAGTCTTCTCCTTCCGGCAACGGATTCTCCTGATTGCCGGGCTCGGGCTCCTCCTGCTGGCAGTTGCCTCAGTCGCCCTTGCCGCGGGAGCATATGAGATATCGCTTGCTGATGTTTACGGCATTCTCATTGAACACCTGTTCCCCTTTCTAAGTGGTCCTGAACGGGAGCGTGTCCTTGATACCATCGTATGGAATATGCGCATGCCCCGTATCCTCATGGCTATAGCCGCAGGTGCAGCCCTCGCTGCTGCAGGGGCCGTCTACCAGGGTTGTTTCAGAAACCCTCTCGTCGATCCCTTCATTCTCGGTGTCTCATCGGGAGCAGCGTTTGGCGCTGCACTTGGGATCGTTTTTCCAGGTTTCTTCATGAGTATCCAGTTCTCTGCCTTCCTGTTTGGATCCCTGGCAGTTGGCGGGGCGTATTTCCTGGCACGTACCCGGGGATATACCCCAGTTCTTACCCTCATTCTGGCCGGTATCGTAATAGCATCGGTCTTCGACGGGCTTGTCTCCATTCTCAAGTATATCTCCACGGATGCCGCGCTCAGGACCATCGTGTTCTGGATTATGGGCGGATTCTACTATTCATCCTGGGGCGATGCCACGCTGAACCTGCCGGTCGTGCTGGTTTCCTGTGTTGTCCTCATTCTGCTTGCCTGGAAATTAAACGTCCTCTCCATGGGAGAGGAGGAGTCCCTGGCTCTTGGTGTGGATCCCAAGACACTGACCTTTCTATTCGTCGTCATTGCGACACTCCTTACGGCGGTGGTGACCGCCACTGTCGGAATTATCCCCTGGGTCGGTCTGATGATGCCCCATGCAGCCCGGATGATCATGGGCCCGGATCACCGGGCAGTCATCCCGGCCGCTGCCCTCCTGGGGGGGATCTACCTTCTTGTCTGCGACACCCTTGCCCGGACACTGACAGGAGCCGAGATACCGGTTGGCATCATCGCATCGATTCTCGGAGCTCCGTATCTCTTCTACCTCATCCGCACTAGGGGGCAGACTGCCTTTGGCTGAACCGACCCTGTCAATATCGGATCTCTCCTTCTCTTACGGGGAGATCCCTGCGCTCCGGGAGGTCAGCTGCTCCGCTCGGCC
Organism: uncultured Methanoregula sp.; assembly: GCA_964353765.1. GTDB lineage: Archaea > Halobacteriota > Methanomicrobia > Methanomicrobiales > Methanospirillaceae > UBA9949. The sequence goes on along the minus strand of CAYGWN010000049.1, from coordinate 37,884 downwards.
AGGTGAAGTCTGCGCCCTCTTTGGACCAAACGGGTCGGGAAAGACCACCCTCTTCCGCTGTTGCCTGAACCTGCTGCATCCTTCGAACGGTGCAATCACGGTTCAGGGGATGGCGTCCTCTTCGCTGAGCGTGAAGGACCTGGCCAGGAAGATCGCATATGTCCCCCAGGAGCACAAGCCCCAGTTCAACTATATGGTCCAGGATGTAGTCCTGATGGGGAGAACTCCCCACCTTGACAACATGTTCGGCATTCCCGAAAAGGATAAACGGAGTGCGATCAGGGCACTTGATCGGATAGGTATCAGAGACCTCTCGGGACGATCATTCCGTGAACTCTCTGGTGGCCAGCGTCAACTCGTCCTGATCACAAGGGCGGTTGCACAGGAGACACCCCTCATGCTCCTCGATGAACCGACCTCATCACTCGATTTCGCAAACCAGGTACGGATCTGGAATCTTCTCCGTGATATCGCCCGTTCTGGCATTTGTATCGTAGCCTGTACACATGATCCAAACCATGTGGCATGGTTCTGTGACCGGGTGATTGTCATGGACAAGGGGACGGTCGTGAACGAGGGGATCCCTTCCCGGGTACTGACCGGTGACCTCTTGTCGAAGATATACCAGATGGATTGCAGGATGGACAATACCGGAGGGGTGCCAATGATCCTCCCGCAGGATGTCCACGACCGGTTCAATGACCGGTACCATGACAAAGGGAGAATTCTTTATGAGGAAAAGAGGTGATTCTCCCTCTTTGAGAGCAGGTGATTGCGATGAAGAGCACGGTAAACCTTCTTCTTTTCGCTGTGATAGTCGGGGTAATCCTCCTTGCCGGCTGTACCGGGCAGAAGGGGGATGAGACAGGCCCGTCAAATGAGACCTTTACACGGACGATCGTCGACAGCCGGGGAATAGCTGTCCGGGTCCCCCAGGAGATCGAGAAAGTAGTCACGATCGATGACGGTTTTTCCCTCGAAGTGATGACCGTCCTCGGGCAGGCCGACACGCTGGTTGGGGTGGGATCACGGACCTACGAAGAAGTCGACACCTATACTTATGAATCGGTGTATGGGGGGAACCATACGTATACCAATGGCATGAACACCATGGCCTACCTCCATCCCCGGACCCGGACCCTCCCGGTTATTGCGGAGTTTGAGGGGGGAGTAAACTATGAGGCACTTGCCAGCCTGAAACCGGACGTGGTAATCGTGCGCCTCGGGGACTGCACGTTCTGGGTGAATGATGAAAACGTCAAAAAATCCATCGAGCGGATGGAATCGCTCGGCATCCCGGTGGTCATTCTGTATGGGACCAATTTCTATGAACAACCGGATCTTGACACGATGTGGGACGAGATACGGATCATCGGCGATCTCTTCGGAAGAGAGGATGAGGCAGAACAGCTCATCGCCCTCATGGAAGGGGAGGTCGGAACAATCCGGTCGCGCACGGAGAATATAACCGACCCTGAAAAGCCATCAGTGCTGTACCTTGGATTGGCATATGTCGCGAGGGAAGAGGGCGGAGCAGGCAACACGGTCTCGCTCACCAGCTATGAGTCCTGGACCCTTGAGAATATCATCCATGCCCGGAATGCATTCCGCGAAGAATCAGGGTACTGGCACGTGGTGAGCGCAGAGCAGATCCTTGCCATGGATCCCGATGTGATCATCCTCCCGACAGACTGGGGTTACCACCCGGTAGAGGAGATCTACGAAGCCCCCTATTACCAGAATCTCCATGAATTAAAAGCAGTCAGAAATCACCGGGTGGCGTCCCTTCCCTTCACGCCCTATGACTGTGCGAAACGACTCGAGTATCCAGTTGAGCTCATGGTCATTGCAAAGGCAGCATATCCCGACCGGTTCTCTGATATTGACCTCAATGAGTGGCTGCTCACCTTTTACCAGAATCTCTACGGTGTCGACCGGCAGACCGCTGAAGGCCTCAGGGAAATCCAGTGGCTGGACTGGGTTGCAGAAACATAGAGAAGGATAATTCTTTTTGGGTATAGTGGCATTTCAACCACCAATTTTTTTCAACCAATAGTGGGCCCCATATTTTCAAGATGCTCCAGGGGGTTGCGCCTTCGGCTTACCCCCGCCGCTGTGGCGTCCCCCACAATGCGATAGCCCAGTATCAGGTATCAGATTCTTTTTTTGTTTTTATTAATTGGGAATTCACCTTTTTTGTGATGGATTTTGGGACTATAAGTTCAACCTATTTTCAGTCGTAAATTGATTGTAAGATTAGTGGTCAAAATAGTACTATACCCTTCTTTTTTTAGTCAGAATACATCAGAGAAGCAGATTTTCGGGATAGCCGGTCAGGAGCAGGAGGGCAATCAATCTTTTGCAATCAAGATGCTACCCCCGTTTCATACTGCTGACCTTTTTCTTCTTTGGGCGCCAGAACCGGAGATTTGCAACGAGACGATCAGCCAGCTTTTTTGACTTTGCATCGTTTTCATGGGTAGCCATCATCTCATCTGGGCAGTTCCTGAAATCGATATAGATACTGTCCCATACAATCTGGTGCTTCCTTGCCACTTCTTCCAGCGCAGTAAGGACATCAGCAACGAGCGCCCTGGTCATAGGTACTCTGGTAGCAGGCCCAGGGAATAATTGTTGGGGTTCTATCCCTCACCCTGATTGCGGGCTCTTTTACCAACCCGGCTGGGGCTTTGAACATAATTTGAATAGATGATAAATTGTCTCTTATTTTGGGAAAAAAAGTCTGATTTAAACGATTTTCTTAGTCTAATTCCCTGTTCGGGATTTAAACATACCTGAAAATCTCTTCTTTACATCTGGGAAGTGGTCCCTCTTATGGCGATGATCAAAGGGGGTCGTAGTGCCCCCTGGAAGAGAAGAGAGTCCGGGGGAAGGGGGATGGCCGCAGTGGCCCAAGTGAGCGCCGGTTACGACACGCATCAGCGGGTCGTCGTGCGGTCGCGAGTCACTGAGCGTCAGAATGTGTAAGGGATTCAGCGACGAACACGATGCGGAGCGTAGTGTGAGGAGCGGGAGGGAGAAGGCGAAGGCGATGTGAGTGAAGCGAATGACCATGACTGTCTCCGGAAGCGCTGGCAGGCACATCTATATCAGACAAGTACAGCTAACTCGATAATATGGACACAGTTCACGGTTTTACCCTGGTGTTTGTTCTTCTCTTTATCCTTACAACACCGGTGGCTGGGTGTTCGGATTTCCTGTTAAAAACAGACAGTCCGGGGAATGTTATCTCAGGCCGGACGATAGACTGGTTTGAGATGGAGGGGGTGAAAGGATCCTTCATGGTGGAGATCCGGGACCAGCAGTGGGTATCCCTCTCATCAATAAATCCCCGCAAGCCCGGGATTGCCTGGAAGAACCGATACGGTTTTGTGGGAGTCGAATCAAATTTCCCGCAGGTCGCCGGCCTTCCTGAGAGCAGCATGCCGCAGTATGTGGAAACCCTGAATGAAGAGGGATTATCTGCTGCCTTCCTCACGCTCATGGACTCCGATTACCCGGCAACGGTCATCCGGCCTGAAAGGGCTTTGCTGTATATGGATGTCGTATCCTACCTTGCTGGTAACTTCCAGACCGTTGAAGAGGTAAAACAGGGCCTGCACGAAGTCGAGATCTGGTGCCCCCCGGAACTGGCCGGAAAGGATCCCCTCCACCTGATCGTTCATGACGCTGGCGGAAGGACGCTGATCGTGGAGTGGGTAAAAAACGGCACCGGTGAGACGGTCATGAATACGTATGACGGCCCGGATGTCGATAGCCTTGGGGGTGTCCTGACTAATGATCCGACATACCCGTATCAGGTGGAGAACCTGGCATCCCATGCCAATGCCACACCGCAGAACTCGTTTGCCGGCCTTCCCGGAGGTCCTTCACCGGCCGACCGGTTCGTCCGGTTGACGAAACTCAACCAATATAATGTGCCTACCGGATCCGGCAATGATACGAACCGCAATTCAATTGTGCAGGCATTCCACCTGCTGAACGCGGTCGAGGTTATCAACGGGGAAGATCCAATAGTTGTCCTGCAGAACGGAACATGGAGCGAGGTGCAATTCCATACACAGTTCTCTCTGGTGAGGGACCATGCCAACCGGGTCTACTATGTAAAAACACTCACCAACCAGAATATCGGAAAGATCGATCTGAAGAGGCTTGACTTTGCGTCAGGATGCTATCACAAACTTTCCGAGCAAAGCCCCTACCCAGATGAGGCATATGATTTTACCGGAAGCTTCAGCCGGTCCGGCACGACAAAGGAAGGTGCAGGGCAGGGGACGGGCAGCATGATAAGCTACCTGCGAAGCCTGTTCTTTTCTTCCTCTCCTGGATTTACCTTTTCTTTGTAATCTCGGGACATTCAACCCGGGATCACCCCTACCTCACTTCAAATCAATATCGCTTGCCATCTCATCCAGCATCTGTTCGGGGGTCCTTACGCATTCCTTCATCGACTTCCTGAAGTTGTACATCATCATGAGGAAGATCCCGATGCTGATCACGAGGATTCCCCAGAGGAACCAGTCCTGGTGCTCTTTGAATACCGGAAGCGATGCAATGATGTAGCCGAAGCCACGAACGGAGCGAATGACCGGATCCCTGGGACAAACCTGGCGAGGATGATCGTCTTTTTCCCATACCGGTGGTAATACTGCCGGGTCATGTCGATGTGTCGCCGGTCTACGAGGCACTTCTCCCGGTGAATCAGCCAGTTCCCGAAAGATGTCCCGATCCGGTAGTTGACCGAATCGCCGAGAATGGCGGCAACTGACAGGATGAGGATGATAATCCAGACATTCAGACCTTCCCCCGCAGCGAGAAAACCGAGGAGAAAAAGCAGGGAGTCTCCCGGGAGAAACGGTGCGAAGACAAGCCCCGTCTCACAAAAATGATTGCAAAAAGGATCGCATAGATCCAGATGCCATAGATCTCCATCAGTTGCGGGATCTGCTCCTTGATATTCAGGAGGAGATCGGACAGCGAAAGGAGGACCGGGGGAATCATGCAAAATATTGGAGTAATTGTGATAACAGGCTGTTGGATCGTACTCCATCAACAATCCCGTGAAGCGGACTGTGTCCGGAATCTTGATCCAGGCAGGAAACCAGTCCCCTCATCATCGGGCCAGGTAATCCGGTTTTCCTGCGATCCGCAGGTACTTTTCACTCCACGCTATCAGTGGCCAGAGGAGGAGGACGGGAGCAGTGCACAGGATGATGAACGCCCATTGGGCGGCAGTGAGCGGAACCGTTGAGAACAGAGCTCCACCATACTGGACGATCAGGATCTGGATCACCACAATCCCCGCCATGATCCCGAAAAATGCAGGGTTCCCCTTGAAAAACGGTGGCATGATGCCATTGATCCCACGGCAGTTGATCCCATTCCAGACCTGTGCCACGACGAATGCAGCAAAGAATGCCGTGGCCTGCTGTTCAGGTGATTCCATGAACGGGAGGCCGAACACCACGACCAGCATACCGACCAGGATATAGACCGACGCCGTGATCAGGATCGCCCTGAGCATATACGGGGTGATCACAGGGTCGTCCCGTGGCACAGGCCGCCGGTTCATCAGTGCGGGATGGGGTGCCTCGGAACAGAGGGCAAGGGCTGCAAACGAGTCCATGACAATATTGATCCAGAGGAGCTGGATGATGGTAAACGGGGGAGGATACCCCAGAACGGGAGCGAGGAACGATAACACTGCGGCCGAAATGTTGATGGTCAGCTGGAAGATGAGGAACCGCTGGATGTTCTCAAAGAGCGCTCTCCCCCACCAGACGGCATTCTTGATGGTCGGGAAGGAATCGTCGAGCAGGATAATGTCGCTCGCCTCCCGGGCCACCTCGGTCCCTGCAATTCCCATAGCGAGACCCACATCGGCGTGGCGGAGGGCAGGGGCATCGTTCGTACCGTCACCGGTGACGGCTACCACCTCTTCCTCACCCTGCAGTGCCTGGACCAGGAGCAGTTTGTCAGAGGGTTCCGACCGGGCCATGACATCCAGGCGTCGGGCTGCCGCGCCGCGTTCGCCCTCCGGCAATGACCGGAACTCGCTGCCGAGCAGGACCGTTCCCGTGGAAAGGATGCCCGTCTCGCGTGCGATAGCTGTTGCCGTTTCCGGGCTGTCACCCGTCACCATCTTCACCGTGATACCTGCGTCATTACAGGTCCTGACGGCATCGGGCACATCAGGCCGCACCTCATCCCGGATTCCCACGTATCCGTCCCAGGTCAATGAAGAAGGATCGGATCCATCAGGGGGGAGTTCGGAATGGGCGAACGCAAGCGTGCGCATCGCACGACTTGCGAGCGTGTGAATGTGCGAGAGGTCCGGGGATGGAGTACACCGTTTCGCGACGATTTCGGGAGCTCCCTTGACCAGGAGAAATGACCTACCTTCGAGCGTGACGACCGTCGACATCTGTTTCCTGTTCGAATCAAAGAGCTCCTGGGAGACGGGAGGATGGAACGAACGTATCTCCTGGTACGAGAGCCCTGCCCGGTGAAGCCAGCGGAGCAAGGCCGCCTCGGTCGAATTGCCCACCGTCACGAGTTTGCCCTCGCGTGATTCAAGTTCCGCGGTGCTGTTCACCGCTGCGTTGAGGGTGACCCAGCCCTTGGGTGACGTCGGGATTCCCGGTTCTGAATCCGGGTACTCGACCGATGAGGCGACCACGTCCATCTGGTTCATCGTCAGGGTACCGGTCTTGTCGGTGCAGATGACCGTCACCGACCCCACCGTTTCACAGGCAATCAGCCTCCGCACGAGACTGGACGCCCGGGTCATCTTCCTCATGGTAAGGGCCAGGGAGACCGTGACACTGACCGGCAGGCCTTCCGGAACAGAGACGACGATGATAATAACGGCGAACATGAAAATGTCCAGGACATACTGGGCAATGGTGGCCGGGCTCTCCAGAAAGACGCCGGTAAATATCCCCTGGATCAGCAGGGTCGCAATGATCAGCCCTGCCATCAGGTAGCCAAACTTGCTGACGAGTGTCGCAAGTCGCCTGAGTTTCAGCTGCAGCGGGGTTTCCGGGCGGGAACCCTCGGCGAGTTCTGCTGCAATCCGGCCCATGCGGGTCGCATTCCCCGTTGCACCGACTATCATGCGGCCGCGGCCGGCAGTGACCAGGGTCCCTTTCAGGACCGTGTCCTCAACGATCTTGCCCAGGGGTTCGCTCTCCCCGGTGAACGCTGATTCATCCACCTCAAATCCCGAAGCTATGAGGAGGTACCCATCTGCCGGGACCACATCGCCCGCTTCCAGGATGACGAGATCACCAACCACCAGGTCCCTCATAGGGACGGTGGCGGCCCGGTCATTCCTGATCACCTTGATGCCGGTATCTTCCCGCATGGCATTCAGGGCTTCAAACTCCCGGTTGCTCCGGTATTCGGTCACAAACGAGATGCTGGTCGCGAGGAGTACGGCAAGGAGGATCCCGATGGTGTCGATCAGGCTTCCTTCCTCAATTATCGATACCATTGCCGAAATGAAAACGGCCACGAGCAGAATACGGATAATGGGGTCATTGAATTTCGAAAGGAACTGCCGCCACAGGGGAGTACGTTGGGGAGGAGTCAGCTCGTTCTTCCCGTACCGCTCCCTCATCTCGGGGATGGATTCAGAAGAGAGCCCATGCTGGCGGGCAGATTCAGGGAGCTCCATAAGGGGGATCATCTTAGATAATATCCTTCTGCAAGGTTTTCATCTTTGTGAGAGGTGACTGTACGAATAACCTTCGCTATCAGGCTCTCCGAATAATCAGGAGTTTTGAAAACGGCTTTGTTGGCAAGGTATAAATTTCCACTCACTAATAATAACTGCAAAATGTCCTATCTCATCGAGATTCTCATTATCGTCATTCTCATTGTCATTAATGGCATCTTCGCCATGTCAGAGTTTGCCATCATCTCAGCCAAGAAAATGAGGCTCCAGCAACGGGCGGAAAAGGGAGATGCCCGGGCGGCCGTAGCGCTTGAACTCGCGGAAGCACCAACCTCCTTTCTTTCGACAATTCAGATCGGGATCACCCTTATAGGTATCTTTGCGGGTGCTTACGGGGGGGTGACCGTAGCACGAGGGCTCGCCAAATACTTTACCACATTTCCCTCCCTTGCCCCCTATGCGGAAATGCTGAGTGTCACGCTGGTGGTTCTGGTCATCACCTATCTGACCCTGGTCTTTGGGGAACTCGTCCCAAAACGGATTGCCCTGAATAACGCCGAGAATCTTGCAGCATCCATTGCAAAACCCATGCGTCTCCTCTCTCTCATCGCGGCACCCTTCGTAGTCGTATTGAGCCGTTCAACTGAAATGGTGCTGAGGATTATGGGGGTTCGGGCTACTACCGAGCCGCCAGTCACCGAAGAGGAGATCAAGATATTGCTTGAAGAGGGAACAGAAGCCGGGATCTTTGAGAAGGCAGAATTGAGCATGGTGGAAGGGATATTCGATCTTGGAGACCGCCGCGTTGAGTCCCTGATGACCCGCCGCCCTGACATCATCGCACTCGATCTTGAGGACTCCAATGAGGAAAATCTACGAAAGATGATTTTGAGTGGCCGTTCAAAACTTCCGGCGTTTCAGGGAAATCTTGATACAATAGTCGGCATGGTGTCAGTGAAGAACGTCCTGGCCAGAATGGTGGAAGGGGGTTCCCCTAATATAACTGCGGCAGTAACGAAGCCATTATTCGTACCTGAAACCATCTCGGTCCTGAAACTGCTCGAATCCTTCAAAGAGACCGGGTTGCACAGCGCCCTGGTAACCGATGAGTATGGCAGTGTCCAGGGACTAGTAACCTTGCACGATATTCTTGAGGCAATCGTGGGCGATGTTTGGACCTTTGGAGAACCGGAGGAGACTCCGGTGGTCGTCCGTGAAGATGGCTCTTGGCTGATCGATGGGAGCACCCCGGTTGAGGATCTCAAGGATATTTTCTCAGTGGAGGTATTTCCAAGGAAAGAAAAGGGGGAGTACCGGACGATTGCCGGACTGGTTATGTATATCCTGAACCGGATTCCCACAACCGGTGATCATTTTGAAATCGGGGGTCTCCGCTATGAAGTGGTAGACATGGATGGGAAACGGGTGGATAAGGTGATGGTCAGTCGTACCTCTACAGATCCACTTTCTTAACTGTTTTTCAAGATACCACGTTGGGCTGCATGGTCATTTTACCATAAAAACCGATTTCCACTTATCTACCAACATATCTGCGCGAGTATAAAAATACGTGATTCAAGGTCTCCGTTTGATCTTTGGCTGAGGCTTTACACGTTGATTACCACATTCAATGTTTTGATAGCCAGTTTTGCATCTCTTCAGGGCTCGCCATCTTCCTCTCCCCCGTTCCCGGCATCCACATCCGCTGGCATTGGACTGCCGCCATGGTATTCATCCTCTGTACACCAGACCTCGATCACCGGAGCCTCTGATGAGCCGCCCGGAAACCTGCCGTCACCGGGCAATACCTGCTCCTCCCGGATGACCCGGCCGTCCCTCATCTGGTAGATGAGCCGGAAGTCCCAGGACTCCGGAAGGGTGATCTCCCGCTCAAAGAAGAGCTCATAGGCCAGCCGGTGAGAACAGTATACCGCCGGTGCCAGCTTGAAGAGCACCCCCCGCATATACCGTTTTACATACCAGCGGAGATCAGCGACCAGGGTGAGGCCGCTTCCCAGCGATGCCACAGAGATTTCCACGCCACAGGGTGTCTCTTTTGGCCGGTAAAAACGCAGGGCTTCCCGGCTTGTCTCTGATGCAAGGAGCTCCCGGTAGAGAGCAACACCCTCCCGTGGCAGCAACAGGATCTCCATGGCTATTCCTGGTCTGATATTCGTGCACCAGGAATTTATAGACTGTACTGTGAAAAAAGGGGATCAGGTGTACATCCGGAGGTCGGGGACAACTTCTGCCTTGACCTTCCGGACCGCCTGTTCAAAGTCATCCCGCGAGACTCCGGTCGCCTCCCTGCGGACGGCCATCATCCCGGCCTCCCGGCAGACAGCCTGGAGCTCGGCCCCGGTTGTTTTCCCGGTCATCTCGACAATCCGGTCCAGGTCAACCCCTTCAAGCCTCATCCTGCAGGAATGGATCTTCAGGATCTCCAACCGTGCGACATCATCGGGGAGCGGGATCTCGATGACCCGGTCGAACCGCCCCGGACGGAGGAGAGCCGGATCAAGCATATCCACCCGGTTGGTGGCGGCCATAATCCGGACGTCTCCGCGGGTATCAAACCCGTCCATCTCAGCGAGGAGCTGCATGAGGGTACGCTGGACCTCGGCACTCCCGGAAGTGCCGTCATTGGTCCGGGTACTTCCAACCGCATCGATCTCATCGATAAACACGATTGACGGAGATTTCTCCCGTGCAAGGGAGAAGAGCTCACGGACCAGCTGGGCCCCTTCGCCAATATACTTGTGGACCAGTTCACTCCCGGACATGCGGATGAAGGTTGCCTTTGCTTCGTGTGCAACGGCCTTTGCAATCAGGGTTTTTCCGGTCCCGGGGGGACCAAACAGCAGGATTCCCTTCGGGGGATCGACGCCAACCCGTGCATAGATCTGGGGTTTGGTGAGCGGATATTCGACTGATTCCCGCACTTCCTCAATCTCCTTTTCGAGTCCCCCGATCTGGTTGAAGGTCACTTCGGGAGATTCATCAAGTTCCATTACCCGTACCCGTGAATCAAAGATATTGCCAACGATCCGGACAATCGAGAGGGCATTATTGACGGCAACCTTGGTGCCCGGCTTGAGCTGAGGGAAGATCTCGTCGCTGACATGGGTGATATACTCCTGGTTGTTACCCTGCTGCCTGAGATAGACCTCCCCGGTATCAAGGATGTCGATGACCACGGCAACGAAGAGCGGCATCCTCTTGAGCTGATTATTTTCACGCCTGAGCTGAGCTATCTCCCGGCCGAGTTCCTCGTTCCTGACTTTGAGGTCGAGGAGCTGGGACTCGAGATCCTGGAGTTTCAGCTTTGAGGTGAGCTCAGAGTCGCCACCCGTATTGAGGATGGTTTCTTCCATATCACTATTATACTCGTTTTCCCTACATTTATTAGGTGTGATGATGCTAATTGCCGCCCGGGGTATTTCCAGGGGAACCGGCAGCGGAGACCTCCTGGTGAGTTCTGCCCCCATCTCATTCCTTTCCGGTGTTAATCCCGATACCGGCATCGTCATCGAAAAAGGCCATCCCCTTGAAGGCCAGTGCATCGCAGGGAGGGTCCTGGCTTTCGATCACGGCAAGGGATCGACAGTCGGTTCCTACGTCATCTATGCGCTTCAGAGAAACGGAAAGGCTCCGGCAGCGATCATCAATGTCCTGGCTGATCCCATTATTGCTGTAGGTGCGATTATCAGCGGGATTCCCATGGTTGACCGGCCCGAGGTGGATATCCGGCGTCTCCGCACGGGAACACGGGTACTGGTGGACGGGACAAGGGGCGAACTGGAGTACGAGGGGGAACTTCTTCCGGAACCGAAGCTATAAGCTGATTTTAAATTTGTGCGGAGAATAGGTTCAGCTATGAAGCCGATCGGGTTCGTATCTCTGGTTCTTATCGCTGTCCTGATTCTTCTCTCAGGATGCACCACCCCCGGGTCTGACGGCAACGGCGGGTTATCGGTCCCCACACCGGGACCCGTCCAGACCCTTCCTCCAGGAAAGGATGTTACCATCCAGATCAATGAGAAAGACACCAGCTTTGCCACTATCACGATCATCTTTTCGGGCGGCGAGGGACAGATTGCGGTCAGTGATATTCTCGTCCAGGTCACCCATCCTGACGGGAAAGTCTTGACCGGCCACCTACCCGCAGAAAAGGGGGCAGAGCTCGTGTTTGAGGGCACCCGCGATACTGACCGGATAGAAGTCTACGTTACACTGAACACCGGCATCACCTACAAAATCATCGACCGCCTTCTCCCCTTCCGGACAAGGGCATAATTTCCGGATTCCTACCTTTTTCGTCCATGATGAATTGAGGATCAGAAATGAAGGTTCACTGGCGCTATACGAGCTCGACAAGGAATACCTATGCCGTGCTCTTTGCTGCCTGCGAACAGGAGGGGTTTCTCATGGAACCGGTCAGCCAGCCATTACCCGATGTTACCTGTTACAGCCTAAATTCCCTGAATGTCCACACCCTGCGACCTGAAATGGCCGGTGCCGACTGTATTGTAATCGCCGGCGGCCCGCATGCAACAGCCTGCTGGAGGGAAGTTCTCTCCTATGCTGATTATGTCATCGTTGGAGAGGGAGAATATACCCTGCCCGCTCTCCTCACCTCCCTTGAAGCGGGAGACCCGGTATGTCCTGCAGGAATCGCTGCCCATGGCCGGCTTATTCCTGCCACCTCTACCGTGGTCCTGGATTCGTATCCGGCATTCTCGAGGATGAAAGGGTATGCTGAGATCTCGAGGGGGTGCCCGTTCTCCTGTACATACTGCCAGACTCCCCGTATATTCGGCCACGCCATGCGGCACCGGAGTATCGACAGTATTGTCCGGTACGCATCGCGGTACCGTGACGCCCGTTTTGTCTCACCTAATGCCCTCGCGTATGGCTCTGATGGCAGACGCGTTCGGCTCGATAAGATTAGGGCGCTTCTTTCAGCCCTCTCAAATAATGTGTATTTCGGTACCTTCCCTAGCGAGGTGCGGCCGGAGTTTGTCACCGAAGATGCCCTGTCCCTGATCACCCGGTACTGTGCAAATTCCGGCATTCACTTTGGCGCCCAGTCCGGAAGTGACAGCGTATTACGGATCATCGGACGTGGTCATACCGTTAAGGATGTGATCCGGGCCGTTGAACTGACTACCGGTGCAGGCCTTAAGCCGGTTGTGGATATTATTGTGGGGTTCCCCTTCGAGACTGATGAGGATCAGCAGGCAACTGCAGAACTGGTCCGGTGGGTTACCCGCTTTGGAACGATCCATGCCCATTCGTTCCTCCCCCTTCCCGGCACCCCGCTTGCAGGGCTGAAGCCCCGGTCACTCACGCGCGGGTTATCCACCCTCCTTGGCTCCCTTGCCCGGCAGGGAAAGCTGACCGGCTCCTGGCAATCGCTGGAGATAGGATTTTCTCATTCCCTTTCGAACCTTTAACGCATGGAAAACGTCCTCCTCCTTGCTGATCTCCATGGAAAATACGGAAAGCTTGACTTATTCCTGGACCTGAACCCGGATGCAGTCTTTCTTGCCGGTGACCTCACCAACATGGGACCTGCAGAGACGGCAGAGGAGCTCCTCTCCCGGATCGATGTCCCGACCTTTGCTGTTCCCGGCAACTGTGATCCCCCGGATATGGTCGAGTTCCTGGAAGGTTCCGATTGTGTCTGCATCCACGGTACCTGTTTCTGTCTGGGCCGGATTTCTATCCTCGGCATCGGGGGGTCCAACCCGACGCCGTTTGGCACACCGTTTGAGATGGAGGAGACCCGGATCGAAACCCTCCTCGCCGGAGCCATCTCCCGGCGCGAGAACGCGATGCATTCCGTCCTGATCAGCCACACACCGCCGTTCGGCATCCTCGACCGGGCAGGAGGAAACCATGTCGGCAGCCGGAGTGTCAGGAAATACCTCCATGCGTTTGATCTCGTCTGCTGTGCCCATATTCACGAGGATAAGGGCATTGCAGATACTGGCGGGGTTAAAGTGGTCAACCCCGGCATGGCCGCGGCTGGTGACTGTGCCATGATCCATTTCGGCAGCGAGCCAAAGGCCATACAGATTGAACTCTTTACCGTGTAGCGAGGAGAAGTTCGAGATACGAGGAGAGGATGGGTTCACCCTTTACTCCGAGTTCCTCTGCAATAGTTCCCACCAGTTCCTCCGGGCTTTGCCGGCCGGTCATCGCAACGGCTTCGATCTCGATAAAATTTCCAAGACCCCTGACCTCATCGAGGGAGACCAGGGTACCCTTATAGGTATAATACTCTCTCCACTTTTCAACCTCAGCGACGCGGGTAAACCCGAGTCGTTCGAGGATCAGCTCTGTCCCGCTTCCCGACCCGATACTGGTATTCAGCTCTTCCCGTGCCTTGAGCCGGTATTCTTTCATCTTGGGGCCCTTGTAGGTGAGGAGAGCCCCCCCCTCAGCATACCGAAGACGCAATGCCTCATCGGTTACCCCGAAATCCCGGTGCGGAGCATTAAAGTAGACGTCGCGCTCGTGTATCCGGCCTGACGGGGTGGCATGGCCGAGGAGGAGCCGCTCCCGTATCTCACCGGGATCCTCAACCCGTGCCTTTATTTCGACTTCGAGCATGCCTTCATCAGGTTTATGTATCATCGTCTCTACGTTATATAGTCAGAGGTGGACGACCATGCCCATACAGAATGGTGACTTTATAACACTCTCCTATACCGGCAGTTTCGCCGGAAAGGTATTCGATACCACAGATGAAGATGTGGCACGGGATGCCGGTATCCACAGTCCCGGAGCTCCCTACGGCCCGGTGACCATCAGGGTCGGGAACCAGCATGTGATCGTCGGGCTTGATGAAGCCCTTGAGGGGAAAGAGGTGGGATCCGAGGGCGAGATCGATGTGCCGGCAGAGAAGGCTTTCGGCCCGCATGAACGGAACAGGGTCGAGGCTTTCAACAAGAATACATTCAGGGAAAAATTAAAACTCGGGATGACCATCAAGGTCCCGGACAAGGGAGAGGGTACGGTCGTGGATGTTATCGGCAACCGTGTCCTGATTGATTTCAACCACCCGCTTGCCGGAAAAGAACTTCACTACTGGTTCAGGATCGAGGGTGAAGTCCCGGGCATTGAGGACCAGGTAAAAGGTCTCATCAGGCTGTATGTGGGGAGGGAGATGGAGATCAGCTTCAGCGAAGGAATTCTCACCATCACCCTCCCTCCCGGAATAAATTACGACCGCCGCTGGGTTCTCTGGAGGAGCAGGGTCATCAATGAAGCGTTTGAATCCATCCCTGATATCCGCGAAATAACCCTGGTCGAGACCTTCCCCCGGCAGGAAAAAGAGGAATAATTCAATTCTTTTTTTAATAAAGATCGAACCAAAATCCGGAAGAGCCCGGGAAATAATTTAAGCCTATATACACCGGCATGGTACCAGGTCAGGGATTTTTCTTCTAAAATAATGCTATCCTTTCCCGGCGCAGGCAGTATCCTGCACCAGTCTCCGTATCTGCCCGAGTTTGACGTCCGGCTCGGTAAGGATGAGAAGATAGCCATCCTCAAAGGGTGCAATGGTGACATTGTTGCCTGATGCCCGGAGTGTGAGCTGACCCAGGGAACCGGTCGAGAGTAAGGCCAGAATCTCCCCCACAGTGAGCAGGGTGTCCTCGGCCACTTCTATGAGATCCTCGAGGGAGGTCTCTCCCCGGGAATTCACGACCGTTCG
Source organism: uncultured Methanoregula sp. (assembly GCA_964353765.1). Classification (GTDB taxonomy): domain Archaea; phylum Halobacteriota; class Methanomicrobia; order Methanomicrobiales; family Methanospirillaceae; genus UBA9949. The sequence goes on along the minus strand of CAYGWN010000049.1, from coordinate 22,459 downwards.
TTCCCTGAAGAATGCTGCTGCGGTTACTCCGGGGTAGCCGAAGATCCAGTCGAGAATGGTTTCAGTGAGGCGCTCTTGCGATGTTCCCTGTGCCGGAAGCAGTGGTGCATGTTCAATGCTGCTGCTCATTCCGTCATCTGGTTTTCTATTCAAGAGATTTGGTCCGGTAGCGACAGCGACCTTGACCTGTTGGCGGAGCGGTTCTGCCGCTCCCTGCCGAACTTCTCCAAAGAGGAACCCTCTCTCAGTGGCGACTGGTGAAAAGACACGGTTGTGTAACGATTTTTGTGACCCTTCCCCGGTACCCGGAATGAGTATTTCCGGCCCCCCTAGAGTCAGGGCATCTTGGAACTCCTGAATAGTATACCTTCGCAGGCTTGCGTTTATCACATCCTGCGATTCAAATAACTGCTGTGCTGCCATTCCACGGACCACCCGGTTTCCCATCCGGAAGGAGAAACCAACCGGACATCCGTAGTGTATGAGGATGAACCCCTCACCAGTATAAATTCGGACCAGGATCGCGCCCAGGAATCCGGTGGTGTGTGAGAGAAGCCATTCTAGGGAAGTCTCTATCTCACCAATCGGTGTCCCTTCGGGAATCGATTGTTTCATGTACAGGATACCGGTATCAGTTTCTCCTTCTTCAGGTGATAGCTGATCTGCCCGATGTTAACATCCGAATTGGCAATAATGACGATGTACCGATTATAAGCTATTTCCTGGATCAAGACGATTTTGTCATCGAACTCGAGAAAAATCAGAGAGAGGGTGCCGTTCTGAATCATTCCCGCGATAATTCCCGATTCTGCGATGAGAAGAGATATACTCGGAAGAAGCCCCCCCGAATCTTCTTCCGGGTATCCGGCATGGGTGATGACCGTTCCGTCACTCCGGATAAGGAGGGCTTTTTGTACCCCACCAAATTTAAGAAAATTTTCTAGCTTCGGCTGCGACATGCTTGCTGTTTTCTCTCCCGAATATCTCAATAGAGAGGAACTTTCGCCAATCATTACCATCTCCCCGTATCCCTTGTGATACCGTGCATACCATCACCAGGTCTTACTGCTGCTCCTTGGCAAGGGTATCAAGGAGCCGGTACGTGTTCATCATTTTATCGAATGCCCGTGAAAGTGTTCCGATCTCATCGTTCCGTGCGATTGGCAGTTCGGGCTGATCCAGGATTCCCCGGGAGAGGTCGTTTGCCACGTTTGAAAGCAGAACAATAGGCCCGGTAATGATCCGGGAGAGATAGTAACTGCAGACCAGAACCCCGGTGAGTGTAATCAGAGTGACAAGTACGATGGTTCCTTCAAGCCCGAGGGCAGCAATAATTGACCGGGTTCCCCCCACAGCCATGATACCCACAAGGCAGATCGGTATGGCTGATACCGAGAGCATGCTGACCATCATTTTATAAAAGATGGGTATCTGAAGACTGCTTTCGGCCCGATTCGCCTGCTTCTTGCTGTTCTTTGGTGTTTCCATTCCAAAGCACCCCTTTGTCGCCACCAGTAAGAGGTTAGCATGGAGCTGTTTCCATTTCCTGACTAATAACCGTTCCCTGGGAGAATCTTCATCGCAGAAATGAATATATATCCTTCCATAACTAGCGTGTATCACGAGTCAGGGTATGAACGGGAACAACCGCGTTCGATCCGGTACTTACGGTTATCCTGCTCAGTCGGAAAAAGGAGAACTTCTCCCTCACCCCTTCAGGTACTTTACTGCAAGCTTATTCTCCAGCCGCTCGACCTGCCGGACGGCGGTGCCAATGTAGCGATCCGGGTCGAGCAGAACATGAATCTCTCCAGGAGAGAGACATGCAGTAACCTTCGTGGTGTGAGCCAGGGACTCCTCCAGTGGTATTCTCTTCCCCAGTGCCTCCATGCTGGCAAGCCTTACCAGCTCATGGGCTTCCTGACGGTCCATCCCCTTCCGTGCTAGGCCGACCATGACCGATTCTGCCATGTTGACGCCATGGAGGAGCTCCAGGTTTTTCCTGATATTATCCGGGCGGAGGGTCAGACCCTCAAGCACCGTGGTAAGCAACCGTATGATGTGGTCGGCAAGAATAGTTGCTTCAGGAAAGAGAACCCGTTCGCAGGATGAGTTGGTGAGGTCACGTTCGTCCCAGAGCGTGTTGTTCTGGAGGGCGGGCTCAACTGCAGCCCTGACAATCCGTGCCAGGCCGGAGACCTGTTCACTCCTGATAGGGTTTCTCTTGTGCGGCATGGTGCTCGAACCGACCTGGTCTCTGCCGAATGCCTCCTCGACTTCTGCAATCTCGCTCCGCTGGAGGGTCCGCAGTGTTATTGCGATCTTGTCAAGGGTTGTGGCCACACCAGCCAGGAACATGAAATACTCGGCATACCGGTCGCGGGAGATGAGCTGGTTTGATACCTCAACCGGGGTGAGATTGAGGAGTTCCATCATCCGGTCATGGATCTCCATCCCCTTCTCACCCAGGGCTGCCTGCGTCCCGACCGCCCCGGTGAGCTGCCCTACGGCAACCCGGGGGGTAATCTCAGAGAGCCGGTCCAGGTGGCGGGCAACCTCACTGGCCCATATCCCGAACCTGAGCCCGTAGGTGGTAGGCACCCCGATCTGACCATGGGTCCGGGCTGCACAGACGAGATGCCTGGTCTCATGGCTCCTTTGTAAGAGAATGATCAGGAGAGCCCGGAGCTTGGGGCCGAGGAGCTCGAGAGATGCCTTCAGCTGGAGCCCGGTAGCAGTATCAAGGATGTCATTTGAGGTTGCACCATAATGGATCCATCCCCCCGCCTCCCCGCAGACCTCAGCGATAGCTTTGACGATTGCCATCATGTCATGGTTGATCTCTGCCTCGATCTCTTTGGCCCGGGAGAGCCGTGCCAGGGAGGCATTCTTTTCGATGTTATCTGCTGCAACCGGCGGCACCAGTCCGAATTCTGATCCTGCCCTGGCAAGCGCGACCTCGGTCTGAACAATACAGGCAAACCGGTTCTCCTCGCTCCAGATGGCACGCATCTCCGGAGTTCCATACCGGTATTCGATGGGATGGATTGCCATGGCTAGAGATATCTCCTCTGGAAGAATAAAAAACAGTCCCGACCAATCAGTATAGTAATGGACGAGCTTGATTCCTGGTTCCCGTACCAGGCCTACCGGCCATACCAGCGGGCTATGCTGGAACTGGCCGCACAGTGTGCCCATGACGGTGGGATTGCCATGATCGATGCACCGACAGGGAGCGGAAAATCAAGTGTCGTCTCCGCGCTTCTCGCCCGGAGCGAGGGAAGAAAGATCATCGTAGCCGTCCGGACCATCAGCCAGCTGAATACCTTTATCCGTGAACTTGAGCTTATCAGGTCCCGGAAGAGACCCTTTACCTACTCCTACCTGATTGGAAAACGGAACCTCTGCCTTCTTTCCGGTGAAGGGGATGTATACCGGAGATGTGAAGGGGTAAAGGCGGTATCGACCTCGCTGATGCGTGAGCGGGCTGAACAGGGTGCGCTCAATCCATCAAAGGACCCGGTTATTGTCCGGCAGATCAGGAAACAGGACGCCGATCATCCGATCATCTGCCCCCATTATATCAGGAGCAGGGTATTTGCAGGGGGGGACGGTACAGCGCTCCGTATCATGCCGTCAACAGCCCTGAAGAGCAGGGCTGAGCGGATCTCCCGGGAACTAGCCTGGCCCCATGAGCTGCAGGATATCGGGGCAGGAGTCTGCGCCTACGAGATGCTGGTCCTTGCCGCACAGCGGTCAGATGTCATCGTGATGAACTATCACCATCTCTTCGACCAGGAGATCCGGAACCAGCTTTACAGCTCGATCGGGATAGATCCTTCTGAGGTCCTCCTCCTCATGGATGAAGCCCACAACTGCGGAGAGGTCATGCAGGGAATTCTGACCGTTGTCATCTCGGAATCAGCGCTGGCCCAGGCCGAACGTGAGCTGGCTTCCCTGCGCAAACACCTCAGGTCCGCTGCGGCGGTCCGGCAGGTCCTGAAAAATATTGCAGCCTTCATGGCAGGGCTCCGGAACTCGTGTGAAGCCGAGGACTGGTTTGATCCCGCCATCTTTGACCGGATGGTGGTAAGAGAATCACTGTACCGCGACCTTTCAGAGCTTTCTGATGACATGATGCAGATCAGCGAGCACATCCGGGAGAGAAACATGATGGCAGGGGAATACAGCACGACTGCTGTCGAGACCCTCACCGCGTTTCTTGTACGGCTCTCCTGCCAGGTATCGGATCCCTGCACGCTCACGGTATACCGGAAGGACGGACGGGATATTTTCCTTGAGGTCAGGAATATCGATCCTTCCGGCCGGCTCTGCGAACTTGCACTCATGCACCACTGCTGCATCCTCATCTCCGGTACTCTCTCCCCTGTTGATAGTTACCGGAAATATTATTTTTCTGACCTGCCTGTCCGGACCTGTTCTGTGCCGAATGCCTTTCCCAGGAAAAACCGCCTGGTCCTCTGCACCGGTGATATCACCACTGCATTTTCCATGCGGGAGAATAAGGAGAACTCATCCCGGATCGCCCGGTATATTTCGCTGTTCTCCCGTTTGAACGGTAACCTTGCCGTTTACTTCCCGTCCTACCAGATCCTTGATTATTATGCCCGGCTGCTGGAGCCCTCGCTCAAGGCCCGGAACCTGATTATTGAACCCAGGGATGCCCGTTCAGCAGGAGAAGCGCTCAAGACCTTCCTTTCGCTCCCGTCCCGGGGATCTTCGGGGTTGCTCTTTGCCGTATGTGGCGGTAAATGGAGCGAAGGACTCGATTACCGGGGGGAGCTCCTCTCCGGAGCCATGGTAATCGGGTTCCCCCTTGCCCCCTATAACCGGGTGCGGCAGATGACGATAGATTATTACAAGCACAAGTTCGGTGCTGATGGTGAGTTCATCAGTTATACCCTTCCCGCTCTGAACAGGGCCCAGCAGGCGATCGGGAGAGTCCTCCGGACACCTGAGGACAGGGGAATCCTCGTTTTCGGGGAGAGAAGGTTCCTGGAACCCCGGGTGAGAAACGGCCTCCCGGCCTGGATCCGCGAGGAGATGTCTGAATGTACGATTGGCTCCTTCGAGGGGATCATGGAATCATGGAAATAACTGAAGGTTCGGCCCGCTTCGGCCTCTGGTTTGTATATGTCCGGTGGTATGGTACCGTTGTCCACCGGGTACGGTTCTCCCGAAATGCAATTACCGGACCAGTCCCGGTTCTCATCAGCCGGTACCTTGCGGGGCAGCAGGTCGATCTTACCTCCCTGGTTTCCGGTTCTCCTCCTCCCGGTGAAACATATGCCAGGATATACCAGGAGGTGCAGAACATACCCTATGGTGAGATGGTAACTTATGGCGAGATTGCAGAACGGGCCGGTACTGCTCCCCGTGTCGTCGGTCACGCACTCCGGAGGAACCCTGTTCCCCTTGTTGTTCCCTGCCACCGCGTCGTCTCCCGAACCGGCCCGGGCGGATTTACTCCGGACCCTGAGATCAAGCTCCGGCTGCTTGAACTGGAGCGCAGGAACAAAAGAAGTTTTACCAGATAACCCCCAATTGAGAATAATTCAAGCATACCATCGGGTATTATGAAGATTCTTGTTCCCCCCACCGGAGCAGCTGGCCTGCCGGTCGCTGCCATGATTTCCAGGATTATCCAAATACCTGCAGTGACCCCCGTTTCCTCCTCTGCAAGTACCTGTGACCCGATACTTCCCGGAAAGAGCCTGGGGGCAGGCCGGTGAGAGCGGCGATCGTGCTTGTCGGGGGAGAAGCCCGCCGGGTCAATGGAATGGAGAAGTACTTTTTCCAGTACCTTGGAAAGACCTTCATCGAACGGCTGATCGAGTCGCTCAGCCCGGTTGTTGATGAGATTGTGCTCGTAGCCAAGAATCCTGAACAATGTGAACGGTTTTCTCACCTGTATGATGTCCGGTGTGTCCATGACATCAAGAAAGGGATTGGACCCATCGGGGGAATTCATGCGGGTGTTATGGCAGCCCGGGGGGATCTCCTCTTTATCTGTGCCTGTGATATGCCCTGTGTCTCCACAAAGGTTGTGCACCGGCTCTTTGAATCAATAGGAGATTATGACGCAGCAATTCCCTCGTGGAATCCGGATATGCTTGAACCACTCCATGCAGTATACCGGAAAAAACCCCTCGTGAAGTACCTGGAGAACCATGAATCACTTTCTCTCCGTGACATGGTGGTAAGTCTTCATTCGCGCTTCATCAGTATTGAAGAACTCAGGTCTGATGACCCGACACTCATCAGTTTTACCAACATAAATAAACTGGAGGACCTGGAGGGCATGCCCCCCGAGGACCCTCCCTGACTCTTTCAGATGCTGCAGGAGAGATTCTTTACCGGCTGACCGGTCTGGCTTTCTGTCTGTGGTACCCGGATCTGGATCTCAGCAGACAGTTCGTTTCCACTGAATTCAATGAGGTAGGTACCGGCAGACCGGATTGTCAGCTTTTTCCCGGTATCAACACTGTAGGCCTTAGCAAACCCTTCCTGTGCGATAATGGTGCCGGTTGCCGGGTCCCGTACGGTGACTTCAAACCATGCTGAAGGGCTGATGATGGTGACCTTCTGGGTTTTCCCATCCCCTGCGGTATTTTCATACCAGATGGTCCTGGTAGTCATATTGGGCTTGATACACATCTCGATGACCAGCGGCGGGCGCTCGAGCTGATAGGTGTAGGCAGTGCGGTTCTGCCTAAAAACTATGGTGTCGTAAAATATCGCGATGAACGGGGTCTCGTTGAGAGTATAGTCCGGGAGCCGGGTGAACGAAGAGGTAACCGGTGGGGTGGTTTCGACCGGGTATGGCGTGGCCGGTACTAGTACCGACGTTTCGTTAGCTACCGGTGTTGCCGTTGAAGTTGCTGGAGTTCCGGTGGTTCCCTTCGTTCCACTGCCCGTTCCTGGTGTGGTTTTACCACCGCCACCAAACCAGGATCCGGAGTCACCCCCCCCTGATGAGCCGCCATTCTCTGGTGGTTTGATGCATCCTGAAAAACTGATCATGAGGACGAGGATGATCACACAGATGACAGGTATACGGCTGGCCGTCATTCCCTGAGGATGGCCCGGGATTTGGTCACCATCCTAGAACACCTCCTTTTCTGTAATTTTTCTTCATACAATACCATAATTTACTAATTTGATGATATTGTGCCAAGTATTAATAAATCAGATCATGGGTGTAAATTTATTGGCAGTTATTTGTTAATAAATCACAATAATACCGACTTATTTCATCAACCTCATCCGATAGCTTCAATGTGATTCCGCTCAGCATCAACCTTTCAATTTTTTCAGCGGGAATATTTATTTTGTCCCTTCCGGTTGACAGAACCCCAAAAAAACCGTGCTGTCGATGTTCCGGGCTCAGGAGAATTCCCTTGGAGAAGGAGAGGTTCCGGACCCTGGGATACCTGGCGCGATAACTAATCGATGATGAAGACTGCCGCAGCAATGACAGTCGTCCATAACCCGTTTTTATCGCCCTGGGCTGACTGGCAGATATTGGTTGTCTTGATAATTTTACCGCTGGCCTTGTAGATCTGTTCCCGTTCCTGCCAGGCTCGGTTGATATCGAACTCGATCCCCAATGTCGTGGCAAGCATGGTGGCAGCAAGATCTTCGGCATAGTCTCCTGTTTTGTCTGCCGTTTCTCCATAGGCATGGTGCTCTGACAGGTACCCGTATTCATGGGCGTCCTTGGGGAGGGCAAGCCCTATGGCTGCTGATATCAGGCGGTTCGGTTCATTTGTATCGTTTTTAGCCATGACGCAGTAGGTTATTGAACCCGGTTCAATCTGTTTTAGTCCTTCATCAACAGTGATCATCCTGCAGTTGGGAGGAAAGATGCTTGAGACATAAACAAGGTTATATTTCTCGATTCCTGCCTTCCTGAGTGCCAGCTCAAAAGAGGCAAGCCGGTCCCGGTGAATGCCGACGCCCTTGGTGAAGAAAATCTTCGTTGGCACAGCCATGCTCACAAATGGTTATTATTCCAACTTAAAATTTATTATTCTGGAATTGATCGGTTTTAAACATTTATTTTCTAATATCAGGTGTTATTATCTGATGATATCAAAAAATTACCAATAATTTCCATGTGCGGGAGGCTTGGAACGGACAAAATAACAGGATTTTGCCAGGTCGGAACACCCTCCCTGAGGTGAGCAGGTCTGAATCCGTCTGAAAACCGCTCTCTTTTCAGTCCGCTACTTATTAAAAGGAATCATTCCCACTACATATGGAACGATGAAGGCAGTTCTGGGTCTTGAGGATGGCACCTATGTCGCAGGTGTGGGTTTCGGATCGGAAGGAGAGTGCTCGGGCGAACTGGTTTTTACCACCCAGATGTCGGGTTACATGGAGGCACTTACCGATCCCAGTTACCATGGACAGATTCTGATGTTTACCTTTCCCACGATCGGGAATTACGGGGTAGACCCGAAAAACTTCCAGCACCCGAAGGTCTGGGCACAGGGTTGTGTGGCACGGGAGATCTGCAGGTCCCCTGAGTCAGAACCCTCTGTCATCCACTATTTTGAAGAGAACGGCCTGCTCGGGATCCAGGGGGTGGACACCAGGATGCTCACCATTAAAACCCGGCAGGAGGGGACGCTCCGGGCAACCTTGGTTGTCGGAGATGATAATGGGGAGTACGCTGTTGCCTGCGCCCGGAACATACCGCCCATATCTGATCGTGACCTAATACCGGCCGTCTCATGCCGTGCACCCTACCATATCGAGGGTTCGGGCAGGAGGATTGCCGTTATCGATCTCGGAATCAAGAAAAATATGATCATCTCTCTCAGGAACCGGCATGCTAACATCCACGTGTTTCCCTACAACACACCAGCCGATGCGGTTGCAGCATGCCGGCCCGATGCTCTCTTCATCAGCAATGGCCCCGGTGATCCGGTCCTTGCCCGCGAGGCTATCCGCTGCATCAGTGACCTGGCCGGAACTCTGCCGATTTACGGGATATGCATGGGTATCCAGGTCTGCGGACTTGCCCTCGGGGGATCAACGTATAAGATGAAATTTGGTCACCGGGGGAGTAACCAACCGGTACGATACAAGGACGGAACCATCTACATCACCACCCAGAACCATGGGTTTGCCGTTGCTGCCGATTCCCTCCCTGAAGGGTGCGGTTTGCTCTATTCCAATGTCAATGACGGGACGCTTGAGGGTTTCGAGAATGAATACCTGGATATTACCTGTGTCCAGTTCCACCCGGAAGCCCATGGAGGTCCCCACGACACGGAAATACCCTTCTTTGATACCATGTTCCGGAGGCTGTCCTGATGCCCCGCAAACAGCATATCAGATCCGTCCTCCTGATCGGGTCAGGACCCATACAGATCGGTCAGGCTGCCGAATTCGATTTCTCAGGCTCACAGGCGTGCCGTGCTCTCCGTGAGGAAGGGGTAAAGGTCATCCTCGTCAACTCGAACCCTGCTACGATCCAGACTGATCCTGAAATGGCAGATGTGATTTACATTGAGCCCATCAAGGCTGACATTATCGAAAAGATCATTGATAAGGAGAGGCCGGACGGCATCCTTTCAGGAATGGGTGGGCAGACCGGCCTGAACATGACCGCCGAACTCGCCGAACGGGGTGCCCTGAAGGGGGTTGAGATCCTTGGCACGCCCCTGGATGCGATCTACCAGGGCGAAGACCGGGAGAAGTTCAGGGCCCTGATGGAGCACATCAGGGAGCCGGTTCCCAAGAGCATGATCCTCAACTCCACCGACCAGATTGATGAGGCCATGAAGATTGTCGGCCTCCCGGCCATCATCCGCCCCGCGTATACCCTGGGGGGTTCTGGCGGCGGTATCGCCCATTCGAGGGACGAGCTGATCCGGATCGTTGAAATCGGCCTCACCCGCTCCCGGATCCACCAGGTGCTGGTGGAAGAGAGCGTGGTGGGCTGGAAGGAGATCGAGTTCGAGGTGATGCGGGATGCTTCGGATACCTGTATCATCGTCTGTGGCATGGAGAACGTCGATGCCATGGGGATCCATACCGGCGAAAGTGTGGTCGTTGCGCCCATCCTGACCCTCCGGGACGATGAATTCCAGATGTTGCGGAGTGCATCAATTAAGATCATCAGGGCTTTGGACGTGCAGGGCGGGTGCAACATCCAGTTTGCCTACCAGGACGGGGAATATAGGGTCATCGAGGTCAACCCGAGAGTCTCGCGTTCGAGCGCCCTGGCATCAAAGGCCACGGGATACCCCATTGCCCGCGTTGCTGCAAAGATCGCCATCGGTCTCCAGCTCGATGAGATTATCAATTCGGTGACCGGATGCACCCCGGCATCGTTTGAGCCGGCCATCGATTACATCGTCGTCAAGGTCCCCCGCTGGCCGTTCGACAAGTTCAAGAATGCTGACCGGACCCTGACCACGGCGATGAAAAGTACCGGAGAGGTCATGGCTATCGGGAGGTGTGTTGAAGAAGCCTTCAAAAAAGCCCTCCGTTCTCTGGATACGGATATCAATTACCATACGAACCCCAGTGAGATCCGGATGATCCTGTCCCGCCCGACAGATGAGCGGTTTGGAGCGCTCTTCGATGCATTCAGGGTCGGTTTCACTGTTGAAGAGGTCCATTCACTCACGCACATTGCCCCGTTCTTCCTCGAAAAGATCAGGAACATCGTCAACCTTGAGAAGAAGATCGCTGCCAGCCCGGGGCCCGGGGATATTCTCCTCGCCAGGCAGTACGGGTTCACCATCAGCGATATCGCTGGCCTGACAGGTATGAGCCCGGGAGAGATCCATGCCCTCAGTGGCGATCCAACATACAAGATGGTAGACACCTGTGCCGCGGAATTTCCAGCCCAGACCCCCTATTTCTATTCCACCTGGGACGATGAGTGCGAGATCCCGCCAAACAAACGGCAGAAAGTGCTTATCCTCGGGTCAGGTGCCATCCGGATCGGACAGGGAATCGAGTTTGACTACTGTACGGTACACGCAGTAAAGGCAGTTCGGGAAGAAAATATCGAAGTCCATATTGTAAATAACAATCCCGAGACCGTTTCAACCGATTTCGATATATCTGACCGCCTCTTCTTTGAGCCGATGTCCCTCGAGGATATCATGAATATCCTCAAGAAAGACAATTATTGCGGGGTCATGGTGCAGTTCGGCGGCCAGAACGCAGTGAACCTGGCAGTACCTCTCCATGAGGAGATCCAGCGGATCGGCATGAAGACCCGGATACTGGGAACTAGCCCGGACTCCATGGATATTGCGGAAGACCGTGACCGTTTCAGTGAGCTGCTCCAGCGGCTGGATATCCCGGCTCCGCCCAACAGTTCCGCATACTCGCTTGAAGAGGCACGGACCAAGGCAGCAGCCATCGGGTATCCGGTTCTGGTCCGGCCTTCATATGTTCTCGGCGGCCGGGCCATGGAGATTGTGCACGATGAGATCGAACTTGAGTTGTACATGAAGGAAGCGGTCAGGGTAAGCAGGCATCACCCGGTCCTGATCGATTCTTTTCTCCAGAATGCCATCGAGCTGGATGTGGATGCCGTCTGTGATGGCGAGGAGGTGCTCATTGGCGGCATCATGGAGCATATCGAGGAGGCGGGAGTACATTCAGGGGACTCGGCCTGCGTCATCCCCACCCAGTCACTCTCACCGGAAATCCTGGACCGTATAAAGGCATACACGAGAGATATCGCTCTGGGAATCGGGGTTATCGGCCTGGTCAACATCCAGCTGGCAGTCAAGGACGATATCGTCTACGTACTTGAGGCAAACCCGCGGGCCAGCCGGACGGTTCCCTTCGTCAGTAAAGCTACAGGAATACCCCTGGCCAAGATCGCGGCCAAAACGATGCTGGGACGGAAGCTGAAGGATATCGGATATGAGGAACGGGCATTCTGCCATGTTGCAGTGAAGGAGGTTCTCCTCCCCTTCAACAAGCTGCCGGGGGTGGATACCGTGCTCGGGCCGGAGATGAAGAGCACGGGGGAAGTGATGGGAATCGATTATGATTTCGGCCGGGCCTACTACAAGGCATCCATCTCAGCCGATAACGAGCTCCCGGTCAGGGGGAATATTTTCATCTCGGTCATATCAGAGCAGAAGGATGAGGTCATCCCTATAGCACGGAAACTCCGTTCCCTTGGCCTCTCGCTCTACGGCACAGCGGGAACTGTTGACTACCTCTCCCAGGCCGGTGTCGAGGCGAACCTGGTCCGGAAAGTCCAGGAAGGGTCTCCGAATGTGATCGATCTCCTCCGGCAGGGTGAGATACGGCTGATCATCAACACGCCATCTGACAAGCAGTCGCGTCAGGACCATTACCAGATCATGCGGGCGGCCGTTGATTACGGTGTCCCGTATATCACCACCGTCCAGGCGGCACGGGCTGCAGCTCTGGCAATAGAGGCCATCCAGAAGGAACAGATAACTATTGAACCGCTCTCCCATTACCACCAGGGAAAATAGTCCGTACATCCCCTCATGAGAGACGGAGCAGGGAAGACAATTTTCTTTTTTCTCTTAAAAGGCGGTTCCTGACCCAGGATGTATTCTTTTAGAGGGAATCAGAGCATCATTCACAGGAACCCTGAATTGCCCGGTATACCGCATCTGTTCCGGCCGGCAAGTCTTCTGATACCATTATTATCATCGACGTAACAATGATAGGTATCACGGGAATGATAATTATCAGGCTGGAATAATCTCATGGGAAAAGGAACTGTCATTCTGGCATATTCGGGGGGTCTTGACACCTCGGTATGCATTCCGCTTCTCCGGGAACGGTATGACTTTGACCGGGTGGTAACCGTTGTCGTCAATGTCGGACAACGGGACGACGAGATAGCAGCTGCCACCGGGAAGGGAGAGATGCTGGCTGATGCAAATTATACAATCGATGCACGGGAGAAATTTGTTCACGGGTTCCTCTTTCCGGCCATCAGGGCCAACGGGTCGTATGAGGGATACCCCCTGGGCACAGCTCTGGCACGGCCTCTTATTGCGGAAGAGGTCGTCCGGGTCGCCCTCCATGAAGGAGCACCCACCGTTGCCCATGGCTGCACAGGGAAGGGTAACGACCAGCTCAGGTTTGACTTTATCTTTCGGATCGCAGGTCTCGAAGTGGTTGCACCCATCCGTGAACTGAACCTTACCCGCGAGTGGGAGATCGTGTACGCACAGGAGCATAACATACCGGTGCCCGTGGCTAAGGAGAAGCCGTGGAGCATCGATGAGAACCTCTGGAGCCGGAGCATCGAAGGCGGACGCCTTGAAGATCCTGCCTTCCATCCTCCGGAGGAGATCTATGGCTGGACCGTCTCTCCCGAAAAAGCCCCTGATATACCTGATATGATCACCATCGGTTTCCTCAAGGGGATACCGGTCAGGCTGAACGGGAATGATATAAGCGGGGCTGATCTCATCGGTACCCTGAATACTCTGGCCGGAAAGCACGGTATCGGGAGGAGTAATATGATCGAGGACAGGATTCTCGGGCTCAAGGCCCGGGAGATCTACGAGCATCCCGCAGCAACCGTCATCCTGACTGCCCATGCCGATCTCGAGCACCTCACCCTCACCCGCCAGGAGCTGGCCTTCAAACGGTTGGTGGATGACAAGTGGTCGGAACTGGCCTACATGGGACTGGTGCATGAACCGCTCTTCCATGACCTGAACGCATTCATTGCCACATCGCAGGAGAAGGTCACGGGCACGGTTGATCTCCTGCTCTACAAGGGATGCTGCCGGGTCCTCGGCCGATCGTCGCCGGAATCAGTCTATTCCGATGAACTGGTCTCGTTTGACAGCGATGCCATCGACCAGTGCCATGCCATCGGGGTATCAGCGTACTACGGGATCCAGGCCCGGCTCATCGAACAGAAAAAGAAGAGATAATTAAACCAATTTTTTTCCGGCTTCCGCTGTGGGGGTACACAGGAAAACCTCGGTCACCGTCATAACTAGGAGTGTTTTTGCCGGGGCATCGGGCTTTTTCCCCTTGACCCATCCCTTCATCTCTTCAAAATCCGGCCCGCTGGTCTTCACCGCCACCTTCCCCTTGATCTGGAAGCATTTCTTGCTTTCCGGATCATAGATGTAAATTGAGAGGACGGGATTTTCCTTGAGGTTGGCGAGAGTCTTATGCATGTAATTGTCTGCAATCCATATCGTATCATCACTCACCAGCTTGACAAATGCGATGGGGACTACATTGGGAACCCCGCTCTTTGACGCGGTGGCAACCGGAAAGAGCTTGATCTTTCCGAAGGTCTCTTTCATCTCGGCATTCAGCTTTACCATGGTATATCACCTTTCACAGCTTCGATACTACAGCCGGTACTAGTCCAATACCCCTTTCGCTGTTTTATTCTTTTGGTATTTTCAGATCCCCGGGGCAACATCAGACCCGGTGATTACTTAATCCCTGAACAGGATAATCCCGGTATGATGGCCATTCCGTACTACCTTCACCTCCATGAGACCGGTGAGCTCAGGCAGCGTGCCCGGGAGGCTGCTGCCCTTCTTTCCCCCTGCAGGGTATGCCCGAGGACCTGCGGGGTGGACCGGACACTTGACGAGCGGGGCTACTGCGGGGGCGGAACCCTTCCGTCTGTGGCCAGTTACGGCCCTCACTTCGGGGAAGAACCCCCCCTGGCAGGAAGGTATGGTTCCGGGACTATCTTTTTTACCGGTTGTAATATGCGATGTATCTATTGCCAGAATTACCAGATCAGCCAGCTCAGGGAAGGGCATGAAATTCCGTGCAGGACCCTGGCAGAGATGATGCTCTCCCTCCAGGACCGGCGGTGCCACAATATTAACCTCGTCTCCCCGAGCCATTTTGTCCCCCAGATCCTCCAGGCACTCTGCAGTGCTGCGGAACAGGGTCTGCGAATCCCTATCGTCTACAATACCGGGACCTACGATTCGGTTGAGACGCTCCGTCTGGTTGACGGGGTCATCGACATCTACATGCCGGATGCCAAGTATGGAGGGGATGAGATAGCCCGGGTTCTCTCCGATGCACCCAGGTATGTCGGGATCATGAACGAGGCTATCCGGGAGATGCAACGGCAGACCGGGGACCTTCTCATGCAGGACGGTATTGCTGAACGAGGGCTCATTATCCGGCACCTTGTCCTGCCCGACAACCTGGCTGATTCTGATCGGGTAATGGAATTCATCGCCTCGGAAATCTCCCGGGATGCCTATGTAAACATCATGGACCAGTACCGGCCGTGCGGCATGATTACCGGAGACACTGGTCACCCCTTCAGGGATTCCCTGATGCGGGGGATTACGGAAAGGGAATACAGAACCGCAATTGATATTGCCAGAAGGAATGGCCTGCACCGGGGATTTTAGTACTGGTGATGGTTCGTGCGAGGGATGGATGGGGGCAAACGGAACCACTCACCATCCGAAGAACCTCGTGATCCAATTCGAACGTTTTCCATGGAAGATCTTTCCAACGTCGCTCGCCTTCCGGACATCCTCCACCGTATAGAGGAGACTTGGATATTCATTCTTCAGAATCTCCAGCAGCTGCGAAAGCTCTTTTCTGGGTACGACCATCAGGAGCACGGTAACATCAGGAGAAAAATACCCCGACCCCTCGAGTCTCGTGATTCCGTACCCCATTCCATTGAGTCTGCTCATCAGGGGCTGTGGATCCTTTCCACTGATGATCCGCACCACTACGTTCCCGATACTTATCCGCTCCTCTATCTCCATACCGATTATGGTGCCAACACCGTATCCGGCGATATACGCAAGAATCCCCCAGATATTGTCGAGGTTGGTCAGGACGAGGCCAGTAGATAGCAGCCAGAACGCCACCTTGATCACCCCGATCCCGGCAGAGAGATACTGGTGTCCCCTGCTGACATAGACGGTCCTGATGGTCTCAAGACTGGTCTCCACTAACCGGGCAAAGAATATGGTGAGGGGAATGAGGACAGCAGGAGAGGTCATGGTATCAGAATGGTCATCGCAGTCTTACAATCTCCTTTGCAGGGAGCACATATAGGCTTTATTCTGTGATTTTACCGGTAATGCGGGAGAAATACAAAAAAAGATCATCCCACCACAGGCTGCAAGATGAAGAACACGATCTCAAAGGCGATCAGGAGGATGATGACAATCTCAAGGAAATTTGAGTGCTGGATATTAACTTCATCGGATAACATCTCATAGTTCTGACGGATGATATCGATCTTGCGGCTCACTCCTGCCCGCCATTGTGATATCCGGAGAACATTCAGGGCCGAAGCGTAGACACGGGCATAGTAGATATCTTCCGTGATTTTGATGAGGTTATCAACCTTCTCGATGATATCCGAAATCTCTGCCTGGGTTTCCATCAGGCGGGACATGATCTCATGGTACTGCCGCAGGCGGCGGTACCGGGACTTCCTGTCGGCGGTCTCGATGTCATCATACATCCGCTCCATCTGCCGGGTGAGGACCCGGTCATAGTATCGTAATTCCAGGGCCTGGACATTGGCAAATTCGATGAGCTCGATGATGTCCCCGGGTGGCTCATCGCTGATGAGCAGGGCAGCATCCCATGCAAGGATGGTGAGGTCCTCAGTCCCATAGGAGAGAGAGTTCTTCAGGATCTCTTCCCTCGTCTGGGCCGAATATTGCCGCTCCTCGCCAAGGAGAATCACCACCGGATCAAGCTCCGGGTCGTTCCGGTCCGCGATAAAGATGGTATAGTCCTCAAAGATCATCGGATCGATGGGAAGATCCCCCAGTTCCGGTCGGAGGATCTCACGAATCTGGGCAAGAGTCAGGGCAAACTGCGGTTCAAGACCGTTCTGACCTGCAAAGCGGAGGGCCGCCTCCCGGAGGGAACGGGCCGGAGCCAGGAGATCCTCGAGAATAAAGCAGATATTGACGGCACCAATATCATAGATCCGTGCATTGACCGAGAGGGCAACTTCACTGCCATCAACGCTCACCCTTACAGGAGGAAGCCTGACCAGAAGGGGCGGAGCCTCCATGGAGATCGATTTTGACTTGACCCGGGTGAACGTACTGCGGGTCGTGGCATGGACGGAACCGAGTGCTTCCCCGAGCCGGTTGAGATCGATCTCATTTCCCATGTCATAGATCCGGTAAAAACGTATAGCAAACGTACTCCTCACCTCGATTCCGTGCACCCGAATCGGGGAGAGCCCCCGTGGCCGGACATCAGTCTGATTACAGAATTATCTTCATGCTACTAAAGGGTGTCTGCTGCAGGGATACAAATGGTGTGCATTCCGGTTTCCAGGGGGGCGGTTCATGGAATGCTTTTAAGTGCCAGAGGGTCTCGATAAATAGCAGCTCATCAGGCTCACCGCGAATTCAATGAGACGATCGTCCACCCCGGCCTGATCCCGCCTGATGGGTTGATAACCACAATTTCCGGCGGAGTTAAGAACCGATAGTCATGCCGGAAGGCAGAGGTCCCGATACCCCTGCTGGTGTAGAGCGGCATTTCACCGTTCCAGGAGAGCCCGTGAATGTCAACCACATCCAGACGGGCAAGGAGAGAGAGGAGAGGGTGGGAGACCTGTCCGCCATGGGTATGGCCGGAAAGGACCAGATCCGCAGTCCACTCCTCCCGGACAAGAGGCTCATGAACCAGGTAGATGACGTAGGCATCGGTGTCCGGTATTCCGGGAGGATCCGCCCTCCCTGCCCAGACATCATCACTACCGACGATAATCGTTCTCGTCCCGTTCAGGGAAATTTCAACTGCCTCATTGCGGAGGACCGTGACACCGTTCTGCTCGAGGATCCGTTCGATTGCGTCTGCCTGACCAAGATCAGGATTTCCGGGATAAAACGGTGTCGTATCTTTCCCCCGGGACCGGAGGATTGATTCGAGGGCCCAGGCAACCCGCCCGGTCACCCCCGCCCCCCTGATGCCGGTCAGGTAATCATGATTCCCGAGAACAGCATAGACGGGAGCATCAATCTCCCCCCAGAGTGCAACGATGGATGGATCCTCAAGACCCCCGTATCCAAAGTCGCCGCCCACCAGAACGATGGATGGTTTCAGCCGGTTAATTTCCTCAATTGCTGCCCTGGTATGGCGGATATTCTCAGGTCTCACATGGGGATCCGAGATGAAGACCAGTCCTTCCGGTGCGTCACGGTCAACAAGGGCCGTTGTCCTGAAGGTTCCTGCTTCCCAGCCGGCATAACCGATCAGTGCAGCAATGAGAATGCTGGCTGCACAGAACAGGGCGAGAAATGTCATTCGCCATCGCGGCGATTCTTTGCAATCCTGTGATCCTCTGCTCATTCACCCAGGGCTTCCCTGCTCCGCTTCTGGTACAGGACGACCGGATCCAGCTCCTCGTAGGTTGCCGGACCGGTCCTCATAATGATATTCCGGATACCGGTATTCACGATCATCTTTGAACAGAGGAAACAGGGCCAGATCTGTGTCAGTTCATCGGTATCGACTTCGAATCCTGACAGATACAGCGTACATCCCCGTGCCAGCTTTCCTGCCTGGAGGAGCGCGTTCATCTCGGCATGGACACTCCGGCATTTCTCATAGTTTGACCCGGAAGGTATACTGTGATCCCTCCTCCAGCATCGCCCCAGTTCGGTGCAGTCCACCTGTTTCCGGGGGGCACCGGTATATCCCGTGGAGACGATGGTGTTGTATTCATCGACGATGATAGCCCCAAAATTCCTGCGGAGGCAGGTGCCCTGGTGTGCACACCGGAGAGCGAGATCAAGGAAGTACTGGTGGCGGTTGGTTCGCATCACAGGGAGATATACTCCGGGACAGGTAAAAAATGCTCCACTGCGGGTCCAGGGCCAAAATGGGCATAGTTTTCTCGGGTCACTTTCCAGGAGAACTCCGGTATTGTGCGGAAAGGACGCAATTGATATCCGGTCTCCAGGAGAGCTGTCATGTCATCGGTTCCGGATTCATGCAGACAGCTTCCCGAAACAGTCATGATCCAGGAGAGAACGAAAGATTAGCTGGTTGTATCTTTTAGCCCAGAGAGGGGGGGGTTATCCCGTCTTCCTGCCGTTTCAGCTATCTTGATGTTCTCCCGGTATATTCTTTTCATGAGGACCCATGCTTTCAACACAGGATATCATCGAAAAAATCTGGAATGCCCAGGGATACGGGAACCTTGCAGTCTGGCAGGACGGGACAACCGGGGTTATTGAGCCCGGTGCATCCCCTTCACGGGATGGAAAGCCACCCCTCGCCATCTTCAAACCCATCGTTCTTGTGACGAAGTATCCCATGCTCGATCATGCCCTCTCTGATCCAGATTTAAAGCAAACAATTGAGCATACCATCCGTGAGGCAGGTGGCGTGATCTCTGAACCATGAGTAATTTCATCCGGAGAAGAGTAATCTGACAGATAAAAATTATTCATAAAAATTATTTTTTTAGCCCTCAGCCCATGCAATGTGAAGGGAATCACTTTCGGAGGGATGGGTATCCCTGCGTGGCTGGAATGAGAGGGCAAGGATCCGTATGAAATCTCGAGAATCCTGGAACGATACAGCAAGAGACAGGAAGAGCTTTTTACCGAGATTATCCGGTCTGCTGCAATCATTTTCCGCCTTCATCATGAAGGCGCTACAGAGGAAAATCTGGTTGCAGGAACCGGGATTAGAGATCGATGACCTTGAAGACCTGACTGTCCGGATAGGAGATCCTCACAATGATGACCTGATCAAAATTTACACCAGGCCCCTGCAATATTTCACCTCCTTTTCCCGGAACGGTGGCAGTGATTCCGGGGCCATACCGTTTCAGATAGGTGGCATGACCATGCCAGCTCAGGATCTTGAAGAGATCTTCCGGATCGAGACCATTGAAGGAAGCTGATTTTTTTCCGTGAAGACCTGAACCTGGGAATTTTGTGGATATTCAGACCTCGCTTTCCCGTACAGGATCTATTGATATGCAGGGTCGTCTGATAAGATATGCGAGATGGGCCCGGTTTTTGATAAACGGGGACAGGTCGTCGGCTGGTTAAAAGATGGCTTTCTGTATGATCCGGATCTTCACCTGAGAGGATTTATCAGGGATAAGGGGGTATTTTCGAAAGATTCAAAACACCTGGGCTATTTTCTTCACGGGTACGTATACCATAAAAATGGGAGGGCTGTAGCCTTCATCCGTGGAGCAACCATGGGTCCCCCGAAGCCGATGACTCAGTTTACTCCCATACCCCGGATTCCCAGCAAATCCAGGGTTCTCCCGGTTGCTCCGATACCGCCTATACCTTCGATACGGATACTGAGCTGGTCCGACCTGAGCTGGGAAGAATTTCTGGAAGGAACTGGCGGGTGAGGCAGACGGGGGTTCATCGTGATGTCCCTGCATATCCCGATTGAATCCTTCCTTGTCCCCTTACCTCACATTTCTCTGGAGAAATGTTGATAGAGCTGGTGAGCTGAATCACCCTGAGCAGTTACAGCCCTGATGTGGACCTTCATGAAAAACTCCATCCCTTGCTTCATTCTCCTGATCCTCATCCTGATATCAGTCTCAGGATGTATTTCATCGCAGGATGCACCACCGGGTATTCTGGAAGGAAACGTCTCTATCGGACCGATTTGCCCGGTGGAACGTCCTGATCAGCCTTGCATAACGCCTCCCGAGGCATATGAGACACGGAAGATACTCGTATTCCGTAACGATGGAAAGACACTGGTAAAAACTGTGGCTATCAGTGGGAAGGGTTACTACCGGACCGAATTGAACCCAGGGAGTTATGTCGTTGATATCAACTATGCCGGTATAGACAGAAGTGCTGATGTCCCGGCCATTATTGCTATCAGGTCCGGAAAGACGCTTACCCTCAATATTTCGATTGACACCGGAATCCGGTAACCTTTTACCTTGATAATCGTTACGTGACCATTATAAAAAAATCACTATCTCAAGCGGGGGAAAATGACATCAGGGCAGGAGTTTATCTGAAATACTGAAAAGAGATATAAGAGGTACGATTCGTGACGACTGCTAAATCATGGCAAGAGGGTAAGGAGATTGCCGAACGGGAGGGAAAAGAGCTGGTGTTCCATAATTTTGATACCGGTGAATACGGTGCATGCACCCGTTCGCAGAGTTTCGGCTGCTTCAAGGAGGGAAAATTTATTGAGCAGCGCTGCATCTGCATGCCAGTAACATACTCGGCAGTGGAACTGGAAGAGAAGGAGCAGCAGTTTCTGAAGGAAAATCCGGAATGGGCAGTCTCTGATTGACTGGGTTCCCTCTGGATGAAACGGGGTGAGTAAAGATTGAGGGCTCCGGAGAGTCCCCTATTCCGTTGCCGGATGCCCGCCATCTGGTAGAGATCTGAACGTCAAATTCAGAGCGGCTTCACTGCGAGATAAATATCCTCTTCCTTGAGGGTCTTTCGTCCCGCATGCATTGCAAGCCTGTTTGCCTCTCTGGTAAGTTGGGCAATATAGTCTTCTGCCTTAATCACGAGAGCAGCTGCACCGTCGCTTCCAACGCGCTGTGCTCCATTCTTCTTTGCAATTCTTACAACTGCAGCAATAGGTAAATCTGCCACCTTGATTACCTCAATATAGCAAAGATTTTTGTGCTATTTATATATTTCCTAAAACCGTGTTCCTGCACCCGATGACATGGTGGAATTTTGTCTGGTTGAATAAAAACAGAGACCAGAATGACGATCCTTATGATAGGACGCCCCGGCCGGGCGTCCTATTCCGCGATTCTGTGCCCTTCCATCTGGTTTTTTCTTGAATGGCATGAGTGATGCCTCAATTTGAATAGTACTTCTGAAAGGAAAAAGACTTCTCACCCTGGAAAAAATGTAACTATTTCTTCCAGACCGAATACCCCATGGCCACTACGAATGCGCCGACGATACCGACCAATCCGAGCGGGATCGCTGTTGAGGTCGATTTCGGGATCGTTTCTGTCTGCATGGGTAATCCCTGGGTTTCACCTGGGATTTCCGTAATTGATGGAGAAGTGCCGCTCGGTGTCAGCGATGGAGATGTACCAACCGCGCCCCCTTGGGATATCCCGCCAGCGCCCGAAGTAGTTGGGGTGATATTCGTCAATGCGGTTGTCTGGGCAGAACCACTGGTCGGGAATGGGATTCCCGTATTAAAAATCTCAGAGGAGCTTGCCTTATACGTCGTACCATTGGGCAGGGTGATATCCATCGCGCAAAATCCCATCCCCTCTTTTGATATGGCGCATTTTATTACGCCTCCACCACCAACGGGGGGTACGCATAAAGCTCCAACATATACATCACCAACTTTCCAACAACCCACACACATATATCCTCCGCACTCTACCAGATTCAACTCATCCATAATGATTCGTGTCCCACCATTCAATCCCGTGACTTGAATGGAAGATTTAAGAGAGTTTGATACACTAGTA
>CAYGWN010000048.1:0-17876 GCA_964353765.1 uncultured Methanoregula sp. | reverse complement strand
TATAGTACTATTTTCACCACCAACCTTTCTCATATATCACGTCGGAAAATATTTCGTACCATGAGTTCTGAAAATCTATGCTGAAAAAGTGATATACCATCCATCACGACCTATGAAGAAATTTGTGTGCTTGATACCGCACTATCGCATTATGGGGGACGCCATAGCGGCGGGGGTAAGCCAAAGGCGCAACCCCCAGGAGCGTCTCTTACGCCAGGTACTTCTTTAGATGAGTGTAAAAACGGGGGTTGAAACGCCACTATACCAAAAATCATTGGCTTTTCTCAGACTTCCTCATCCTGACCCGGTACCATGCATAGAGGGTGACAAGGACGGCAACCACCACCATGGCTACCGAGATGCCAAGGAGGGGATTCATCAGGATCAGTTCCCTGATAGCCTCAGCACCGAGGGCGATGATAGTGCATCCGGCAAATGCCCCGATGGTGATGGCCAGGAGAATGCGGACGGGAGACAGCCCCATCATCCTCCCCACCAGGGTTGCGCCTACTCCCCCGCTCCCCTGGAGCGGGAACATCACGAACAGCACCACACCGGTAAAATAGAACCGTTCCAGCCATGGCCTTCTTGCGAAGAACTGTTCCCCGTTGGCAATGAACCTCCTGATCCATCCCCCAAGCCCCGGAATTTTCAGGGCAATATCAAAGTTGAGGGCCATGAATATCCCGGCCAGGATGTCAAGGAGGGCTATGGTGAAGGCCATCATCCACCAGGGAAATCCTACCGCAATACCGATGGGAATTACCGATTCCTTTCCTGCCGGGGGGAGAATATAGGCAACCATCAGGCCCCCGATAACAAGCCACTGCTCGTAGGGCAGGGCGAAATAGAGGAGGATCACGTAGGGTATTCCGAGCAAGAACGGAAACAGGATCCTGAATATTCTTTCCGGAATCCCGATCTTTCGGGTGGGACTCAGTTCAAATGCGGATGTGATGACCGGGTGGAGCATGGATGAATATACCTTTCGGGTTAGCTCTCATTTGCCGATAGACTTTCTGCTCTCTCTTTCTGGTTTTCCAAAAAAACCTGTTTCCTGATAAAATGTAACAACCCCTCTCTGGATGGTGTCCCCGCAATTTTCCGGTTGGCAGACCAATTCTTTAGGAAGAACGTGACACCTATTTGTATGCAAGCTCATGTCTGGGGATTGATATTCCTCATTACCGCGGCCGCACTCCTTTCCGGCTGCAGTTTCCTGTTCAAAGATCCGGAAATCTCGGTAGAGAAGGTAACCCCCGTCTCATTTTCTCTGAATGAACTGATCCTCGCCGTCACCCTCAATGTTACCAACCCGAATTCCATGGGAATTACCCTGAAAAATCTCTCTTTTGATGTTTATTACCAGAAAGGGACGGAATGGGTGTACCTTTCCCACGGTGAACAACAGGGGATACGGATCAACCCGGGTGAGAACGAGGTCACGGTTCCGGTAACGATACAGACCTCGGCTTTGGCCGGATCCCTTCTGGACCTCCTCACCAGTGGAGAGATCACCCTCCAGATACGGGGTGTGGCATCACCTGATCTCTTTGTCATAACACCGAAAGTTCCGTTCACCCGGACCATGACATTCTCCCTCAAAAACACTGACTGATATGGTATCCCGTTAGTCCCCTTTTTTCCTGTTGCCGTTCCCTTACCAAGTGGTGGGGATTTCATCCCGTGAAATCCAGGAGGGGAAAATCCTGCAGGGAGATTTCTGTTCTGCCTAGAATTCGTCCTTTCAGTAATGCAGGATATCCGCGTATTTTTTTAGGTATAGTCCTATTTCAGCCACCAGGGTGCTATTTAAGCACAAAATAAATTCTTCGTTTGGATGAAGTGGTGTGTTGCTTTTTTTGAAAAATTTTTTTGAACTGCAAATATGGATATTTTCAGCCGTTAGTTACGAACAATGTTAGTGGACAAAATGATACTATACCCTTTTTTTACGATCCTTTCCATTCCTCGCTGCTGTATTTCCTCTTCTTCTATCCCTTTGCTCTTGCACACCTTGGCGTAAATGACCTCATCGATGTAGCAAACGACAGGGCACGGGGAATGCAGACGATTCCCACCCTCTTTGGCCTCCGCGGCACCGTTACCTGGATTGGCGGATTCACCGTGCTGCATGCCTTCACGGCACTTCTCTTTGCTTCCGTTCTTGGTCCCATCGGCCGGGCAGGGATTCTCATCGGGCTCTTCCTGCTTGCCGTGGCAAATGCCGTTATTATCACCCGAAAAACCCCTGATGCTGGATTAAAGGTGCTCCCGCTCTTCCACATCGCCATGCTGGTCGATGCCGGGTCAATCGCACTCGATGCGGTAGTGTAAGCGATGGAAAAAAAAAGAGATTGGATTCTTTGGCCCTACCGTTCCCAGACCTCCATTCCTTCCGGAGTCATGTACTCAATCCGGGAGGGAGCAAATTTCAGAACCACGAACTCCGGATTTTCCGGCGTTTTGAAATATTCCTCCCACATCGGGTTCCAGTACTTCTTCTTCGTAGTGGTATCTTCATGGACAGAGCACTTCGCCTGTATCACAATGTACGGGTCTGAGAATTCCTTACATGACCAGATGGAGAGGCCAACGACCGGGTGCTTCCGGATCTGCTCCACTTTTCGGGATGCTTTCATGGTCGACCCGATCAGCGTCAGGTCATCGAGACCGGTGAGAGCCATGAACCGGACTGCGGGCTCTCCTCCAGCGATGGTGGCTACAGCGGCGACATGGACACCTCCCATAACCGAGAGGATCTTCTCCTTCAGCGTCATTTCTGTCTTACCTGAAAAGAGATTGCGGTCCTGATATGATGAAGGTTGGTGCAGGTGCGTGGACAGGAGAATGAGACCGAGAGTTGAGAGAATTCCTGATCATCAGAATCAGAACGATGCTTTTTCGGCTTCAACTGAATAAAACAGCATGCGCCGACCGGGACTCGAACCCGGGTTTAGGCGTTGGCAACGCCTAGTGATAACCACTACACTATCGGCGCACAGTGCTCTCTACAATAGGTGGTGAACGCTCTTAAGGATATCGAACTATCGGGAACCTCGTCACTCTGCCCTCTCCCTCGTAATGCAAAGTTGGATTATTTCCGGAAGATTCTGAAACTACAACCGTAATCCTGCACAAGGGAGAATAGAAACCCTTTACCGAACCAGGTCGGCACGGTATTCCTTCAAGGCGGGGTATCAATAGCTGCTTCCCCTTCCTCCCTTTTCCCCCTTTTCCTGTCCGATAAGGCTGAATGGCAGGTACTTTTCTCTGCTCGTGAATTCCCAGACGATTCCAACATATTAATTAAAAAGACCAGCCAGATCTCATACACATGATCCCCCTCATGCTCGACCTTACCGGAAAAAAGGTGGTGATCTTTGGAGGGGGTGATGTCGGAGCCCGGAAAGCCCGGTTTTTTTCGCAGGAGGCACAGATAACGGTTGTAAGCAGGTCATTTTCTCCTCATTTTGATGATATTCCGGTGAACCGGCTGACCCGGGACCTGACAGGGATCGATGATCACGGCCTTGACCAGCTGCTCGAAGGAACATTCGTTGCAATCGCAGCCACGCCAGATCGGGTCCTGAACGACCGGATCGGGAAGCGGTGCAGGGACCGTTCCATCCTCTTCAATAACGCGTCAGGTGAGACTGGTGATCTCTTAATCCCTTCCGTCATCACGGGCAATTATTTTCTCCTTGCCATCTCCACGTGCGGAGCCAGCCCCGCACTCTCCCGGTTTCTCCGGGAATACCTGGAGTCAGAATTCCCTCATCTCGACCACATGATCGCTTTACAGGAGCGTCTCCGGTTCTATCTCCAGAAAACCGTTCCGGACTCAGGGACACGACGGGAGATACTCTGGAAGGTGCTCCACGACACCGAAGTCTGGAATGCCCTGGGGAAAGGTGAAGAGCTCGCATGGGTAATGGTTACGGAGAGGTATCTCTGATGGAGGATCTGCTCGCAGCCCCGATTGCCGTAGCTGGTGTCAGCCACCATACCGCAACCGTGGACCGGCTTGAACAGTTCCGGTTCCCTGATGAACTGGCCTTTTTGGCAGGGGCAAAGGACCGGTTCAAGGGGGTCATCATCCTCCAGACCTGCAACCGCACCGAGATCCTGGTCCATGGGGAGGCAACAGCGCTGGCATCGCTCCTTGAACAGGAGGGACGGTCGGACTTCTATTTGCTGACCGGAGTCGATGCCCTCCGCCACCTGCTCCTGCTTGCAGCAGGGATGGACTCGATGATTGTCGGGGAAGACCAGATTATCGGGCAGCTTAAGGCTGGTCTTGCCCGGGCAAAAGAGGCCGATACGGCAAGCCCTGTTCTGGAGCTCTGTATCAATAAAGCCATCCATGTGGGGGTTGAGGTACGGAAGCAGACCGATATCAACCGGGGTGCTGTATCGATCGGGTCCGCTGCCGTACTCCTTGCCGAGGAACAACTTGAAACCCTTGAGGGCAAGCATATCCTCGTGATCGGATCTGGTGAGATGGGGATGCTGGTTGCCCAGGCCCTTGCAGCAAGGCACCTTACGGCAATCTACGTTGCAAGCAGAACGTTCCGGCGTGCCGAGATGCTGGCACAGAAGATAGGGGGAAAAGCGGTGAAACTGGATGATCTTCCCCGTTACATGATCCTCTCTGATGTAGTCATATCCTGCACATCGGCCCCACACCCGGTCATCCACTGCGATGGGCTTCGGGAAATCATGAAGAGCCGGTGCTGGCCCCTCGACGGCCACCCGCGGCCGCTGGTCCTCATCGATATCGCCCAGCCCCGGGACGTGGAGGAGGGTGCAGAAAAGATCGCGGGTGTCCACCTGTTTACCCTTGACAGCCTCCGGAGAATCAACGAGCTGACACTTTCCACCCGGTTGAATGAAGCTGAGAAGGCACGGGCTTTTGTCGAAGATGAACTCTGCCATTTCATCCGGCTCCTGAACGGGAAGGCCGCCGATGACACCCTGGCTGCCCTCCACACCTGGGCTGAGGCAATCCGGCTGCGGGAACGTGAGCGTGCCATCGGCCGGCTGGGTGCAGGTACTACAAGGACACGAGAGGTCGTCGATGATCTCACCCGGGCCCTGGTGAGCAAGATCCTCTCGGACGTGACGGTTTCCATCCGCCTCTGCGCAGAGGACGGAGACCTGGATGCTGCAGAAGCGCTGGTCGCTGCAATTACACGGGGAGATAAAGTATGTTTCCGCAACGGAGAATGAGAAGGTTGCGGGTGAAACTGATCCAGCCCCTCGTGCGGGAGCATGCGCTGTCAAAGGACGACCTTGTTGCTCCGCTCTTCATTGATGAAACTGCTGAAAGCCCCGTTCCCATCCCCTCCATGCCCGGACAGGTACGGTACCCGCCCGGCGATATTGCCCTGGTGGTGGAGCAGCTGAGGGAGAAGGGTATCAGGGCTGTCCTGCTCTTCGGAATTCCGGGACGGAAGGATGCCGCAGCTTCAGAAGCCTATAACCCGGCGGGGGTTGTCCAGCAGGGAGTGCGGTCGATCAAGGCCCTGGTCCCGGATATGGTGGTAATCACCGATGTCTGTGCCTGTGAGTACACCGATCATGGTCACTGTGGAATCATTGGAGAAGGGCCATGTGGCCCGGACCTCCTGAACGACCCCTCCCTCGCACTGATGGCCCAGATCGCGGTGAGTCATGCCCGTGCCGGTGCTGACATTGTTGCACCCTCCTGCATGCTTGACGGCATGGTGGCGTATATCCGCAAAGCACTTGACGATGAGGGGTTCCCGGATACCGCGATCATGTCGTACTCCACCAAATTCGCCAGCGCCCTCTACGGGCCGTTCCGGGAGGCAGCTGATTCCGCATTTGCTTTCGGTGACCGGAGCAGCTACCAGATCAACCCTGCAAACGGGCGGGAGGCGGTCAGGGAATCTGAACTTGATGCCCGCGAAGGGGCGGATATCCTCATGGTGAAACCGGCCGGGTTCTACCTCGACCTTGTCGCCGACATAAAAAAGCTTGGACTTCCGCTCGCCGCCTACCAGGTAAGTGGAGAGTATGCCATGATCCGGGCTGCCGCAGCAAAGGGATGGATCGATGAGAGAAAAACGGTGATGGAGAGCCTCCTCTGTATCAAGCGGGCAGGGGCAGACCTGATCATCACCTACTTTGCCGCGGATGTGGCAGGATGGCTGGATGAAGAGCAGTGACCTTTATGATCAGGCGAAAGGGCTGATGCCCGGGGGAGTGAGCAGCCCGGTGCGGGCGATCCGTCCCTATCCCTTCTATACCCGGTCGGCTGAAGGATCAGAGATTACCACGGTTGAAGGGGAGGTGCTGATCGACTGTTGTATGGCCTACGGACCACTCATCCTCGGCCATGACCATCCCCTCATCCATCAGGCTATCACCTGGCAGCTCTCGAAAGGATGGTTGTATGGAACACCGATCCCGCTCGAACCTGAGTATGCAGCCCTGATTACCCGGGACCATCCCGGTATGGACATGATCCGGTTTGTCTCGACCGGGTCCGAGGCTACCATGGCTGCCATCCGGCTGGCACGGGGATTCTCCGGCAGGCAGGATATTGTCAAGGTCGAGGGGGGGTTCCATGGAGCCCACGACGGGGTGTTGATCAAGGCCGGGTCCGGAGCGACTACCCACGGGGTGCCTGACTCGGCCGGAGTTCTGCCGGATGTTGCCGCCCATACCCTGCAGGTTCCCTACAACGACCCTGAAGCCCTCGAAGACCTTCTCCGGAATGAGAAGGATATTGCCGCGTTCATCCTTGAACCGGTGCTCGGGAATATCGGCCCCGTGCTACCGGAGAAAGATTACCTCCGGGAGGTCCGGGAGATCACCAGGGCTCATGAGGTTCTCCTCATTTTCGATGAAGTCATCACCGGTTACCGGATAGGTATTGGTGGAGCGCAGGTCAGGTACGGGGTGAGGCCCGACCTCACTACGCTCGGAAAGATCATCGGTGGCGGCCTTCCCATCGGAGCATTCGGGGGAAGGGATGAGATCATGAAGATGGTCTCACCCGCCGGGCCGGTGTACCAGGCTGGAACCTTCTCGGGAAATCCCCTCTCCCTTTCGGCAGGGATGGCAACGGTCCGGTGGCTCCATGCCCACCATGGCATCTACCGGGTCATGGATGACGCGGTGAGACAGATCGGGGAAGGGGTGTATCGGAGGAAGGGGGGATCCTTTGTCCGGCTTGGGTCAATGTTCAAGTACTTCTTCCGGCCGTCACCACCCCGGGACTACCGCCAGGTAAAAGAATGTGACATTGCACGGTTTTCCACCTTCTGGCAGGCGATGCTGAAAGAGGGAATATTCTTCCCTCCGTCCCAGTTTGAGACCAACTTCCTTTCCGCTGTCCATACCGATGAGGATATCCAGCGGATTGCTGCAGCATACAGGGCATGCATCTGAGGATCGGCACACGGGGAAGCAGGCTTGCCCTGGTGCAGGCCGAGCGGGTGGCAGCCCTGCTGGGTGAGCGGGGATATCAGGCAGAGCTCTCCATTATCACCACACAGGGAGATACCGTCAACGGAATCCCCCTCCATGAGATAGGCGGCCAGGGTGTTTTCGTGCGGGCGCTTGACGATGCTATCCTTGCCGGTGATATTGATGCTGCTGTGCACAGCATGAAGGACATACCGGCAAAACGCCCGGCCGGGCTCTCCACCTGCGCCATCATCAAACGCGACTCCCCGGCCGACTTCCTTGTCCATACCGTCCCGCAGGAGAATGTCAGGATGATCGGGACATCGAGTACCCGGAGGAGAGCACAACTCCTCCGCCATATGCCGGGAGTGGATGTGCACCCGCTCAGGGGAAACGTGGATACCAGGCTCCGGAAGCTTTCAGAGGGCCAGTATGATGCTATCGTCCTCGCAGAGGCGGGACTTGAACGGATGGATCTCTCTGTTCCCGGCACCAGGCTTTCCCCGGAAGTGTACATCCCGTCCCCAAACCAGGGTACGATTGCGGTGGTCTGTAAGGATGAACCTGCGGTCAGGGGGATCCTCTCTCTCCTCGATCACCCTGAAACACGCTTTGACGTGGAGGTCGAACGGGCAGTGATGGAAGAGGTTGGCGGCGGCTGTTTTACCCCGCAGGGTATCTACTGCCGGAGCGGTCATCTGATCGGAGAGATCCTCTCCCTTGACGGCTCCCGGCAGGCTGGAATCGAAGAGGATGTCATATCCATGGAAGACGCACGACGGTATGGAAAAATTCTCAGGAACCAAGGGAAGGACCTGATCAGGGAAGCATACCAGAAACTGGGGCTGGAACGATGAACGGCAAGGTATACCTTGTGGGAGCCGGGCCGGGGGGCGGGGATCTCCTCACCATCCGGGCACGGCAGGTTATTGATGCGGCGGACGTGATCCTGTATGACCAGCTGCCTGGCGAGGAGATCCTTGCCAGCATACCCGGGCGGACAGAAAAGATCGACTGCGGGAAGTTCGGGTCACACCACACGCTGGAGCAGGAAGAGATTGAGGCACTGATGGTAGCAAAAGCCAGGGAGGGAAAGCAGGTGGTCCGGCTCAAGGGAGGAGATCCCTTCCTGTTCGGCAGGGGGGGAGAAGAGCTCGAAGTGCTCCGCAGGGAAGGAATCACGGTGGAACTGGTCCCAGGTATCACCAGCGCACTTGCTGTTCCGGGCGCTGTGGGGATCCCGCTCACCCACCGGAAATTCGCCTCCCAGGTCACAGTTATCACCGGGCATGAGGACCCTGCCAAAGAGGAGTCGGCCTTTGACTGGGATCTCCTTGCACGGCAACGGGGAACCATCGTTATCCTGATGGGGGTAAAAAACCTCCCGCTGATCGCCGCATCCCTGATCGACAGGGGAAAGGATCCTGCAACACCGGTTGCCATCATTGAACGGGGACTCCGGAAGGACCAGCGGGTGACGACCGGAAAGCTCCAGGAAATTGCCAAAATTGCAAAAAAGGCCGGGGTTGCGCCGCCTGCGGTGATTGTTATCGGGTGGGTTGTATCACTCTACCGTGACGGTGAAACCCTCATCCCCTTCTGATCTTTTTTTTTCGGGAGAGGCCTGTTATCCAAGTCTTAATACATTCCCGCAAGAAAGTTTTAGCAAGGTGCAGAATGAACCTCCCGGGCGGACCCACCAAGGACGAGATCATGGCCATCTCCTTCCAGAAACTCGGGCTGCGGGGTGGAGATGTCTTCGTTGACATCGGCTGCGGTACCGGTAAGGTTACCCTCCATGCCGCACCCCTGGTAGAGAAGGTCTATGCCGTTGATATCAGGGAGGAGGCGGTACGCTGTACCCGGGAAGAGGTTGCACGGTCGGGACTGACAAATATCGAGATCTCCTGCGAGCATGGTGCTGACCTTCTCAGGAGGATACGAAGGGTGGATACAGCGTTTGTCGGTGGGTCCCGGGACCTCCCGGATATCCTTGCCCTGCTGGCAGAGAAGAGGGTCCGCTCCCTGGTAGTCCATGCTGTGCTGCTCTCAACCCTCTCCTCCGCAGTGGCGGAGATGCGCCGCCTCTCGATCTTCCGGGAAGCTGTCCATGTCATGGTCTCACGATCGCAGCCCCTGGCAGGCGACCTGATGTTGAAGCCTCTTGATCCGGTATACATCATTGTCGGAGGGACCGGATGCTGATCGGACTCGGCCTCGGTCCGGGCGAACCCGAATATCTCACCCTCCGGGCCGTGCGCCTGCTGAGAGAGGCCGACGCTGTATTTGTGCCCGGCCGGATCGCCTATGATCTCGTGCTCCCCTATCGCATACCCGATATTCTCGAGTTCCCCATGACTGATGACGAGGCAGTCATATCGGCATGCATGGAGCGGAATGCTGACCAGATTGCCCCGTTTGCAGAAGGGGGTATGGCCGTGCTCGGGATTCTCGGTGACCCGAACTTCTTTTCCACCTATTCCCGGCTCTGTGAGACTATCAGGGTCCGGTATCCCGGCATCGAGTGCCGGACCGAACCGGCCATCAGCTCTATCACCGCTTTTGCGTCAGTAGCTGGTGTTTCCCTTTCCGAAGGATTCCTGGTCACGGACGGACCGGATGATGTACCCTGCAGGATCCTGCTCAAGGTCAAGCGACCCAGGGAGGCGGCTGAACAGCTCCGGAAGGACGGCTACCATTCCTTTATTCTGGTTGAGCGGATGTTCATGGGGGATACCCGGGTCTGCCGCGACAGGGATTTACCGGAAGAGAGCGACTATATGAGCATCCTGTTTGCGAGGCGCTGATATGGCACGGGTTTATTTCGTGGGGGCAGGACCCGGTGCACCGGACCTGATAACGGTGAGGGGCATGGACCTCCTCCTCCGGGCAGATCTGCTCGTATATGCCGGATCGTTGGTAAACCCGGTCCTCATTGAACGCTCAGGGGCGAAACTGAAGGTTGACTCCCATGGAAAGACTCTTGAGGAGATCATGCCGCTGATGATCCGGCATGCCCGGGAGGGAGCGCTGGTGGTGCGGCTCCACTCAGGCGATCCGGCACTCTACGGTGCAATCGTGGAGCAGATGCAGATTCTTGCCGGTGAAGGGATAGCATATGATGTGGTGCCCGGGGTATCCTCGCTCTTTGCCGCCGCGGCAGCCCTTCAGACACAACTCACCCTCGGCGGAGTTGCAGATACCCTGATTATAACCCGGCCGGCCGGAAAGACCCTTGAGAGGGACGAGATTCCCGAGCTTTCCACCCATACCGCCACCATGGCCTTCTTCCTTGGCGCTGACAGGATCGATGAGATCATCGCCAGGCTCCGGTGTCCGTCCTCCACCCCGGCAGCGGTAATTTATCATGCCAGCTGGCCGGATGAACAGATCATCCGGGGGACAGTCGCCGATATTGGAGAGAGAACTTCTGCGGCAGGGATAACCCGGTCTGCCCTCCTCCTGGTCGGAGGAGTGCTGGAACCGGCTGTCCGGGGTCACCGGAGGTCAGTACTCTACTCATGACCAGGGCTGTCATCTACCTCCCCCGGTTTTCAGGTGCCGCTGCCCGGGTTGCATCATGCCTGTCCGCTGATCTGGTTGAGTATTCTTCCACCGTGTTCGGAGAGGTATTCGACCAGTACCGGGAGATTGCAGCGGTCATGTCGGTCGGCATCGCGGTAAGGGGGATTGCACCCCTCGTCCGGGACAAGTGGACTGACCCGGCGGTGGTGGTCGTGACACCTGACCTCCAGCTGGCCATTCCAATCCTCGGAGGGCACCACGGTGCGAACGAGCTGGCCCGGGAGCTTGCAGCTCTCGGGACACTGCCGGTTATCACTACTGCGACTGAGCGGGCTGGCGTTCCGTCTGTTGAAGGTATTGCAGCTGCCGGAAGATACGATCTTGTCAACCGCGATTCTTCAAAGACCGTCAATGCTGCCCTTCTGGATGGGGCGGCACGGGTGTATGCCGTGGAAGGCCCGGCCCTGGTCATCGGGGGGCCTGGTGTTGCATTCCTTGTGGGGGAAGGAGACTACACTATCGGGATTGGG
Source organism: uncultured Methanoregula sp. (assembly GCA_964353765.1). Taxonomy (GTDB): domain Archaea; phylum Halobacteriota; class Methanomicrobia; order Methanomicrobiales; family Methanospirillaceae; genus UBA9949. The sequence goes on along the minus strand of CAYGWN010000048.1, from coordinate 6,381 downwards.
TCCCGCAAAGGGATACCTGCCAAAACGGTGGAAATGGTGATCCGGGAATCCCTCCAAACCGCTGGTATCCGCACCGATGAAGTACTGATCTATGCCACCACGGTCAAGAAGTCCCATGAGCAGGGGATACTCGATGCCGTCCGTGCACTCGGGGGTGCTCTCATCTACCTCGACGATCAGGCACTCAGCGGACACACCCCCGTGTCCCCATCCGGGGCGCCCCGGATCGGGCTCGCGGGGGTTGCAGAGCCCTGTGCCCTCGCGGTCTCAAAACGGGGAGAACTGGTGCTCCCGAAAGTTGCAAAAGATGGGGTGACCGTTGCCATTGCCCGGTAAAGGCCGCCTTTTCATCGTGGGTATCGGGCCGGGAAATCCTGCCCAGCTCACCAGTCGGGCAGGTGAAGCACTCGCTCTGGCCGAGTACATCATCGGGAACAATACCTATCTCGACCAGCTCGGTCCCCTGATCAGAGGAAAAAAGATCATCACCAGTTCCATGGGGAAGGAGGTCGAGCGGGCGCAGCGGTCGATTGAGCTTGCCCGGGAGGGAATTGTTGCCATGGTAAGCGGGGGGGATGCCGGGATCTACGGAATGGCAGGTATCGTACTGGAGATTCTCGAGCATGAAGGAATTGACCTCCCCTGGGAGGTTGTACCCGGGATCACCGCTTCACAGGCTGCCGCTTCCCTCCTCGGTTCTCCCCTCTCAGGGGATTTTGCCACCATCAGCCTCTCTGATCTCCTCACCCCCCCTGAGGTGATCGAGAGACGGCTCCATGCTGCATTCTCCATGGGAATCCCTGTGGTCCTGTATAATCCCAGGAGCAGAGGGCGGCCGCATACCTTCGCGCAGGCCATGGAGATTGCCGGGAAGTACCGGCTGGGGACGACACCGGTCGGGATCGTACGGAATGCATATCGTGATGGTGAAGAGATCATCATTACCACACTGGGAGCAATCGCAGCATCTGAGGAGAAAGTTGACATGCACACCACCGTCATCGTTGGTGGCGAGGAGAGCAGGATCTGGAGGGAGGGAGAGGATGTCAAAGGAATCATCACCCCGCGGGGATACCACAGGAAATACCTATACTGATCTTGGCGCAACGACAGCCGAGGCATATGAAATCTCGAAGAGCAGCAGGGGCCTTGCCCGGAAGGTTATCGGGAACCGTGGATACGAGGACCGGATCCGCCAGAGGTGTTCGGTGGCGGTCGGTGATTTTGCCATGGCCGATCTCCTCCGGTTCTGCCATAAACCGGTTGAGTCCGGCCTTACTGCCCTCGAAGAGGGGGCTCTCATCATCAGCGATATCAGGATGGTCCAGGTAGGAATCCAGAAGAAGGGGCACCGCAGTAAAGTCATCTGTGCCCTTGATTACGGCGAAGACCGCGCGACCTCCGAGGGAATCACAAGGAGCAGGGCTGGCATCCTCTCGCTTGCAGAGACCATGAATGGCTCCATTGTAGTGATCGGGAATGCTCCATCGGCACTTCTCTCGGTCTGTGACCTGGTCAGGAGCGGTTGCCGGCCGGCCCTGGTCATCGGGACCCCGGTGGGCTTTGTCAAAGCGGCCGAGTCCAAGAAAGATCTCAGGACTACCGGTGTACCTTCCATCTCCAATGAAGGGACACGGGGGGGGACCCCGGTCGCTGTTGCAGCGATGAACGAAATCATCACTATCCACGCGGAACTCCATGCCTGATGATACGATCAATGATCCGGTCACCGGTTTTTCCTACCCTGAGTCCTGGATCCGCGCATGCAGAAATCCTGACAGCCTTTCCCTGGTCAGGGCCGGGCTTGCCGTGCTCACGTCATCGGGGTCTGTCCTGAAACGGGGCTTTACCACCGGAACAACCGCGGCTGCCTGCTGTAAGGCTGCGATCCTCTCCACCGGGCGAACGGTCGATTCTGTCACGGTGAAGATACCCTGTGGTCTTACCGTTCCTGTCCCGGTATCTGCCTCCGGAGGACATGCAAGCTGCCGGAAGTATGCAGGGGACTATCCTGCTGATGCCACTGCCGGCCTCCTCTTTTCTGCAGTGTATTCCGGGAAAGCGAGGGGACTGGAGCTGGTACCGGGGGAGGGTATCGGGCGGTTTTTCCGGGATACCCCGCGATACTATGCCGGTCAGCCGGCAATCAGCCAGCCGGCACGGGAATGTATCTTCCTGGCAATGAATGAAGCCCTTGCGCAGACCGGCCTTGACGGAGCGCGGATCTCCCTGGCTGTTCCCGAAGGAGAACGGGTAAGTTCCGCAACCCTCAATCCGAAGGTCGGCATCAGAGGGGGCATCTCGATTCTCGGTACAACCGGCCTTGTAGAGCCATGGGACGACCACCTCTCCGAATCGGTAATGGAACGGGTCAGGACCGCAGATCGTGTGGTTCTCACGACCGGGAGGATCGGGCTTCGCCACTCCCGCCTTCTCTTCCCGGATCATGAGGTGATTCTTGCCGGTGCTAAACTCAGGGAAGCACTCGCGGTATCCCGGGAAGGTTCGGTGCTCTGCGGGCTTCCGGGGCTCATTCTCAGGTTTCTTGATCCCGGTATCCTGGACGGGACCGGGTGCCTGACCGTCGAGGAACTCTCACTACGCCCTGACTTTGATGAGAGGATGAGGGAGGCCTTCAGGAAGGGCAGGTTATGCTATCCAGCTCTCCGGGTCATTGTTCTTGACCGGAGGGGGCTGATCCTGGGGGATTCGGGATGAAGGTCGTGGGAACCGGCTGCGGGCCTGGTCTGCTCACCGAGGAGGCGATCAGGGCAATATCCGGTGCAGTTCTGATCATGGGTTCGAGGCGGGCACTCGATCTCGTCTCCCGCTTCATACCGGAAGGCTGTGAAGTACGGGTGATTACTGATTTTTCATCGCTCTTCATCCCGGACCATGCCGTGGTACTCTCGACCGGTGATCCCCAGCTTGCAGGCCTCGGTTTTCTTGGCGGCGAAATCATCCCGGGGATCTCCTCGCTCCAGCTGGCCGCGTCCCGGCTGCATATCCCGATCGACACCGTTACCATCATCGATCTCCACGGAAAGGGGAATGCCCCCCTGTCAGCAGACATTGCCAGTGAATTGCGTTGTGGGAAGCGGATCTTCATTCTTGCCGATCCGGCATTCAGGATCCGTGATCTGTGCACGATGCTGGGAGGAACAGGAGAGGGGATCACCATTGTACTCTGTGAGAACCTCGGGTATCCCGAAGAGCGGATATCAGTCGGGACGGTTGCTGACCCTCCTGTGCCGCAATCACGCCTGTTCGTGGTTTTCGTGGGCAGATTTCCCTCCAAAAACGGAAATTCCCCCGTTTCTGACTGAAGAGAATATAAGGGAGCACTGCGTATCTCTCTCCTGGACACACCTTTGGAGAGACCAGCATGGAGAAATCAACCAAGAAACAACTGAGCCTGATCTGCTTTCTGATAGGATTCATCCTCGTGCTGCTGCAGGACCTCAAGGGATTTGCCACCATCGACCCGGGGTTCTCCTGGCCCTGGGCCGTCATGTTCTATTCAGGGCTCCTGCTCATGCTGATCGGATACTATCTGAGAGGGTAACCGCCGGATTAGCAGGGTACCTCTATACCCGCCTCTTCATTTTCTGCTGAGAAAACGAGGTATCGGCCCCGCCCTGCCTCAGCCTTCGTCTTTTCTCATCCTGACCAGATCAAGACTCCTGGTAAGAAATCCTTCGGCTTCCAGCTGCCCGAGAACCGTTTCAAGCCTGGATGCAGGTATATCCAGCGCCCTGCAGAGATCTTCCCGGCTCAGCTCCCCGTCGGTAACCAGCAGGTGCAGTATCTTTCCCCGTACCTGCCGGTTTGACCCTTCGAAGGGTGCCTGGCGCTGGTAGTGCCTGCTCCGCCTGTTCGGGTTTTTTATGGTTGTTCCCAGGTACCATCCAAAGTCCATCAGGGCATTGTACCACCCCCGGGGATTTTCCCGGTCAAGGGTCTCCCGGACGAGCGGGAGGATCTCACGGTCAGTGACCTGGGATCTCTCCCTGAAGAAGCAGTGGATAAACACCCTGCGGATGTTGGTGTCGATCAGGAGTACCGGCTGGTTGAAGGCAAATGCAAGGACCGCAGCTGCAGTGTAGGGCCCGATGCCCGGGAAGCTTTGCAGGTCTTTCTCATCCTCCGGCAGTATCCCGCCAAACTGTTCCACAACACGGACCGCAGTCTGCCGGAGCGCCAGCGCCCGGCGGTTGTAGCCGAGCCCCTGCCAGGCGGAAAGGACATCTGCTGTGGTGGCCGCTGCAAGGCTTCCGAAATCCGGAAACCGGCTGATGAAGCGCCCATACTTCTCCTTCACCCGCTCCACCTGCGTCTGCTGGAGCATGACTTCTGAGACCAGGATCTGGTAAGGATCCGTGGTGTGGCGCCAGGGAAGGTCGCGGTGGTGCTGCTGGTAATAATCCCGGACCCTGCCCTGGAACACGTCAACTGACGGGGGTGTCACATCTCAGACCTGCGATTCCGGAACAGCAGGGTGCGCCTCTGCTTTCCCCTTCAGTTCGTCTATCCATGCCACATAACGGTCGGCATCGAACTTCCGTTTGAGGCCGTTTGCGTTCATGTACCGGATCTTTCCAAAGATCGGACGTTCAGGCCAGGCGCGGTCATGTTTCCCGAAACACCAGGCGACCCCGGCATACCCATTCGGGTCCCGCCCGTCGAGTTCATACCGGTTGTTCAGGGCAAGGGCGATGGAGAACCCGTCTTCCGGTGTTTCAGTCCATTCGAGGATCTTTTTTCCCCAGTACATCCGCAGGTAGCCATGCATCTTGCCGGTCAGCACCATCTCCTGTTGGGCTGCGTTCCAGTAGGGATCATGGGTCTGTGCCGTTTCAAATTCCCTGATGGTATAGGTGTATTCCCGATGGTCCCCTGCATGATCCGTGAGTGTTTTCCGGGCCCATGCAGGAAGGCCGTCATATGATGCGAAGTTCTGGTTGTAGTATACAAAGTTGACGGCCAGCTCCCGCCGGACAATCAGCTCTTCAAGATAGACCCGCGCATCGGGATGACCGGTGGCAAGCACCCGGAGGGCAATCTCCAGCGGCGATATCTGTCCGAAATGGAGGTAGGGGCTCATACCTGACAGTGTCCCGGTGGTGGGATCATTCCTCCCGGATGCATAGCGTCCGAGCCTTTCCCGGAGAAAGCGATCGAGAATGCCATGGGCAGCCCGCTCACCCCCGGTCCAGGGGAGGTCGTGCTGAGAGAGGCCGGTATCCGGAACGAGCCGGGGTATCAGGGACAGCAGCGGATGAATATCCTCTCCCCCGATTTCCAGGGAGAGCGAGGAAATGTCCGGTTGCTGCTCTTCCATGGATACGAGAAACCGGTCTAGTCTTGCGTTTATCTTCGGGCGGAAAGTCGCTGCAGCCCACTCTTCTTTCGGGGAAGCGCTCTCAACAGGGACGACCACATCGGATTCCACCTGGGTGAGATGACAGGAAATCTGCCGTGCAACAGATTCCTTCCATTCTTTCGCGACAGGCAGGTATCCCCGGTCAGTAACGACCAGTGCCGCCTCGCCGGAAAGGTCCGGGAGATGAACAAGGGGAGGCCCGACCCGGATGACCAGCCGGATACCGGACTCTGCCAGGCTTTTCCGGAGCCCGTCAAGTCCCTCGAGCATGAACCGGTAATGGGCCGGTGCAGCTTCGGGATATCCCGGTACGAGCGAGAAGAATGCGACAACCGGCAAGCCGAGCCGGTTTGCCTGCCGGATGGCATACTGGAGCGCATGGTTGCAGGAGAGCCGTGGAGAAGCCTGCATCCAGCAGAGAACATAGGTCCCCTTTCGCACCGGCCGCTCATTGAGGTGACGGATCCGTTCCGGCTGAATCATATAGGGAGAGTGGTTGCTCACGCTACATGAGCATTCGTGACCGGGGTGAACAGAGAACCTGATGGACCGTCAGAACAATGCTGATACGGAGGGTGCCGGGATATGATATATCGCAGATGGGAGGGATATAAAAAAAGGATATAGTGGCATTTCAACCACCAATTTTTTTCAACCAATAGTGGGCCCCATATTTTCAAGACGCTCCAGGGGGTTGCGCCTTCGGCTTACCTCCGCCGCTGTGGCGTCCCCCACAATGTGATCGCCCAGTATCAGGCATCAGATTCTTTTTTTTGTAAATTGGGAATTCACTTTCTTTGTGATGGATTTTGGGACTATAAGGTCAACCTATTTTCAGTCGTAAATTGATTGTAAGATTAGTGGTCAAAATAGTAGTATACCCAAAATTATTACAGAAGCTCTGATGAGATATGGTCACCCCAGCCCTTTCTCCCACCGCTGGTCCTTCTCGCTCCCCTTCATGCAGTAATCCTTCTTTGTAAGCCCGTACTCCGGAT
>CAYGWN010000047.1:0-8610 GCA_964353765.1 uncultured Methanoregula sp. | reverse complement strand
TTTGCGCAAAATAAAACATATCTTTATATATTTGCCAGTAATCAACCATATATGTTCATCATTTGATGAACAAAATAAAACTGTAGGCAAACGCAAATAAAAAACTAAGGGAGGAACACATGGCAACAGCATACCAGATGCAATACCTCTTTGGTACATTTTCCGTATTGCTCATCATCCTCATGGTAGTTACTGCCTGGGGCATGATGGCACTGGCCTGATCCCTTCCACCGCTTTAACTACCACCAAACCCTTGAGAGGGAACATCCACCCCCACCCTCTCAACCTTTCTGTATCCTGGTTCCCCAACTCCAATGTCCCAACAGTAGATGGGTCTGATGTAGTCCACTATTGTTGCTGATGGGTATCCCGGTAGGTATCAATTCCCAGCTCTCTCACCGGTGATTGGTGAATGGAAAACGAAGGAAAATTGTCTACCGCTCTATCAAAAAGATAGATTTATTCTTCCGGAGGTTCTGATGACATACGTTCATCCATTGGGTGAACACAGAATCAGGGAGGAACGGCGGCCAGGGCCGACGGGTGGTCGTATCTGAACCTCACACGGTTGAGGTATGGCTGCGTACGCGTATGGAAGGAGTTACCGGCCCGGAATCCTATTGCTGGTAATGATACTGGGCATATTCGCAATTTTCGGATTTGCCTGGTGGGGAATGATCCATTTCAACTGACGAACCGCTCAACAACGGGAGGTGGGATCATCTCCCGTCTCCCGCCTCTGTGCAGGTTCATGCTTTTCCAATCGGAGTCAGGTCATTGCACAGTCGTATGCATTTTCGTTGTAAAAGAAGATAGACCCAGATTTCCCTTCGGTGACTGGCAAAAATTGAGGACCAGCACAGGATCTTCTCTGAAAATTCAGTACAATTCCAAAAAAGGTTACAGGTGCCCGTTCCTTCGCAGCCACTCCACCTGCGGACCGGTGTACCGGTAGGTAATATCGCACTTGTCGTCCTGGAAGCTCCAGGGGACGACGATGAGGATATCTCCCTCACGAATCCAGACCTTCTTCTTGATCTTCCCCTTGATCCTTCCCATCCGGGTGATCCCGTCAAAGCACCTCACCCGGATATGGTTTGCACCCATCATGAGTTCGGCACAGGCAAATATCTCGCGGTTCCTCTTGTTCGGGATGCGTACCCTGATGATCTCTTCCGGTGGTCCTCCGTGTCCAGGCCTCTTGTCGGTCAGTAGATCAACTCCCTGCTGCCCTGTTGGTTCTGTCCAGATGCAAGTAAAAATCTTTTCTGCTCCAAGCATATAGTAGTTGCCCAGTATCCGGGGTGACTGGCAGGGCATCCTCCTCTGGAATGCCTGGTGACTTTTTATAAAAATTGATTTCCAGAGAACGCTGAGAAGAAGGCTGAGTAAGAAAGAATTTTCCATCCAATTAAATATATAGTTAATTGAGATCAACCTAACGAGAAAGGAGCGGCTGCACCATGAGAAAACGGCGGGAGGAGATGGATGAAGTCACCCTGATCCTGCGGGACCTGAAAAGTGATGAGTGGCTCATCCGCCAGGGTGCAGTAACAAGGATTGGACGACTGGAGGATCCCCGGACTCTTGAAGACCTTGTCGAGAAGGCCAGGAACGAAAAGTGGTATATCCGGGAGATGATTGCATCCGGCATCAGGTCAATAGACCATCCGGCACTGGCCGGATCGCTCCTGAACGGCCTGAAAACAGGTGATGACTGCATCCGCAACGCATGTGCACGGGCGCTCGGGCTGATGCGGTGTATGGAGGCCGAGGATCTTTTAACGAAGGCAGTACAGGACCCCGACTGCCGGGTGCGGAAAACTGCACGGACTTCGCTCGAGCTCATCAGGGAATGCAGCCGGTAGTGCACCGGCAAACCTTATCCGGACCAGCCGTTTTTTCCGTACCAGGCCGTGTTTATTCTGGAAAAAATGAATAATCAGAGAGGCTGACGTTCCTGCCGCGAATCCCCGGGGACTATCAGATCCAGCCCGAGGATGAGGATGGCTATCGATATGATCACGAAGAGGAGAGTCACCCCGAACCCCGGTTAGAGGAGGGCAGCAAAACCGACTGCCACCGCAAAAATGCCACTCCCCGTTTACCCGGGGGATTTAAAGACATTTCCGGCAGATAGAATGAAAGAAGGTACCTCCTATGATAGAATGGATCATTATTCTCTTCCTGCTCTGTGCAACAATCATCCTCTTTTTCCTCTATCTCCGGCAGATCAGGAGGATCGAGACGCGGGCACGGGAGATCTTTGAATCATGGCGCCTGCAGGAACGGGAGGATCTCTCCCGGTGGAAGGCAGAGGAGCTCGGGCGGCTCTCCGATGAGAAGGCTGCGATGCTTTTTGAGGGGTGGAAGATGAGGGAGGAGGAGGCCATCCGGTCAGATGCCATCCGGCGAAGTGAATCGGTGACCCGGGGAAAAATGACCGAACACCTCATCCCGTTCTTTCCTGACTTCCCTTACAACCCACGGGATGCCCGGTTCCTTGGCAGCCCGGTCGATCTGATCGTTTTTGACGGTCTCTCTGATGAGAAGGTAGCTGAGATCGTCTTTGTGGAAATAAAGACATCCCGGAACCCGTCCCTCTCCAGGAGGGAGCGGGAAGTCCGGGACTGCATCGATGAGAAACGGGTGAGCTACCGGATGATCCAGCAGGTGCCGGATAATCGCCTGCCGGATTATACGGCCGGGACATGAGAGAGGGGAAGCGGATGATGCATCAGATAATGGAGCACCGGGGACCAGATGATTCATCAGAAACCGATGCTCAAGGGCCTGATAATTCATCGGGCAGAGAATTCCTGGCAGGGGAGGGATCCACCATGGACCAGATGCCGGGGAACGATGACCCCTGAATGAACAGGATGTAGGGCTGCCGGAGGATGCAGGATGAGCCGGTTGACGGGGCAGGAGCGGATCTTCCGGGCCGGATGAACCCTTGTGGACAGTCTGCTAAAGACCATCCCCTGCCTCGTAGATCAGATCCCCACGATGCCGCTCGTACTACCTGATCTGCAGGATCAGGTCTGCCGTATCCTGGTAGCCGCCCCCTTCACCGGTCAGCACCCCCCTGACCGTAATTCCGGACGGAACATCAGGGGGAATGATGAAACGATATTCAAAGACCTTCGGGTAGGGTGGATTGACGGTCCCGAGGTCAAAGGTCTCCCGGTATAGGGCAAGGGCGCTTACCGTGAGCCGCAGGTTGATCGGGTCATCAAACCCTCCCTTCGGCTCGATGGTCATCGTGTATTGTACCGTACCCCCCGGAGGGGCTCTCGCCTCGACCGGCGTCACGAGCAGGGTGAAGGCAGGGGGCCCCTGGATGACCGGGGTCGTGGTCAGGGTCAGATCTGGCGGGACCGTGACCACCGGTTCTTCAGATTGGTTGGGCATCAGCTCAGGCTGCGGTTTCTCCGGAAGAATTACGGGTGCATATACCGCTTCGTGACGAAACAGACCAGGGATATTCATCAGAATGCCTGCCGAAAGAGCAACCAGGATGACCGCGACAAGGATGAGGATACCTGTTCGCGTCCGGGGATTCATGGATGATTATGCGTACCCTTTTTTGAGGAGATGAATGTGTGGATATTGGAGCATCTCGTCTGTTTGATTTCGCAGTATAGTAATTTGGTAATATGCTATTTTACCACCTGAATCAAAGAAGGATTTACGGAGTTAAAGATGGCAAAAATTGTATGCCCAAAATGAAATTCAAAAAAATTATACAAACTACAGAGTGGGAAGAGACGTTGTGCGTGATGCAGGTATGAATTCATTCCCCACAAATTACCCCCTGGAAAGCTTACACCGGGATCGCTGCACGAGGATACATCCATCGCCTCGTCAATCACGGCGAACGACAGTATACCGATCGAAAAGGAAATCACATCAATGGGTTGGAGGGATTCTGGGGTTATCTGAAACGAAAACTTGCGTCCAAAGGGGGTATTCGTCGCGAGAGATTGCATCTCTTCTTAGGAGAATACGTCTGGAGATACAATCACCGATCTGATCCAGAAAGGATAAAGATGCGGAGAATCATTCAGCTGTTAGAGAAAATTAGGTGTTAAACTGGTAGTTTACCCAATTTTAAAATCCTTCCTTTCATGACATTGATTAAAAAATGGTCTTCCATGTATTCCCGTCAACGTAGTTGGATGGTTCATGTGAGGGGGGATTACCGGGGTTAATTCTGTTCCGTTCTATCCCTGATACTGGCCAACGTGCCACATCCACCTGAGCAGCCGGTCAATATTTAATCATGCGAGGGGAGGGATTTGAACCATCGCGTTTTCCGGGGCCCGTCCGGCACGCAACCATTACCAATCCCTGGGCGATGCTGAAACTTGCGCAATCTTCGTTATTCCTGCCGGGGGGAGGTGCAGGCCGAGTTCTCAGACATCCAGTCGGTCTGTTCGGATTCCGTGGCACAGACCTACCTGACCTGCATGAGAGTTCTCCTCCCTTCATGCTATCTTTTCCCAGGGAAGACCCTGATCCGGTATCAGGATCTTGTCCAGCTTATCGAGCCGGTGGGCGATCTCGGTCTCAATCCTCTCCCGCTCGCCGATGAGCTCTTTCAGTTCTGCACGGTATCGGGCGACCTCGTCCCCCTCAACGGGGTGCTCCGGCTTCTCCTCCTCCTTTTCCGGTGGGGCCAGCAGTTTGCTTGATATCAGACCGGCAAATGTCGCAAAGACTGCCACACCCGTGGTCATTACCAGGATTCCCACTAACCGACCAGCTAACGTCACGGGGAACCGGTCGCCATAGCCGACCGTGGTTATGGTAACGTACGCCCACCATATCGCATCACCGGCGGTCTGGATATTCGCAGATGTTGCTGCACGTTCCGCCTGCAGGACCATGAACCCCCCTGATTCGATGATGAGGATAACCATGAGCACCAGGATATACAATGCCGATGCAGCCCGGTTATTGGAAAGGTACGAGATGATATATCGTACTCCGTACTTGTGGATGATCCGGTATGCCTTGTAGATCCGGAACATCCGGAAGATGCGTAACGCCGGGATGACGGCCAGCAGGTCAGCCCAGCCATAATCCCGGAAGAAGTAGAATGACCGGGATGGCGCCGTGGCTAACCTGAGACTGAAGTCATAGATGAAGAGCAGGGTGAGTACCGCGTTGATGATGTAGACAACATTGATTGCATCCTGGTCAACTCCCGGAATATAGGCGAGGACCATGTTGAAGACCGAAAGGATCGAGACCGCGGCGATGAATAATTCATACCCGAAGTCCAGTTGTTCTCTGCGCTTGATGTGGATCATGAAAATTCACACCAGAGAAATTCGATCGCTATTTATTAAAGCTGTTATTTTAGTGGAGAGCGGTTCCGCATGAAGAGGGGGGGTCGTTTCCGCTTGAATTGTGTGAAAATTCCCTCTGGTGTTCTTTAACCTGCCATGTAATTCATCACGTTTGACGGCGGCCGTCCGGCACGCAACTCCTCCACCATGAACTTCATCGGCCTGTCAATATAGGTAAAAAACATCCGGTAACCATTGCAGAGATAATTCAGACCCGGCTCTCCATCAGGAGTCAGAGCAAATCTGTTTTTCGGACATTCGCCCCTGCATGCAAAGAGAACAGGGCAATTTTGACAGTATTCCGGGAGCTTTTCCCGTTTATCAAGTCCAAACTGCCTTTGCCTCCCGCTATTGACCAGCTCAATGAGCGGAATATCCTGTATATTGCCCAGCAGGTGATCGCGGTCGACAAAATGATCGCACGAGTAGATATCGCCGTTATGTTCGATCACCATTGCAGATCCGCAGGTGGGCGAGAATACACAAATCCCATGCGGCTCCCCGTACCAGTTCGCAAGGGCCGTATCGAAATGCTGGATATAGGTCGTTCCCACGTCATGTTTCACCCATTCATCAAAAACCCCGATCAGGAATTTCCCATACTGCTTCGGACCGACTGACAAGAGGGTCACGGTACCGCTGTGGGGATCACGTTCTACCACCGGGATGAACTGGATAAACTGTGCCTTCACTTCATCGCGGAAGAACCGGTAGACTTCAAGGGGATGATCACCGTTCACCGCATTGACGGTGCAGAGGATGTTGAAGTCCACCTTATGCTTTTTCAGGAGAGAGAGCCCCCGCATCACCCGGTCAAAGGTTCCCTTTCCAACAGCGTCTGTCCTGCAGGCATCGTGCAATTCGGGGGGTCCATCAATACTGATACCTACCAGGAACCGGTTTTTCCTGAAAAATTCACACCATCCGTTGTCCAGCAGGATCCCGTTCGTCTGGATAGTGTTGTGGATCACCATGCCGGGCCTGCAATATTTCTTCTGGAGGAAAATCGCTTTCTCAAAGAAACCCCGGCCCATAAGTGTCGGCTCCCCCCCCTGCCATGCGAAAGTTACTTCCGGGATGCAGTGTGCTTCGATAGTCTGCCGGGTATACTCCTCGAGAACCTCATCGGACATGCGGAACCGGCTCCCCGGGTACAGCTCTCTCTTGCGAAGGTAGAAGCAGTAGTGGCAGGCAAGGTTGCACCGGGACCCCCCGGGTTTGGCCATGAGATGGAAAACAGGAAGATTGCAGGCAGGCATGATTTCAGAAAGGTAGGGTAACAGATTAAAAAATTTTTTGTTTTCAGGTGTTGAATGGAAGGGTACCGGGAGCCGGTGCCGTTTACTGTCGTGCCATGGCGATCTTCAGTTCCGCTTCAGTATCAGGAATGAGCTCGCCTGACAGATCCAGCGTAATCCGCCTGATGGTACCGGTGAAGGGGAACGCATCGCTGTACTCCTCCGGCGCTGCAGGCTCGCCGCCGTCATAGCCGCAGGTCAGGCCCTGCGTCCCGAACATGTTCAGGACCGAGTAGGGCATGTCGATGCTCGCGACCAGGTTCCGGTTGATGTAGAGCTGGCAGCGGGCGGGCACTCCCCTTCCCTGGGCAACATCGGGCTTGCCGGTCGGCTCGAACTCGTAGCGCAGCTCCACCTCGCCCTCCGGAAGCTTCTCGCTGGAGTGCAGCCAGAACCTGTCCCGGCCCAGCCAGTTGTACAGGAAGTGGAGCCTCTGGTCCTTGACAAAGAAGGTGTAACCGCCGGTGCGGCCGCCATTGGCCAGCAGCACCCCCTCTGCGCCGCCCTTCGGGATAATGACGTCGGCTGTGATGCTCCATGGCCGGTTGTAGGTCCTGGGCGTGGCGGTAAAGGGGATCGACGATCCGCCGGGGTAAAAGACAAACCTATCCCTCGGCCTCGCTATGGTCGGGCGTTCCACGTTGAGGCGTTCCAGGGCGCTGCCGTCGATGGGCAGCACTTGGAACCTGCCCGCTTCAGCCCACCACCGGCCCACCATCTCGATCACCTTGTCGGGATGCGCTGCGGCAAGGTTGCGGCATTCGGAGTAGTCCTCGTCCACGTGGTACAGCTCCCAGTCGTGGGTCTCGATATCCACGAGCACCGTGTTGGGTATGGGGGAGCCGAACTGGCGCCCCTTCTTTGCAGCCTCGGCGAAGCTCGGGCCCGGCCACGGGCAGACCGCCCGCCAGCCGTCATGGTAGATCGAGCGGTGACCAAACATCTCGAAGTACTGGGTGTGGTGATTGCTGGGTGCAGAAGCGTCGATGAAGGTATGCGCGAAGCTCACCCCGTCGATAGGCGCCTGGGTCACGCCGCGGATGCTCTGCGGCGCCTCGATGCCAAGGGCTTCCAATACCGTCGGGACGAAGTCGATAATGTGCCCGTACTGGGGCCGCAGTTCGCCTCGGGCCTGGATCCCCCTGGGCCACGACACGATGCACGGATCGGTGGTGCCGCCCCGGTACGTCTCGCGCTTCCAGCGGCGGAAGGGCGTGTTGCCGGCGTTCGTCCAGCCCCAGGGGTAGTGGTTGCAGGTCTCGACGCCGCCCAGCTGGTCGATGACCTTGAGGTTGTCTTCCAGCGTTTCCTTCGCATTGTTGAAGAAGAACATCTCGTTGAGCGATCCCACCGGTCCGCCCTCGGAGCTGGCTCCGTTGTCGGAGATGACGATGATCAGCGTGTTGTCCAGTTCGCCGATCTCCTTCAGGAAATCAAGGATGCGCCCGAAGTGGTGATCGGTGAAGCTGACGAACCCGGCATAGACCTCCATCATCCGGGCATAGAGCCGCTTCTCGTCCGCTGACAACGTGTCCCAGACAGGCACGTCGGGGTCATGCGGTGACAATTCCGTGCCCGGGGGGGTGATCCCCATCTCGAGCTGACGCTGGTGGACGATCTTCCGGTACTCGTCCCAGCCCATGTCCAACCGGCCCTTGTACTTGTCCGCCCCCTCCTTTGGCACATGGTGCGGCGCGTGGCCGCAGCCCGTGGCGTAATACAGGAAGAAGGGCTTGTCCGGGGCGGTGACATGCGCATCCTGGATGAACTCGATGGCTTTGTCGGCCAGGTCAGCGCTCAAATGGTAGCCGTCCTCGGGCTTTGCGGGCTGCTCGACCCCGTGGTTGTCGTAGACCAGCTCCGGGTACCACTGGTTGGTCTCGCCGCCCATGAACCCGTAATACCGCTCGAAGCCGCGGCCGAGGGGCCAGCGGTCATAGGGTCCGGCTGCGGTC